>CABSNR010000016.1:0-48110 GCA_902479145.1 uncultured Collinsella sp.
GCCTTTAGACGCGAGCCCGGGGCCCGTGGGTTATACCCTAAGAGCAAACCACCCTATTTAAGGGTGGTTCTGATTGACGCTGCGCGGGCCCCGGACACCCCATCTTGCCCCTCAATCGTCGGTCGCGTACATAAAGTACGCTTCCCTCCTCTTTCGCGGCAACCTGGGGCACCCGGAGCCCGCTCGCTGTCGTGGCCGGGAAAGTGGGTCTTCCGTTCTTTTCACTAATCGGTCGATTCGTCCCAGGAGGCTTGAACCCGAGAGGGAGCGAGCGTTTTGGGTCGTGGCTGTGGCGTTGTTTGCTGCGAATGTCAGCTTTGGGCGTATCATCGTGGGCATCTCACAAAACCTCGTTGCAAGGGAGGCACGCCCCATGGTTACAGAAAAGTCTTCTTCGCGTTCATGGATGTCCGATGCCGCGATCTATCAGATCTACCCGCGCTCGTTTAAGGATTCGACTGGTTCGGGTCTGGGCGATATCGCGGGCATTACCCAGCAGATGGACTATCTTGAGCGGCTGGGTATCGAGGCCATCTGGCTGAGCCCGTTTTACCCATCGCCTCTTGTCGATGGTGGCTATGATGTGGCGGACTACTGCGATGTCGATCCACGTCTCGGCTCGCTTGACGACTTCGATGATATGATCGCTGCGGCTCACGCGCGCGGCATCAAGGTCATCGTCGACATCGTGCCCAACCATTCATCCAGCCAGCACCCCTGGTTCAAAGCCGCTCTTGCCGCCGGCCCCGGATCGCCCGAGCGCGCCCGTTATATCTTCCGCGATGGTCGCGGCGAGCATGGCGAGCTGCCTCCCACCAATTGGAATGCCAACTTTGGCGGCCCCGCATGGACGCGTGTTGCGGACGGTCAGTGGTATCTGCACATGTTTACGCCCGAGCAGCCGGACTTTGACTGGTCATGCCCTGAGGTTCACGCGCTCTTTTGCGACGTCCTGGCGTTTTGGAGCGATCGAGGCGTCGATGGCTTTCGCATTGATGTGGCGCAGGGTCTCGCCAAGGATCTCGACCGCGATGACCTCGACCGGTGGCATCTCGCCGAGGGCGATGACATGGTTGACGACGGCACCCATCCGCTGTGGGACCGCAACGAGGTCCACGAGATCTATCGCGAGTGGCGCCGCGTGTTCGACCGCTATAATCCGCCGCGCAGTGCCGTTGCCGAGGCGTGGGTGCTGCCCGAGCGCCAGTATCTCTACGCGCGTCCCAGCGAGCTTGGCCAGACATTCAACTTTGAGTTTGCCAAGGCCGCTTGGACCTATGATGACATGCACACTGCAATCGAGAAGGGCTTGAAGGCAGCCGTCGAATCCGATTCCGCCTCGACTTGGGTACTCTCCAACCACGACGTGCCGCGCGTGGCGACACGCTATGCCCTGCCGCAAATCAAGGCGACGCGCTACCACCAGATTGCGCTCGACTGGCTCTTACGTGACGGGTCGTCTTATGACGAGGACCGTGAACTCGGCGAGCGCCGCGCGCGGGCGGCCCTTTTGCTTGAACTGGCGCTTCCGGGCTCGGCATACGTGTATCAGGGCGAGGAGCTCGGCCTTTTTGAGGTGGCTGATATCCCGTGGGCTGCACTCGAAGACCCTACTGCGACCAATACGCACGGACCGAAGCGTGAGAAGGGGCGCGACGGCTGTCGTGTGCCCCTGCCGTGGGTGGCGGCGGACGATCCCGCGCATGGCGGATCGTTTGGGTTTTCGCCGGCAGACGCCGATGCGGCGCCCCATCTGCCGCAGCCTGCATGGTTTTCCGATTATGCTGCCGATAGGGAAGAAGTGGACCCGACATCGATGCTTGCGCTCTATCGTGACGCCCTCTGGCTGCGGCGCAAGCTGCGCGGGTGCGCCAACGATCTTGCGTGGCTCGATCTTGACGGGCGCACCGGTCTTGCGGATGGTGCCGAGGGCGCTGAGGGCGGCGTCATCGCCTATCGCCGCGATAACGGCTGGGCGTGTGTGACGAACTTCGGTGCAGCACCTGTGGAGCTGCCGGCGGGCAGGGTCCTGCTCACCTCATCACCGCTTGCAGACGGCAGGCTCACGCAGGACAGCTCTGCCTGGATCATGCTCGGCGAGATGTAGTGGCCTCTTGCGGCGAGTTTGCGTTTGCCTGCGCCTTCCGTGGTGGCTGACGCCCTCGCGAGGTTCGCGAGGGCGTCGCAAAACTTTTTAAAAAAAGTTCTTGCATTTGGGTGGATCATCCCGTATATTAAATCCTCGCAGGCGGACATGGCTCAGTTGGTAGAGCACAACCTTGCCAAGGTTGGGGTCGCGGGTTCGAGCCCCGTTGTCCGCTCCATTTGGGCGTTTAGCTCAGGGGGAGAGCGCTTCCCTGACACGGAAGAGGTCAGAAGTTCAAATCTTCTAACGCCCACCAAATGTTCGCAGCTCAGAGGCTATGTCTCTGGGCTGTTTTGTTTTATACCGCCAAGCATGCCGGCAAATAAACCACCAAATATTGATCCAAGGCCTGTACACAATGGTCTTCGCATCCCGTAGGGGTGCCGGCAGATTGCATACGTCCTGGCCGATCGTGACCGCAACATGTTGGTCAAGCATAAACTTTTGGATTCTTTTGGCGTGAGTGGCTTGGTTTTAGTAGGATTTGTCAGCGGCTTGACTAAGGGGGTTTTATAACTGCCATGCAGGTAGCCGTGTTGGTAACGTTTTACCGACTTGTCAAATACCCCTCATTTATAATGCGTCTGCAAAATGACTAATTGCTTTGACCTGCTGAAACACTATATGTTGTGTTTGAACTAAAAAAAGAATACAGGATATAGATGCGTCTTTGTCGTATGATAGATGGCGGACAGAGAACGAAGACCTTATTCGTCCCATTTGGACACGCCTTTGAGCCGCTTGATCGGCCGCGAGGATTGTCCGCATGAGGACTTATGGTTTATCGAGAACACAGATTGCGCGACGGCGCCGCAAGACAGGGGCAAGCCCTGCCGGGCATCGTTTGGCTCTGAAGCGCAATGAGGCTACGACGCGAAAGAGGCAAGAGGATGAAGATCATCAAGCGCAGCGGCACCGAGGTTGTCTTTGACATCGATAAGATCGTCAATGCCATCCGCGCCGCAAACTTGGAGGTCGAGGAGAGCTCTCGTCTTACCGACCGCCAGGTGGTTTATGCGGCGCAAAACGTCGCCGAGGCATGCGAGAACGCGGGCCACACTGTTTCGGTCGAGGAGATTCAGGATTTGGTCGAGGACGAGATCATGCGTCTCGACTGCTACGAGGTTGCCCGCCACTACATCATCTATCGCTATGTTCAGAGCCTGAAGCGCCAGAAGAACACGACCGATGACAAGATTCTGTCGTTGATTGAGTGCAATAACGAAGAGGTTAAGCAGGAGAACTCCAACAAGAACCCGACCGTCAACTCCGTTCAGCGCGACTATATGGCCGGCGAGATCTCCAAGGACCTGACCCAGCGCGTGCTGCTGCCCCAGGAGATCGTGGATGCCCATAATGAGGGCCTGATCCATTTCCACGATTCGGATTACTTTGCCCAGCACATGCACAACTGCGATCTGGTGAACCTGGAGGACATGCTCCAGAACGGCACTGTTATCTCGGGTACGCTGATTGAGAAGCCGCACAGCTTCTCGACCGCCTGCAACATCGCGACGCAGATCATCGCCCAGGTTGCTTCCTCTCAGTACGGTGGCCAGTCGATTTCGCTGACCCATCTTGCCCCGTTCGTCGAGGTGAGCCGTCAAAAGATTCGCGGCGAGGTCGCCCGCGAGCTCGAGGAGCTCGGCGTTTCCGCATCTCCCGAAAAGGTCCGCGAGGTCGTTGAGGACCGCCTGCGTGACGAGATCCGTCGCGGCGTTCAGACGATTCAGTATCAGGTCGTGACCCTTATGACCACCAACGGCCAGGCGCCGTTCGTGACGGTCTTCATGTATCTTAACGAGGCCCGTACGCCTCAGGAGAAGCACGACCTTGCCATGATCGTGGAGGAGACGCTTCGCCAGCGCTACGAGGGCGTTAAGAACGAGGCCGGCGTGTGGATTACCCCGGCATTCCCCAAGCTCATCTATGTACTCGAGGACGATAACGTTCACGAGAATTCCCCGTACTTCTACCTGACCCAGCTGGCTGCTAAGTGCACCGCCAAGCGCATGGTGCCCGACTACATCTCCGAGAAGAAGATGCGCGAGCTCAAGCTGTCGAAGGGCGAGACCGCGGGCAACGGCGACTGCTATACCTGCATGGGTTGCCGCAGCTTCCTGACGCCCGACCGCTCCGGTAACGGATTTAACAACGTGGCCAACGCGCTGAACTATGACCCGAACAAGCCCAAGTACTACGGTCGCTTTAACCAGGGCGTTGTGACCATCAACCTGCCCGATGTCGCGCTGAGCTCGCATCAGGACATGGACAAGTTCTGGAAGATCTTCGACGAGCGCCTTGAGCTGTGCCACCGCGCCCTGCTGTGCCGTCATGAGCGTCTGATGGGTACGCTTTCGGATGCCGCACCGATTCTTTGGCAGTACGGCGCCCTCGCCCGCCTGAAGAAGGGCGAGACGATCGACAAGCTGCTCGTGGGCGGTTACTCCACCATTAGTCTGGGTTATGCCGGCCTGTACGAGTGCGTCAAGTACATGACGGGCCACAGCCACACCGAGAAGGAGGGCACGCCCTTTGCCATGGCCGTCATGCAGCGCATGAACGACAAGTGCGCGGAGTGGAAGGCCGAAAGCGATATTGACTTCTCGCTGTACGGTACCCCGCTTGAGTCGACGACCTACAAGTTCGCCAAGTGCCTGCAGCGTCGTTTTGGCATCATCCCGGGCGTGACGGACAAGGGCTACATCACCAACAGCTACCACGTCCACGTGTCCGAGGAGATCGACGCATTCGACAAGCTCAAGTTCGAGGGTATGTTCCAGCAGCTTTCGCCGGGCGGTGCCATCTCCTACGTCGAGGTTCCCAACATGCAGGACAACCTCAAGGCTGTCATCCGCGTGATGCAGTACATCTACGACAACATCATGTACGCCGAGCTCAACACCAAGAGCGATTATTGCCAGGTGTGCGGTTACGACGGCGAGATCAAGATTGTCGAGGATGACGGCAAGCTGGTGTGGGAGTGCCCCAATTGCGGCAATCGTGACCAGGAGAAGATGAATGTCGCCCGTCGTACGTGCGGCTACATCGGTACCCAATTCTGGAACCAGGGCCGAACCGAGGAGATCCGCGACCGCGTGCTGCATCTCTAATACCGCTCCGGGGCTGAGCCGGGAGGGCCGCTTGGGCATTTGCTCGCTATTTCGGACAGTCCTGCGCAAGACGAAGGCCACATTAAGTGGCCTTCTTTGCGTGCGGAACTCATATCGAGCAAAAGCCCAAGCGGCCCTCTCGGCTCAGCCAAGTTGACGTAGTTGAGATGTAGCATGCGGCCTGCTCGCTCCTCGAAGTTCTTAGCGGAAATGAGTTGACTTGCAGCAACGCTTTGCTTGCGATGACGGTTGAGCTGCAACAAAGTTTTTATTAGACCTCGAACCCTATACTCGATGTTCGCTTCGTTCATTGAGTTACCCTTTGCATGAGGCCGGGACATATCGTCCCGCCCGCAGTTTCGCAGGCCGAAGGCCGAGAATGTTTGAGGACGGGATGATATGTCCCGGCCTCCCGGGAGAGTTACCTATGAACTACGCGAACATAAAGTATTTCGACATTGCTGATGGAGAAGGCGTTCGTACTTCTCTGTTTGTGAGCGGGTGCCGTCGTGGGTGCAAGAACTGCTTTAACTCTGTCGCGTGGGACTTTGCTGCGGGCGAGCCGTTCGATCGTGCCGTCGAGGACAAGATTATCGAGAGCCTCGATCATCCCTTTATTGACGGCCTGACGATTCTGGGCGGCGAGCCTATGGAGCCCGAGAATCAGGCGGGGCTCGTTGAGTTTGTCGAGCGTGTTCGTGCCGCGTATCCTGCGGGGTCAGGAAAAACCATTTGGTGTTTTACCGGCGACGTGCTCGAGGAGCTTATGCCGGGTGGTCGTCACCATACCGAGGCGACGGACCGTATCCTTGCCTGCCTCGATATGTTGGTGGATGGCCCGTTTGTTCAGGATCTGTACGATATCTCATTGCGCTTTAGGGGCTCGAGTAACCAGCGCGTGATTGATATGAATGCCACGCGCGCTCGTGCTGAGCGCGAGGGCGTTGCGCTTTGTGATGCGGTTGAACTTTGGCATGATGATCCGGTCTATTCGACCCATACTATGTAGCTTGTGGTCGATGCCGAAGGGCGTGGTACCATAGCGCGAACGTGAAATCGGAAAAGTGAGGTCCAGATGGTCGATCAGGAAAAAGTCGAGGCCGCCATTAAGCTGTTGCTTGAGGGCATAGGCGAGGACCCAACTCGTGAGGGCCTGCTGGAGACCCCGGCGCGCGTTGCCCGTATGTATGGTGAGATCGCCGGCGGTATGGACCAGAGTGCCGAGGAACACCTGTCCAAAACCTTTGCCGTCGCTTCGAACGATTTGGTTATCGAGCGCGACATCACGTTCTACTCGCTGTGTGAACATCATCTGTTGCCGTTTTATGGCAAGGCCGCCATTGGTTATATCCCTAACGGTCGGGTGGCTGGGCTTTCCAAGCTCGCCCGCACGGTTGAGGTTTATGCCCGTCGTCTGCAGCTGCAGGAGCAGCTGTGTGCGCAGGTTGCCGACGCTCTCATGGATTATCTCGCTCCCCAGGGAGCGATTGTGCTCATGGAGGCTGAGCATATGTGCATGACCATGCGCGGCGTGCAGAAGCCCGGCACCAAGACCGTGACGCTCGCTCGCCGCGGCGTCTTCGAGACCGATCCCGCGCTCGAGGAGCGGTTCTTTAGGATGCTGGGCCGCTAACCATGAGGGTCGTCAACGACTTTACATCGAAAACCGATGAGGGGACGCCGCGTCGCGGCTTTATGGCTTCGGGCCTGACTCCCTTTGGTGCCATGCCTCGCATTGATTACATTTGTGCCAACGGGCTGTTCCGGCGGCACCTGGGCAACATTGCACAGTTGGAATCGGGGCGCATCTTCTGCCGTCACGGTATTGACCATCTGCTCGATGTCGCTCGCATTATGTGGATCAAGAATCTCGAGGAACAGCTCGAATTTGACCGCGAGGTCATCTACGCCACGGCACTTCTTCACGATATCGGCAAAGATGAACAGTATGAATCGGGTATATCCCATGATGTTGCAAGCGAACGCGTCGCTGATGCAATTCTCGGCGGCATGCCCGATGACGTGGCGTTTGAGCCGGCCGATGCCGCAGCCATTAAGACGGCCATTCTGGGCCATCGAAAGCTGCGCGTGAACAGCCAACCGCTTGAGCGTCTGCTCTATGCGGCCGACAAAGCGTCGCGCGCCTGCTTTGCATGCCCTGCGCGCAATGCTTGCAACTGGAGCGATGATAAAAAGAACCTGTCGATTCGCGTGTAGTTAGTTGCGCGGTCGGGGTTCTAAACGAAGGAGACGATCGCGATGAGCAACAAGAAACTGCCCGAGAATGCAACCAAGACTGAAGGCGCCGAGCTCGCCCGCCGTGGAAGGGGCGAAATATCCACCGCAACGGCGGTGCCCCACGTGAACTATGACGATCTGCGCCATGCCGACCGCATCACCGTTGAAGGTCTTGAGGTTTTTGCTAACCACGGCGTGTATCCCGAAGAGAACGCGCTGGGCCAGAAATTCATCGTGTCCTTGGTGCTCTATGCTGACCTGCGTGCAGCGGGAGAGCACGATAACTTGGACGCCTCGATTGACTACGGCTCGGTGTGCCACGATGTCGATGGCTATCTGCGCGAGCATACGTTTAAGCTCATCGAGGCGGCAGCTGAAGGTACGGCCCAGATGCTGCTGCGTCGTTATCCCTCGCTGCTTGGTGTGCGCATCAAGCTCGATAAGCCGTGGGCGCCTGTTGGCCTGCCCTTGGCAAGCTGTGGCGTCGAGATCGAGCGTGTGCGCTAACCGGTTCTAATACGTCTCTATGGGTGGCTGCTTGAGCCGCTGCGACAGCGCTCTATTGTTGGGGCAGTACGTGTCGAGCAGGGCGTGAAACCGCTGATTGTGGCTTGGCTCGAGCAAGTGGACGAGCTCGTGGGCGACAACCATGTCGAGGCATTCGACGGGATAGGCGGCAAGTTCTCGTGCGATGCGAACGGCGCCGGATTTGGGCGTGCATGAGCCCCAACGCGTTTTCATGCTGCGTACGGAAACGCGGGAAACGGCGACGCCCATTGCGATTTCGTATGCGTGCACAATATCGCGTAGCGCCGAAGTGACTTCGGACGTATAGAGCTGGTCGATGTGGGTCTGGAGTTCTTTGGGCGTTAGGCCGTCGAGGGCTGTGCGCTGCTTTGCCTGCGTGCACCCACTTGGCTCGTCGGTACCCATAAAGCTTGCGAAGGTGGCCTGCTTGGGCCGCGGCGCGGGTGATGCAAAGTTGTGATCGAGTGCATCCTGTACCGTGATGGGCTTGCCCCAAAGTGCAATGACGGACGAGGTGCTGAGCGGCTCTCGCGCCGTCGCCTGATGTTGCTCGCGCTTGGCAAGTCGGCTGACAATCCAGGTGCTGTTGCGCTTCACAAATGCCTCGATGCGCTCGCGGCTGGCGCCGAGCGGTGCGCTGGCGTGGACCTCACCGCTCGATGTGACGCGTAGGTTGAAGTTTTTGACGCGCTTTTTGGTAACGACGACGGAGATGGGCGTCCCATCCGGTCGGGATACGGTAATCGTAAACTGCTGCGTCAAAAGCGGTCCTTCAGATTGGGGACGGGCCGGCATGCCGACCGTTCGGCATGCCGGCCCGCTCAAGGGATGTGAAATTAATAACGCTCGAAGAAGGCAAGCGCGTTGTCGCTGCAGAGCTTTTGCATCACGGTCTTGCCAAAATGCTTGGAAAGCATGTTCTGGAACTCGGGCATCATGCTGGCGTCGGAGAGGAAAGCGGGCACCGCGGCACCGTCCCAGTCGCCGCCGAGCGCGATGACATTTTCGCCACCCAGGTCAAGCCAGTGCTCGATATGTGCCGCCAGCTGGTCGAAGGTGACGTCTGCGGCTGTCTTGTCGGTTGCGTCGTTGGATAGGAACTCGCTGCAGTAGTTGAGGCCGACGATGCCACCCATGTCGCGAATGGTGCGGAACTGGTCGTCGGTAAGGTTGCGCTTAACGCCGCAAACTGCGCGGGAGTTGGAGTGGCTGGCGACGAAGGGGCGCGTGGCGTGGGCGACAACCTCGTCAAAGCACTCATCGTTGAGGTGGGAGACGTCGAGCACCATGCCGGCGTGCTCCATCTGCGTAAGCGCCTCGATGCCGGCGGCGGTGAGGCCGGCGTGGGTGTCGTGGCCGCTCGCGAGCGGTCCCTGCGCGTTCCAGCTGAGTGATGACATGAGTACGCCCAAGCTCTTGAGCACCTCGATCAGCGCGGGGTCCTCGGCAAAGAACGTGGCGTTTTCGATGGTGTGGATGCAGGCGACCTTGCCATCTTTGAGCGCAGGGCGAATGTCTGCCGCGCTGCGTACGTTGACCATGCGGTCGTGGTTGAGCATTGCCTGGCCGCTCATGTGCGCCATGATCTGCGCCTGGAAGCGCGCGGCGTGGGCGGTGGGAATCTCGTCGGGGACAAACGTGGCGAAGCACTGTGCCCACGGCGTGTTGCCGATCTTTGCGAGCGAGATGGCGCAGGCGTTGCCCTCGATGAGGTCGAAATCTTGCGGATGCGTTTCGTCGCCAGGGAAATAACCGTCGGTGCCGGCGGTAAAGCGCAGGTCGAGATCGAGCGTGGCCCAGCCGATTCGGTCGGCGGTGTCGCAGTGTAGGTCAAATACGGGATATGCCATGGTTCCTCCGGTTGCAGCGTTTCTTTGCAAACTGTCATTGAATTGTATGACTAGGGTATAGTTAGCGCCATATGTTCACGGCGGCCCGCGTTGTGCGCCGCCCTTATCACGGAGGTTACCATGTCCAACCAGGGCAAGAAGGTCAAGACCCATTATCGTGGCACGCTCGATGACGGCACGCAGTTCGATAGCTCCTACGATCGCGGCGAGCCGCTGGAGTTCACCTGCGGCGCCGGTCAGATGATCAAGGGCTTCGACGCCGCTGTTGTCGACATGCAGGTGGGCGAGAAGAAGACCGTGCACATTCCTGCTGCCGATGCCTACGGCGAGCACAATCCCGAGATGGTTATTACCTTCCCGGCCGAACAGGTTCCCAACATCGAGCAGATCGAGAAGGGCATGAAGCTTTTCCTGTCCACGCCGAGCGGTATGCCCGTTCCCGCCGTGGTCATCGACGTAACGCCCGAGGCTGTGACGCTCGACGCCAACCACGAGCTGGCCGGCAAGGACCTCAACTTTGATATCGAGCTCGTCGAGGTCGAGGGTTAGAGTATGCCTGAACGCTTGGTTTCGACGACATGCTTGGGAAATCTCAACGATCCGTCCTATGAACTCCTGCTTCGCCGGAAGCTGGGCGGCGTCTTTGAAGTTGACGATCTGCTGTTCGATTGGGACCAGGCTGATGTATGCGCGTTTGTGGGCGTGACGGAGCTGGGGCGCACGGTCGATGTTCGGCTGGATACTGCCGACGGCGGTCGTCTTGCCGACGGCGACGTGCTCGCCATTGACCGTTCGGGCGTGGTGCCCGTGGCGGTTGTCGTGCGCCTGCGCAGCGCCGAGGTTTATTTGGTCGAAGTTGACCGCATGGACCCGATTGCGCTCGCGCATGCGTGCTGGGAGATCGGCAATATGCATGCGCCGCTTTTCCGAGGCGATTCGGACGAGCATACCGTGCGCATGTATACGCCGGTGCAGCCTGTTTTGGGCCGCATGCTCCGGGGCGTCGAGGGCGTTCGGCTCTCGAGGGTTATCCGTGAACTCGATTCGGACCGGCGCTTTGCGTCGAGTGCGGCGGATGCCGTTGTGAGTATGGCTCCAGACTTTACGATCGTAAAGAAGGCGCGCGGTTAACGTGCGTATAAGTAAGACGGACTTTGAGAGGCAACTATTCAAAGTCCGTCTTTCTGTTGATGAGATGCTGTGGGGGAAAGCATATGGGTCTTGAAGGAATCAAGCTGATTGCATGCGATTTGGACGGCACGTTGCTGCATCCGGGGGAGCGCGAGCCGCGTTCCGAGGCCTTTGAGCTCATCGATGAGCTGCATCGTCGCGGTATCGTGTTTATGCCGGCGAGCGGCCGTCAATATGCGAGCTTGCGCTACCTGTTTGCCCCGGTGGCCGATGAGCTCGCCTATGTATGCGAAAACGGAGCCCTGGTGATGAGCGGGGGGCGTGCCGTTGTCAAGCGTTCCATGGAGCGTAGCCTTGCTATGGATATCGCGAATGCCGTGGTTGCGTATCCCCATGCCGACGTGACCCTTTCATGTGAGGGACACCTCTACACCATGAGCGGCAACGATGCATTCGTCGATCATTTGCGCTATGAGGTCCACTGCGATGTGGCGGTGGTCGACCGCCCCGAGGACATCGACGAGGACGTCATTAAGATTGCCTTCCAGACGCCCGAGGTGGATCAGCCGGCGGCCCTGGAGTATTTCGAGCGCCTCTTTAGCGACCGTGTTGACGTGATGACGTCGGGAACCGAATGGACGGACTTTATCGGTTTCGGTTCGGGCAAGGGCTCCGCGCTTGCCGATTACGGTCGTGCCCTGGGTATTTCGCCCGATGAGATGATGGCGTTTGGCGATAACGAAAACGATCGCGACATGCTCAACGTCGTGGGCCATCCTTATCTAATGGAGAACTGCAACCCCTCTATGCGTGGCATTAACGACCGCGTCCGCTACGTGCGCACGGTCGAAGAAGAGCTGCGTCGTCTACTTGCTGAGTAGACATTTGGGACATGTCTAGAAATCTACCTACAGTCGGGGCAGAGACCCTCGAAGATGGTGTAGTGCGACGTGACGTGCCAGCCGATTTGCTCGGACGCCTTGGCGTCGAGCTGGGCATCGAAGGGGAGCGGTACGTCGATGACGCGGCTGCACGAGGTGCAGATGATATGCGCATGCGGCTCGATCGTGCGATCGAAGCGGCTGCCGCCCGGCGTCTTGATGGAGAGAATCTCGCCGGCATCTGCCAAGAGATTGAGGTTGCGGTAGACCGTGCCGCGGCTGATCTTGTCATCCTGTTCGCGCACGGCGTTGTAGATTTCGTCGGCGGTGGGATGGTTATAGCTTTGGCGCACGGCGTCAAGAACCAGCTTTCGCTGCTTGGTATTCCTTCTTTGCACCGCCATGCGCCTCGCCTCTTTTCTATTAACGGTCGTAGGTAAATGATACCGTATTTAGCACACAATACTAATAATGAGGACTGAAACCGTCTTCATTGGCAAGTGGGGCTCGGGCCTGGGCGTCTACGAGGCGAAAACGCGTTCCCATGCGCTCGTAGGAGGCATGAAGCGCCTCGAGATGAGATAGGACGTTTGCCGGAGCTCCCTGTATCTCCATCTCGACTGAGCTGTCTTCCATGTTACGCACCCAGCCGGTGAGTGCGCGTGCCTGTGCGAGGTTGGTGTTGGTAAAGCGAAAACCAACGCCTTGGACTTGCCCCGCCCAGCGCAGGAAATAGCGCAGGGGAGTGTCTTGAGTGGCCTCGTCGCTTGCGAGTACGGTAAGCCTGCGGCGCAGCTCGAGCTCGACGTTTGATGGTTTTTGAGGCTCTCGACTGCCGCCGGTGACGCTGGAGAAGAACGTATCGAAGAGGCCCATCGCTATGCCTGCTTGCCTGCGTCGGCCGGGAAGGTAATGCCGGCCTGCTGGCGCACGGCATCCATGATGCGCAGTGAGACGAGCGTGACATCGCGGTAGTGGCCAAGCTCGTGGCGTCCCGCCGGGGTCTCCCAAATCTCTTCCTTAACGTTATCGATGCCGTCGATGGCGGTGATAAAGTCTGTGAGTTCGTATTCCATAGTGTTGCTCGATTTGGGCAGGTCGAGCACGCGGCCGTTGTCGCCCTGTTCGCGCGGTGCCTCGGTCGCCGAGCCGCGTACGACATCGCCGCGATAGTCGATGCGGACGTTGCGGGGCGTGGACAGATGGTCGATCTGGATAGTGCCACGCTCGCCTTCGATCTGCGAGGGCAGCAGGTCATTCGTAATTTTGGAGTGCGCGAGCTCGACGGAGATGCGGCCTCCGCCGTAGCTGGCGAGGATGGAACCGCAGCCGTCGATGGGGCCGTGCGTGAGCTGTCGCGTGGTGGGGTCGAGCAGAGTAGTCATGCTCGTAAGGCCGGAGGGCATGCCGAAAATCTCGACCATGGGCTCGACGGCGTAGACGCCAATGTCCATGAGGGAACCCGATGCCATATTGCAGTCAAAGTTATTGGTGGCGCGTCCCGCGAGAATCTCGTTGTAGCGCGAGGAATACTTGCCAAAGCGCAATGAAGCGCGGCGGATGGGGGCGATCTCGCCCAGGGCGTCCTCGATGGCGTGGAAGGCGGGATCGTGGAGGGGACGCATGGCCTCGAGGGCCACGACACCTGCTGCCTCGGCAGCGCGGAAGACTTCCAGCGCCTGCGCTTCGGTGGCGCAGAAGGGTTTCTCGACGATGACGTGCTTGCCACCGGCGATGCAGGCAAGGGCCTGCTCGTAGTGAAGTGCGTTAGGACTGCCGATATAGACGGCGTCGACGTCGACGGCTGCCGTAAGCTCGTCAAGTGCGGTGAAGTTACGCTCGCCGCCGTGTTCGGCGGTAAAGGCGGCGCCGCGCTCGGCATCGCGCGAGAGCGTGCCCACAAACGCGGCTTGGTCGTTGGCGTTGACGACCTGGATAAAGTCGTCGGTAATCATGGATGTGCCGATGGTCGCGATGCGCAGCATACGTCCCCCTTGCGTTGTTTGGTCTACAGGATGAGTGTAGCGCGTGGGGATATAAAGCTGCGCGAAAACGCTATTACAGGTCGCTCTCGTTAAAGCCGGTGTCGATATCGAGGTTGCTGCCGTCGGCCGCCGTGGTGGCGAGCTCATCGCAGCGCTCGTTGAGCTCGTGGCCGGCATGCCCCTTAACCCAGATGAACTCCACCTTATGCTTGCTTTTGGCGGCAAGCAGGCGCTCCCACAGGTCGCGGTTCTTGACGGGCTGCTTGTTGGCAGTTTTCCACCCGCGCTTTTTCCAGCCGTCGATCCAGTGTTTATTGAAAGCGTTGACGACGTACTGCGAATCGGAATGGACCTCGACCTCGCAGGGGCGGTTGAGCGCCTCGAGCGCCACGATGACCGCCATGAGTTCCATGCGGTTGTTGGTGGTCTTGGCGTAGCCGCGTGAAAGCTCGGAGGTGAAGGTCTTGCCGGCGGGGTTGGTGTATTTGAGTACGGCGCCGTAGCCGCCGCGTCCCGGATTTGATCGGGCCGAGCCGTCGGTATAGATGATGACCTTCACGGGCTTCCTTTCGTTGGGTACGTTTCGTGTGAGTGACCATTGTAGCGCCATGTCCGCCGGGGGCTAGCAATCTACGATTTCTACCCCGTCTTCCGACAGTTAGTTGGCATGGATGATGCGGTTGAGCTCGTCGAGGTATTGCTGCAAGAGGGGAGAGGGCTTGCGCTCGTCGTGCATGATATAGCCTACGTGCATCGTTGGGGCGTCTGCTAACGGGATCGATGCCATACCCCATTGCATTTCATTGGAGAGGACACCGGTCGACAGGGTGTAACCGTTCGACGTGATAAGTAAGTTAGTAAGTGTTCCGCGGTCCGAGATTCGTATGTTGCGGTCGCAAGGGATATAGCTAAAAGGTTCCTCGGCGTAATAGAAGGAGTTTGAGGTTCCCTGCTCAAAGCTGTAGCGCGTATAGGGTGTGAGGTCGGCAAGGGACAGCTGCGGGCGGCGGGCAAGCGGGTGGCGCTCGCTAACGAAGACGTGGACCGTCGCGTCGAATAGGGGATGGAAGCTCGCGCGCGCATCGGCAAAAGCCTTCTGCAGGACACGATCGTTAAAGTCGTCCAGATACAGGATGCCGATGTCGCTGCGAAACGCGCGGACGTCATCGATGATCTGCGACGTGGTGGTCTCGCGCATGATGAACTCGAACTTGCTGTCGCGGCAACGCTCGACCACGTTGACAAAGGCCTCGACCGAAAAGGCGTAGTGCTGGGCGGAAATGGCGAGGCGGGCTTGCGGGGTGCCGCCGTCCTCGTAGCGGGCCTCGAGCATATCGGCCTGCTCTACGACCTGGCGCGCATAGCCCAAAAGCTCGGTGCCGTCGTTGGTGAGCGTGACGCCGCGGCTGGAGCGCGTAAAGATCTCCAGGTGGAGTTCCTGCTCCAGGCTTTTGACGGCGTTTGAGATGTTGGACTGAGCGGTATAGAGGCGCTGAGCTGCGGCGTTGATTGAGCCGGACTCTGCCACGGCAATCAGAAAACGAAGCTGCTGAAGGGTCATCGGCGCCGTCCTTTCGATTGCTATCTATAAAACCGATAACAGGTTAGCGCTTTTAAGTGATTGACCGAGCGAAACAATGCTCGTACTATTCAAAACACACAAAGGCGGTAGGTAATTAAACCGACCACTGAACCGGGATGCGAAAGGAGGCCCGCATATGAATTGCTTACCAAGGCGAATGCCGGGCTCCTGTTTGCGCCCGTCGGCGTGATCAGGAGACAGCGACTTACTTCTCTCTTATTTATTTACTTTTGTTCGATCAAGGAGATCATCATGAGCCAGTTCATCAACAACCCCGAGCACACCTTTGGTTTCGATACCCTGCAGCTTCACGTTGGCCAGGAGAGCGCCGATCCCGCATCCGACTCCCGCGCCGTGCCTATCTACCAGACCACGAGCTATGTGTTCCGCAACTCCCAGCACGCCGCCGACCGCTTTGGTCTTGCCGACGCCGGTAACATCTACGGCCGTCTGACCAACTCCACCCAGGGCGTCTTCGAGGATCGTATCGCCGCACTCGAGGGTGGCGTGGCAGGTCTCGCCGTCGCCTCCGGTGCTGCTGCCATCACCTATACCCTGCAGGCTCTTGCCCAGGCCGGTGACCACGTGGTGGCTCAGAAGACCATCTACGGTGGCTCCTACAATCTGCTGGAGCATACGCTCTCCCAGTTTGGCGTCGAGACCACCTTTGTCGATGCCCATAACCTGGAAGAGGTCGAGGGTGCCATCAAGGACAACACCACGGTCATCTATCTCGAGACGCTCGGCAACCCCAACTCCGACATCCCCAACATCGACGCCATCTCCGAGATCGCCAAGAAGCACGGTTTACCGGTTGTCGTCGACAACACCTTCGGCACCCCGTATCTGTTCCGTCCGCTGGAGCATGGTGCCAACATCGTCGTCCACTCCGCAACCAAGTTTATCGGCGGCCACGGCACCTCGCTGGGCGGCGTGATCGTCGACGGCGGTAACTTCGATTGGAAGGCGAGCGGCAAGTATGCGCAGATCGCCGAGCCCAACCCCTCCTACCATGGCGTCTCGTTTGCCGAGGCTGCCGGTCCCGCCGCCTTCGCAACCTATGTCCGCGCCATCCTGCTGCGTGACGAGGGCGCCTGCATCAGCCCGTTCAACGCTTGGATCCTGCTCCAGGGCACCGAGACTCTGTCGCTGCGCGTTGACCGTCATGTCGAGAACACCAAGAAGGTCGTTGAGTTCCTGGCTGGCGACAGCCATGTCGCCAAGGTGAACCACCCGAGCCTGTCTGAGCACCCCGATCACGAGCTCTATCAGAAGTACTTCCCCCGTGGCGGCGCCTCGATCTTTACCTTTGAGATCAAGGGTGGCCAGGAGGCCGCCTGGAAGTTCATCGATCATCTGCAGGTGTTCTCGCTGCTCGCCAACGTGGCCGACGTCAAGTCGCTCGTCGTGCACCCGGCTACCACCACGCACTCCCAGCTCTCTGCCGAGGAGCTCGCCGAGCAGAACATCACGCCCTCCACGATCCGTCTTTCCATCGGTACCGAGAACGCCGAGGATATCATTTGGGATCTGAAGCAGGCCTTCGCCGCGCTGGACGAGTAAGGCGACTTGTGCAAGGACCCCTTGCGACTCGATAGGTATAACTGCATAAAATGCCTGCTCAAGGCGCCTGTGCGAACAATGGTTGCACAGGCGTCTTTTTTGCATAGAGAGGGCGCAAAAACAGGGTTTTTGACACGCTTTATGCATTCGAGTTGTGGAAAACTCCTGTTGAGAGGATGTGAGTTTTACGCAATTGACGTGCGCCTTTTGAGTAAAACCGCAGGTCACGATTTGCTCGGGGTACTATGCAGCGCGATCGAATCACACGCAGCTCAAACGCAGCAAAAACGCACTACGGAGGTTTCCAGCTACATGAGGATCGATTCACGAAAACCGAAAGCCGCCGCCCTTTCCGCCGCTCTGATCGTGGCACTTTTGGCGGGCGCCGGTGCAACTGATGCCCACGCGGCAACACTATCCGACACGGTCGGATCCGCGCCGTCCGAGGCGACGCTGGTGCAGCCCGTCGACTATCGCAGCGACGGCTTTGGCTCCATGCAGGAGTGGAACGCCTCGATGGAGGCCAAGCGCGATTCCCTTGAGATGCGTGCTCAGATCATCATGAACATGTACGGTGACTATGCCACCGATGACGAGCGCGCTGTACTGCAGGGTTGTATCGACGGTGCGGGCAGTCTTTTGACGATGGAGGAGGTCGACGCGAAGTCGACCGAGCTCGATGAGCTGCGCACTGCACTTGAGGATGCCAAGCGCGAAGCGCTCGAGGTTGCTGCCGCCGAGGCGGAGGCTGCCGAGGCCGCCCAGGCTTCGTACTACAACGCCGGTTACACTCCGTCCTACGCGTCTGCCGCGTCCTACGCGAACGGATCGGGCCTGACGCGCTCTGCGGGTGTCAATAACTACAACGGTCGCCGCGAGACCTATTACAGCAGCAATGTGCTTTATCACTATCGCACGGGCGAATGGACTCAGGATTCTGAGGGCTTCTGGCGCGATTCCGACGGCTATTACGTTGTTGCCGCGGGCGATATGGCCCAGGGCTCGACCTTTACGGGCTCCAAGGGTGATTGCAAGGTCTATGACTCCGGCTGCGCTGCCGGAACCACCGATTACTACACCGGTTGGTAATTTTTCTGCATCACGGATATTTGGCGGACGGGCGTCTTTACCGAGCTTTAGGGCAACGTAAGGACGTCCGTTCTATGTATGCGTTTGAGTTAACAGAGCCCTTACCGTGGCGGTACGCTGGGCGTATGGATGCGGGGCACACTGGTTCTTGAGAAATAAGGTCTTTCTCTTGGAGGAAGTGGTCTTGTGAATGCTCGAGATATTGCCGTTGCCGCCGTCGCATTGATGCTTGGCTGCCTTGGTCCCACGGCCGCGCTCGTCGCGGGCATGCAGGGGACATGCGGGGCTGCTCCTATCGTGGTCGGCGCGCTGATCGCGGCCACGCTGCTGGGAAGCGCAGGCGTGGTTCTTTGCCGCGACGATGAGGACGAGGTGCCGGGGTCGCAACGCTAACTGTTGTGAGATCGGCCGCCGGTCATAGACGAAGATGAAGGCCGCCGCAGGGGAAAGGTTCCCTTGCGGCGGTTTTGCTGTTAAGGCTGTTGAATGCGGCGCGTCGGCGCTACCAGCTTTTCTCGATATCGCGGATGCGCCGATAGAGCCACTCGTTTTGCGGTGCCTGGATATCGTGTTTGGTTGCGAGGCGGCAGATGGTGCCCGCGAACTCATCAACCTCGGTTTTGCGCCTTGCGATGCGGTCTTGAGCCATCGAGGGCATACCGGCGGGGTCGATTCCCTCGATGAGGTGCACCATTTGCGTCAGGTCTGCCTCGGTCAGTTCAACGCCCTCGGCGTTGGCGACCGCAAGCGTTTCGCGCATGGCGGAAACAAAGCAGTGACGCTGCTCGGAGCCCGGCTCCGTGGCGCTTCCGTAGGTCCCGCCGTAGGCCATGCAGGTCTGGTTGATGCCGTCGTTGAGCATGAGTTTGGCCCACATGCGGTGGGCGATGTCGTCCTCGACGGTATGGGCGATGCCGCAGCGCGTATAGAGCTCGTCGATCGCGGTGATGGTTGCGGGGTTCGTGCCGGCCGCCGCGCCAAAGCGGATTTCGCCCGCATTGGTAAAGGTGAGCGCGCCGTTGAGAAACACGGCGTCCATGCCCTGGCAGATACCAAGAACGGTATGCTCCCAGCCAAAGCGTTCGGCAATCTTTTGCTCGCTCGTAATGCCGTTGCACAGCGAGGCGATGAGCGTGTTGGGTCCCACGACGCGCTCCATAGTCTTGAGTGCTTGGTCGAGACCGGTGGTCTTGACTGTCAGGATGACCAGATCGGCGGGCGTCGCCTCGCTGGCACGGACGGACGTGAGATCGCAGGGCTTGCCGTTGACGGTGAGCGCGTCGTTCGCATGACGCTCAAAACGGGCATCATCCATGACGTATTCGACGGCGTCGTTGCCGAGCGCCCGGGCGATCATGCTGCCGTAGAGCAGGCCGACGCCGCCCTTGCCGATAAAGGCGACCTTGTTGATCTGCATGTGAATCATCTCCCCATGTAAAAGGCGCCCGCGTAAGGGGCGCCTGATGGATTGTATGCTGCCAGGGTGATTGGTGGGTGCGCGGGGCGGCTGTTATAAAAAAGAAACGTTTACCTGGACGCTACGCTGCAGGGCAGACCGCAAAGACGCGGGCGGGGTATCCGACGCCATCGCGGACCTTGGGGAAGGTGCAGAAGATGACGGCACCCGTGGCGGGAAGCTCGTCCAGATGGTCCATGACCTCGATCTGATAGCGGTCGACCGAGAGGATGTATTGCTCGCCGGGGTAGGGGGTAGGCGTCCTCGCGCGTGGTCATGCCCGGCTCCTTTCATCGGGCTTTTTGCTGATGTTAAAGCGGTGCCGTGACGGCTCGATTTCTGCTGCGTTACGATACGTTCTCAATTGCGATTCCGATGTGTTTCGATGACGTGGCCGTTGTGTTTCGCCTCATTAGGGCTTCGAGGGGAGAGGAGGGGCCGTGCAATATCGCGTTGACCCCAAAAGCGGCAACCGTATCTCGGCGTTGGGGCTGGGCTGCATGAGGTTTCCCGGTGCACCGGGGCACCCCGATGCGAAGACAGCCGATGCCATCATTTCCCGTGCGGTGGAGCAGGGGATTAACTACCTGGACACGGCCTATCTCTATCCCGGCAACGAGGCGTGCGTGGGTGCGTCGCTTGAGCGCCTGGGCTTGCGCGACCAGGTTTTGCTCGCAACCAAGCTGCCGCATGCTTCGTGCAAATGCGCGGAGGATTTCGACCGGTTCTTCGACGAGCAACTGCGCCGCCTACGGACTGACCATATCGACTATTACCTCATGCACAACATTACCTCGCCCGCCCAGTGGGAACGTGTGGTGGCGTTGGGCATCGAGGACTGGATCGCGCGTCAAAAGGCGGCGGGGCGTATTCGCCAGATTGGTTTTTCGTACCACGGCAGCGCAGCGGACTTCCTGACGATGCTCGATGCATATGAGTGGGACTTTTGCCAGATCCAGTACAATTACGCTGGAGAGCGATATCAGGCGGGAACAGCGGGGCTCATGGCCGCCGCCGAGCGAGGCCTCGCGGTGTTTGTGATGGAGCCGCTGCTGGGCGGGCGTTTAGCGGGCAAGCTGCCGCCACGGGCCCGCGCTGTGCTCGATAGTGCCCGTGACCCGCATTTGCGCACTCCTGCCGCCTGGGGTCTTTCGTGGGTGTGGAATCATCCCCAGGTGACCATGTTGCTTTCTGGTATGACCGATACCGCGCAGGTGGATGAGAACTCGTCACTGGCAGACCTCGCGTTGCCGAATTCGATGACTGCCAACCAGCTCGACACGATCGCGCACGTGCTGGATGAGTTTGAAAAATCGAATCGCGTGCCCTGCACGGGATGCGGCTACTGCATGCCATGTCCCAAGGGTATCAACATTCCCGGCTGCTTTGCCGCCTACAACGCGAGCTATGCGCACAGCTGGTTTACGGGGCTGTCGCAATACTTTACGGCGAGTGCGGTGCGCACAAGCGAGGCCAAGCTGGCGAGCAATTGCGTCAAGTGCGGCAAATGCGCGCGCCACTGCCCGCAGCATATCGATATCCCCGAGCGTCTCGATGACGTGCGCCGGCGCTTCCAGCCGGGCCCCGTAACGGCCATGCTTAAAGTCTTCGGCAAAACTCGCTCCTCATGACCCTTTTATATCTTGTGATGGAATAGTTCCTGTTTGCGGCAGAATAAGGCATCAACAGGAACTATTTCACCGCAACTGATGGGAGGCTATCGTGGGTGACCGAGGTTTACGTAATGATTCGCGTGAGGTTCGTTGGGGCATTTTGGGCGCTGGGCACATTTCTCATCGATTTGCCCCGTCGCTCAAGAAGGTCGACGGGGCACGGCTGGTGGCTGCGGCCGGCCGCACTCCTGCACATGTCGAGGAATTTTGCCGAGCGTTTTCGATCGATGCTGCGCATGGCCATGCCTCGGTCGACGATAACGGCAATGCGGCTTATGACGCGCTGATTGCCGACACCGATGTCGACGCAATCTACTTGGCTCTTCCGCATGGCATGCATGCGCGTTGGGCCTGTCGCGCGCTGCGCGCCGGAAAGGCCGTGCTGTGCGAAAAGCCGGCCGTTTTGAGTGAGGAAGAGGCTCTCTCGATTGCCTCCGCCTCTCGTGAGCGCGGCGTGCTGTTTATGGAGGCGATGAAGAATCGGTTTTGTCCGATGCGCACTCGCGTGAAGGACTTGCTTGCGTCGGGTGAGCTTGGCCGTATTGTCTCGATTGAAAGCGTGCAAAAGCTCGATTACGGCGAGCCTCCTTCGGGCTATCTGCTTGATTCGTTGCAGGGCGGCTGTCTATATGACATGGGCTGCTATGCGGTCGGTTGGTTTGAGGATTTGCTCGCGGGCGCGTGCGAGGTTTCATCCCGTGAAGTTCGCTGGCGTGACGTATCAGGCGGCCGCGTCGATTGGGCCGACGAGATCCGTATGAGCGTCGGCGGTATACCCATTCATATGGTGTGCGACGGCAAAGCAACATATGAAAGCCGCTTAACGATTGCCTGTGAGCGAGGCTCGTTGGAAATCGAGCGTCTCCATCGCCCCGAGCTCGCCCATGTGAAGCATTCCGACGGTCGAGTACTCGAAATCGATGCACCATTTGAGGTTGATGATTTCTACGGCGAAATCCAGCATGCGACCCAGCTCATCCGGGCGGGGAAACTCGAGAGTCCCGTCATGCCCCTTGCCGCCACGCAGCGCTGCGCGCGCATTATCGATGCAATCCGTCTAGCCCTCTAGGACTTGGCGCTGACGCGTAGGGGATCATGACGCCGGCGCCCGTGGTGCCTGGCGGCCCACATCTCTGATGCCCCTTTTATAACTTGCGGTGGAATACGGTCTGTTTGCGCCAAAATAAGGCACCAATAGACCGTATTTCACCGCAACTGATGAGGGGGAGTTGGAGATGCTGACGATCGGATGTCATCTTTCGACGACGAAGGGCTATCGGGCAATGGGAGAGACGGCGTTGTCCATTGGCGCCAATACCTTTGCGTTCTTTACGCGCAACCCGCGCGGTGGCAAGGCAAAAGACCTTGACATGGATGACGTGGCGGCTCTGCGCGAGCTTATGGCGCAAAACGACTTTGGACCGCTGGTGGCGCATGCCCCGTATACCTATAACCCCTGCTCCGCTAAGGAGCGAGCGCGCGAGTTTGCCCTGGAGGCCATGGCCGAGGATCTGCAGCGCATGGAAGCACTGCCCGGCAACTACTACAATTTTCATCCCGGTGCGCATGTGGGACAGGGGGCAGACGTCGGCATTCAGATGATTGTCGACACGCTGTGCCAGGTGATGTTTGAGGGACAGCAGACGACGGTATTGCTTGAGACCATGGCCGGCAAGGGCACCGAGGTGGGCCGTAGCTTTGAAGAACTGGCGTGCATTATCGAGGGCGTTGCCGCCAAGTGCCCAGAGCTGTCCGATAAGCTGGGCGTTTGTTTGGACACCTGCCATGTGAGCGATGCCGGCTACGACATCATCCATGATCTGGACGGCGTACTCGACGAGTTCGACCGCGTGGTGGGTATCGATCGCTTGCATGCCGTACACATCAACGATTCGAAGAACCCTTGTGGCGCCCATAAAGATCGTCACGAGTGCATCGGCAAGGGATACCTTGGCGGCGAGGAATTTGGTGGCGGTATGCAGGTTATGCAGAATATTGTATCGAATGGCCGTTTGCGTTCGCTGCCGTTTATTTTGGAGACTCCGAACGAACTTGCAGGTTATGCAGCTGAAATTAGACTATTAAGGTCATTGCAGCAGTAACGACTGTCACAAAGTAGAGTATTCAATTCACGTTATGGGTTTGTTTCAATCAGTTTTCTCATTGCAGATTCGTAATTCCGGGTGCATAATAGCCAACAGTTTTTGCAGACCTCTGAATCAAACGAGGTCACCGGAAGGAGACTGATTATGAAGCTGAAGAAGCTTGGCGCATTTGCCGCCACGGGTGCTATGGCGCTCGCCCTCGCTCTGACGGGCTGCGGCTCGTCCAACGCCACCTCTGGTTCTAATGCCGGTTCCAGCAGCTCTGACGACGCTAAGGTCGAGAAGGTCGACGGCTCCAAGGAGTACGCACTCGTCAAGGACGGTACGCTGACCGTCGGCACCTCTGCCGAGTACGCTCCGTTTGAGTACAAGGATGACAACGGCGATTATCAGGGCTTTGACCTTGAGCTCATCAAGGCTATCGGCGACAAGCTGGGCCTGGATGTCGAATATGTCAACAATGACTTTGACACGCTTGTTCCGGGCGTCGCTTCGGGCGCCAAATATGACGTCTCCATCGCGGCTATCACCGACACGCCCGAGCGTGAGAAGGAAGTCACTTTCTCCGATTCTTACTACATGGACGATCAGGCTATCGTGACCAAGGTCGATAACACCGACATCACGGCCGACAACTACAGCGAGAAGCTCAACAACGCCGACGCTACCATCATCGTCCAGTCTGGCTCGACCGCCGAGTCCTTTGCCCAGGAGAACTTCCCCAAGGCCAAGATTGTCCCCTACAAGGACGCCACCGAGTGCTTCAGCGCCCTGCAGTCCGATAAGGGCGACGCCGTAGTCACCAACCGCTCCGTTGCCAGCCAGCTGACCGCCGAGCAGTTCAACACCTGCCAGACCATTAAGCAGATTAGCACCGGCGAGGAGTACGCCATCGCCATCAACCAGGGCAACACCAAGCTCAAGGACGACATCAACCAGGCCATCAAGGACCTGACCGACGACGGTACCGTTGACGCCCTCATGGCTAAGTACAATATCAAGTAAAATAGCTACTTGATTGCTCGCGGGCCCTTTCCGCTTTGGCGGAGAGGGCCTTTGCGCTTCTCTTGACGGAGAGCATTTCCGTCTCGTTTTGCCGGCAACTTCTACGATAGGAGCCACCTTGTCTCGACTGAACAAAGGGGCTGCGGAGCAGCGTTTTCCACTGCCCGCCTTGCTCCAAAAGCTAGTCTGCGTCATGGCCGTGGCGCTCGCGCTGGTGTGTGTGGGGACATATGCGCCCACGACCGCCCAGGCGCTTGAGACCGCAAAGATTACCGCTCGACCCAACACCGGTTCGGGCAGCGCTGTGGTCGGCGGTACCGAGACGCGCATTACCTGGGAGGTCCAGGCCGATGCCGATGAGGAGCTGAGCGGTCTTTCGCTGACGTTTGTCGACGGCACGACGTTTGGTACCGATGACACGCGATTGACGATGCTCTCGGGCGAGGACCTCATGGATCGTACGCCCATGAAACCCACGTGCAAGGCTGACGGCCAGACGCTCAAGATTGACTTTGGCGAGACGGCGCCTGCCGGCGGCTTTTTCCGTGTCGAGGTTTATGGTGTGACGTTTCCCGTCGAGGGCGGCGATGAGGCCTTTAGCGGCACCTATACGCTCGCTGACGGGTCGACCAAGAAGATCTCCAAGATTCCGTCGGTGGAGATCAAGGGCGTGACGGCCTTCGATAACTTCCTGGCCGATCTTAAGGAGCAGCCGTGGGTCGAGGCCTGGAACTCCAATATGTTCCTGCGCCTGTTCTTGAACCCGGTCATTTTGGTCCAAAGCCTGCCGATCGTCTTTAAGGGCTTCCTTATGTCGCTTTCGATCGTGCTTGTGGCGTTTCCGCTGGCAATTCCCTTCGGTTTTGCCCTGTCGCTCATGCGCATCTCCAAGTCGCGCATCCTTCGTTGCCTTGCCGGCATCTACGTGAATATCATTCGCGGTACGCCGGCGTTCCTGCAGATCTATATCGCGTTCTTCGGTCTGCCGTTGGCCGGCGTCAAGGTGGACGACTATGTCTTGGGCGTTATCGTCATGGCCATGAACTCGTCTGCGTACCTGTGCGAGATCTTCCGTGCCGGTATTCAATCGATCCCCAAGGGCCAAAACGAGGCTGCTCGCTCTCTGGGCATGAATGCCTTCCAGACGCTGCTCTACGTTATGATTCCGCAGACATTCCGCAATGTTTTGCCTACGCTGACCAGCGAGTTTATCTTGCTTTACAAGGATACGTCGCTGCTTGCCGCCGTGGGTGTGGTCGAGATCGTCATGAACGCCCGTACCATCGTGGCCACGACGGGCTCCATCACGCCGTATGTGGTTGCCGCCCTGTTCTATCTGGTCATCACCCTGCCGCTCGCTCGCTTGGTGAGCGGTCTTGAGGCGAGGCTTTTGGGCACGGCCGAGACCAAGAAGAAGCGTCCCGCCAAGAGCGCCGGACAGGTTGTCGCGACGCCTGCCGATCACATCGCCGGTCTGTAAGGAGGTCCTATCATGAGCGAAACCAATAACTCGAACGAGGTCGTCGTCAGTATCAAGAACCTCCAGAAGGCCTTTGGCGACAACGTGGTCCTGCGCGATATCGATCTGGATGTGCACAAGGGTGAGGTCGTTGTGGTCTTGGGCCCCTCGGGCTCGGGCAAGTCGACGATGCTTCGCTGCATCAATCGTCTGGAGCATCCCACGAGTGGCTCGATTATCGTTGAGGGCGTGGATGTGTACGCCAAGGGTGTCGACCTCAACAAAGTGCGTACGCATCTGGGTATGGTGTTCCAGCAGTTCAATTTGTTCCCGCACCTGTCGGTCAAAAAGAACGTCATGCTTGCGCAACAAAAGGTGCTCAAGCGCAGCAAGGAAGAGGCCGAGAAGATCGCCGTCGAGGAGCTGACCAAGGTCGGTCTTGCCGAGCGCATCGATTTTATGCCGAGTCAGCTTTCGGGCGGCCAGCAGCAGCGCGTTGCCATCGCCCGCGCCCTGTCGATGAACCCGCACGTCATGCTCTTTGACGAGGCCACCTCGGCGCTCGACCCTGAGCTCGTGCGCGACGTCCTGGGCGTCATGCGCGACCTGGCGCACGACGGTATGACCATGATCGTCGTGACGCACGAGATGGGCTTTGCCCGCGATGTCGCCGACCGCGTCGTCTTTATGGACGGAGGCGTCATTGTGGAAGAGGGTACGCCGAGCGAGGTCTTCGACCATCCTAAGAGCGAGCGCACCAAGGCGTTCTTGGGCAATATCTCGTAGCCGGTTGATGTAACTGCCGTTACAAAAGAGCGGGGCTGGACTTGAATCCAGCCCCGCTCTTTTGTAGGGATGAGGATGCGCTTTGATGCAGGCTCTCTTGGAGGCCCTGGGTTCGTTACGCGAGCTCGGCTCCGAGGGCCTTGCAAGCGGTCTCGCCCTCGTCGTCGGGGGCGTCGTAGCAGATGACGGAATCGACGACGTTAACACCCGCCTCGTCGGCGTCGGCCTTCCAGTTGTCCATCCACTCGCCCTCGGCCCACGAATAGGAGCCAAAGAGGACGACCCTCTTGTCGCCGAGAGTCTCCTTGACCTCGTCCCACATCGGCTGGAACTCATCGTACTCGAGTTCCTCGGAGCCCATGGCGGGGCAGCCGAAGGCGAAGGCGTCGTAGTCGGCGGCCCTGTCGGTAGAGAAGTCGGCGCAGGGGATGACCTCAGTTTCGGCACCCGCGGACGTGGCGCCTTCGGCGACGAGATTTGCCATGGCCTCGGTATTGCCCGTGCCGCTCCAATAGACGACGGCGATCTTGCTCATGTTGAGTCCTTTCAGTTGTGCGGCAGGTTGCCGCGGCTTCTATGTTCTATCGGGTTGCCTGGGCAAGTTGCGCCAAGCTGCAGCCCTGCTGATAGACAAAGGTGAAGTATTGAGTGCAAGCGCGGTAGGCGTCAAACATCGCAAGCGCTTGCTCGACATTCGTGTAGACCTTCCAAGCTCCAAAGACCTTGTAGTTCTCGCCGCGCTGGACGATAAACTCGTGCACGTCGTCGTAGGGATATCCGAGGAAGTAGCCTATTTCGTGCGGAAACTCGCAGGTACAGTCGTTGCTGCAGCTAGCTTGCTGGGGTAGTGCGCATCGAGTCTGGCTACAGGCGCATTCCGCGACGTTATTGCTCGCGAGCGTGATGCGTGATGCCAAATGCACAAGGCATGTCGAAAGGTCTCTTGTGTCGTAGCCTTCCGAGGCGAGCGCCGTTTGGGCGCGAGGGTCTGCGAAATAGGTGGTGAGGCTTTTGGCTCGGTACATATACACGAGCGCTCCGCAGGGCCGCCAGACCAAAACACTCAGGTGGATACCGAACGGGTCAAGCTCGCGATTGCACTGGGCGATAACGTTGAGCAGGCGTGCTCGGCGTTCTGCGATGGTTTCGGTTGCGGTCGAGCCGTCCCCGTGGGCATAGGTGCCTGGATAGGTAAAGAGCGATGCTGGCTTGATGCCCGCGAGCGTGGGAGAGCAGTTGCGCACGACTGCTGCCTGAAACGTTGGGATGTCTATGGTTCGAGTCACGGCGCTCCTTACGGATCTAAACTGTTAGCCAAGGAAAACTTATACACGAAAGTAAGCCATGGTCAACAAAAAAGTTTGAAGCGGGAAACTAATTGACCGAACGGACATGATTTTGGGTTAAGATGGGGACACCCCATGGGGGTATCTAGATAGGGCTACTTGAAAGGGGAACGCATGAGTGACTTGCTCAACCCTGCGGATCTCATCGTGCTGGCCGTCATTGCCGTCGGCATGTTTTTTGGACTGCGTCGTATTGCCGCTTCGACACACGGGAAGAGTTGCTGCAGCGATGGTGCGAGCGGCAAGAAGGCCAAAAAGGTTGTGGTGGCAGACACCGACGAGTCCCACTACCCCTATCGTGAGGAACTCCTTATCGGCGGCATGAGTTGCGACGGCTGTGCCCGGAATGTGACGAATGCCCTCAATGCGCTTGATGGCGTGTGGGCTACGGTAACGTACGCGGACCACACGGCACGCGTGCGCTCGAAGCGCCCGGTTGATCGCGACACACTCGAGACGGCAGTGAGGGGTGCGGGCTATTACGTTATGAAAATGTAGGCGTTGCCCTCTCCGGTGGGTACCAGCCTCCTGCCCATTGTGACTATCGGCATCCAAAAATTTGCGCAAAAATAACCTTTAGATGCGGCAAAAGTGGAGTTTGGTGACGGTTTGCGCGGAATTCGCTACCAATCGAGCATCTATGAACCCGTCCAAAAAATTACAGGTGTAAATTTATACACTGATTATTGCTGTGCTCAGATTGCAATTAACCGTGGACAGAAATGAAGAATGCTAAAACTGGGCTTTAGGACAGGGGAGGCTATAACCTTATGAGACGAGTGGGAACACTTGGCTTGGTGGCAGCGCTTGCCGCTATCTTGGTATCGCCGCTGCCGGCGCACGCCGAAGACGCATCGGGTGCCGTTACCTACAATGCGGGAAATGGGTATTCCTTTGAGAAGCTCTCGCATCCTACGGTAGGAACGTCGCAGCCGGATGGCATCGTCGACTACCAGGGTAACGGTGCCGTTGCCGTTCCGGGCGCCGATGGTAATACGGCCAACAACGAAGGCGATCGCGGCCAGAGCTACACTTGGGCGGCTGCGAGCTATGGTGACTGGCTTTATGTGGGCACCTGCTATGCGGCGATGGGCAACACGCTGACGCTCATGAACAGCACGCTGGGCGATTCCTTTGATGTCGAAACCATGCGCCTGACGCTGGAGGCCATGTTTAACGGTACCTTCTTCTATGGACAGCAGAAGGAGGACGGCACGGCCGACAAGGACAGCGGCGGCATCTTGGTCAAGATCAATACCAAGACCGGTGAGACCAAGCTGCTACTCTCTGAATCGCTCAACGGCGTCGCTCCTTTGTTCCGCAATGCCGTGAGCTATAAGGGTAAGCTCTATTTCTGCGGCAGCGTCAGGACCAATGACGGCAAAGGCGGCCTGCCTGCTGTATACGAGATCGATCCTAAGACGGATGAGTACAAAGTTGTCTATCAGGGCCTTTCGAGCATGCAGGATTACGGTGCTGCCTACAAGCAGGGCATTTCTACCGGTATCCGCGGCATGTGCGTCCATGATGGCCAGCTCGTCATCAGTAATGTGGGTAAAGACGCGAACGGTAATTTTGTGTCGACAATCCTGACGTCGTCTGACCCCTCGAAGGGCCAGGACAGCTTCACCGAGATTGCCAACTCGGAGACGCTGTTTGGCTATCCGGCGATTCGCTATCAGGACAGCATCTACGGCGGCGCCATTTGGGATATGGTCTCGTACAATGGCCATCTCTATGCGACCATCTGCACCGGTACGCCCGAGAACGCTCCCGATGATAATTCCATGCAGTCGTTTGCCATGGTCCGTGGCGACAAGAATGCCGACGGCAGCTATTCGTGGACTCCCATTGTCGGCGATCAGAAGACGGACGGTGCAAAGTACTGCTTTGGCATCGATCCTGCCCGTACCCGTTCTGGCGCTGCCAACCTCATCGTCTACAACGACTACCTCTAATCGGTGAATACAACGACGAGGAGATTGCCCTCGAGCGCATCCTGTTCAACAAATCCAACACCGAAGAGGGCGGCAAGAGCAGCATGGGTGGCGTTGACTGCTCGTTTGTGAATGCCAATCTTGAGCAGTCGGTTAACATCTATCGCATGGACAAGGACGAGAACATGGAGCTCGTCGTTGGCGATCGCACCGACATGTTCCCCGAGGGCGGTATTTCCGGCCTGACTTCGGGCTTTGGCCGAAACGAGAACCAGTACATTTGGCGCATGCAGAAGTTCGACGGCAAGCTGTATATCGGTACCTTTGATACCGCGAGCCTGCTTGAGCCGATCGGCCAGTTCTCCAATGGCGACATTATCGATATGACGCCCAAGGAGTGGGACTCTCAGGTTCAGCGCCTTAGGGACCTGCTCGATCACCTGCTCGACAAGAAATCGCCTGACGACCCCATCGTTCCCGTGAACACGCTTGCGGACGATGATTCAAACGAGGCCGTCGAGGTCGATGATTCGAACGAAGCTGCTGAGGTTGATGATTCAAACAAGGCCGTCGATGTCGATGACGAGAAGACCGAGGTTGCTAAGGGCTTTGGCGATCTGAGCGATGCGCTGGAGGATGCCGCGGGCGGTCTTTGCGATCAGGCCGCGACGATGTCCCAGGACTTTGAGGACGACGCCGCTTATGTCCAGAAGATCGATGGCGAGATCGCGTACTTCAAGTCCTTTGCCGACCAGTATCAGGACATGCTCGATAGCTATGAGAGCCTTAAGCAGCAGTACGAGGATGCCTATGGCACCGAGCTGTCGAGCGATATTCAGGATGCGCTCGATAAGCTGCTGAGCGAGGAGAACCTCAAGAAGTTGCAGAGTGTCCTTACGTGCATGTGTTACCTGCGCGATGCCGAGCGCGGCTTTGATATGTATGTGACCGAGGACGGCGTGAACTTTACGACGCTGACGACCAATGGCTTTAACGATCCGTATAACCATGGTCTGCGCACCTTTGCGGTGACCAACCAGGGTCTGTGCCTTGGTACCGCCAACCCGTTCTATGGTTGCCAGGTCTGGATCCAGCGCAAGGAGAATTCGGAGAATCCGGTTGATCCCGGTACTCCGGATCCGACGGAACCCACCGATCCTTCGCAGCCGGGTGGCGGCGATCAGCCTGGCGGCAGCCAGACGGGTGGCAACGACCAGTCGAGCAGCACCACGACCACCGTCACGACGACCGCTAAGAAGACTCCGAAGGACGGCTCGCTGCCTCGCGCTGGCGACTCGACCCTCACGCTGGTCTTGGGATTGCTGGTTGCAGCTGCCGCAGTGCTTGGCATTGCTCTCGTCTTGCGCAAGCGTTCTCGTCGCTAGGCTCGTCCGCGTAGCTCAATGTCCTGGATATCGTCGAAGTTGATGGCGATATCCCTGAGTTTGAGCAGCTTGAATGCGGGTAACGCTTCGTCGAGAATGCCCGTGCGGCTACGATAGCCGTACGTATCGTAATAGGTGACGCGCACCAAGTCGCCGCGTTTGAGGCCCTCGAGCTTTTGCGAAAGCTCGAGGGCTTTTTCTTCCGTGAGCTCACGTTTTTGCTCGACGGTGATTTCCTGCTTGCGCACGAGTTCGTAGTATCCCGTGAGGGCGGCAAAGGGCATAAACTGTGCGGCGCGGTTGGCGCGCACGGCACCATTGGCAGTGAGGTTGGGGTCGGCGACGCGGCGTCTGCCCTCGGGGTCCGCCAGGCGCTCGAAGGCGGTCGGCGGGCGCACGGGCTGTTGTTTGGGCTTAGGCACGGTGTCCTCCAACTTGGTCGTTGCGTTCGCGCGCGGTGGCGCCGGCGGTAAAGCTTAATCCCTTGACGAGCGCGTTCTTGCCGTACTTGCCTTTCACGGCCAGGACGGCGCGCGCCAGGTCGCGCTCGCGCTCATCGGCCTCGATATCGCTGAACAGATCGATGGTGGCAAATTCCTCGGGCACAAGATTGCTAAAGCCCAGGTTGATGCGCTTGACCGGTCGTTTGGGATCGACAGTCTGCGCCCAGAGCTCATCGAAATAGCCCATGATCTTCTTAAACGAATTGGTGCGCTCGGGTAGCTTTCGCGAGGCGTTGGAGTGCGCAAAGAGCGCGGCATAGCCACCGCGCGGTTTGCCGCCATGCTCTCCCACAAAGATGCCATCGATTGCCTGCGCTTCGCGCACCAGGCGACGCCTTTCGTCATCGCGCTGGACGGGCTTGGGAGCACGGGGCGCGAGCCCGGGGCCGGCGGTTGCGGTGGGTTCGATACTCGACGTGCTCGAGCGCAGGTGCCCGCATCCGTCCACATATTGCGCTGTACCGCTGGCGTCGAGGCGGCGTATGTCGGCGCGCTCGCTCGCGTAGCCCACAAAGAGCGAGATGCTGTCGCAGACCACGTGCTTATCGACCAAGTCTAAAACGGCGTTGTCGACCATCTCGCGCAAGACGGTATAGGCCTGTTCGTAGGCATAACCCTTCGAGAGCACTTGTCCTGTGGTGGTTGAGGTTGCCTGCGGGCGATAGGCTTGGATATCGGCGATGGTTGTCGGCTCGCGCCCGAAGGCGTGGTCGATGAGATACTCGGCATTGACGCCGAGCTCGTCGTAGAGCAGGTTCTCGTCGAGTGCGGCGACGCCCATCAGATCGTAGACGCCATACTTTTCGAGTCGGGCTGCCACGCCGGGGCCGATGCCCCAGATATCGGTGATGGGACGATGGGGCCAGATTTCCTTGCGAAAGGTCTCGTCGTCGAGTATGCCGATGCGGCTGGGTACGTGCTTGGCGGTGATATCGAGTGCAACCTTGGCCTGGAATAGGTTGGGGCCGATGCCGACCGTCGCCGTGATGCCGGTGCGCGCCAGGATCTCGTCGCGCAACATGCAGGCGAAGCCTTCCGCATCGGTGTGATAGAGGTCCAGGTAGGGTGTCACGTCGATAAAGCACTCGTCAATTGAGTAGACGTGAACGTCTTGCGGACTGACGTATTCCAGGTAGATACCGTAGATCTGCGCCGACACCTCCATGTAGTGCTGCATACGCGGTACGGCCTTGATGTAGTCGATGCCGTTGGGAATCTCGAACAGACGGCAGCGGTTGTGAATCCCTAAGTCTTTCATAGCTTGTGTGATGGCGAGGCAGATGGTCGTGCGCCCGCGCGATTCGTCGGCAACGACCAGGTTGGTGGTGAGCGGATCGAGCCCACGGTCGACGCACTCGACGCTAGCGTAAAACGTCTTGAGGTCGATGCAGATGTAGGTGTGACGCTCGTGCCCCACGCGTCCTCCCATCAAACACATGTTCTTATCGAATATCTGTTCGATAATACCCTCTCATCCGGACATCGTCAAAACCTGTCAAAAAGGGACTGGTTTGTTTTGGTAGGTATGGTCGTGCGGTTGGATCGGGTTTTTAACGCAGCTCTAAAGAGTGCGAAACAGCTCGGAAAACCTTGCTTCGTAGCATGAGCCTAACGATTGATACCGCCTATGCGCACGGAAGGGTTGTGGGAAAGATGGTCAATTATGGGTTTGGTATGCCGACACGCCTTGTTGCGGATGGGGACGTGGCTCGCTGGTGCGGACGATTGGTCGCTCACTACGGTGGCACCAAGGCGCTGGTCGTGCTGGGCGGAGACAAGCATACGCTTGATGAGCTCGTCTCGGCGGCGCTCGGCTCGCTTGATCGAGCTCTGCTCGAGCGCGTGCTTTTTCGCTGCGGCTCGGTTGAGGGTGACGGGGGAGACGAACTGATCGACGAAGCCGTGGCCCTGGCGACCGACGAAGGCGTGGACTTTGTCTTGGCGATTGGCGATGCCGATACTGCTGGCTTTGCGCGCGAGCTCGCGCGTCGCATGGCGGCGCTCGATGCCGGCGAAGACGGTTTTGTCCCTTATGGATGCATTCTCTCGGAGGGCAAGGTGCCTGCTGTCGTGGGCACCGGTGAGGTTCCCGTTTTTGCCATTATCGCGCCCGAACTGCTGGAGGGCATCGGGTCTCCTCTGCGTGAGTTGCTCGGCAGCGTGTGTGCCGCGGCCTAATATTTGGCATAAAAAGACGGGTTATTTTTGATTGGTAAAGCGTTTGACCTGCCAAAATAAACCTGTCCCTATTTGGTCGGTTGCCGTTTGGGGGCCGATTGGCAACGCTCGCTGATTATAGTATTGACCTGCGCTAGAATAGTGGCATCTGAATGTCCGGGCGCATGGAGGCGTGCGCCCGTATGCTGAGGAGGATTCTATGGCAACTGTTGCCGCACCTATCGATGCTACGTCGACTGCCGCTTGGAAGGCACTCGAGGCCCATCAGGAGAAGCTCGAGGCCGAGGGTATCGACCTCAAGGCCTGGTTCGCCGCCGATGCCGAGCGCGTGAACAAGCTGAGCTTTGACGCCGGTGACCTGCACTTCGATCTGTCGAAGAACCTGGTGACCGATGAGACCGTCAAGCTGCTGTGCGATCTTGCCCGCGAGGTGAAGCTCGAGGAGCGCCGCGACGCCATGTTCTCCGGCGAGCACATCAACACCACCGAGGACCGCGCCGTCCTGCACACCGCGCTTCGCCGCCCGGCAACCGAGAAGGGCCAGCTCATCGTCGACGGCCAGGACGTCGTCGCCGACGTGCACGAGGTCCTCGATCGCATGTATGCCTTCGCCGAGCGCGTGCGCTCCGGTGAGTGGAAGGGCGTTACCGGCAAGAAGATCGAGCATCTGGTGTCCATCGGCATCGGCGGCTCCGACCTGGGCCCGGTCATGGCCTACGAGGCTCTGCGCCCCTATGCCGACGCCGGTATCGACTGCCGCTACATCTCCAACATCGACCCCAACGACCAGGCCGAGAAGCTCAAGGGCCTGGATCCCGAGACCACGCTCGTAATCATCGTCTCCAAGACCTTCACCACGCTCGAGACCCTCACCAACGCCCGCGAGGTCAAGACCTGGATGCTCGAGCAGCTCAAGGCTCAGGGCGCCATCGACGGCTCCGATGAGCAGAACGCCGAGGCCGTGGCAAAGCACTTCGTCGCCGTTTCCACCGCACTCGAGAAGGTCGAGGCCTTCGGTATCGACCCCGCCAACGCCTTCGGTTTCTGGAACTGGGTTGGCGGCCGCTATTCCGTTGACTCCGCCGTGGGCCTGTCGCTGATCGTCGTGCTCGGCCCCGAGCGCTTCCAGCAGTTCCTCGAAGGCTTCCACGCCATCGACGAGTACTTCTGCAACACCCCGCTCGAGAACAACGCCGTCGCGCTGATGGGCCTGCTCAATGTCTGGTACGTCAACTTCTTCGGTTCCAAGAGCCACGCCGTGCTTCCGTACTGCCAGTATCTGCACCGCTTCCCGGCCTACCTGCAGCAGCTCACCATGGAGTCCAACGGCAAACACGTCCGCTGGGACGGCAGCGCTGTGACCTCCGATACCGGTGAGATCTTCTGGGGCGAGCCCGGCACCAACGGCCAGCATGCCTTCTATCAGCTGCTGCACCAGGGCACTGTGGTGGTCCCGGCCGACTTTATCGCTTTCGCCAACACTGCCAACCCTGCGACCGACAGCGGCCAGGATGTCCACGAGCTGTTCCTGGGCAACTTCCTGGCCCAGACCAAGGCGCTCGCCTTTGGTAAGACGGCCGACGAGGTTCGTGCCGAGGGCACGCCTGAGCAGATCGTCCCGGCCCGCTGCTTTGAGGGTAACCGTCCGACGACCTCGATCTTTGGCGACACGCTGACCCCGTTCGCACTCGGCGAGCTCATCGCACTGTACGAGCACATCACGTTTGTCGAGGGCACGGTCTGGGGCATCGACTCCTACGACCAGTGGGGCGTTGAGCTGGGCAAGCAGCTTGCCAAGCAGATTACCCCGGCCTTCCACGACGACGCCGCCAAGGCCGAGCAGGACGCTTCGACCCAGGCGCTTATCGAGTTCTACCGCGCTCACCGTAAGTAGCCGCTGCTGTTAACGCATCGCGCCTTATAGTCAGGGGCCCGTATCCTATCGGATGCGGGCCCCTTTGCTTTGCCGTGGTCCCGGGGCGCACGGCCTTTGTGGAACATCGCCGGGGCGCCGCGCGCTGCGAGAACCCTGCGCCTAGATCTTGGCCTCCGCATGGCCTCGCTGCGCCTCGGGCAGCTCCCCATAGAGCGGATGGTCTTCGAGCCTAAAGCGCTCGACCTGTTCGGGAGTGCGACCGCGTACAAAGAGCCACGAGCGATCGATCGGCGTCGCCATGAGCGTGCTGGGCAGCGCGTCGGCGCGGTCGGAAAATACCCGGGCACTCTCGGGATCCTGGAACGCCAGCACCAGATGCGTGTCGCAGTTGCCCATGATGGAGCGTGCGCGTGCCTCGCCATAGAGCGCATCGAGCTGGTTGGTCGACTGCAGCAGCAGCGTTGCCCAGATGTTGCGGCTTCGGATAATCGAGAGCACGTTGTCGATCTGGGGGATCTGCAGATTTGCGAAGTCATCGAGCATAAAGCGCACGGGCACGGGCAGGCTGCCGTCGGGCTGCCTATCGGCCTCACGAATGAGGCCCATAAACGCCTGCGAAATAAAGAGGCCGGTCAGCGGATCGAGATTGCGGTCAATATCGCTCACGGTTACAAACAGGACGCAGGGGGTGTGTCCCATGGAAGCGAAGTTCACCTGATGGCACTCACGATAGAGCTGTGCCGCACCGTCGAATCCCAGACACATGACCTTTTCGGCAAGGATGCCGACGATGCTCGCGTGCATGCGCTCGGCATTTTGCGTAATGGCGTAGCGCCGCCATAGCGAGAGGGCATAGCTTTGGGGGTCGGTCGTGATCAGGTCGTCAAACAATCGACCCGTGGCACCGTCCTGCAGGTGCTCGATCAGCTTGATGACCGAGCTGATCGTCTGCTCGTCGGCGGGTAGCTGTTCGGTGACGTAGGCGATAAGACACGACAGCAGGTTTGCCGCCGCATGATCCCAAAAAGGCTGGTTGTTGTCCTCGATGGGGCAGATGGCCTTTGCCACCGAGAGGATGTCCTGCTGGTTGGGCCTGCCGTCCGCCTTGCGGCGAATGTGCCTCAGGGGGTTGTAGCCGCAGCGCTCGATGCCGGGCGCAAGGGCCGGGACGGTGTTGAGGTCGGCGAAGTTGAGGCATTGCACGCGGTAACCGTGGGCTGCCAGCACGGGTCCTACTTCGCGACAGAGCGTGCCTTTGGTGTCGAGCACGATGTAGCTTGCGTTCATTTGCAGCAGGTTGGGCTTGAGGACGTTTCGGGTCTTGCCGGCTCCCGAGGGGCCGATCACAAGTGCGTTGTTGTTGAGTCCCGTTTGGCGGGTGTCGCAGGAGAGCGTTCGATCCTTGGCGAGGATGGTGGACGATGCGGACTCAGATGCGGCGAGGCGGCTGGCGAGGTTAGACATGGGCGACCTCCTTGGTGGTCGAGAGAATTTCGTGGGCAAAGCCGAGCTCGACGGCGCGCTCGGCCGAAAGGTAGGTGTCTTTTGCAGTGAGGGACTGGATGCGCTTGGGCGTGAGACCGCTGCGGTCCGAGAGGATTTGCGTGAGGGTCTTGCGGGTCTGCATGAGACGCCGGCTGGTTTCCTGTAGCGCAAGTGCCGAGCCGCCTGCCCCCTGGGGGATCAGCGGGTCGTGAATCATGAGCTCTGCATGGGGCGCCATGCGGCGATTGTCGCCGCCCATAAAGATCACGGCGCCCATGGACGCGGCGAATTCCAGGCAGACGGTGCGGATGGGGCACGATGCGAGGCGCATGGCGTCATAGATCGCAAGACCCGATCGCACGCTTCCGCCGGCGCTGGCGACAAATATGGTGATGGGGCGGCTGGGGTCGGTGGCATCGAGCAGACGAATCTGCTGGCATAGGTCGTGGGCCATCGGGGTTTCGATGTTTCCCATGACGGAGAGCTCGCGACGGGCGAGCATCTCATCGTAAATGCTGGTGAGCGTGATACCTCGGGCGGATTCACGCATGGTGAGGGGGCTGATGATGGGGGAATGATTGGTGTCCATGAGGACTCCTTTCCGTTGGTTGTGTTGTGGAATAGGATTGTTGCCCGCGGAGGGGCTGGCGGGCTACAGGGTTCGTCCGAGCCTGAGATCGAGCTCGGTTGTGGGGCAGGCTGCCTGTTCGTGCGGCTCGCAAGCGCCAAGGGCTCCAAAGCGATGGAGCGTTGCGACGGGCGTGGTGTAGGCGAGCCGCAGCTGATGCTCGACAGGGGCACATCCGTCATTTTTGTAATGAGCCGCGTAGTACTGCGCGATGCTGGCGTTCATCTCGCTGCCATTGCGATGGCGCTCAAACTGGCGTCTGCAGGTCTCGATGATCTTTGCTACCGACTTGGGTGCCGTCGCGGGAACAAGGGCGAGATAGCCCTCAAATAGCTCGTTGATGCTCAGGAGGCACAGCAGGTCGATCAGCGTCCTTATGGCTGCTCCCTCGGCGGAAAAGTGCGCGGTCATGCGGTTATATCGGTTGCGGTCGACGATGGCCGCATGGGGTCTTGGAGTTTTCTGCCCCGTGGTCCCGGGCTTTTGCCGCGCCTGTGTATTGAGCTCGACGTTGCAGCGCTTGAGGCCGTCCAACGGAAGGAACAGTGCGGTGCGCAGGGTGTTCCGCTTGCTTTCGAGTTCATGACGCTCGTCGGGTTCCCATTCGAGCTTGAGTTTCGTGTCGAGCGCCGTAAGCATATGGGCTAGGCAGCCTACGGTAAGAACGTACGAATCGTTGTCGCGTTTTGGGGCATAGGGGTCTGTCAGCTTGCGAATGTCGGGGTCGCCCATGATCTTTGTGCAGCGCTTCAGCAGTTGAGGGTGGTCGGCCAAGATCGTCGCGAGCGGTAGCGACGCGTAGTTCTTGATGGTCGCGGCGGCAAAGGCGGCGTCATATTCGTTTGCATATGCTCGCTCAATGCGGGCATCCAGAATGCTTTTCTTATCGCCGTCTTCAGCGTGGTGGTTTGTCATAGCTTCTCCAATCGGTTGATGTTCGTGCTGTTTGTTGATGTGTTGGTTGTCGTGAGTGATGTGCTTGCCGTGGGTGATGTGCTGACGTTGGGGTGCTATGCGGTTTTCAATGAGCCCGTGAGGCAGTTGCTGCAGGGGCGGGATGGAACGGCCCATGCAAGGCGGAAGGCATCGTGCTCAAAATCGAGACAGCAATGCCCTAGGTGCCTCACATGTGGCAGTTACCTCATTAAGTTGTCATTACGTTTGGGGTTGTACTTTGCCGATCTTCCTTCTCTTACACGCTAAAACTCAAACTTCATATGCTCGATCTACTTAAAACCGCAACGGCGGTCTTTTATCAACTTATATGTCGGAACGCGTCTTTGCAAGTACTTTTTTGTCTTTGTTTCAAATGGGGTGGTTTTGCAACCGTCATACGCGCGCTGTGCGAACGTGCCCCGGCTCGGATAAGATAGTGCGCGATAAAAACGATGCAAGGAGGCATATATGGCAATCAAAGCCATCGCGATGGATATCGACGGTACGCTCACCAACGATCAAAAGGTCATCAGCCCGCGCACGCGTGAAAAGCTGCTCGCGGCGCAGGAATCGGGCATTAAGCTCATCTTGGCTTCGGGCCGTCCCGCATGGGGGCTGCACGCCTTGGCGCAGGAGCTCGACCTTCAAAACCATGACGGTCTGCTAGTCGCCTTTAACGGCGCTCACGTCGTCGATGCCCAGACCGACGAGGTGCTGTTCGATCAGGCTATGCCGGCTGACGGGCTGCACCGTCTGATTGATCATCTGCGTAATTTTGACGTGATCCCTATGATTTCGCTCGGTCGCGATCTGCACGTCGAGGACTCGTACCATTGCATGATCACGCTGCCTGACGGCTCGCAGAAGAATATCGTCAAGTATGAGCGCGACGCGTGCGATCTTAAGATTCGCGAGGTGGAGAGCCTGCATGAGGTCGCTGATGCTTATCCCGTGGACAAGCTGCTGACGGCAGGCGACCCGGCATACCTGCAGGCGCATTACGAGGAGATGTATGCGCCCTTTACCCAGACGCTTTCGGGCATGTTTACGGCCGACTGGTACTTTGAGTACACGGCGCCCGGTATCGACAAGGCCCGCGCGCTCGAGGGTGCCCTGCCCAAGCTCGGCATCGATGCCAGCGAGGTCGTCTCGTTTGGCGACGGCCAGAACGACAAGTCCATGATTGAGTGGGCCGGCACCGGTGTTGCCATGGGCAACGCCGTCGATGAGGTTAAGGCTGTAGCCCAGATGGTGACCGCCAATAACAACGAAGACGGTATTGCGGTGGCGCTGGATAAGCTGCTGGGTTAGAATCGCCGATAATGCATGGTTCGGGCGTCCGCTTGCGGGCGCCCTTTTGTTAGGGAGGGTGCCGTGTCCGCATTTCCGTTCGACGCCGTTATCTTTGACATGGACGGCGTCATTGTCGATACCGAGTATTACTACCTGGGCGAGACTGCCGCGTTTGCCAAGGAGCTTGGGCTTAACCTGACTCAAGAGGAGTTGAACGGGCAGGTTGGTACCTCGCATCAGTTCTTCCTGCGTATGCTGGTCGATTGGTTTGAGCGCGCCGGGAAGGGGCATTTAACTGGCGAGGAAGCGTTGATCCGTTGGGACGAGTGGGCGCATAAGCGTCCGCGCGACTATCAGGCTTTGATTAACCCAGGCGCCGTGGATACGATTCGAGAGCTGCCGCGCCGTGGCGTTCGCGTGGCGCTTGCCAGCTCGTCTCCCATGGATAGCATCGAGGAAGTGCTCAATGCGTGCGGGCTGTCGGATGCCTTTGAGTATGTGGTGAGCGGCGAGCAGTTTAAGGAGAGCAAGCCCGAGCCCGACATCTACCTGCATGCGCTGGACCTGCTGGGGCTGCCCGCGAATCGCTGCTGCTGCGTTGAGGATTCGGTGCCTGGCATCACTGCCGGCAAGCGAGCCGGCCTGACAGTTATTGCCAAGCGCGAGGAGCGCTTTGGCTTTAGCCAGGATGCCGCGGACAAGATTATCGACCAGCTGCCGGAGCTGCTCACGCTTTCTTAGGAGCGCGGTAGTTGCGCGTTTTTCGGGTCAGATGAGTAAATACCCGACATTTTGGTGCGGCAGCAAGCATACTTTATGCTAATGCGGGCTTAAGGGCTTGTTGAATGCCCTTAAGCCCGCTTTTGACTTAATTGGGCTGGGAGAGGGTATATGCCACCGACTGAAGGACTAACTGACGGTAAAGCAGCGATACCGCTGTACCAACAGGTTATCGATATCATTAAAAACGAAATCAATTCCGGTGCCTACAAGGCGGGCGCGCGGATACCCAACGAATTCGAATTGGCTGAGAACTATAAAGTTGGCCGCGTTACCGTGCGACGCGCTATTGAGGAGCTCGTCCAGCAGGGCTATCTAACGAAGCGGCAGGGGAAAGGCACGTTTGTCAATGCCCCCAAGCTTAAGCGCAAGATTCGCCAGAAGGATGACGTCCAGAGTTTTTCGGACGCATGTCGCGTTAACGGAATGGAGCCGGGGGCGTGCGTCATTTCGAGAAAGATACTGCCGGCAGATTCCACCGAAGCGCAGTTCTTTGGTGTTCCCGTTGGAACTGATTTGATTTGCGTTGAGCGTGTACGTACTGCCGATGGAGTCCCCGTCATGCTCGAGAACAACATATACGTTTACGAGGACAACGCCTATCTATCAACGGCACCTCTATCTAACCAATCCATTTTTGAGTTCGTGCGCAACCGAACGGGCCGCACGCCCGCGTTTACCGACCCGTGCACGCTCGAGATCGCGTGCGCGTCGCCCGAGGTCGCTCGGCTGTTGGCAGTTCCCGTTGGCGAACCCTTGTTTTATATGGAAGCCTTCTTTTTCGATGAGCAGCGGCGGCCGTTTATCATCGGTCGTCAGCGGATCGTTGGGTCTCGCTACGTTTTTGACATCTAGGACATTGCGAATGGAAACGCCCGGTGGATCATCTCACCGGGCGTTTCCATACCGTTCACGGCGCGAACACAACCGTTCAACCGCGTTGCGGCAACCAGTTTGAAATTATCTTGATGAAGGAAAAAGCTGCTGGTAATCTATGGGACGTCATAGAACGTTTGCCTTATGCAAACGTTGAAGCGAGATGCGATGCAGTCTCGAGTTCTTTGGAGGTATCTATGTCAGATACGAAGGCGAAGAAGACAAACAGACGTTTTAAGTTCAAATTACCGCATGTCTATACGATCATGTTCTTGCTGATCGTTGTCTTTGCGGTCCTGACTTGGATCGTTCCCTCTGGTCAGTATCAGCGCAAGACGATTTCGACAGCGGCGGGCGAGCGTGAAGTCGCCGTTGCTGGAACCTATGAACAGGTCGATAAGAACTACACCGATTCCGAGACCGGCGAGACCACCAATCTGGGCCAGGATATCTTCGCGGTTCTGCAAGCGCCCACCAAGGGCATCCAGGAGGCTGCCGACGTCGTTGCGTTCGTCTTATTGATTGGCGGATCGTTCGCGATCATCACCAAGACCAACGCTTTGAATGCCGGCATGAGCCGTGTGATTAAAAAGCTCAAGAACAAGGACATCCTCATCATTCCCATCACGATGACATTGCTGTCCATTTGTGGCACTACGTTTGGTATGTCTGAGGAAGCCCTGCCGTTCTATGCCATCTTCATTCCCATCATGATGGGTATCGGTTATGACTCGATGACGGCATTCATCATCTGCTTCCTTGGTCCTAACCTGGGATATTGTGCTTCGACCATCGACCCGTTTAATGTTTTGATCGCCCAAGGCATCATTGGCATCGAGGGTAATCCGCAACTGTGGCTGCGTGCCGTTTCTTGGGTCATCTTCACTGCCGTCGGTATCGCATGGGCCATGCGCTACGCCATGCGCGTCAAGAAAAACCCCGAGTCGTCCATTGTGTACGAGGACGATAAGCTCAAGCGTATTGAATTTTCCGTGACCGATGCCTCCATCGAGGAAGAGTTCACTATCCGTCAGAAGCTCGTGCTTATCGATTTTGCTTGCGGTATGGGCATTATCGTCTGGGGTCTTGTTACCCAGGGCTGGTACATGAATCAGATTTCCGCCGTGTTCCTTGGCATGGGCTTGCTTGCCGGTATCCTGGGCGGCCTTGACCAGCAGACGATCGCAGAGGAGTTCGTTAAGGGTCTCGCCGACTTTGCGTACGCTGCCGTCGTTATCGGTATCGCTCGCGGTATTCTGGTCATCGCCGAGGGCGGCATGATCATCGACACCATCCTCCAGGCGCTCGCTACCGCGCTCGCCGGTGCACCCGCCGCCGTCTACACCACGTTTATGTATGTCGTCCTTGGCCTGCTCTCTTTGCTGGTTCCCTCGAGTTCTGGCCTGGCGGCGCTCACCATGCCCGTTATGGGCCCCCTGACCGAGCTCATGGGCCTCAATCCCGAGGCGGCCGTCACCGCGCTCCAGTTTGCCAACCAGACCATCAACACCATCAGCCCCGTGGCGGGCATGACGGTCGCCGGTCTTGCCGTGGCTAGGATTTCGTTTGGCCAATGGTGGAAGACCATTTGGAAGTTCTTCATTTTCATGGTCGTCTTTGGCCTGATCGTAACGGCAATCTCTGGCATGCTTCCGGTGTAGGTGGTTGTGATGTCTGATCGTTTGACGGTCCTGACGACTAAGAGCGTCTTTACCGGTACGGGGGACCTGCCGTTTGAAGGTTTCGTAGCGGTCCGTGGCAATCGAATTGAGGCTGTTGGCACCAAGTGTGAGGTAGCTTCGTATTTGACCCAGGCGGACGAGGTAGTTGACCTGGGCGACCGCACTGTCATGCCTGGCCTGATCGATGTGCATACCTTCTATACAGGTTGGGCGCTGCGGACGTTGGGGTCTGATCTGTCCGGCATCGCTGATGCCAAAGAGGCTGTGTCGCTCTTGCGCGCATGGAAAGAAGATCATCCGGATTGCGCGGCGGCTTTTGGCCACAACCTACCCGAAACGTTGGCATCGGATGTCGAGAACGCAAATACGGCAGCTGTGTTTGACGATTGTTTTGGCGATATCCCCGTCGTCTGCTTTACACCAGGAGCGGGGACCTGCGTTCTCAACGCTGCCGCCAGTGCGCGATATGGCTTTACACCCCAGGCGTGCTATGCCGAGAAGATCTGGCGCATGATGAGCGATTTCCTTGCGCTGCCCGAGGTGCGTGCCGGGTATTCGGACTACATGAGCATGCTTAACGAGCGCGGCGTTACCGCCATCAAGGAAATGGCGTTTGATGACTACTACGGCTTTGCCGACGAAATGGCTCGCCGTGAGGAATCTGGTGAGCTGACGGTTCGCGTCTCTATGATGTCGCAGCCGGTGGGCGCCGGTGCAAATCTGGCATATGCCCGCGAGGCGCGAGAGCGCTTCCGGGGACCGTTCGTTCGTTTTTCTGGCTTCAACCGTATGACCGATCGCGGCGTATGGGCGGGGCTTGCCGAGATGATTGACCCCTATGAGGACACGGCCGATGCGGGCGCTGCCGGCAAGACGGTCGTCGAGGAACCAGAGTGGGATCTGATTGAGAGCGAGCTGCGTGCAATTGATGCTGACGGCTTCCGATATTCCTTGCATTGCCAGGGCGATGGCGCCGTTCGTCGCACCGTGGCGCTCTATGCCTCGCTGCCTCGAGACGAGCATGGACGGATGCTTCGCCGCCATGCGATTACCGATCTCGAGAACTCTGACCCGACCGATCTTGTCGAGTTTGGCAAGTTAGGTGGAATTTGCGAGGTCTATCCGCAGATTCTGACGCTGGACCGGCGCGAGGATTGCCTATCGATGATGCGTCGACAAATTGGCGAGACGCGACTTTTGCACAGCTGGAATCGCCGCGGCATGGAAGATTCCGGATGCACAGTGTGCTGTGGAACGGATTTGCCGCTGCTGATTCCGAGCCTGGGCGAGTCAATCTACAGCGCGTGCGGCGGATTCTTCGCCGACGGACTGCCCGTGAATGAGGTCAACGCGCTGACGCTTGTCGAGCTCTTGCGCGCTTGGACTGCCGGGGGCGCGTACGACCTGATGCGCGAAGACGAGCTGGGTACGCTTGAGGTTGGCAAGCTTGCCGATATCTGCGTGCTCGATCGGGATGTGTTCGACCTCGATTATCGCGACGCACGCGATCTTGCGGTTGATATGACGATGTCGGACGGACAAATCGTGTTCGATCGAAATAAGGAGGCATAAGATGTCTGAATCCAAACCGACGCTGCACCGCGAACAGATTGCGGGCATGAATATCCACTACATCATGTGGTCGCTCGATTACTTCCTTGATGTGCAGCAGCGTTTGGGCTTTGAGTCCATTGAGCTGTGGTGTGCGGAGCCGCATGTGACGCTCGACCACACGGGCTACTTTGAAGCTGAGGTCCTGGCGAAAAAGGCTGCAGACCGTGGGCTTAGGTATCGTACTCTGTGTCCCGAGAATGTTGTCTATCCTTGGCAGTACTGCGCACGCAAACCGCTGCATGAACAGCGCAGCTTGGCGTACTTTAAGCACGGCATTGAGCTTGCCGAGGTACTTGGGTGCGACCGCATGTCCATCAACTCGGGCTGGGGCGACTGGGACGAGGACCGCGAGGAAGCCTGGAAGCGCAGCCGCGAGCACTTGTCCATTCTGGCGGAGTATGCCGGCGAGCACGGTCTGGTGCTTACGATGGAAAGCCTGCGTCCCGAGGAGAGCAACCTTGTGACGACGGTTTCCGATGCGAAGCGCATGATTGACGAGGTCGCGAGCCCGTACTTACAGCCCATGGTTGATACAACCGCGATGGGCGTTGCAGGCGAGACGCTCGAGGACTGGTTTGCCGCCTTTGGTGATGGGGCAATTCACGAGATGCACTTTATCGACGGTGACCCGTATGGCCATCTGGTGTGGGGCGATGGCAAGCACGATATGGACGCCTTCGTCGCCACGCTCAACGCCCATGGTTTCGACGGCATGCTGGGCCAGGAAATCACGGACGGTCGTTACTACGATGATCCGGCGGCGGCAGATGCCAAGAACATGGCCGCATTCGAGAAATATCTGATTGACTAAAACAACCATCGGCCACGCAACCAACGTCATTGATTGCGGGCCAAATAAGAAAGGAACTGGATATGAACGCACACGATCTGATCAAAGAGGCAATTGCCGAGAAGGGCAAGTTCGACAGCGTCTACTGGATTGCTTGCGGTGGCTCCATGATCGATTTGATCCCGGCCCATGAGCTTCTGCAGCGCGAGGCAACCACCTTCACTTCGTATATCTATACGGCTCGCGAGTTCGATATCATGCGTCCGCGTCGTCTGGGCGAGAAGTCCCTGGTCATCGCTTGTAGCCACAGTGGCAACACCCCTGAGGTCGTCGAGGGCTGCGAGATTGCCCTTGCTGCCGGCGCTACGGTGATCGCCCAGACCGACAACGCTGGATCCAAGATCGACTCCGGCAAGTGGACCACGTGGGTCTACCCGTGGGGCGAGGGCGTGCCGCAGGCCGAGGTCCCCGCTGGCATTTCGCTGTCGCTTGCGGCCGAGCTGCTCGATCAGCAGGAGGGCTACGCCGATCTTGCCGATATGTATGCCGGTATCGCCGAGATGGATAAGATTCTTCCCCCGGCACGCGAGAAGGTAAATGCCGAGCTGGGCGATCGCTTTGCCAAGCTTTGCCAGGAGCACGAGTTCTTCTACATTCTGGGCAGCGGTCCCAACTTTAGCCAGACCTACGGTTTCGCTATCTGCTCTCTTATGGAGATGCAGTGGCAGCACTGTAGCTACATCCACTCTGCCGAGTACTTCCACGGCCCCTTCGAGGCTACTCAGGATGGCGTTTTTTACTTCCTGCAGATGGGCTCCAGCGAGTGCCGTGCTATGGACGAGCGCGCCCTGGCGTTCCTTAAGACGCATACCGATACGCTGATGGTGCTCGATGCCAAGGAGTACGGTATGGAAGCCGTGCCGGCGAGCGTCCGTGCCTATCTGGACCCGGTGCTGTTCTACGCCATGAACTGCGAGCTGCGTGCTGCACGCGGCAAGGTGTTTGATCACGATCCCGATTTCCGTCGCTATATGGGTGTTGTCGAGTACTAGAAGGGGCAAAGGCCATGGCATTTAACGTTAACGCGCTCGGATTTGGCGACAACGTCGTCGATCGCTACGAGCATATCCACACCATGTATCCCGGCGGCAATGCGGTGAACTTCGCCGTTTATGCCAAGAAATGCGGTGCCGCACGCTCCGCATACATGGGCATTTTTGGCAATGACGCCGCTGCCGAGCATGTCATTGCAAGCCTCGAGGATGAAGGTATCGAGCTTGACAAGTGCGAGCAGATGATTGGCGAGAACGGAGCGGCTCGCGTGACCGTCGTTGACGGTGACCGTGTCTTCCTCGGCTCCAACGAGGGCGGTATCCGTGGCGATGCGCGCTATGTCCTCGATCGCTTTGACCTTTCGTACATGAAGCAGTTCGATGTGGTTCATTCGGGCAACTATTGCTTTACCGAGCGCGAGCTGCCCAAGCTGAAGGCTGCGGGCGTCACGGTCTCTTTTGACTTTTCGGACGACTCCACCGACGAGTACTACGAGCAGATTGCGCCCTACGTCGATTTCGCTTTCTTTAGTGCGGCGGATGCCGCGAGTGAGGACGAGATTCGCGAGCGTCTGGCATGGGTGAAGGGCCTGGGTCCGCGTTTTGTGTCGGCTACGGCGGGCGCCGAGGGCTGCATTGCTTACGACGGCGAGCGTTATTACCGCCAGCTGGCTAAACCGGTAACGGACATGAAGGACACCATGGGGGCGGGCGACTCGTTCCTCACCTCGTTTTTGATGTGCTATCTCGATTCCGCCAAGCGTGGTGAGGATGGCGCCGAGGCCATCGAGCGCGCGCTCGACTTTGCTGCCGGGTTTGCCTCGACCGTGTGCGGCATGGAAGGTTCTTGGGGCCACGGAGCACCAATCGTCGAATAGCCGAGCTGTCCCGGGGAGCTGTATTGGTGCCTTCCCGTGACTCGGTGGTCAAAAAAAGCCAAATATGAGTACTGTGACTAATTTAGTCGCAGCAAAATCGACCCCTTCAGACGTGATTTGAGCGTTTGGAGGGGTCTAAGATTGCGAAAATGCAGGATGGGTGACTGTAAAAGTGTTAGTTAATGGACAATCGTAGATTATTCTGGTGGTCGGAAAGCTCAGAGTAGATCGCGTCGGAAATGTTGGTGTAAGCGCGCCGACGGCTGACCGCCAAACGCAAG
>CABSNR010000017.1:0-46137 GCA_902479145.1 uncultured Collinsella sp.
GGGTCAGCCCGTGGGAGGCCAGGGCGCCGCTGACCGGTGGACGGCACCGAGCCGTACGCTTGAACTTAGAAGGGGGAGGCCTCGCGGCCTCCCCCTTTTTTGCGTTGTATACACGTTGTACTTTGGGACCTAGCTCCCCCGTATGTGCTCTTACTGTTTGGCTGTATTTTGAGTCCATCTAGTGTATTTGAGCGATAATTACTCGCATTGGCGTTAGGGAGGGCTTGATGTTTACCGTATTTGTCTTGGGCAATATTGCTTCGGGTAAGTCGACTGCCTGCCGCTATTTCGAATCTCGTGGCGCTATGCTAATCGATCTGGATGAGCTTGCAAAATCTCTGTATGTGCCGGGCTCTGATATCGTCAATACACTCGCGGATGAATTCGGTTGGGACATTTTGGATGAGGAAGGCGGCATTCGCCGCGGCATCCTCGCTTCTCGAGCTTTCGCTTCTCCTGATTCGGTCGCACGGCTCAATGACATCGTGCATCCCATTCTGATTGAACAGCTTTCGCTTAGGATTCTCGATCCGGTTTGTTGTACTGTTTCATCTCCCCGTTATCCTTTTGCGGTGGTCGAGGTTTCTGCTCCGACTGGTTTTGAGGATGCATTTGGCTTGGCTGATGAAATTTTGGTCATCAGCGCCCCTTTGTCAGTTCGTCGCGAGCGCGCTATTCAACGTGGCATGGAGCCATCTGATTTCGATGCCCGTTCTGCTTGCCAGCCCGAAGAGTCTGCGCTGTGCAATCTCGCTACAACTGTGATTGACAATGCGGCAGACGATAACTCGCTCTTTGAACAACTGGACGCATGGCTTTCGCGCCATGGGTTCGGGGATGTAGTGGATAAGGAGGAGGCCGATGCCTAAGACACGTTTCCTTACGTGGTATCGCCTTATACCGCTGGCTGCCGTTTTTGCCTTCGGCCTTATCTCATTCGTTTACTCGTATGCTCCTGCCGCTTTCTTTAAGCCGCTGTATCCGATTGACTACGAGGCGTATGTAAAGCAATCCAGTATTTCGCATAATCTGGATCCGTATCTGGTGTGCGCTGTCATTAAGTCTGAATCGAATTGGGATCCCGAGGCCGAGTCGAATCAGGGTGCTCAGGGATTGATGCAGCTGATGCCCGAGACTGCCCAGGATATGATCGCCAAGGGCCTTGTCGACGGTGGCGAGTATTCGGCCGACAACCTTAACGATCCGGCTACGAATATCGAGTTTGGCTGTGCGTATCTCTCGTATCTTCTAGCGTATTTTAACGGGTCGACTGACAGTGCCATTGCCGCCTATAACGCCGGCATGGGCAATGTCGACGGATGGGCGCAGCAGAGTACGTCGCTTCATAATGCAATCACCTTTCCCGAGACGCAGGCGTATCTGATTCGTGTCAATAATGCCTGGGTTCGCTACAAGACCCTCTATCCCGATCGGTTCGTATAGGACTATGCCTGCCGCCTGCGTATACTGCAGATATATGAGTTAGGAGTATCCATGGCGGAATTTGAAGTAGAACGCGTTGGTGGTGAACTTAAGCGCTTTGGCGTTGAAGGCTCTGACGTGCCGTTTAAGGTCGTGTCTCCCTATGAGCCTGCCGGTTCCCAGCCTAAGGCCATTGAGTCGCTTGTGCAGGGCGTGAGGGACGGAGACCGCTATCAGGTTTTGCTGGGCGTGACTGGTTCGGGCAAGACCTTCACGATGGCAAAGACTATTGAGGCCCTGGGAAAGCCGACGCTGGTCATGGCTCCGAATAAAACGCTCGCCGCTCAGCTTGCGAGCGAGCTCAAAGAGTTCTTTCCCAACAACGCTGTGGTCTACTTCGTCTCGTACTATGACTACTATCAGCCCGAGGCGTATGTGCCGCAAAGCGATACATATATCGAGAAAGACTCCTCGATTAACGAAGAGGTCGAGATGCTGCGACATCAGGCGACCGCATCGCTGCTCTCTCGACGCGATGTGATCGTTGTCGCATCGGTCTCGTGTATCTATGGCATTGGCTCTCCTGAGGACTATGCGGGTCTGGCTCCAAACGTCGACAAAAAGGTGCCGCTCGAGCGCGATGACTTTATCCATGCACTTATCGACATTCAATATGATCGCAATGACTATGACCTGGCACGCGGCACGTTCCGCGTGCGCGGCGATGTTGTCGACGTGTATCCGCCTTATGCCGAGCATCCGTTGCGGTTTGAGTTCTTTGGCGATGAGGTCGAGCTGATTGCCGAGATCGATGAGGTCACCGGTGAGATGCTTCGTGAGTATGAGGCCATTCCCGTATGGCCGGCATCGCACTACGTGACCGAGAAGCCGAAGGTCAAGGCGGCTCTGAAATCGATCAGCGAAGAGTGCGAGAAGCGCGTGGCGGAGCTCAAGGCGACCGACAAGTTGCTCGAGGCGCAGCGTCTGCAGCAGCGCACCGATTATGATCTTGAGATGCTCGAGACGATGGGCTTTTGCAACGGCATCGAGAACTACTCGCGTCATCTGGATGGTCGCAAGCCGGGCGAGCCGCCGTTTACCCTAATCGATTACTTTCCCAAAGATATGCTCTGCATCATCGATGAGAGCCATGTGACGGTGCCGCAGATTCGCGGTATGCACGAAGGTGACCGCTCGCGTAAGGTGACACTGGTGGAACACGGTTTTCGCCTGCCCTCGGCGCTCGATAACCGCCCGCTTCGTTTCGATGAGTTTGAGGCAAGGATACCCCAGTTCATCTACGTTTCGGCAACACCGGGCGACTATGAGCTGCGGGTGAGCCAGAACGACGTTGAGCAGATTATTCGTCCGACCGGTCTGCTCGATCCCAAGATCGATGTGCGTCCGGTTCGCGGTCAGATTGACGATCTTGAGGACGAGATTCGCGAGCGCGTTGCCCGCAAGGAGCGCGTGCTGGTGACCACGTTGACCAAGCGCATGGCCGAGGACCTGACCGACCATCTGCTCGACGCGGGCATTAAGGTCAATTACATGCACTCTGATACGGCGACAATGGACCGTGTCGAGATCCTGCGAACGCTGCGCGAGGGCAAGATCGATGTCCTCGTTGGCATCAACCTGCTTCGCGAGGGCTTGGATCTCCCCGAGGTCTCACTGGTGGCAATTCTCGATGCCGATAAGGAAGGCTTCTTGCGCAACCGCCGTTCGCTGATTCAGACGATTGGCCGCGCGGCCCGTAACGCCGATGGCGAAGTCATCATGTATGCGGACGTTGTGACCGATTCGATGAAAGAGGCCATCGAGGAGACGCGGCGCCGCCGCGAGATTCAGATGGCATATAACGAAGAGCATGGCATTGTGCCCAAGACGGTGCGCAAAGCCATCAACGACATCTCAAGTTTTATTGCCGAGGCCGAAAAAACCGTGGGTTCCAAGGGGCGCTCGAAGGGCGACTCCCTTGGCCATGGCGCATTCTATACGCCCGATGAGTCGGGCGAGGGCGGCGTGCCGGAAACGGTGGCACCCGAGCAGACACTTGCGGAGCAGTTGGAAGAACTGCCGCATGACGAGCTTGTGCGGATCGTCGAAACCATGGAAGAGGATATGCGCAACGCTTCTGCCGCCATGGACTTTGAGGAGGCGGCGCGCCTGCGCGATGCCGTCGTTCAGATTCGGGCGATGCTCGAGGGTGCGTCTGAGGACGAGACGATCGAGCGCTTACGTTCGCAGGCCCGCAAGGGTTCCACGTTCGCATCGGGCAGAAAACGCCAGGGTGCACGGTTTAAGAAATAGCGAACAGGCCCCGAGTTCCCTGTGGAGCTCGGGGCCTGTGTCTTTTGCGTGCTGGAATTCGTGCGCTAGAGGTCTGCGATCAGGGCTTCGGCACAACGAATGCCGTCGGTGGCCGCGCTCATGATGCCGCCGGCATATCCAGCTCCCTCACCGCAAGGGTAGAGGCCCGGGGTCGACACGGCATGGCACGTTCGGTCTCGGGTGACAGTAACCGGTGAGCTCGAACGAGTCTCCACGCCGGTAAGAACGGCATCGGGGCGGTCGTAGCCTCGTAGCTTTTTTCCGAGTAGGGGAAGTCCCAGGCGGAGCGACTCGACGATATGCTGCGGCAGGGCTTCGTCAATTGCCGTCCAGGTCACACCAAGCGGATAGGTGGGCTTTACCTTTCCGGGCGCCTTGCTGGCGCGTCCTGCGAGGAAATCTCCGACGAGCTGTGCCGGTGCGTTCCAGTTGGAGCCGCCCAGGCGATAGGCGGCCGCCTCGCAGGCACGCTGGAGCTCGATGCCGGCGAGCGGGTCATCGTTGGGAAGGTCCTCAGGCGTGACGTTAACGAGCAGGGCGGCATTTGCGTTGCGTCCGTCGCGGGCATTGAGGCTAGCGCCGTTGACGCACAGGTGGCCCTGCTCGGAAGAGGCGGCGACAACCTGCCCGCCGGGGCACATGCAAAACGAGAACACGCTGCGGCCGTTGGGAAGATGGGCAACAAGTTTGTAAGGGGCCGCCCCGAGCGCTGGATGTCCCGCCGAGGCTCCATATTGGGCTCGGTCGATGTCGCGCTGCGGATGCTCGATGCGAACGCCCATGGCAAAGGTCTTTTGTGCGAGGGCCACGTTGTGGTCCTTAAGGAGCTCAAAAATATCGCGAGCAGAATGCCCGCAGGCGAGGATGAGGTGCTTTGTCTCGATTGGCTCGCAAGCGGTGTCTTGGGACGATTGGACATCAATACCGGTAATGGCGCCAGACGCGTCGATGTGAATGTCGACGAGCTTTGTTCGATAACGGACGACACCTCCGAGCTGCTCGATGCGCTGGGATATAGCGGTGACAACCGTGGGAAGGATGTCGGAGCCAATGTGCGGCTTGGCATCCCACAGAATATCGCGGGGCGCACCCGCCTCGACGAAGGTTTCGAGGATAAGGCGATGGGCGGGATTTTTTGTTCCTGTATTGAGCTTGCCGTCCGAGAAGGTCCCCGCGCCGCCCAGACCAAACTGGATATTACTCTCGGGGTCGAGGATGCGCTCCTTTAGAAAGAGGTCGATCGCATGCGAGCGGCGAAATGCCGGGTCGCCGCGCTCGATGAGCAAGGGCTTAAGACCTGCTTCGGCAAGGGTGAGTGCGGCGAAAAGGCCGGCGCATCCGGCACCGATGACGACGGGGCGCTCTTTGGGTGCGCCGGAAACGGGGAAGGGGAATGAAGGCTCATCGTCATCTATCGCGCGTACGTGCGAGCGGTCACGTTCGGAAACGCTGTCGACCGCCTCTCGCTCGAGGTGGGGACTGGTCAGCTCAACACGAAAGCTCAGGATAAAATGGACGTCTCGTTTTTTGCGAGCGTCGATTGACTTGCGGTGGAGCTCGATGGACTTGATCTCGGAGTCCTTGCAACGTAGGACGCGCTTGGCGACTCGCTTGCCAACAATGAGGCAGGCATTTTCATCGCCGGCTTCATCGAGCGACGCGTTGACTTGGGTGATTTCGATCATCGAGGTCTCCTTAGAGGCAAGAAAGAGGCCGTCCGGTATCCCAGACGGCCCGAATGCGTTTTTGATTATAGACTGCGCGGCTACAGGCTGCTTGCAGCGCGAATGCCCGAGAGCCATGCCCACGCAAGGTTAAAGCCTCCGCAATCGGCGTCGATGTCGAGCGCTTCGCCGCAGACGTAAAGCGGGGCGTCGACAACGCTGCGCGCGCGTAGACTGGGTGTTGAGATGCTCTCGACAGATATGCCACCACGCGTGACCTGCGCCGAGCGCTCCTCGGCGGTTCCTTCGACGAGCAACTTAAAGTGCTTGAGGATCGAGACCAGGTGGATGACATCGTTGGAGCCTGGATGGCACTGCTCGAACGCTGTGCAGACGACGCGGGAGAGTTGCGGGGCAAGCATACCGTCGAGCCAACGGGGATCGCGGGGCGAAAAGCCGCCGAGCAGCTCAACGCGCCGGTTAAGCATATCGAGCAACTCGTCTTTAGAGAGGTCGGGGAAAACGTCGAGCAGGATCGTATCGCCGCGCTGGATACGACGGGAGAGGTTGAAGACAGCGACGCCCGAGATACCGAAGGTTCGAAACAGGACTTCACCGTCTTCGTGCCAGAGCTCATTATGATTGCGGGCGAGCGTCAAGCGGGCGCGGACGCGCAGGCCATCCAACGTCTTGAGTGCCGCCCGATCGCCGACGACCGTTGCCGATACGGGGCAGAGGATGGGGCGCAGCGAAGTGAGGGGGAGGCGAAACGTATCGGCGATACCGGTGGGGTTGCCACCCGTGGCGATAATTACGGCATGTGCCTCCAGGGCCTCGTTCTTGCGAGGGACATCGGCGAGCGCTTTCCGAAGCGAGCGGAGCTCCGATTTTCGGTCGTCGTGCTTTTTTGCCTTGAGCGCCCGCGCTGGACGGTCTATTTGGAGTGCCCAGCCTTCGGAAGCTTTGTGTGCCGAGGCAACGTTGGCTCCGCAGATTAAGGTGATACCCAGGCGGTCGCAAACATTGAGAAGTGCGTCGCGCACCGATTCGGCGCGAAGGGAGCGCGGGTACAGCCGGCCTTCCTCGGAGGTTGTCATGATGCCCAGCGAGGAGAAGAAACCCATAAGCTCTTGTTCGGGTTGGGGGCCCATGACAGATTCGACGAATGCGGGGTGGTTATACCGCTGAGGATCAATCGATTCGTTGGAGAGGTTGCAGCGGCCGTTACCGGTCGCAAGGAGCTTAAGGCCGCAGGCGACATCGCGCTCAACGATGCAGACGCTTTTGCCAGCACGTGCGGCCGTAATGGCGGCGGCGAGGCTTGAAGCCCCGCCGCCGATTACCAGGACGTCATAGAAGGCGCTCGTGTTCACTTAGGCCTCGTCGGTCTCGTGCGGGGTAATAGCCTCGACGGCAGAGACTGCCTTGGGCAACATGCCATCGGGCAGTGCGGTCTCGACCTCGCCCTTATCGCAGGCCTCGGCGAGTGCCGGATTAATGGGAAGCGTGCCCAAGATGTCGAGGTTATAGCGCTCTGCGACCTCGGGGAGCTTGCTCTTGCCAAAGACCTCGATCTTCTTGCCGCAGTCGGGGCACTCAATATGGCTCATGTTCTCGACGATGCCCAGAATGGGGACGTTCATCTTCTCGGCCATGTTGACCGCCTTGGCGACGATCATCGAGACCAGATCCTGCGGGCTCGTGACGATGACGATGCCGTCGACGGGCAGTGACTGGAAGACGGTGAGTGCGACGTCGCCTGTTCCCGGAGGCATGTCGACCAGCAGGTAGTCGATGGGGCCCCACGAGGTCTCGCTCCAGAACTGCCTGATGGCGCCTGCGATGACCGGACCGCGCCAAAGGACGGGGTCGGTCTCGTTTTGGAGCAGAAGGTTGGAGCTCATGACCTTGACGCCGTGCTCGGAGATTTCAGGCAGCATGAGGTTGCCAAGGGCATGGACGTGGCGTCCGCTCATACCGAACATCTTGGGGATAGAGGGACCGGTGATGTCGGCATCGAGGACGCCGACCTTGTGGCCGTGACGGGCAAGCTCGGTGGCGATGGCACCGGTGACAAACGACTTGCCGACACCGCCCTTGCCGGAAAGCACGGCGATGACGCGTTTGACCTCGGACAGCGTATTCTCCTCAAATTGCGACGGCGACGTTTGTCCGCCGGCGGCCTGTGCGTGCTCGCAACCCATGTATGACTCCTTTGTATATGTTGGGGCCGGGGCCCCGTGATGTGACACGAGCGTCATTGTACCCTCGTTTGCGAGCGGGAGTCATTTACGATGCATTTGGGCCGAGCGTGCTTGCAATACGATGGGTCCAAGCGAATGGGCGGGCTTACTGAACTTTGCTGGCGAACTCGAGGTATTGCATGCGCTGCAGCTTGTCGATCGTCGAGGCGTATGGGCTGTCTTCAGATTCCAAGTCGTAGCGCAGCCCGTCGGCACCAAGGTAGCCGGCGACATTGATGGTGGGCACATCTGACCTTGTTGCAAGCAGAGCCTTTTGATAGTCGGTGAGCGGGGCGCCGATCTTATTAAGGGTAATGGCTGCAATCTCGTTTGCCCCGACGGTGTCGTAGACGTTGAGCTCGGTATTGCCGGCGATTTCATAGTTAGCCCAGACGAAATATGTCGACTGATAGATACGGAAAGCGTGGCTTGCCGTATCTTCCTGAGGGTACAGCTCGTCGTTGAGAGTCGTTGCGGCGCTCGGCTGATGGTCGCCAAAAAAGACAAGGACAACCGGTCTGCCGATATTGCGGAGCTCGTTGATAAAGTACTCGAGGTCCCGGTCGGATGCGTTGATGCAGGTGAGATAGGTGTTGAGCGCGCTATTGGCGCCCTCGCTGGCTCCCTCGACCCAATAGTTTGTCAGCTCTTCGGCGGGAACGGTGCCGACATCGTATCCGCCATGGTTTTGCATCGTGACATCGAAGATGAACTGCGGAGCGTCGTCGGTCCTCAGCAGGTCGAGTATCTTGTCATAGGTGGCGTAGTCGCATACGCCGGCATGGTAACAGGGCGCACCTTCGAAATCGCCGATCGAAAGAAAGTCTCCAAAGCCCAGCTGCTGATAGATTTTATCTCGATGGTAGTTGACGGGGTTTTGCGGGTGCATAGCGGTAGCGGTATACCCAAGCTCCTTAAGGTCCTTTGCCAGACTGTTGACACCATTCATCTGATATAGCTGATAGGGGATTTTGCCTAATCCGACAAAGGCCGTTGTCGCTCCGGTCAAAAATTCGAATTCGGAGTTCGCCGTTCCGCCACCGGCGACCGAAGCGAGCATGGTGCCGCGAACAAGTGTGTCGGGAAGCGAGTTGTAGAATGCGGGGCCGGTGTACCCGGCCGCCTGGAGCTGCTCAAAGCACGAAAGGTCGCTAAAACTCTCGTTCATGACGGCAACAATCGTCGGCTTGATTTCATTGAACTGGGCAACGGCCGCCGCGCGCTGCTCGCTCGAGCCATACGTGCTGTCGTAGGTGGCGGAGAGCTCCTGCTCGATGCTCTGCGCCTCATCGGGCGTATAGTCTTCGGGCTTCTCAATGGGCAACTCGTTGACCATTTCGGTGAACGAAGTGATAAAACCCTGAGACGCATACGTGGTGATGGGCTGCCAACGGTCAAATCCAAAATTCAGCGCCTGCTCCAAGTCGATGCTGGAAAAGCCCGAGAGCCCCACAACGGTCACTAGCAGAAAAGCGCAGAGGTTAGCGGCGATTGCGGGGAAGACATGGGTGGGCGTACGGAGCTTTCTCGGTCGGATAAGCGAAAGAAGCCCCAGGGAAATCTCCAGCAGGGCGAGAGAGGTTACGATTCCGGCGGTAAAGGTAAACTCGTATCCCTCGCTCACTTCCATTGCGGTGCCAAGGGCCAAGATATCGCTTGGCAGGATGGCCTCGCCTTTAAACGTTATGACGAAGTGCTCGGCAATGCCAAGGATGCAACAGGCGACGGACACGAGGGCCATGACGCCTCCATGACGCTGTCCCAGCAAATAAAGGGAGAGCAGAACCGTCGCGAGCAGCCCGACGGAAAACCCGAATGAGTTGGCGGGAATGCGATAGAACGTTTCGTTACAGGCAATTTCGAGTGAAACGAACGAGAGCGCTGAAACAGCGGCGATGACAAGGATGTCACGGCAAATACAGGCAACCGTTCCCGTCGCAAGATCGGTTTGGTCGATAAGTCCCGAAACCAAGGGCTCGACAAGAAGTATGACGGCGGTAGCACCGAGCGCCGAATAAGAAAGGACCCATAGGGAATTGTCCTCATTTACGAGCAATTGATTCGTAATCCATGCAGCTACCATGCCGAGCGGGATGAGGAGCGTCGCGCACCAAAAGACGCGGGCAATGGGCGGCTTTTCATTGTGTTTGATTGAAAAATATACGCGCACCACGACGATGGCCACGATAAGGACGGCGATGAATATGGGCAGATTGGCCATGTCGCTCGAAGTGATTTCAAGGGGGATATCTTCGGTCATGGACGTTCCTCTGTTACAGCAAATTAAGTTCAGTATTAGATTACCGTAACCTTTCCACGGCATTTCGAGAAACAAAGCACCCGATACGCAAAGCTAAAGGTCTGCGAATCTTGTATTACGAACATCTGTGCGCGTCGAGTGCGCTAAACTCATCGGCAGTATGATTCGATGCAATAGGAGGCAAGGAGCTTCCATGTCTGATTCTTCTATCGTTATTCGCGGCGCTCGTGAGCACAACCTCCGTGATATCGATGTTTCCATTCCGCGTGACCAACTCGTGGTCATTACCGGTCTTTCTGGCTCGGGCAAGAGCTCGCTGGCATTTGACACTATCTATGCCGAGGGCCAGCGTCGATACGTCGAGAGCCTTTCGAGCTATGCGCGCCAGTTCTTGGGCCAGATGGACAAACCCGACTTGGATTCAATCGACGGCCTTTCGCCGGCGGTGTCGATCGACCAAAAGACGACGTCTAAAAACCCTCGCTCGACGGTTGGCACCGTAACCGAGATTTATGACTATCTGCGCCTGCTGTTCGCTCGTGTGGGCACCCCGCACTGTCCCGAATGCGGCCGCGTCATTGAGCGCCAGACGACCGACCAGGTTGCCGACAAGGTCTTGGCGGCGGGGGAGGGCCGCCGCGCGTTTGTGCTGGCACCGGTGGTGCGCGGGCGAAAAGGCGAGTACACCAAACTGTTTGAGGACCTTCGCGCCGAGGGCTTTAGCCGCGTGCGCGTTGACGGCGAAGTGCGCTCGCTCGACGACCCGATCGATCTGGACAAAAAGTTCAAGCACGATATCGAGGTCGTAGTCGACCGCATCGTGATTCGCGAGAACTCGCTGGGCCGTATTGCCGAGTCCGTTGAACAAGCGACTGCGCTGGCGCACGGCAATGTGAACGTATACTTGCTGCCCGACCGCGACGCTCCCGAGGGGACCGAAGGCGAGTTGCTGGAGTATTCGCTGGCGTTAGCGTGCCCGGAGCATGGACACTCCATCGATGACCTGCAGCCGCGTGATTTCTCGTTCAACGCGCCCTATGGCGCGTGCCCCGAGTGCGATGGCCTGGGCTTTAAGAAGACGGTCGATGCCGAGGCCCTAATCGAAGACCCCTCGAAGTCGATCGCCGACGGGGTCTTTGGCAGCCTGTTTGGCAACTCTAACTACTATCCGCAGATTTTCGCTGCGGTCTGTAAACACTTCAAGGTGAGCGTCGATACGCCGTGGGAGGACTTGCCCCCTCGCGTGCGTCGTGCATTCTTGGATGGCCTGGGCGATACGAAGATCTCGGTCGACTACCAAAAGCTCGACGGACGTCGCAGCCAGTGGGATACCAAGTTTTCGGGCGTGCGCAATATCCTGTACGAGCGCTATATCGAGACGACGAATGAGAACACCAAGGCGCGCTTGGAGAAGTACATCCGCGAGGAGCCGTGCTCGAGTTGCCACGGCGCTCGTTTGCGCCCCGAGATGCTCGCCGTTACCGTAGGCGGTAAGTCCATTTACGAGGTCTGCTGCCTATCGTGCCGCGAGTCGCTCAAGTTTTTTGAGGGTTTGGAGCTTACCGAGCGCCAACAATTTATCGGCGGGCGCATCGTTAAGGAAATCCTGGAGCGCTTGCGCTTTCTGGTCGATGTCGGACTTGACTATCTGACCCTCGACCGTGCCTCGGCGACGCTTTCCGGTGGCGAGGCACAGCGTATTCGACTGGCAACGCAGATCGGCGCGGGTCTCATGGGCGTGCTCTATATTCTGGACGAGCCCTCGATCGGTCTTCATCAGCGTGATAACGAGCGCCTGATCAAGACGCTCGAGCGCCTGCGCGATATCGGCAATACCGTTATCGTCGTCGAACACGACGAGGATACAATCCGTGCCGCCGACTACGTGATCGACATGGGGCCCGGCGCCGGCGTCAACGGCGGGCACGTAGTCGCGGCGGGAACGCCTGCCGATATCATGGCGTGTCCTGAGTCGATGACGGGCGCTTATCTGACCGGCAAACGAATGATCCGGGTGCCTGATGAACGGCGCAAGCCCGGTCGCGGCTGCCTTAAAATTACGGGCGCTCGAGCCAACAACCTCAAAAACGTTACTGCCAAGATCGAGTTTGGTACGCTTACGGTTGTTACCGGCGTGTCGGGATCGGGCAAGAGCTCCCTGGTTACCGACACCATTGCGCCTGCCCTTACGAATGCCATTCACCGCTCGACGCGCCCCGTGGGTCCGTATAAAAAAATCGAGGGCATCGAGTGTATCGATAAGGTTATCGATATCGACCAGTCGCCGATTGGCCGCACGCCGCGTTCCAACCCTGCTACCTATATCGGCCTGTGGGATGATCTTCGCGCGCTGTTTGCGAGTACGCCGGAGTCGAAGGCGCGCGGCTACTCGCCGGGTCGTTTCTCCTTTAATGTGAGTGGCGGGCGCTGTGAGGCGTGCAAGGGCGACGGGCAGATCAAGATCGAGATGCACTTCCTTCCCGATATCTACGTTCCCTGCGAAGTTTGCGGCGGTAAACGCTACAACCGCGAGACACTCGAGGTCACCTACCGTGGCAAGACCATCTCGGACGTGCTCGACATGAGCGTCACCGAGGCGCTGGCCTTCTTTGGGAATATCCCGCAGATTAAGCGCAAGCTCCAGACGCTGTACGATGTAGGCTTAGGCTACGTGAGCCTGGGCCAGCCCGCCACGACGCTCTCGGGCGGCGAGGCGCAGCGTGTGAAGCTCGCCAAGGAGCTTCATCGACGCCAGACGGGCAAGACGTTCTATATTTTGGACGAGCCGACGACCGGCCTTCATTTTGAGGACGTCCGCCAGCTGCTCGATGTGCTGCAGCGCTTGGTCGATGCGGGCAACACGGTGCTGGTGATTGAGCACAACCTTGATGTCATCAAGGTTGCCGACCGCCTGATCGATATGGGTCCCGAAGGCGGTAACGGCGGCGGAACCGTCGTGGTTTCGGGCACACCGGAGCAGGTTGCGGACTGTCCGCAGAGTTATACGGGCAAGTTTTTGGCGCCGTTGCTCAGGCGTGACCGGGAGCGTCAGGCTCAACTTGATGCTTAATAAATAGGCGATTCAGTTTATGGGCGCCATCGACTCCTTGTGATTCGATGGCGCTTGCTGTGCCGAAGTGACGTATGCAGTCGAATTGGACATATACTTAATCCTTGCGTCCGAATGCGAGGGAAAGGATATGTCATGGCAAAGGCTGTAAAGACGCCAAAAACCAATGCGATGCGCGAGCTGGAAAGTGCCGGCATTTCCTATGTTCTACATACGTACGAAGACGATGGTGATGAGTCGGTGGGCCTGGGGGTCGCGATTTCGGAGCAGCTTGGCGAGGAGCCCGGTCAAGGATTTAAGACTTTGGTCTGCGTGACACCGTCCAACGACTATGTCGTGTGCTGCATCCCTGTTGCCGACGAGCTCGATCTAAAGTCCGCCGCGCGTGCCGCGGGGGAGAAGTCCTTGGCCATGATGCATGTGAAGGATTTGCTTGCGGCGACTGGCTACGTTCGTGGCGGCTGCAGCCCGGTCGGTATGAAAAAACGCTACCGGACGCTCATTGATGAGACATGTGTCCTTTGGGATACCATTTTTATTTCGGGAGGCAAGCGTGGTTATCAGCTCGAGCTTGCACCCGATGATTTAATTGCATTTTGCGGGGCGACGGTTGCCGCGATTACGAGAGAGGACTGAGCGATGCCGCAGGAAGAATTGAAGCGCGGAGCTCATTTTGCAAGAGAATCTGCGCCTCAGACACCCTCATCCGAAGCTTCTTCGTCGCGAGATGACACTGACGACATGGGCTCGTCGGACTACTCCACGGTTGGTCGTTCCGCCGGGCTTATGACCATACTGACCATCGTGTCTCGCGTTACCGGTTTTATCCGAACGTGGGCAATGGCGGCCGCTATCGGCATGTCGCTACTCTCGTCCTCCTATCAGGTCGCCAACAACCTGCCCAATATGCTCTACGAACTCGTGATGGGCGGCATGCTCGTGACGGCGTTTTTGCCCGTGTACATGGGCGTGAGGCGTGAGCAGGGTCGCGAGGCCTCGAACGAGTACGTGGGCAACCTGCTCGGCATTCTGCTTTTGGTGCTGGGTGGCATTTCGTTGCTGGGGACCGTGTTCGCCCCGGGCTTTATCTGGACTCAATCGTTCCTTTCGGGTGACGGCGGCAGCATGGATACCGCTGCGTTCATGTTCCGTTTCTTTGCTATCCAGATTCTGTTCTATGGTTTGGGCTCGGTGTTTTCGGGCGTTCTCAACGCACACCGCGACTACTTCTGGTCGACGTTTGCCCCGGTCCTCAACAATGTGATCGTCATTGCGAGCTTTATGGGTTTTGCGCCCGTGTCCGCACAGTTTGGCGAACGTGCCGGCATCATCTTGATTGCGGCCGGTACGACCCTCGGTGTCTTTATTCAGATGGCATGTCAGATCCCCGCGCTTGGCAAGCACGGCGTGCATCCCCATATCCATATCGACTTTAAGGACCCCGCACTGCGCCAGACGATTGCGCTCGGTATCCCGACGCTGCTCGCCACGGTGTGCATGTTTGTCTCGACTTCTATCACCAACGCTGCCGCGCTGGTGGTCCAGCCCGAGACTGGTCCTTCCGTCATCGCCTATGCGCGCCTGTGGTACACGCTGCCCTATGCGCTGATTGCCGCCTCGCTTTCGACGGCGCTCTATACCGAGCTCTCTCACGACGCACAGGAGAAGGATTACGACAGCGTTCGCACGGGCATTTCGCGTGGCGTCGCCCAAATGCTGTTCTTCCTGATTCCGTTCGCGCTGTACCTGATTGTCTTCGCGCGTCCGCTCAACATGATTTACTGTGCCGGCAAGTTTGATGAGTCCGGCGTGGCGCTGGTGTCCGAGTTCCTTGTCTACCTGGCGTTCTCGCTGCCGCTCTACGGCGTGGTCGTGTTGATGCAGAAGAGCTTCTCTGCCTTGCTCGACATGAAGCCCTATAGCCGCTATTGCCTGTATTCCGCCATCGGCCAGGCCGGCTCGGTTCTGCTGTTTGGCGTTGTGCTGGGCTTCGGTATGCCGGCAATCGCGCTTTCGTATGTCGTCGACTACGTGATCTTGGTCGGTTGTTCGCTGTGGTGGCTGCGTCGTCGTCTGCGTGGTCTTCAGGTCAAATCTATCCTGCATGGCGGTTTCTTTGGCCTTTTGCTCGGTGGCCTGGGTGCTGCCGCAGGCGCCGGCGTCATGTGGGCACTTGAGCACTTTGTCGGGGCACTTGGCGGCTCGATTCTGATTACTCTTGGCTACGTTTGCGTTGCGGGTGTCGTCTCGCTTGCTGTTACCTTTGGCCTTGCCGTCGTCCTTAAGATGCCCGAGGTCTCGGCGCTGCTTCGTCGCAAGTAGGTGCGTGTGGCCGGTCACGACAACATTCCAACACTCGCCGAGCAGGTTTCGCGCGTTCCCACGCAGCCCGGATGTTACCTTTGGAAAGATGCCAAGGGCGATGTCATCTACGTTGGCAAGGCAAAAAACCTGCGTTCCCGTATGCGCCAGTACGTGACACTGCAGGATGAGCGTCAAAAGATCCCGCTGATGATGCAGCTGGTGGCGAGCTTTGACTATATCGTGGTGGAGACCGAGCACGAGGCGTTGGTGCTCGAGCGCAACCTGATCGGCCAGTACCATCCGTACTTTAACGTTGACCTCAAGGATGACAAGAGCTACCCCTTTATCGCCATTACAAAGGGCGACCTGTATCCCGCTATCAAATATACGCGCGAGCGTCATAAGCCGGGAACGCGTTATTTTGGTCCCTATACCGATAGCCGTGCGGCACGTGAGACGATAGATACGCTGCGCAAGGTTATCCCCATCTGCTCCGCATCCTGTGCGGAGTGGCGTCGTTGTCGTCGTATCGTCGAGTCCCACAAGGGCGAGGAAGACATCGTCAATATGATTTGCGCGCAAAACGGGCGCCCCTGCTTCGACTACCATGTCGGGCGCGGCCCGGGTGCGTGTGTCGGCGCGATTTCTCCGGCAGACTATGCCAAGAACGTCAAGCGCGTCGAGCGCTTTTTGTCGGGCCATCGCAAGGATGTCGTCGATGAGCTGACCTCCGAGATGACGGATGCCGCCGAGGCGCTCGACTTTGAGCGCGCGGCACGCGTCAAACGTCGTTTGGAGGTCATCAGGGGTCTGGACGACCGTCAGCAAGTCGTTTTTCCCTCCAGTGTCGATATCGATGTCATCGGTTTCTATCGCGAGGAGACCATCTCTGCCGCTTGCGTCTTCGTCGTTCGCGAGGGCCGAACAGTTCGCACCTGCGAGTTCATTCTCGACAAGGGTCTTGATGTTGACGAGGAAGAGCTCCAGTCGGGCTTTCTTAAGCGCTATTACGACGAGACGGCTGATATTCCAGCTGAGATAAACCTCTCTGTCGAGCTTGAGGATGCAGAGGCGCTGGGGGAGTGGCTTGCAGGCAAGCGCGAGCGTTCCTGCCATCTCCATAGGCCGCAGCGTGGCGAAAAGCACCGTTTGCTCGATATGGCATCCAAAAATGCGCGCCATGCCCTCATGCGCTACATGATGCGAACGGGGTACGCTGACGACCGCACCAATCAAGCGCTCCTGGAGCTCGAAAGCGCGCTGGCGCTGCCGGCGCCGCCGATGCGTATCGAGTGCTTCGATATCTCGACGCTGCACGGAACCTTTACCGTCGCCTCGATGGTGGTGTTTACCAACGGACGCGCCGACAAGAGCCAGTACCGTCGTTTTAAAATTCAGGCCGAATTGGACGAGGCAAACGACTTCGTGTCGATGTCCGAGGTTTTGGGACGACGCTATGCTCCCGAGCGCATGGCCGACGAGCGCTTTGGCTCGCGTCCCGATTTGCTCGTTGTCGATGGCGGTAAGCCGCAATTGACCGCTGCGATCAAGCAACTTGAGGCTCTTGGGCTCGATATACCGGTTTGTGGCTTGGCAAAGGCCGATGAGGAGGTTTTCGTGCCTTGGGACGAGACTCCCGTCGTGCTGCCGACCGGGTCTGCTTCGCTCTATCTAATTAAACAGGTGCGCGATGAATCGCACCGTTTTGCAATCACATTCCATCGTGAGTTGCGTGATAAAGCCATGACAGTTTCGGTACTCGATGACGTTCCAGGCGTGGGACCCACCAGAAAACGTGCCCTTATGCGCCATTTTGGCTCGATGAAGCGTTTGCGCGCGGCGAGCGAGCAAGAGATCGCGGAAGTTCGCGGCATACCTGCCGATGTTGCCAAGGCGGTCCACGAGGCGCTCGTTGCGTGGAATGCCGAGCGCGCCGAGGCGGCGGCTGGCCATTCCGATAGCTAAACACGAGCCTAAACTACTGATATACATGATTGCGTGATTTTCAACCATTTATTTCGCCATGATTGCCTGCTGGTTTCGGGTTTTATTAACGCTAAAACGTTTGACTGACCCAAGTGAAAACCCTGCTATCCTGCGGGTTGACGAAGACTGATATCTCACCTCGCCGATACATACTGTCTGGCGAATCGTTTGTCAACGAATTCGGTGAACGGTAGTAAATACCGTTCAAGCGTATGTATGTATCGGTCGCCGAGCGCGGCACCTCAGTTGGGCTCGTCGGTAGGTAAGGTATATATCGTCCGCAAGTTGCGCGGGGGCACGTCTAGGTGCTCCCGGGTAAGATTCTCTATTGATAGGAGAAGACATGGCCATCATCAACAAGGGTATGTCCAGGCGTTCGTTCCTCGGCCTCACCGGCAGCGTCGCTGCTGTCGCAGGGCTTGGTCTCACCGGCTGCGGTGGCAGCTCTAGCGACGAGGGTTCCGCTTCCGGTTCCACCGATTCCGCCAACCGTGGCGGCGGCGTGATCACCGCTGGTTCCGCTTACGCTCCGTCCAGCTTCGATCCCGCCAGCACCGGCTCCGCTGTGGGCCTGGGTGCTAACTGGCACGTCGTCGAGGGCCTCTACGGCATCGATTACCACGACTACAGCACCTTCAACGAGCTCGCCACCGACGATCCCAAGTCTGTGGACGACACCACTTTCGAGGTCACCATCCGCAAGGGCGCCAAGTTCTCCGATGGCACCGAGGTCACCGCTGACGATGTCGTTGCTTCCTACACCGCTTGCGCCGCTTCCGCTACCTATGCTCCGTTCTTCCAGCCCTTCGAGTCCATCGAGGCCAAGGACGCCAGCACCGTGACGGTCAAGACCAAGGTCCCCAACTTCTCCCTGCTCAAGGATCGTCTGGCCATCGTCCGCGTTACCCCGGCCACCCAGACCGAGGAGGATCGCGCCAAGCAGCCGATCGGCTCCGGCCCCTGGATGTACGACTCTATCTCCGATACCGAGATTACCCTGGTTCCCAACCCCGAGTACAACGGTGAGTATGCTGCCGAGGATAAGAAGATCCAGTACAGCATCCTGACCGACCCCACCGCTCGCGTTACCGCTCAGCAGGAGGGCTCCACGCTCGTAATGGAGCTCGTTACCGCTGACGCCGTCGACCAGCTCGAGAGCGCCGGCTGCAAGATCGATAACGTTCAGGGTTTCGGCACCCGCTTCATCATGTTCAACGTCGCCAAGGAGCCTTGGAACAACGTCAAGGTCCGTCAGGCCGTCATGTATGCGCTCGACACCGAGAAGATGGTCAGCAACACCTTCGCCGGCCTTGCCACCGCTGCCAGCTGCTACCTGCCCAAGAGCTTCACCAACTATCATGAGGCTTCCACGGTGTACAAGACTGACGCCAAGAAGGCTAAGAAGCTCATCGAGGAGTCTGGCATCACCCCGGGTGCCATCACCCTGCGCACCACCGATAACGAGCAGATTAAGGGCATGGCCGCTCAGGTCAAGAACGATCTCGACGCTCTCGGCTTCGATGTGACCATCCAGACCGATACCTCGCCGGCCACCTACGCTGCCATCGACGGCGGCGAGGCCTACGATATCCTCCTTGCCCCTGGCGATCCTTCCTGCTTCGGCGCCGACCCCGACCTGCTGCTCAACTGGTGGTACGGCGACAACGTCTGGATGCAGACCCGTTGCCCGTGGAAGGAGTCCGCTGAGTGGCAGAAGCTCCACGGTCTCATGGACGAGGCTCTTGCCGCCGAGGGCGACGAGCAGCAGAAGAAGTGGAACGAGTGCTTCGATATCATTGCCGACAACGCCGTTCTGTACCCCGTTGTTCACGTCAAGACCGTCTCCGCTTCCTGGGACGATCCGTCCACTGCGCCCAACGGCGAGGCCCTCGATGGCTTCAAGGGCATCGGCACGACGAGCATGTCCTTCAGGGGCGTTGCGACCGTCAAGGCGTAAGACTCGCTTGAGTCTGTATGCAGGATGTCGGTCGTTGGGACCGTATCCTCATAGTTGAAACAAAGACCCGGGCGGCAACGATGTCGCTCGGGTCTTGTAATGAGTATCCGTACTCATATACCAGTTGGTCCTACCGACAAAAGAAAGGGGAGAGAACGTGAACAACTTGCTACGTTTGATTGGAAGGCGTCTCGTGGCGCTGCCGATCATGGCATTGGGCGTCACCGTCCTAGTGTTCTTCCTTATGTCGTTCTCCAAGACCGACCCCGCCTACACGGCGTTGGGTGACGGTGCCTCGCCCGAGGCGGTTGCCGAGTACCATGAGAAGTATGGTCTGGACGACCCCTGGCCCGTGCGCTACGTGCGCTATATGGGCGATCTGATCCATGGCGACATGGGCACCTATGGTGCTGCTCGCAATTCCGTTGCCAAGCGCATCTCCACGGCCCTGCCCGTCACGATGCAGCTGACCTTCATCGGTCTTGCCATCGGTGCGGTTGTTTCGTTTTTGCTCGGCGTCATCGCGGCACTGTATCGCGACAAATGGCCGGACCAAGTGATCCGCGTCTTTTCCATCGCCGGCTTGGCAACCCCGTCGTTCTGGCTTGCCGTTCTGTTGATCCTGCTGTTCTCTTCCTACCTTAAGGTGCTCCCGGCATCGGGTGCTCTGCCTCACTTCACCACGAATCCGGTTGGCTATCTGGGACGTATGATCATGCCCGCTATCGCCTTGGCATTTCCGCTGACGGGCCAGATGACTCGTATCGTGCGTACCGCCATGGTCGAGGAGCTCGACAAGGATTATGTCCGTATGGCTCGTGGCGCCGGCGTTCCCGAGAAGGTCGTCGTCGGCATCAACGTTCTTCGCAATGCGCTGATCACCCCGGTCACCACCCTCGGTCTTAAGATCGGTTACCTCATGGGCGGCGCCGTCGTCATCGAGGTTATCTTCAACCTCCCCGGCATGGGCACCGCGATTCTGCAGGGCGTTCAGGGCAACGAGGCGAACCTGGTTCAGGGCGTCGTCATCGTCGTTGCTCTCGCCTTCATCATCATCAACATCGTGGTTGACATGCTCTACCTGCTCATCAACCCGCGCATCAGGACGGTGTAGATTATGGTAAAGATTCGAGAGAAGCAAACCGAGCAGCTCGAGAAGGCTGCCTCCAAGGGGCTCAAGCTCGGTGGCTGGAAGAAGATGACGCCGTCTTCTAAGATTGCCGCCGTCGTGCTGGTGCTGGTCGCCCTGACTGCGATTCTGGCGCCCCTTCTTGCCCCCTATAGCCCGGTCGAGATCTTTACGGCTCGCCAGGCTCCCGGCAACGGATTTATCTTCGGTACCGACGATAAGGGTCGCGACATTCTGTCGCGTATGCTCTACGGTGGTCGTTACTCGCTGATTATCGGCTTTGGCGCCACCGCCATGGCTCTGGTCTGCGGCTCGGTCGTGGGCGCCCTTGCAGCGGTTTCGCGCAAGGCCGTCTCCGAGACGATCATGCGTATCCTGGACATCATCATGTCCATCCCGGGCATCGCCCTCGCGGCCGTCTTCGTCTCCATCCTGGGCAACTCCGTGCCGTCGATCATCTTCGCCATCGGCTTTATGTACACTCCGCAGATTGCCCGTATCGTGCGCGCCAACATCGTGTCCGAGTACGGCGAAGACTATGTCCGCGCGGTCATCGTTTCCGGCGCCAAGGCTCCGTGGATTTTGATCAAGCATGTTCTGCGTAACTGCATCGCCCCGATCATGGTCTTCACCGTTACCCTGGTCGCCGACGCCATCATCTTCGAGGCCTCGCTGACCTTCATCGGCGCTGGTATCCAGGAGCCCACCGCTACCTGGGGCAACATCCTCGCCGACGCCCGCGGCGGCGTGCTCGCTGGCCGTTGGTGGCAGGCGCTGTTCCCGGGCCTGGCCATCATGATCACCTGCCTGGCGCTCAACATCCTCTCCGAGGGCATTACCGACGCCATGGCCGCTGCTCCCTCCGCCGCCCTGGATCCTACCGATTCCTCCAAGCGTCGCGAGGCCGATCTGCTGGTCTCCGACCCCGTTCGCGCCTACAAGGAGCAGGCCCAGTCCCTCTCCGCTCGCCTTGGCGCCCTGCGCGATGTCGAGCTCAAGCGTGACGATCGCCACGTGCCCGACGAGTCCGTTGAGCCGATTCTCTCGGTCCGCGACTTCTGCATTCAGTTTGAGCATCACGGTGATATCAACGTCGTCGACCATGTCAACTTTGACGTCCGTCCTGGTCAGACCATGGGCCTGGTGGGCGAGTCCGGTTGCGGTAAGTCCATCACCACGCTGGCCATCATGGGCCTGACCGATGAGGACGAGCACCTTTCCGGCGAGGTCCTCTGGGAGGGCCGTGACCTGCTCAAGATGAGCAAGAAGGAGTGGTTCGGCCTGCGCGGTACCGATATCGCCATGGTCTATCAGGACGCCCTGTCCTCGCTCAACCCCTCTATGCTCATCTCTGCCCAGATGAAGCAGCTCACCAAGCGCGGCGGAACCCGCAGCGCCGAGGAGCTCCTGGAGCTCGTCGGCCTCGATCCCAAGCGCACGCTCGAGAGCTATCCGCACGAGCTTTCCGGCGGCCAGCGTCAGCGTGTCCTGATCGCTATGGCCCTTACCCGCGACCCCAAGCTGGTCATCTGCGACGAGCCCACGACCGCTCTGGACGTTACCGTCCAGAAGCAGGTCATCAAGCTGCTCAACGATCTTCAGGCCAAGCTCGGCTTTGCCATGATCTTCGTTTCGCACGACCTGGCGCTGGTCGCCGAGGTCGCCCACAACATCACGGTTATGTACGCTGGCCAGGTTATCGAGCAGGCACCCACCAAGGAGCTGCTCACTAACCCGATCCACGAGTACACCCGCGGTCTTCTGGGTTCCGTTCTGTCTATCGAGAGCGGTTCGGGCCGCCTGCACCAGGTGCCCGGCGCCGTTCCGAGTCCGCGCGATTTCCCCAAGGGCGATCGCTTCGCGCCCCGCTCGAGCCATCCGCGTATTGGCCTGGACACCCGTCCGGTCTTCAAGCGCGTGCCCGGCACCGAGCACTTCTATTCCGAGCTCCCCGACGAGGTGCTCAAGGCAAATGGTTTGACCCCTCACGCGGAGGTGATGTAGATGAGCGAGACCGCAGTCAACGGCGTCGAGCCGATCATCTTCCTTGATGACGTCCACGTCACCTTTAGGACCCGTACCGGCTCGATTCTGCACCCCAACCTGGTTCACGCCGTCCAGGGTGTAACGATTAAGCTCATGCCCGGTCAGACGATCGGCATCGTCGGCGAGTCCGGTTGTGGTAAGTCCACCACCGCCAACGTCATGTGCGGCCTGCAGGCCCCCACGAGCGGCAAGGTCTACTTTAAGGGCAAGGACGTTACCAAACGTACCGCCGAGGACCGTCGCCACATGGGTCGCGTCATCTCGGTCGTGTTCCAAAACCCGGCCACGGCGCTCAACCCGCGCATGGTCGTTCGCGAGCAACTGCTCGATCCCATGCGCGTCCACAATCTGGGCACCGAGGCAGAGCAGGAGAAGCGCGTCAAGGAGCTCCTGGAGCTCACCGGTCTGCCCAGCTCCGCCGCCGAGGTTCTTCCCGGCCAGCTTTCGGGTGGTCAGCGCCAGCGCGTGGCAATTGCCCGTGCCCTGTCGCTGAACCCCGACGCCATCATCGCCGACGAGCCCACCTCGGCTCTGGACGTTTCGGTCCGCGCGCAGATCCTGAACCTGCTGACCGACCTTAAGAAGGAGCTCGGCCTGGCCATGGTGTTCATTAGCCATGACATCCAGACGGTCCGCTATATCTCTGACGACATCATCGTCATGAATGGCGGCAAGATCGTCGAGCAGGGCGAGGCCAAGCAGGTCTTCCAGCATCCCCAGGACCCCTACACCAAGATGCTGCTCGGCGCTGCGCCGTCGCTGCTGCACCCCAAGCTCGGCGAGTAGCCTCGCTTTCCCTCCCGTGCGCCCGGTTCCCTTGCCGGGCGCACCTCCGTTGCGATTTCGAAAGGTTGGGTTCACGAGCCATGCCAAGTGCTCAGGAGCTACAACATCAATTTGGTGAATATCGAGGTGCTATGCCCCGTCCATCAGATTTCGATCTCTTTTGGAAGGATCGCATGGCCGAGGCCGACGCCGTCGGGCTTGACTATGCGATCGAGACGGCATCGGTCGCCGATGCCGCGACCTGCCAGCTTTTCGACCTCTGGTATACCGGCATGTGTGGCGCGCGCCTGCATGCCAAGTACCTTAAACCCGTCTCGGACGAGCCCGTGCCATTGGTACTTCAGTTCCATGGGTATCCGGGTGCAAGCCGCAGCTGGTTTGAGCAGGCGTCGTTTGCGGGCATGGGCATGGCACTCATCGCCCTCGACTGCCCCGGCCAAGGAGGTCCCTCCGAGGACATTGGTGGATTTGAGGGCACAACGGTTGCCGGGCATATCGTCGCCGGTATCGACGGCGACCCTGCCAACCTCTACTATGTCCGCTTACACCAAGATATTCGAATCCTGTGCCGCATCGTTCGCGAGCTCGAGGGCATCGATCTTTCCCGTGTGTTTGTGAACGGCGCGTCGCAGGGCGGCGGTTTGGGCATTGCGACCTGTGCGCTTAACAGCGAGCTTATCAATCGCGCCGCCATCCTCTATCCCTTCCTGTCAGATTTCCGCCTGGTCTGGGATTTGGATGCCGACGACATTGCCTACGAGGGCCTGCGCTATTGGTCTCGCTGGTTTGACGAGGACTCGACTCGTATTGACGAAGCCTATGCCAAGCTGGCGTACTTCGATTCCAAGAACTTTGCCCCTATGGTCAAATGCCCCGTGCTGTTTGGCACCGGCACAGCCGATATCGTCTGTCCGCCTGCGACGCAGTTTGCGGTCTATAACAACCTGACCTGCGAAAAGCGTCATGAGTTCTTTGAAGGCTTTGGCCACGAGGAGATTCAGGATTTTGACGATCTGATCATTCCGTTTTTCTGCAAGGGAGGGGAGGCTCATGTCTAAGTGCGAGGGCAATGTTGACGAGCTGATTGTCCCCGGGCTCGTGGGAATTCCTGGAACGGTTTCGTCAAGGCTCGCAGAATATCGGGACTGGCGCGGTGATGTCCAAGCAGATGTTTCTGATTTAGAGACATGCGCTTCGAATCTTGAGATTCAAGGCCTGGCCATTACGGCGATTGACTTTGTTAACCCCTGCGCCCGTTACTCGGAGGTCTCCTTTGAGCTCGGTGACGATTCGATTCACGCTCGTTTGATCGAGCCTGTCGGTCGTGCCCGAGTATCTGAGCGCGTGCCGCTGTGCCTGATGTTCCACGACATCGATCGGCCTGTGCGCGGCTGGCATCACATGACGAGATTTGCCGCCATGGGGTATGCCGTCCTCGCGCTGGATGATGATGTTGCTGGTGCGAACGACCTGCAGCGGGGGATTTCTTCGCACGCTTTTGTCGAGCGCGTCCGTTGGGGTTGCGCGCTGGCGAAGGTGGCGCGCAATCTTGATGGCATGGACCCCGACCGCATCTTTGCATGGGGCGAGGGTCTTGGCGGCGGAGTCGCGCTGGCGGTTTCTGCTCTGGACGAGCGGGGCCTCGCCTGCACGGCGGTTGCCAATCCGCTTCCCGGCGGCCTCGAGGCGCTGTCGTCTCGGGTGCGCGGGTCGGTGCTCATGGGCACATCGCTTATGGATACCGTGAGCGATCCCAAGGATCAGTTTGCCGTATTCAACGGTCTTGAGTGTGACCGGAGGCATATCATCTATGCCAAATACGCTCACGAGCGCATCAATGCGTTCGAAAACGAAGTCGTCGACTTCTTTAACCAAACGTTCTACCCGTGTTCTTTGGCCTAGACGGCCTGGACACTGCCAACAAGAGTGGGCGGCATAGGGCTGCCCGCCAGACAACTAAGGAGATTCTTGTGGCAACTCAGAAATTCACCGGCGTTATCCCTCCCGTCGTTGTTCCCGATACCGAAGACCACCAGCTCGATGTTGCCTCCTTTGAGCGCAGCATCAACCGCATGATCGATGCCGGCGTCGATGGCTTGTTCTTCCTGGGCTCCTCGGGCGAGGTCGTCTTCTCCACCGACGAGCGTCGCCGTCAGATCATCGCCGAGGCCGTCCGTATCGTCGACCACCGCGTTCCCGTTCTGGTCGGCATCATCGACACCGAGACCGAGCGCATGATCGAGCACGGTAAGGTCGCTCAGGAGCTGGGCGCCGATGCGCTTGTCGCCACCTGCCCGTTCTATGCCCTGCAGGGCATGACCGAGGTCGAGGAGCACTTCCGCATCCTGCATGAGGAACTCGACTTGCCCATCTTCGCCTACGACATTCCCGTGTGTGTCCACACCAAGCTCCCTTGGAAGCTCCTTGCCAAGCTCGGTGCCGAGGGCGTTCTGGCCGGCGTCAAGGATTCCTCGGGTGATGACATCTCGTTCCGCTACCTCGTTCAGGAGAACGAGAAGAACGGCCATCCGATGAGCATTCTCACCGGTCACGAGGTTGTTGTCGACGGCGCCTACCTCGGTGGCGCCGACGGTTCCGTCCCGGGTCTCGCCAACGTTGAGCCCGAGGGCTACGTGCGTCAGTGGAAGGCCGCTCAGGCTGGTGACTGGGCTACCGTCAAGGCCGAGCAGGACCGCCTCAATGAGATTTCGCACATCTGGGATGTCACCTCGGGCGTCCAGGGCTATGCCGGTGGCGTCGGCGCCTTCAAGACCGCTATGAACCTCATGGGCATCTTCGACAGCCCGACCATGCCGCGCCCGGTGAAGGCCATGACCGGCGAGAACGTCGAGGCTATTAAGAAGGTCCTCCAGGACAACGGTCTCCTGTAAAGCTTCCCCGGGCACCCGATCTTGGGGCTCAAGCGGTCGAGCGTGACCCATTAGGTCAACGCCCGACCGCTTTCACCCCAACCTCGGGCACTCGGGAAACCTTTACCAAGCTGCGGCGATAACGCCGCTTTCATTTCCTGTAGTTGTTTTTTATCTCCTAAGGAGAGCGACATGGAGAACAAGTACGTCTGCTCTGTCGATATCGGCGGAACTAAGATCGCGACTGCCATCATGGAGTACCCGGCTGACGGCAGCGTGCCCCATCCCGTTTTTGAGGCCGAGGTTCCCACCGAGGCCCAAGAGGGCGGCGAGGCCGTCTTCCAGCGTATCGAGGCGTCCATCAAGGCTGCTCTCGAGGCGAATCCCGATGTCGAGGTCCTTGGCGTCGGCATTGGTGCCGCCGGCGTCGTCGATCCCAAGACGGGCGCCATCGCGTATGCCAACGAGATCATGCCCGGCTGGTCCGGCGTCCAGTTGGGGCCGCGTCTGCGCGAGGACCTCGGTCTTCCCGTTGCCGTTGTAGGCGACGTGCAGGCTCATGCTCTGGGCGAGGCCCACTGGGGCGTCGGCAAGGGCAAGTTCTCCGTCTTGTGTCTTGGCATCGGTACGGGCATCGGCGGCGCATATGTCGAGAACGGCCGCGTGATGCAAGGCTTCCATGGTGCTGCTGGCCATATGGGCCACATAGAGTGCTCGGCTGCCGCCGGCATTCCCTGCGCTTGCGGGCGTTCTGGCCATCTGGAGTCGGTTGCTTCGGGCACTTCCATTGGTCGAATGTACGATGAGCGTTTTGGCCGCGTCGACCCCAGCCGTCCTTCGGTCGGTCGCGATGTGAACGACCTGTGCCGCGCGGGCGACGCAAAGGCGACCGAGGTCATCCATGACGCCGGCTTTGCGCTGGGTGCCAGCTTGGGCTCGCTCGCTAACATCCTGGACCCCGAGGTCATCGTGCTTTCGGGTGGCGTGATTCACCAAGGTCCCGATTGGCGTTCACAGACGTGGAAGGATTCGGTGCACGAGGGCTATGCCAGCCAGGCGCTCGATCCGCTTCAGGACACGCCGATCCTCATCGGTTCTCTGGAGGGCGATGCTCCGCTCATCGGTGCCGCCGAACACCTTCTTGCATCGTTGAAGTAAACATAACTACCAAGTGCGCCTTCTGAGGTGCCGCAGATTGACGTGAAAGAGGAGCGAAGCGTACTTCGGTACGCGAGCGACGGTTTGAACGTCAAGGTGCGGTGTCTCAGAAGGCTGTTTTGAGAAAGGTTGAGTCGAACATGACCGTTGATCCTTTGATCCAGTCCCTGAAGGGCAAGCTCGTCGTGAGCGTTCAGGCGTATATGGGCGAGCCGCTTCGTACGCCCGAGACCATGGCTCAAATGTCTCGCGCTTGCGAGCTCGGTGGCGCCGCCGCCATTCGCTGCCAGGGCCTTGCCGACATTGCCGCCATTAAGGGTCGCTGTGAGGTTCCTGTTATCGGCCTGTGGAAGGATGGGCACGAGGGCGTTTACATCACGCCGACGCTGCGTCACGCTCGCGCCTGCGTTGCTGCCGGTGCCGATATCGTGGCGATCGACGCCACCGATCGTCCGCGCCCCGATGGCAAGACGGTCGAGGATACCTTCCGCCCGCTGCACGAGGAGGGTGTGCTCCTGATGGCGGATTGTGCCACCATCGAGGACATTCGCCGTGCGGTTGATATGGGCTTCGACCTGGTATCCACCACGCTTTCTCACGGCGTCGCCGCCATCGACTGCACCATGGCCGATGGCCCCGATCTGCCGCTCCTGCGTCAGGCGACCGAGGAATTCCCCGGCCTTCCCATCATTTGCGAGGGTCGCGTGCATACGCCCGAGGAGGCTCGCGCCGCGATCGATGCTGGCGCCTGGGCCGTTGTCGTCGGCACCGCCATCACGCACCCCACGAGTATTACGAGTTGGTTCAAGGCTGCGCTTGAGGCGTAAGACAGGCCTCGTATCCGCTTGGGGCGGTATACTCAATTAAGGCAATTGACCGCGCGGGATCCGGGTTGCTGGGTCCCGCGCTTGTTTTTGGGAGGCAGCACATGCAAAAGGGAGATGCCATGGATGCGGCGGAGCGCTCGGAGCGTATCCCCGATATCGTCATCATCACCGGAATGTCCGGATCGGGCCGCACGCAGGCCATGCACGTGTTCGAGGACATGGGCTATTTTTGCATCGATAACCTGCCTCCGCGTCTCATCGCCCAGCTTGCCGAGCTCGTCGGCATTAATACGGGCGTGGGCAGGCATCTCGCCGTCACCTGCGATTTGCGTAGCCAGGGCTTGTTCGATGAGCTGCTCGATGCGGTCGCCGCGCTCGAAGAGCGCGAGATGAGCTGCGACATCGTGTTCCTGGAGGCTTCTGACGAGGTGCTGATTCGTCGCTACAGCGAAAATCGCCGCCGTCATCCCATTGCCAAGCCGGGAGAGACTACGGCCGATGCCATTCAGCGCGAGCGCCTGCAGCTACAGGGCGTGCGCGATCGAGCCGATATGATTATCGACACGAGCCGTCTGCGCACCTCTGCGCTGCGTAACAAGCTACGTATGGCATTTTCCGAGCTGTCCGACCAGCAGCTCATGGACGTCCATGTGTTCTCGTTTGGCTTTAAGCACGGCATGCCCGTCGAGGCGGACATTATGATCGACGTCCGCTTCCTGCCCAATCCGTTCTACGATCCCGAGATGCGCACCATGACCGGTCTCGATAAAAAGGTCTCCGATTTTGTTCTGGACCATCCCAAGACGCAGGAATTTTGGAAGGCTTGGACACAGCTGCTTGATACGGTGATGCCGGGCTACATCGCGGAGGGCAAGCCGCAGCTTTCTATTGCCATCGGCTGCACGGGCGGCCAGCACCGCAGCGTTGCCATTGCCGAGGCCACGGCCCGTTACCTGGAAGGCGCTCAGTACCATGTGAGTATCTCCCACCGCGACCTCTCGCGCGCCAACACGAAGGCATAGGCCTGCATGTCGTTTACCGCTGAGGTGCGCGATGAGCTTGCGCGCTGCGAACCCGAATGTGAATACTGCGACTTGTCGACGCTTGCCGCCCTCACGCGCGTGAGTGGCACGCTCTCGCTTACTGGCTCTGGGCGGTATCGTTTGACGGTTGCGACTGAGACGGGAGCCGTCGCGCGCACGATGATCACGCTGACGCATCGCATCCTTAAACTCAAAACGGAATTCACCGTTCGTAAATCGGTCTTGCATAAGGTTCGAAACTACCTCATCACCTTACCTGATCAGCCCGATTTGGATAAGGCTCTGGTGCTGCTGGGTATCCTCGACCGTAGGGGAGGACTTGTCGCCGGCGTGCCCCGACATATCGTTGCGCGTCCTTGCTGTAGACTTGCCTATATCCGCGGCGCGCTTATCGCGGGCGGCTTCGTGGCCGATCCACGCGGCGATTTTCATTTGGAAATCGCGGTGCAGGGCGAGCAATATGCCAAGGGGCTTTGCGATCTGTTGGAGCAGATTGGGGTCCATGCGCGTGTTAATGCACGGCGGGGGTCATATGCCGTGTACATTAAGAGCGCCGAGGAAATCGAGCATCTTTTAAAGCTGATTGGTGCCAAGCGCAGCGTTGCCGAGATTGAGGAGGCGCGTGCGGTCAAGTTGGTTAAGAATGATGTGAACCGTCGCGTGAACGCCGAACTCGCCAACCAGACCAGAAGCGCCGGTGCCGCCCAACATCAGCTTGCGCTTATCGATGAGCTCGAGCAGCGTGGCCTTCGCGATGCGCTTCCGGATGCCTTGGCGGTCTTTTGCGACCTGCGCGAGCGATATCCCGATCTGTCGCTGCGTGATTTGGGGGAGATGGCTGACCCTCCCTTGTCGAAGTCGGCCCTCTACCATCGAGTTTTGAGGCTTGAAAAGCTCATTGAAGCAAACAGGTAGTTTAAAGTATCGACTTATATACGGATTTAACTGCTGTTTTATTCTTTAAAACGTTTTAACGTAAATTTGATTTTCAATTTCGAGCATTCTCGTGAAATTCAAGTCAAAAAAAAGGTATATTAGGCGAGTGGTTAGTTTGTGGGCCTCAACGGCAGGCGCTGTAGCTTGCGGGGGCCTTACGAAAGGAGACACAATGGCAGTAAAGGTTGCTATTAACGGCTTCGGTCGCATCGGTCGTCTGGCTTTCCGTCAGATGTTCGGTCATGAGGGCTCCGAGATCGTCGCTATCAACGACCTCACCTCTCCCGATATGCTCGCTTACCTGCTGAAGTACGACTCCACGCAGGGCAACTATGCTCGCGATCACGAGGTCGTTGCTGGCGAGGATTCCATCACCGTTGACGGCAAGGAGATCAAGATCTACAAGGAGGCCGACGCCAACAACCTGCCTTGGGGCGACCTCGACGTCGACGTCGTTCTCGAGTGCACCGGCTTCTACACCAGCAAGGCTAAGGCTCAGGCCCACATCAACGCTGGCGCCAAGAAGGTCGTCATCTCCGCTCCGGCCGGCAGCGATCTGCCCACCATCGTGTACAACGTCAACCATGAGACGCTGACCGCTGAGGACAACATCATCTCCGCTGCTTCCTGCACCACCAACTGCCTCGCCCCGATGGCCAAGGGTCTGAACGACTTCGCTCCCATCGTGTCCGGCATCATGACCACCATCCACGCCTTCACCGGCGACCAGATGCCGCTCGACGGCCCGCAGCGCAAGGGCAACTTCCGTCGCTCCCGCGCCTGCTCCGAGAACATCGTCCCGAACACCACGGGCGCTGCCAAGGCCATCGGCCTGGTTCTCCCCGAGCTCAACGGCAAGCTCATCGGTGCCGCCCAGCGCGTCCCGACGCCGACCGGCTCGCTGACCAACCTCTACGCCGTCGTTGACAAGAAGGTCACCGTCGACGAGGTCAACGCTGCCATGAAGGCCTACGCCGAGACCATCCCCGATACCTTCGCCTACAACGAGGACCAGATCGTCTCCCGTGACATCGTCGGCGAGACCCACGGCTCCATCTTCGACGCCACTCAGACCATGTGCTCTGATCTCGGCAACGGCCAGACCCTCGTTCAGGTTACCTCTTGGTACGACAACGAGAACTCCTACACCTCTCAGATGGTCCGCACCATCAAGTACTTCGAGAAGTTCGTTGCTTAATTTAGCTTTTAGCGAATAGCTCGTTGAGCGTCTAAAGAAGGGCGCGGCCTCATAGGGCTTACACCCTAGGGTCGCGCCCTTTTTATAAGAAATCGTCTGCCGTAATGGGAGGCAGACACGTACGAAAGGTAGAAGCAAACATGGCCTTTACCAAGAAGACCGTCCGCGACATCGATGTCGACGGCAAGCGCGTTCTCGTCCGCGTTGACTTCAACGTGCCTATCAAGGATGGCGTCGTTGGTGACACTACCCGTATCAAGGCTGCCCTGCCCACCATCAACTATCTCGTTGAGCACAACGCTCGCGTCATCCTCATGAGCCACCTCGGCCGTCCCGATGGCACCGGCTTCCAGCCCGAGCTGTCCCTCGAGCCTGTCGCCAAGAAGCTCGCCGAGCTCTCTGGTCTCGACGTTGCCTTTGTCGCCGACACTTATGGCGAGAAGGCTGCCGAGGCTGTCGCCGCCGTCGAGCCGGGCAAGGTTCTCGTTCTCGAGAACGTCCGCTTCGATAAGCGTGAGAAGAAGAACGATCCCGAGATCGCCAAGAAGCTCGCTTCCTATGGTGACGTCTTCGTTCTCGATGCCTTCGGTACCGCTCACCGCGCCCAGGGTTCCGTCGTGGGCCCCGCCGCTTACCTTCCTGCCGTCGCTGGCTTCCTGCTTGAGAAGGAGGTCGACACGCTGACCGGCATCTTCGCCGAGCCCGAGCGCCCCTTCGTCGCTATCGTCGGCGGTTCCAAGGTTTCCTCCAAGATCGGCGTTCTCGATCACCTCATCGACTCCGCTGACACCCTGATCATCGGTGGCGGTATGGCCTACACCTTCTTCCTGGCTCAGGGCCTGTCCGTCGGTCAGTCCCTCAAGGAAGAGGACTGGGTCGAGCGCGCTGGCGAGATGCTCAAGAAGGCCGAGGAGAAGGGCGTCAAGATCCTGCTCCCCATCGACAACCGCGTTGCCGATCACTTTGGCGAGGACGCTGTCCCCGAGGTTGTCGCTTCCGACGCTATCCCCGACGATCGTGAGGGCATGGACATCGGCCCCAAGACCGAGGAGCTTTATGCCGAGGCCGTCAAGGGCGCCAAGACCGTGTTCTGGAACGGCCCCATGGGCGTTTTCGAGTTTGACAACTTCGCTCATGGCACCCAGGCTATCGCCGAGGCTGTCGCCGAGGCCGACTGCACCTCGATCATCGGCGGTGGCGACTCTGTCGCAGCTGTCAACAAGTTCAACCTGGCCGACAAGATGAGCTGGATCTCCACCGGTGGTGGCGCTTCCATGGAGCTCGTCGAGGGTAAGGCCCTGCCCGGAGTGGAGGCGCTTCTCGATGCCTAATCGCACCCTTCTTATCGCTGGTAACTGGAAGATGAACAACGACGTCGCCGAGGCCGCCAAGCTCGCCGACGAGCTGGCTCAGGCTCTGCCCGAGGTTCCGGCTGGCGTCGAGGTGCTCGTCTGCCCTCCGACCATCGACATCACCACGGTTCATGACCGCATTCAGGCTGCCCCCATCGCCCTCGGTGCACAGAACGTGTACTGGGAGGCCAAGGGTGCCTTCACCGGTGAGTCCTCTTGCGACATGCTCAAGTCCGCTGGCTGCACCTACTGCATCATCGGTCACTCCGAGCGTCGTGATTACTTCCACGAAACCGATGAGGATCAGAACAAGAAGGCCAAGGCCCTCGTTGCCGCCGGTCTTGTTCCCGTCTTCTGCTGCGGCGAGTCTCTCGAGGTCCGCGAGGCCGGCACCTATGTCGAGCACGTCGTGAACCAGGTCAAGGCTGGCCTTGCTGGTCTTGAGATCACCTGCCCCAAGCAGGTCGTCGTCGCCTACGAGCCCATCTGGGCCATCGGCACTGGCAAGACCGCTACCGCCGAGGACGCTCAGGAGGTCTGCGGCGCTATCCGTGAGACCCTCAAGGAGATGTTCGGCGAGGAGCTCGCTAACGGCATCCGCGTTCTCTATGGTGGCTCTGCCAAGCCCGGCAACATCGCCGAGCTCGTCGCCAAGCCCGACGTTGACGGCGCCCTCGTGGGCGGCGCTTCCCTCAAGGCTGCCGACTTCGCCTCTATGGTCGTCAAGGCAGGCGAGTAGGACATATGGCACAGCGTCATCTTCCTGCACTCCTGATCATCATGGACGGCTGCGGCCTGGCTCCGGCCGATGGCGAGAACGCCGTCGCCGCTGCCAAGACGCCCTTCCTTGATAGCCTGTACGCTCAGTACCCGCACACCACGCTCGGCGCTTCGGGCGAGGACGTGGGCCTTCCCGACGGCCAGATGGGCAACTCCGAGGTGGGTCACCTCAACATCGGTGCCGGTCGCATCGTGTTTCAGGAGCTTTCGCGCATCAACAATGCCATCAAGGACGGCTCCATCGCCAAGAACGAGGTTTTCGTCAAGGCTATGGACGACGTCAAGGCCGAGGGCAAGACTCTCCACCTCATGGGCCTTATGAGCCCTGGCGGTGTTCATTCTCACATGAACCACGTCGAGGCTCTGGTCAAGATGGCTGCCGAGCACGGTGTCAAGACCGTTCGCGTCCACGCCTTCATGGATGGCCGCGACGTTGACCCGCAGTCCGGCGCTGGCTACATGAGTGAGTTCTGCGCCTTCCTGGCTAAGATCTCCGAGGAGACCGGTTGCGACGCTCGCGTTGCCACCGTCTCGGGCCGTTATTGGGCCATGGACCGCGATAATCGTTGGGAGCGCATCCAGCGCGCCTACGACGTCATGGTCAATGCGTCCGATGCCGATATCGACCCCGTTGCCGGTATCAAGGCCTACTACGAGAAGGATCCGCGCGGTGACGAGTTCGTCGAGCCTTTCGCTGCCCACAACGAGGGCATTCACGAGGGCGACGCGGCCATCTTCTTCAACTTCCGTCCCGACCGCGCTCGTCAGATGACCCGCGTGTTCACGGACAAGGAGTTCGACGGCTTTGAGCGCGAGCAGATCAAGCTTTCGCACTTTGTGACGATGACCGAGTACGATCCGACGTTTGACGTTGAGGTCGCCTTCCCCAAGACGTTCCCCGAGAACGTCCTGGCCGACGTTATCGCTGCCAATGGCCTGAAGCAGCTGCATACCGCCGAGACCGAGAAGTACGCCCACGTGACGTTCTTCCTCAACGGCGGCATCGAGGAGCCCAAGGAGGGCGAGGAGCGCGTGCTCGTCGCTTCCCCCAAGGTCGCTACCTACGATCTGCAGCCTGAGATGAGCGCTCCCGAGGTTACCGAGAAGCTTGTCGCCGCCATCAACGAGGATCGCGCTGATTTCTACATCGTGAACTTCGCGAACTGCGACATGGTTGGTCACACCGGTGTCTTCGACGCCGCCGTTAAGGCCGTCGAGGCTGTTGACGATGCCCTGTCCAAGGTTGTCCCGGCGATTCTCGCCAAGGGCGGCTTTGCGCTGATTACCGCCGACCACGGCAACGCCGATCACATGTTTGACGTTGCTTCCGACGGCTCCAAGCATCCGTTTACGGCTCACACCACCAACCGTGTGCCGTTCATCATCGTTGATGAGAAGGCACAGCTCACCGGTATCGAGGACGGCCGTCTCTCCGATATCGCTCCGACCATGCTCACCATGGCTGGTATTGAGCCTTCCGCCGAGATGACGGGTCGCGTGCTCGCCACCGAGGCCTAAGAGAAAACAAATACTGTTTTCCAGTAAGGGGGTTGTCCACAACCGGACAACTCCCTTTTTGGTATTTCTGCCATTTCTACCCCGTCCCCAAATGGCAGGTGGGGGAGTGCTGGGGGTTGTGGTACAGTACTGGAGTTTGAATTGTTCTATTAAGGAGCTTATCTATGGGTCCGTTTCAGATTCTTCTGTTTGTCGTTTGGGCTGTCTCTGCCGTGGCGCTGACGATTCTCGTCCTGATGCATTCCGGTAAGGGTACCGGCGTTTCGGATATGATTGCCAGCTCGTTGTATAACTCCAGCTCTGCTACGGGCGTTATGGAACAGAACCTCGACCGCCTGACCGTCATCATGGCTGTCGTGTTTGCCGTGTGCGTCGTGCTGTGCATGTTCTTCTTCCCGCAGGGCATCGTCGGCTACTAAGCACGAGCCGCATAAATATTCAAAAAGGGTCCCGTAAGTGCGGGACCCTTTTTGTTTACATATTTGTAACAGAGTCAAAATATCCTCACATACTTCGCCCAACTAAAGAAATTCTCGACCGTTAACCGGAATTAGCCCCAAATCGTGTATAAAATGCGCTAATGTATTGCAAAACGTTGGTCCGTTGTGCATAACCAGCCATAGCAGCGGGCGGCGTTTTGATGGTTCGGATCGGATTGTTTCGACATGTGTCCGACTGAACATTTCTTTGTCCTATCTCATAAGGAGGATGGCATGGCTGATTCTATGTTCCACCAGCCCGTTATGGGTCGTCGCGCCTTTGTCGGCGGTACCCTTGCTGCGAGCTCCATGGCTTTTCTTGCCGCATGCGGCAAGAAGGGTGGCGACGCTTCCGGTTCTGAGTCCGGTTCGACGCTGAACTTCTACATCAACAACCCGGTCTGCATCGACCCCTACAATGTCCAGGAGGACCAGGGCACTCAGGTCGAGTACCAGCTGTTCGATGCTCTGACCGCTTATGACGCCGAGAAGGGCGAGATTGTTCCGCTGGCTTGCGAGTCCTTCGAGGCCAACGACGACGCCACCGAGTTCACCTTCAAGATCAAGAAGGCTAAGTTCCACAACGGCGACGACGTCACCTCCAAGTCCTTCAAGCTCGGTTGGGAGCGTCTGGTCAACACCAAGTCGGCCATCGCTACCGAGTACGGCCCTTCCGAGGTCTCCTATCACCTTTCCATGGTCGAGGGCTATGACGACCTGCTTGCCGGTAACGCTTCCGAGCTCAGCGGTGTTACTTGCCCCGACGATGAGACCCTTGTCGTCAAGCTGACTTCTGCTTACGCCGACTTCCCCTTCGTCGCCTCTCACCCGGCTCTGGCCCCGGTTCCCGAGTGCGCCGAGTCCGATGTCAAGAGCTTCTACCTTGCACCGGTCGGTAACGGCCCGTTCATGATGGACGGCAAGTGGGAGGATGGTCAGGAGATCAACCTTAAGAAGTTCGACGATTACTATGGCGACAAGGCCAAGATCGATGGCATCCACTTCCAGGTCATCAAGGACGTGGAGACCGCCTACAAGGAGTTCCAGGCCGGTAACCTTGACATCTGCGACGTTCCCGTTGCTCAGATCGACGCTGCCAAGAAGGATCGCGGCGTGTCCAAGGACGGCTACACCATGGGCGACGGCGAGCGCATGCTGCTCGGCGCCGAGCCTTCCACCTACTACCTGACCTGCAACACCACGGCCGAGCCGTTCAACAACGCCGACCTGCGCAGGGGTATCTCCCTGGCCATTAACCGCGAGGCCATCTGCAAGACCATCTTCAAGGGTACCCGTACCCCCGCCGACGGCATTGTTCCTCCGGGCATCGATGGCTACAAGGAGGGCGCATGGGAGTTCTGCGCCTACGACGTCGACAAGGCCAACGAGTACCTCGACAAGGTTGCTCCCGCTGGCGCTAACGGCGATCGTGGCATTAACGTGACCCTTTCCTACAACCAGGACGGTGGCCACAAGGAGATTATGGAGTCCATCATCGGCGACCTCGCCAAGGTCGGCGTTACCGCCGTCTCCGATACCCCCGAGTGGTCTGCCCTGCTCGAGCAGTACCAGAACTTTGACTATCAGTTCGGTCGTCTGGGCTGGATTGCCGACTACCCGATCATGGACAACTTCCTGTATCCGCTGTTCCACTCCGACTCCCTCGGTGGCGACAACCGTTCTGGTTACAACAACCCCGAGTTCGACGCCAAGGTCAACGAGGCTCGCACTACGGTTGACGACGAGGAGCGTGTCGCTAAGATGCAGGAGGCCGACGCAATGGTCGCTGCCGACTGCCCGGTCATCCCGGTGATGTTCTACACGCACACCATCGCGGGCTCCGATCGCATCAAGCACCTCTATGTCGATCCGCAGAAGCATGCCGAGCTGGGTACCGCTGAGCTCGCCTAAGAGTTTGCAGCTTCCGTGAGGGTCAAGTATTTACGTAGACCTCATGGGAAACATACAGTTCTCCCTAACCTGGGGTAAACTGGCTGATGGTAATTTTGGGATGCCGGTCTGGCGATCGGCATCCCATTTAGGTTAATCCCTAGATAGGGGAGTGGTATGGGTAAGTACATCGTTAAACGTGTGCTTCAGTTCATCCCGGTGTTTTTGGGCGTTACGCTGATTCTGTTCGCCCTCCAGAATATCGTGCCGGGAGACCCGATCAAGCTGATCGGTGGAGACAAAGCTCTGTCCCCCGAGGTGGAGCTTCAGCTTCGCGTTCGCTATCACCTGGTCCAGTCGGACGAGGACGGCAACGCGATCCTTGACGAGAACGGCGACCCCGTTCAAACGTCGCTCGTGGACCGTTACTTGTATTACATGGACGGTCTGCTTCATGGCGATCTGGGCAATTCGTATCAGCGCAAGCTGCCGGTTACGGAAATCTTTGCCCAGAAGTATCCGTATACGGTCAAACTTGCCGCGTGTGCTATTGTGCTCGAGGCAATCATGGGCATCGGTGCGGGTATCATTTCGGCGGTAAAGCGTTATTCCTTCTGGGATATTTTGGTAACGCTCACCACGTCGATCCTCGTTGCCGTCCCGGCCTTCTGGCTTGGTATGTTGCTGCAGCTGTTCTTTGGCGTCATTCTCAAGGATGCCACGGGCGGTGCATTCTCCATGCCGATCTCGGGTGCCGGCGGTTCCAGCTCTCAGTATCAGGATTGGATGCACTATGTGCTTCCGACCATTACGCTGGCTTCGGTTTCGACCGCTTACGCCGCCCGCATTATGCGCTCGCAGCTGCTTGACGTCATGAACCAGGATTACATCCGCACGGCAAAGGCCAAGGGTCTCTCCAATCGCGCGATCATCATCAAGCACGCGCTTAAGAATGCACTCATCCCTGTCGTTACCTATATTGGTGTCGACTTTGGTGGCATGCTTTCGGGCGCCATCCTGACCGAGACGGTCTTTAACTGGCCCGGTATCGGCTATGAGGTCTATCGCGCCATTAGCATGCGTGACTGGCCCATCGTTATGGGCGGAGTTACGCTCATCGTCGTCGTCGTCATGGTGATCAACCTGCTCGTCGACATTAGCTATGCATTCCTCGACCCGCGCATCCGCCTTGGCGGTCCGTCGGATAAGGCCTAAGGGAGGTACGTCTCATGCAGGAAACTGATTCTCAGTCTCAGGAGCAGGCTACCGCCACCAAGGCTGCATCTGCTCCCGCCAAGTCCCGCACGCTGTGGGGCGACGCTTTCAAGCGTCTTCGTAAGAACAAGCTCGCCGTTATCGGTGTCTGCTGGATCATCATCGTCGTTGTGGTTGCCCTGACCGCAGATCTGTGGGCTAAGCCCTGGCTCGGTTCGCCGACGGCTTCCGACTCGACCACCATGGCCCAGACGTCGCTGCTGGCTCCGTGTGCCGAGCACCCGTTTGGCACCGACGCCCTTGGTCGCGACATTCTCGTCCGCGTTATCTACGGTGCACGCGTTTCGCTTTCCGTCGGTATTATGGCCACTGCGATCTCCACGCTGATTGGTCTGGTCATGGGTGCTCTGGCCGGTTTCTACGGCGGCATCTGGGATACGATCATCATGCGCTGCGCGGATATCTTCCTGGCGTTCCCGTACGTGCTGTTCGTTGTCGCCATGATCGCCGTTATCGGCCGTGGTCTTCAGAACGTCTTTATCGCCATCGGCATTCTCGGATGGCCTTCGATTGCGCGCGTCTTCCGCTCTGCAATCTTGACGGTCAAGGAAAACGACTATGTTGACGCTGCGCGCGCGATGGGTGCATCTGATGCTCGTATCGTCGTGCGTCACATCTTCCCGAACTCCGTCGCCTCCATCGTGGTCTATGCGACCATGAACATTGGTGGCGCCATTCTGACCGAGTCCGCTCTGTCCTTCCTCGGCATGGGCGTTATTCCGCCTACGCCTTCGTGGGGCTCCATGATTCAGGACGGTCAGCAGTATCTTCTGACTGCTCCCTGGATGATGATCATGCCCGGTCTGGCAATTCTCTCGACGGTGCTCGCCTTCACCCTGCTGGGTGACGGTCTGCGCGACGCCCTCGACGTCAAGATGAAGGACGCATAAGGATGAAGAAGAACAAGAACTATGTGGACCTGAAGGACCAGCCGGTTCCCGAGGGCCAGCATCTGCTCGAGGTCGATGACCTTAAGATGTATTTCCATACCGAGGATGGCGTCGTTCGCGCTGTCGACGGTGTCTCCTACACGCTCGATCGCGGCGAGACCCTGGGCGTCGTCGGTGAGTCCGGCTCCGGTAAGTCCGTGACCGCCATGACCATTATGGGCCTCATCTCGATGCCTCCGGGAAAGATTGAGGGCGGCGACGTTCGCTATCGCGGTCGTTCTATCCTCGAGATGACCGAAGAAGAGATGCAGCACATTCGCGGTAACGATATCGCGATGATCTTCCAGGATCCTATGACCTCCTTGAACCCGGTCTATAAGATCGGCAAGCAGGTGGGCGAGGGCCTTCGTCTGCACCGTGGCTACTCCAAGCAGGAGGCACTCAAGCGCGCCACCGAGCTTTTGGACCTCGTTGGCATTCCTGAGCCCGAGAAGCGCGTCAATGAGTATCCGCACCAGTTCTCCGGCGGTATGCGTCAGCGTGTCATGATCGCTATGGCACTTGCCTGCGATCCCGATATCCTGATTGCCGACGAGCCCACGACGGCTCTGGACGTTACCATTCAGGCTCAGATTATCGAGCTCATGCAGGAGATGCAGGAGAAGAACGGCAACGCCATCATCATGATTACCCATGACCTGGGCGTCGTCGCCGATATGGCCGATAAGATCATGGTTATGTACGCCGGCCGTCCCGTCGAGTTCGGTACTGCTGAGGAAATCTTCTACGAGAGCCGCCACCCCTACACCTGGGGCCTTATCCGCTCCATCCCGGAGCAGGCCATCGAAGAGAAGAAGCCGCTCACGCCGATTCACGGCAACCCGCCATCGCTCATGAACCTGCCTGAGGGCTGCGTCTTCTCTCCTCGCTGCCCCTATGCGACCGATAAGTGCCGCAAGCAGCGCCCCGAGCGCGTTGTCACCGAGTCTGGTCATTACTCTGCGTGCCACTACTCCGGTGACCCCGAGTTCCTCAAGAACGCTCCTGAGACGTCCCGTACGCGCAAGGATTCCAAGAAGGGAGGCGAGGCGTAATGGCAGATACCAACGAGCGTACTCCGCTGCTGAAGGTCGAGCACCTCTCTAAGGAGTTTCCCGCTGAGTCCGGCATGTTCGCCAAGCGCTTCTCCAAGCGTGTCGTCTCTGCTGTGAATGACATTTCGTTCGAGATTTATCCGGGCGAGACCTTTGGCCTGGTCGGCGAGTCTGGTTGCGGTAAGTCCACCACGGGCCGCACCATCATGCGTCTGACCAAGCCGACTGCCGGTAAGGTGTTCTTCCAGGGCAAAGATGTTGCCGAGATGAGTAAGCATGAGATCAAGGACATGCGTCGTGAGATGCAGTTTATCTTTCAGGATCCTTATGCTTCGCTCAATCCTCGTATGACCATCGGCGAGATCGTCTCCGAGCCCATGACCATTCACGGCGTGGGCACCAAGGAGGAGCGCATTGAGCGTGTCCGCGAGCTTCTCGACGTTGTCGGACTGAACCCCGAGCACATTAACCGCTATCCTCATGAGTTCTCCGGCGGTCAGCGCCAGCGTGTCGGCATTGCCCGCGCATTTGCGTTGAAGCCCAAGCTGATTATCTGCGACGAGCCGGTTTCCGCTCTGGATGTGTCCATTCAGGCCCAGGTTCTGAACCTGCTCAAGGAACTCCAGGACAAGTTCGGTACCGCATATCTGTTTATCGCCCACGACCTGTCCGTCGTGCAGCACATCTCCGATCGCGTTGCCGTTATGTATCTGGGTAAGATGGTCGAGGTTTCGGACTGGAAGACGCTCTACAGCGAGCCTCACCATCCGTATACGCAGTCGCTGCTGTCTGCTGTGCCGGTTCCCGATCCTGATATCCAGAAGACCCGTAAGCGCATCATCCTTGCCGGCGATCCGCCGTCACCGTTGGATCCGCCGACCGGTTGCCGTTTCCACACCCGCTGCCCGATCGCGCAGGGTATCTGCTCTGAGAAGCTTCCCGAGTTTAAGGAAGTTGCACCGGGTCATTGCTGCGCCTGCCACTTCGCGGAGCCGTTCCCGATCAAGGAATCGCACATCGACCTGTAGTCGGTTGTTTTCGTCCGGGCCCGCCCTGAAGTTACTTTTCAGAACGTCCTCGGACATGCAAGAAACCCCCGCTGCGCACTTCGTGCGGCGGGGGTTTCTTGCGTCCTGTGGAGTGTTCTGAAAAGTAACTTCAGGGCGGGCCCTGCGGCAACGCGGCAGGGAGGGGTGTGATTCCTTGATCGCTCACTTAATCTAATAGGAAAGTTAGTGAGGCCGGAGCTTTAGCTCCGGCCTCCCCATATAAGGGCTCGGCAAAGCCGAGCCACTAAATTTATATCAGCCCCTGAACATGTTTGAGAACGGTGCCTGGAGTACGTGTCCCTAGGGCAGGAATGAGGTTGCTTTCCAATGCATTCCGCAGGGGGCGGCATTATTTTGTAGCGCGAAGCGCGGATCAAAATAATGCCGCATGCCCGAGGACGCGTTGGAAAGCAACCTCATTCCTGCCCGAACAGGTCAGTCTACCTGCGCAATTACAAATTCGTAAACTTTTTTGAAAAAAGTGCTTGCACAGTTCTCGAATCATAGGTTATTATCTTCCTCGTTGAACGCGCGGGTCCAACAAAACGAGCCGCAAATCAACAACATAGCATGTCGGAGTGGCGGAATTGGCAGACGCGCTAGCTTGAGGTGCTAGTGACCGCTTTTTGGTCATGCGGGTTCAAGTCCCGCCTCCGACACCATCGCATTTGAGAAGCCTCTTCGGAGGCTTTTTTGTTACCGATAGACGGTGGGGTCCACGATGGAAACGCTTGAACGCAACGAGTGGGCAGACGTTGCCCAACTAGTCGAGATCACGAGCGATGCTGTCATCATCTGCGAGCTCGATGGAACCATTCTGCATGTGAATAATCGCTTACTTGGTTTGATGTGCGAGGAACGCGCCGATGTCATCGGTGGAGATGTTAAAGATGTCCTGTACTCGTCCGCTTTTGAACGTGCGACGGAACATCGTCTGCCATTTGAAACTGATGGGTCCGAGAGTGAACTGATGCTCAAGCTGAGTGACGGCTCCTTTATCCCCGTCTTGGTTCGCGCGGGTTCCGTTACGCCTCCGCGTATCTTTGGACGCCGTGCGCCACGTGTCCTGGTGGCACTTCACAGTATCGAGGAACAGTATTCTCACGACCGTCAACTCAAGCGTGCGTTATCGGAGCTTAGAGTGGCGAACAAGCGTCTCTCTGGCACGCTTTCGGTCATTATGAGCACCGTGGGCTCCGATGAGTTACCCAGCCTGCTTGATACCGTTTTAAACCAGCTTGTCGGAACGCTCGATGCTTCTGGAGCTGCGATTTATTTTTCGGAGAGCGGCGGCTTTAAGCTCCGCGGTGTTTCTAAGGAGCTTGAGGATAGCTATCTGCCCGAGTTTTTGCCGTATGGTGCGGGTATTCCGACGTATGTGCTTCGCGAGTCGCGCGCTTGCCGCTTGTCGATTCAGCAGGATCTTGAGGGCGATCGTGTCGCCTCGGGCATGTTTATGGATTTGGACAATCGTTCTAAGCATCTGTTGCGCATGCAGGATATGCCTCCGTACCGCAGTGAGATCTGTCTTCCCGTTTTTTACGGTACGCAGATCCTTGGCGTGCTGGAAGTTGGTTGGAAACGCCCCCAGGCACCGCTCGCCTATGACGTTAATGTACTCGAGGTCATTTGCGATTACCTGTCTATCCAGCTGGTCGGCATGGCATCGAGCCTTCGCTCTCGTCGCACGGCCGAGCTTGGCCGCTCGCTCAATGTCTTGCGCGATGAGCTGTTTACCTTTCTAGACGATTCCGCCGCGGCTACCCAGGTGGTATCGTCCGAGATCTGCAATATGCTCAACTGCCATTTTTGCCCTGTTGAGTATGACGCCAGTCTGGACGCCTACGTCATAGATTTTGAAGGCGGCAGTCGCGTTGCTTTGCCGGACGATCCCGAGAAGCTTTTCTTTTCTACGACGGCGCCGGCGGCACGTCTGGGAGCTGGCCCTGATGGCTTTGAGGCCTCTGTTTTGGGCGGCACGAGTGCCGAGGACCTTAAACACGTCCGTATAACTCGCGTTGACGAATCGATGCCTATGGGAGGCTGGCTTAGGGCGCATGGTCTGCCTTGCCAGGGCCTCTACGTCGACTCTGGCATCGAGGCGGGGCACCCGCGCTCTGAGGGTGATGGCAAGCACAGTAACGACGCGATTGTTCCTGCTTCTGTTGCGAAGGGCCCGACGACGCGCGCGCTGCTGCTTCGTGATGGCAGCCAAGAGCCGATTGATGACCTTGAATATGACTACTTGGTGCACTTGGCGCATGACTTTGAACTGATCTACGAAGGCGAATCTCAAAAGCGCGAGGAGCGCCATATCGCTCAGACCCTCCAGATCGGCATGAGAAATTCCCTGGGGGATGTTCCGGGTATCGCAACCGATTCGGTGTACCTGTCGGCCACGAACTCGGCGTTGGTCGGCGGCGATTTCTATACGCTCATCCGTCTTCCCGACGACTGCGCCGTCATGATTCTGGGTGATGTGTCTGGCAAAGGCATTGAGGCCGCATCGATGTCTGCGCTCGTCAAGACGGCCCTGACGGCCTATGCCTGGGAGGGTGCGGGGCCCGCCCGCATGGCACGCTCCCTTAACAGCATGCTCATGGGCTTTTCGAGGGTCGAGACGTTCGTGACGGCCTTTATCGCCAAGATTGACCTTAAAGCCGGACGCGCAACGTATTGTTCGGCGGGCCATCCTCCGACCATGGTCATCAGGCCAGAGTCGATGCCGCTGGGTGGCGGCGAGGCCCGTGGGGGAGAGGTCGAACTGCTTGGATGCCAATCGGGCGTAATCGGCGCATTCGAAGGCATGGTGTACGAGACGGGTGCCTTTACGTTCGCCCCCGGCGATATGCTCTTTATGTATACGGATGGAACGATTGAGGCCCGTGACCGCACCGGAGCGTTCTTTGGCGAGCAGCGCTTGCGCGATCTTCTGCTTTCTGTTTCGGCGGAGGGCGTGTCGGGCATTTGCGGCAAGGTCTTGGGCGAGCTCGACCGATTTACCGATTCGGCGCTGGACGATGACATTGCATTGGTGTCCCTTGAGTTTTTACGGGGTCGTTCATAGACGACGCTGGGCGGGTTGAATCCGCACGGTTGGGGAAACGAATGCATCGAGTGGGCTTTTTTGGGGAACCATGGTCGTATGAATGAGTGGAATGACATAGCGGTTTTGACGCCACCGGGTGATGTCGACATCGCATCGGTGCCGGTGCTGCGCCGACGGTTGGATAATTTGATCGACCGGGGCGTGCGTCGCGTTGTCATCAATTGCCAGGCCGTGGGCTTTATCGACTCGACAGGTTTGGCGTTTTTGCTTACACGTGCCAGAGAGCTCATGAGGCGAGAGGGCCTGCTTTCGCTTGTTAACGCCTCCGATGAGGTTATTCGCTTTTTGGAGATTGCCCGACTTGTCGACATCCTGCATGTTGCGGGTCCGGCACGGGAGTCTATTCCCGCCATTCCGGTGGGGGAGCTGCCTCGCTGGAGCAAGAGCGTCGAGGTCCGTCAAGGTATCGAGAACCTTCCATACTACCGACATCGCATCGCCGAACTCCTCGAATCGCTTCCGTTGTGCCGTGACGAGCGCTACGATGTCGCATTGGCGTCGGGGGAGGCGCTGGGTAATGCCTATGACCATGCGGGCGGTATCGGGTGCGTCCTGACGGTTCAGGCCTATGGCGATCGCGTTGTGGTCGAGGTACTTGATCGAGGTGCCGGCTACTCTATCGATGAAACGAGCGAACCGGTCGCATCTGAGGAGCGCGGCCGTGGTATCAAGCTTATGCGTATGCTCGTCGATAACGTGGAGGTTGCTCGTCGTACAGACGGCGCCGGCACGCGTGTGCAGATGGTGAAGCTGTTTAACGGAGCGCCGGAATCGTGTGCCTAGCCAATCGCTTTAGCGCGTTTAGCTACCAAGAACATGCGGCAGGCAATTTTTTTGAAAAAAGTACTTGCGTCTTTTGGACAACTCGCGTAAATTAATAACCCGCAAGCGGACATGGCTCAGTTGGTAGAGCACAACCTTGCCAAGGTTGGGGTCGCGGGTTCGAGCCCCGTTGTCCGCTCCATTGCATTTCCGGACCGTTTAGGCGGTCCTTTTTCGGCGAAGTGGCCAAGTGGTAAGGCAGAGGCCTGCAAAGCCTTTACCCCCGGTTCGAATCCGGGCTTCGCCTCCAGGCAACATCCGGGCGCTCCGGCGCCCGTTTTGTTTTACATATGCGGACATGGCTCAGTTGGTAGAGCACAACCTTGCCAAGGTTGGGGTCGCGGGTTCGAGCCCCGTTGTCCGCTCCAAACGCAACAGCCCGGCTACCACGGTAGCCGGGTTTTTTTGTATCCATCGCATGGGCTCGAACCCGAGAGGGAGCGAGCGTTAAGCAAACGCGGAGCGTTTGTAGCGAGCTGGCGAGGACGCCGGCAGGCGGCCGAAGCCGGTGCGGATCCGCGAAGCGGATACGCGGACGCCCCGTTGTCCGCTCCAACTATCTTACGCGGTTCTAACGAACCGCGTTTTTTGTTCAAGACTTTAGTCCGCTGGCCGCGCAGCGGCCAGCTTTAAACCACCCGCTACG
>CABSNR010000018.1:0-45476 GCA_902479145.1 uncultured Collinsella sp.
GCCTTTAGACGCGAGCCCGGGGCCCGTGGGTTATACCCTAAGAGCAAACCACCCTTTTTAAGGGTGGTTCTGATTTAACCGCTAGGCAATTTCGTTATAATCGACGTCCGCAAATCGATTCATTATGTTGGAGAATCCATTTGATCATGGCAGATATCGACAATAGGATAGCTTTGGTGATTCCCGCGTATGAGCCGAGTGGTCGGCTGGCCGCACTACTTGAGGAGCTCGTGCTCGGATGGCCGGGACCGATCGTTGTGGTGGATGACGGGAGCAGCGCGTCCTGTTCTGTGGTGTTTGACCGCGCCCGCGCGCTTGGTGCTACGGTTCTTGTCCACGGGCTCAACCGCGGCAAAGGTGCGGCTCTCAAGACTGCCTTTTCTTATCTCTTGGAACAGGTTCCGACTGTTGCGGGGGCCGTCACGGCAGATGCCGATGGTCAGCATTTGCCTGCCGATATCCGCGCCGTTGCGCGCGAACTCGGTCTGCACCAGGACTCGTTGGTGCTTGGCTGTCGCCGATTTGACGGTAATGGCGTTCCTGCGCGCAGTAAGCTCGGTAACAATTTTATGCTTGGGGCCATGCGCGTGCTCTGCGGTGTCGATGTGAGTGATACGCAGACGGGCTTACGTGGCCTTCCGACGTCGCTTATGCGCCGTATGCTCGCTGTGGTGCGAGACGGATATGAGTTCGAGACAGAGATGCTTGTGCTGGCACGGCGTGCGGGTGGCATCTTCGAGGTTCCCATTACCACGGTCTACGAGGGTGACAACGAGGCATCACATTTCCGCCCCGTTGTTGATTCGCTTCGCGTGCTCGGTGTCTTATTCTCTGCGTTTGCGCGCTACACACTCTCCTCCCTCGGCTCATCGCTGTTGGATTGGGCACTGTTCTCTGCGCTCGTACTCCTATGGTCGCATAGTGTTGCGACCAGTGCAGCCATCGTGTGGGCAACCGTCGTTGCGCGGGTCGTCTCGGCATTTGTCAACTATATGCTGAATCGAAATATCGTCTTCAAAGCGGATAATTCCAGCTGTTCTCGGAGCCTTTGCCGCTATATTGCCCTGTGCGCAGCTTGTATGTTGGCGAGCGCAGCTCTCGTCCTCTTGATTTCCGTTGCACTGCCCATACCGGTCTTCATCATCAAACCGTTTGTTGATATGGCATTGTTCTTTGCTAACTACCGTATCCAGCAGTCATGGGTCTTTGAATAGGGGGATGATTCCGTGAACGTTCATGAGCTTAAGAAAGCCAAGAAAAGCGTGGTGGAAAAACAGGGGGCACGGAAGCGCGATGTGACGACCTTTATCGTCACTGCAGTCCTTATGGTCATCTATCTGCTATGGCGTCTGCTGTTCACCCTGCCGTTTGATCAGGGGATTCCCCAGATGGTTTTTGCGGTCTTGCTACTCATCGCTGAGACAGTAACCGCGTTTACGACCTTCGAACTTTACTACCGCAAGGTTAAGGCCGACAGCGGACATCTCGTTATGCCGAAAATCTTGCCCGAAGACTATCCCGACGTTGACGTGGTAATCGCTACGCACAACGAGCCGACTGACGTGTTGTTCAAGACGGCGAACGCCTGTACCTACATGGACTATCCCGATCGTTCTCGGGTGCACGTCTATTTTGCTGACGATGGCTGCCGCAAAGAGGTCGCTTCCCTTGCGGCTGAACTTGGGATTGGTTATATCCCCTGCGAGGATAACAAGTATGCCAAATCGGGCAACCTCAACAACGCGTTAAGGCACACGACTTCACCGCTGATCGCGACGTTCGATGCCGACATGATTCCGCGCAGCAGCTTTCTCGTAGATACCGTGCCCTATTTCTTGCTGCCTCGCTATATTCAGGATGGCGCGACCGGCGCATGGCGTTATCGTTCCGAGGACGAACTCAATGAGGACCTTAAAGTCGGTCTGATTCAGACGCCGCAAAGCTTCTATAATCTTGATCTTTTTCAGTTCAATCTGTACGCCGAGGACAAGATTCCTAATGAGCAAGATTTCTTCTCACGCGAGGTAAACCAGATGCGCAACTCGTCCAACGCCTGCGCATACACCGGTAGCAATGCCGTGATTTCGCGCGCCGGTATGGAGGAGATTGGCGGGTTTCCGTATCATACGATCACCGAAGATTTTGAGACGAGCTGTCGTCTGCAGATGGCGGGTTATATTACCTATGCCACTGATAAGGTCGAAGCTCACGGCCTCTCGACGACGGATGTGCGCTCGATGGTGCACCAACGCATCCGCTGGGCGCGCGGTGTGATTCAGAGCATCCAAAACACGGGTGTCATCTTTTCCCGCAAGATTTCTTTTCCCGCGCGCATTACCTATCTGTGCAGTTTTCTGTACTGGTGGTCATTCTTCAACCGCATCATCTTCATTCTTGCGCCCATTATGTTTGCCTTGTTTGACTTCCAAGTGGTTAACTGCACACTCTGGCAGTTACTAATTTTTTGGCTGCCGAGCTATTTCTTTTATAGCAGGTCTATGAAATTGCTTTCGAGCAATGTTCGCAGTCAGAAATGGAGTCAAATCATCGACACCACGCTGGCGCCATCACTTATTATTCCCGTATTTCTTGAGACGCTCGGTATCCGCGAGACCAAGTTCAAAGTTACGCGTAAAGACAAGACGACCAATCGCAGCGGTAGCCTGTGGAACATGCTCCCACACCTGTTGCTCGTGGTGCTCTCGGTTGCAGCTATTATCAGATTTACATGGGGAAAGTATGGCATGGCGCTCGTGTACAGTTCCGTGATCATCTATTGGTTGTGCTACAACTTGATTGCCCTTTTGTATGCTATTGCCTTTTCGGGTGGTCGGTCCATGCCGCGCAAGAGTACTCGCATCTCCGTAGACGAACCTGCGGTGCTGACGGCGCTGCCGGTTGAGGATGAGTGGTCGAAGCTAACCGAGGGCACCGGCGAAGCCGTGGCCGAAGGTGGCGTTTTCCCCGATTGCAGTTCGGACGAGACGGATGACGAAGGCCCTGTGGGCGTTTTCGCGGGGCGTGCCATCAACATGTCAGACGGTGGTGTACTCGTGCGCATCGATGATCCCTTTCCCGAGGAGCTGCGCAGCTTTGCGGTGCGCTTGGGAGATGGTCGCTATTGCACATGCGTTTCTGGTAGGCTTGTGCGCCTCTTTCAATCCAAATGTGGCGATGATGAGTCGTGGTACGCGGCGCTTCGAATCGAGCACCGCTCGCTCGAGGAGCGTCGCATCTATGATCAGCTGCTGTACGATCGCGAAACGGGCATCGCCGAGGAGCTTGATAGCTGGAACACCACCTATGACGATATCGTGCGTATTGTCCGCATGAGGATAAGGGCGCTTCTTTCGCGTTACCGCGTATGGAGATCCCGCCGCCGCTCCAGGCGTGATAGCGATCGATGCGGCGATTCACGGGATGCGGAGCGGACCAGTCACGATTCTGCTCATGTCGAAGGAGACGCTGCATGCTGATTATTGCTGCCTTCGGCCGTGCGGCGCTGTTCCTGCTAGCGCTCTTCGGTCTGTGCTATTGGATCCATCGTTTGACCGAGACGGATGTGCATTTCGCTCCCGTGTGTGCCTTGTGTGTCATGGGAGTCGTCACGTATGCCGGTGGAATCGTGGGCGCGCTTGCCCCTGCCACCTGGGGGGTGGTTGTGGTGGGCGCCATCGCCGGTGCAGCGGCAATGCCCTGTCTCCATGGTCGTGGTCTTGCTAGATTGCCCTTTGGTCTCCCTGACGCGTGTTTTCTCCTAGGTATGTTGATCTTTCTGTGGCCCCTGCTGTCGGCGCGTCTCGAGCATTACGATAACTTTACGCATTGGGCTATAGCGCTCAAGGTCATGCTGGAGACGGGGGCTTTCCCCACGGCGTCAAGTGGTCTCGTTGAGTTTTTCAACTATCCGCTCGGCACAACTTCACTGCTGTACTGCGCATGCACGTTTTTAGGCCATGCCGAGGGAACAATGCTCGTTGTTCAGGCAGCCTTTATCTTCTCATGTTTTTATGCTGTTCTTGGTATTGTGCGCAATCGCCGTTCGTTTCTGCCATATGCGGTGTTAGGGGCTGGCTGCTCGCTCCTTACGTTTTTTAATGTAACGATTCGCATTAATAACCTTTTGGTTGATTTCGTGCTCCCGGTCCTCACGATGGCGTGCTGGGCAGTCGTGGATCGTTATAACGGTGATGTTCGCCGCGAGCTCAAGTTGCTCGTGCCGTTGATGGCGGAGCTCATAGTGGTGAAGTCGACGGGCGTCGTATTCGTTGCATTTGTGCTCGCTTACCATTTAGCGCGCGGACACGTTGCTCTCAGGAATCGCAGCTGGAACGCTCGCCTGCGCTGGTTTGGTGCAACTGCCGTCGCAGGTGTTTTGGGTTTTTCCACTTATCTGATGTGGAGTTGGCACATGGCCACGGCGCTCGCGGGCGTCAAGAATAAGTTCGATGTGGGCGATGCTGCTCACGCGGCGGTGGTCGGCGGTAAGAATACTGCCCAGATCGCGCAGGTCGTCTCGACGTTTTTTGCGACCTCCATCGATTTAACTACCAGGCCTGCGCTCGGTTTCCTGCTCGGCAACTTGGCTGTTGTCGCATTGCTAGCGGCTGCTCGGTGGCGCTTTGGGCATCAGTTGACACATGTGCGCCGCGCACTGGTTGCGCTTGATTTCATGACAATTGTTTACTATGTGGGTATTCTCGCCATGTACATTTTCTCGATGCCAATGGACGAGGCCTTGAGGCTTGCTGGATTCGATCGTTATGCTTGCAGCATCATTGCATTGTTTGTCGGTGGCCTGGCGATGGCAGTTACCGTTGAGCTTGAGGGGCAGATGAAATTCCGGTCCGATGGTTCCCCCTGCCATGCAACGCCGTTACATAAGCGGCGATACCAACAGGTTGTAATGGGCTGCATCGCCTTGTCGCTTGGCCTTTTGACGAGTGAATACAACGGCATGCTATTCAATGCAAAGACATACGACACTTCGCTTCCGGCGACGGTCCGAGATGTCGTCGGTGATCGCTGGCCGGCATCGGGTAAAGAAGACGGTACTCGTTATTTGCTGTTCGGTTCCGATCGCGATGGGCTTATGACTTCGTATTACTTCACGTATGTGGCTCGATATTATCTGTTTGCCCCGCATTCCGATGCCATATGCGCGTTCTATGAGCCCAATATGGATAACCTTCTGTCGGGTTATGACAAGCTCATCGTAATCGAGTCCAATTCTGCGGAGATGGGTCTACTTAAAAAGCATTATGGCGTTACAGGCAAGGTCGGCGTCTATCGTATCGAGAAAAATAGCACCAGGGTAAACCTTATTGCTGAGTGAGGCAGCGAGATGAGCTCTATGATCATGATTTCACCCATTCCGGATAGGTTGCCTTGTACCAATGTGGTGGGAGAGATGTGGCGTTTCCCCAGATAAAACCGAACAAAATAAACCTTTCCCCTTTTGGTAGGTGGAAAATGAGGTAAAGTAAGTGGCGGTTAACTAGAGGAGGCTTGCTATGGCACCTATCGATATTGTTGTACTGGCTGTTATCGGCGTTGCGTTTGTCGCCGTGTGCGTGCGCATCTACCGCAAGGGCACCTGCGCCGACTGCGCTCAGGGTGGCGTTTGCACCGGGCATTGCTCCAACAAAAAGACGTGCGCCGCACTTAAGGGCGTGGACAAAATCGCCGAAGACTTGGGCCGCGGTATCAAATAAGGTCCGGACATCCAAGCGCTCCGCGGGCATCCGTTCGCGGGGCGCTTTGTGCATTTGAGGGAGAGCACGGCGAGTCGAAGAGTATTTTTGGGGTATCGTTAACTGGACTATTAATTGGCAACTTATCTATAACGGAGTAACCGCATGAGCGCTCGCGTAACCATGAAGGACATAGCCGCCGAGCTTGGCGTTTCCATCAATACCGTGCACAAGGCCCTGACGGGAAAGGCCGGCGTGAGCGAATCCGTGCGCGCCAAGGTGAACGCTAAGGCCGAGGCCATGGGCTATCACCGCAACACAAGTGCCTCAAGCCTGCGCCGCAAGGATATCAATCTGGTGTTTTGCCTGCCCCGCGCATCGCGCGAGGGAGCGTACTTTTTCCGTTACCTGTGGGAAGGCTGCAATCGCTTTGAACAGGAGGTCATCGACCGGGGCATTACGGTTGAGCGCGTTGAATTTGGCGTGGGCGGCTACGCTGATGCACTCGAGCAAATCGACGAGCGTCTGCAGGTGGGCGAGAAGATTGATGGCTTGCTCGCCTATGCGCCGGGCGACGATCGTGCGACTGAGCTTTTGGGGCAGATCGCCGAGGCGGGCGTGACGATTGAGCTTGTCGACGGCGACCGTCCGCATTTGAATCGTTTGGGTGCGAGCTTGGCCGATTATTCGACGGCAGGCAGCCTTATGGCCGAGCAGGCGGCAAACCTGGTCCATGCTTCTGGGGCCGACGCCCGCGTGCTCCTTTTGACAGGCGACCCATATACCGATTCGCACTATCTAACCGCCCGCGCCTTCCACAATTACCTTCGCGAGCACAATGTTCCCTGGCAGGTTGAGGATCTTGCAGGTGCCCATGCGCAAGTCAAACAACTCGAGCATGAGCTCGAAAAGCGCTTGAGTGCGCCGGACGCCCCCGAACTTATCTGTAGCGTTTTTGCCGTTGGTTCCGAAGTGGTTGCCGACGCGCTCGTCTCGACCGGCAAGGCCGGTCAGGTCATGGTGATCGGCAACGACCTGTTTCCCGAAAGTGCTCTGGCCTTGCGCCGCGGTATCTTTACCAATATTGTCTATAAGGACCCGACGAGCCTGGCGTATCGCGGCGCTAAGACGCTGGGCGATTATCTGCTGTGGGGAAGGACCCCGACGGTGCCCGTCCAGAAGGGCGCCGTCGAGATGGTATTTGCCAGCAATGTCGACCGCTACTGCGAACTTGCGGGTATTTAGCCGATTGAGCAGGTACCCCCTCTTGCGACGTGCATTTTTGGGAGTATTCAGCATTGGCATGCCCTGAATGAGGTGCAGAACGACTGTTTTAAGTGCCCCCGATGGCGTAATTTGCCATCGGGGGCACTTTTTATGCCGATCGGGCGCTATCTGCGTTCCAAATAGGACGCTGAGGATGGCGCACGGCGCGCTCCAATGCTGAATACTCCCAAAAATGTACGTCGGGACATGACCCACCTGAGCAAAAGCGCTCAAGTTCGGTGTTCGGGGACGCCAAACAGTCCGCAATACATGCAAGTCACATCTCCAGCAACCGTTGAACGGGCAAAATCTACCGTTCACCCCGTGGTGGTTAGGTGAACGTTCACCTTTTGAGGTGCAATGGATTAGTATAGTGAACGTTCACCTAAAGGATAACGAGCGCGCCGTGCGCCCGCCTTGCCAGCAAAGGGGCTGTTTGATGAAAAACTTTATGGACGATCAGGATTTCCTGCTGAGCACCAAGACCGGCGAGGAGCTGTTCCACAACTTTGCCGAGGGCATGCCCATCGTCGACTATCACTGCCACATTTCTCCTAAGGAGATTTGGGAGGACAAGCGTTTCGAGAACATCACCGAGGTTTGGCTGGGCGGCGACCACTACAAGTGGCGCCTGATGCGTGCCAACGGCGTCGACGAGCGTTTTATCACTGGCGACGCCCCTGCTCGCGAGAAGTTCCAAAAGTGGGCCGAGACCCTGGGTCGCTGCGTTGGCAACCCCGTCTTTGAGTGGAGCCACCTGGAGCTTAAGCGCTACTTTGGCTACGAGGGCGTCCTCAACGGCAAGACTGCCCAGGAGGTCTGGGACCTTGCCAACGCCAAGCTCGCCGAGGCCAGCTTTACCTGCCGCAACCTGATCAAGCAGTCCAACGTCCGCATGATCTGCACTACCGACGACCCCGCCGACAGCTTTGAGTGGCACAAGAAGATTGCCGCCGACGACAGCTTTGACGTTCAGGTCGTTCCCGCCATGCGCCCCGATGCCGCTTTGCGCATCGAGCGCGGCCAGGAGTTTGCCGACTACTGCAAGCACCTTTCCGAGGCTGCCGGCGTTGAGGTCAGCGACTTTGAGGGCATGAAGGCTGCCATTTCCAAGCGCTACGACGTTGCTCACGAGCTGGGCTGCCGCGCCTCCGACCACGCACTCGATTACGTCATGTACGTCCCGGCTACCGCCGACGAGATCGAGGCCATCTTTGCCAAGGGCCTGGCTGCTGAGCCGCTCACCGAGGAAGAAGTCCTCAAGTACAAGACTGCCTTTATGCAGTTCGTTGCCGGTGAGTATGTCCGTCTGGGCTGGGCCATGCAGCTGCACTTTGGCTGCAAGCGCGACAACAACCGCGCCATGTTCGCCAAGCTCGGTCCCGACACCGGCTACGACTGCATCTCCAACTACACGCCGTCCGACCAGCTCGCCGATTTCCTCAACTCCATCCAGGAGACCTGCGGCCTGCCCAAGACCATCCTGTACAGCCTGAACCCCATCGATAACACCATGATCGATACCGTCATGGGCTGCTTCCAGGAGGCTCCGACTGCCGGTAAGATCCAGAACGGCTCCGCCTGGTGGTTCAACGACAACGAGGTCGGCATGCGCGAGCAGCTTACGGCTCTGGCTAACGAGGGCGTGTTGGGCAACTTTGTGGGCATGCTTACCGATTCCCGCTCCTTCCTGTCCTATCCGCGCCACGAGTACTTCCGTCGCGTGCTGTGCAGCGTGATCGGCGAGTGGGTCGAGCAGGGCAAGTACCCGGCCGACATGGAGCTGCTGGGCGAGGTTGTGCGCGACATCAGCTACAACAATGCGGTCCGCTACTTTGGCTTTGACCTGGACACCGTCGAGGCCTAAGCCCGCATCGAATCACATCGAACCCTGGGCGCCGTTGCCACACGCGGAGCCCCGTTTTGCTTGCACGCTAACAGACATCTAAGGAGACACATAGATGGAGAACATCAGCTACGATGCGCTCGAGAAGATCGGCTACAAGGGCTATTTGCTGCCCAAGGATGCTCCCGAGAAGGTTCTGCAGTTTGGCGAGGGCAATTTCCTGCGCGCCTTCGTCGACCGCTTCTTTGACATGGGCAACGAGGCCACCGGCTGGAACGGCAAGGTCGTCATGGTGCAGCCCATCAGCGGTGCCTTTGGCTTTGCCGACGGTATCAATGCCCAGGACGATCTGTACACCGTGCTGGTGCGCGGCAAGGAGAACGGCAACACGGTTGACGAGTCCCGCGTGATCAGCGCCTGCAGCCGCTGCCTTAACCCGTATCGTGAGGACGACTACCGTGCCATGATGGAGGTCGCTGTCTCCGACGACCTAGAGATCATCGTCTCCAACACCACCGAGGCCGGTATCGCCTATGACCCGTCCTGCAAGGCCGACGACATGCCACCCGCGAGCTTCCCCGCCAAGCTTGCCCAGGTGCTCCACACCCGCTGGGCTGCCGGTAAGCCGGGCGTCATCGTCCTCGCCTGCGAGCTCATCGATCACAACGGCGAGGAGTTGCTGCGCATCATGGACCAGTATGTGAGCGACTGGGGCTGGGAGGACGAGTTTGCGCAGTGGATGGCCAACGACTGCACCGTCTGCACCACACTCGTCGACACCATCGTACCGGGCCGTATCCGCGACGCATCCGAGGCCGCCGCGGTGGCTGAGCGTCTGGGCTACGAGGATCCCTTCCTGGCCGTGCGCGAGCCCTTCCAGATGTGGGGCATCCAGGGCGACGAGTCGCTTGCCGAGAAGCTTCCCTTTGTGAAGGCTGGTCTTCCGGGTGTCTTTGTGACTCCCGACGTCACCCCGTACAAAAAGCGCAAGGTCCGCATCCTCAACGGTGCCCACACCGCCTTCGTTCCGGGTTCCTGGGTTGCCGGCTTTGATATCGTGCGCGACTGCATGCATGACGAGACCATTCGCGGCTTCATGAACACCATGCTCTACGACGAGGTCATTCCGACGCTTGCCGCCGACTTGGATGTCGAGGACTGCAAGGCCTTTGCCGCCGCCGTCGAAAACCGCTTCGACAACCCGTTTATTGATCATGCGCTGCTCTCCATCTGTCTCAACTCCACGGCTAAGTGGCGCGCTCGCGACCTGCCCACGCTCAAGGACTACGTTGCCGAGACCGGCAACCTGCCCAAGTGCCTGGCGACGAGCCTCGCTACGCTCATCTCCTTCTACACGCAGGAGCTCGTGTCCCGCGAGGGCGACGGCCTGCACCTGCGTCGCTCCGACGGCACCGAGTACACCGCTCAGGACGACGCCTTCGTGCTCGACTTCTACGCCGCCCACGCCGGTGCCGACGATGCCCAGCTGGTGCACGACGTGCTCACCAACGAGCAGATGTGGGGCGAGGACCTTACGCAGATCGCCGGTCTTGAGGAGTTTGTCGTCAGTGCGCTCGCCGTCGTGCGCACCGAGGGTGCCAAGCAGGCCTTCGCCAACGCTCAGGCGTAAATTTCCGGCGCAGACGCGGGCGCGGGACGGCGTGCCCGCGTCTCGACTTCTGCTCAACCTGTAGGGTTAGGACCATTTGCAATGAACACTATCCAGATCAATCCGGCCGACAACGTGATCGTCGCGCTGTCGCCGCTTGCCAAGGGCACCGCCGTCGCGGTTCCCGGGGTGGGCGAGGTCGTGGCCGCGGAGGATATTCCGCAGGGTCATAAGATGGCCGTGCGCTCGATTGCCGCGGGGGAGGACGTCATCAAGTACGGCCTTCCTATCGGCCATGTGACGGGCGATGTCCAGCCCGGTCAGTGGCTCCACACGCACAATGTGAAGACCAACCTTTCGGGCGAGGTCGAGTACGCCTACAACCCCACGCATCCGGTCGTGGATCCCGTTGAGCCTGAGACCTTTATGGGCTTCCGCCGCGCCGACGGTCGTGCCGCGACGCGCAACGAGCTGTGGATCATCCCCACGGTCGGCTGCGTCAACGAAGTCGCGCGTGCTATGTGCGAGCAGGCTCAGGATCTGGTCGAGGGCTCGCTCGAGGGCGTCTACTACTTCCCGCATCCCTTCGGCTGCTCACAGACCGGCGCCGACCATGCCCAGACGCGTCGTCTGCTGGTGGCGCTCTCGCGTCACCCTAATGCGGCCGGCGTGCTGTTCCTGTCGCTTGGTTGCGAGAACTGCACACACCAGCAGGTGCTTGACGAGCTCGGTGATTTCGATCACGAGCGCGTCCGCTTCCTCACCTGCCAGGACGTTGCCGACGAGCAGGTCGAGGGCCACAAGATTCTGGCCGAGCTGGCAGACCTGGCAAAGCAGTCCAAGCGCGAGCCCATTTTGGCCTCCGAGCTGGTTATTGGACTTAAGTGCGGCGGCTCCGACGGTCTTTCGGGCATTACCGCCAATCCCACGATCGGTCGCGTGAGTGATATGGTTGTCGCCCGCGGCGGCACGTCGGTGCTTACCGAGGTGCCCGAGATGTTTGGCGCCGAGAGTATCCTGCTCGATCGCTGTGAGAACGAGCAGGTCTTTAACGCCGCTTCCGACATGCTCAACGGCTTTAAGGACTACTTTATTAGCCACGGCGAGGTCGTCTACGAGAACCCGAGCCCTGGCAACAAGGACGGCGGTATTACCACGCTCGAGGACAAGAGCTGCGGCTGCGTGCAAAAAGGCGGGTCTGCCCCCATCGTCGACGTGCTGCCGTATGCCGGCCAGGCAAATAAACACGGCCTGAACATGCTGTGCGGTCCGGGCAACGACATGGTATCCACCACGGCGTTGACGGCTGCCGGCTGCCACGTGATTCTGTTCTCGACCGGCCGCGGCACACCGTTTGGCGCGCCGGCGCCTACGCTCAAGGTGTTCACCAATCAGCGTCTGTGCGACCACAAGGCCAACTGGATGGACTTTAACGCCGGCGTGATTGCCACGGGTGAGCGCACGCTCGACGAGGCTGCTCACGATCTATACCAGCTGGTGCTGGAGACGGCGAGCGGTAAACTCACGAGTGCCGAGCGCCGTGGCTGTCACGAGATCAGCATCTGGAAGGACGGCGTCTGCCTGTAGTGGCAAATGCACCCAAGCGTAGCGCTATGTCGTCGGCCCCGTCGGGAGTGTTCCCGGCGGGGTTTTCGTTTTGTGGTTAAGTGAAAAAATTGGAAAATACGATAAACGTTCACCTATCTCATGGGTGTCCAGCATGGCACCTTTACCAGCAGACAATAGGTCTTAGAGCCTCAATTGTGTCCGTTCAGCGGTAAAAATCGACCGTTCAAGGATATTATTCAAGTGAACGTTCACCTATCATAAGCAATCGTGCATAATCTAACTAAACGTTCACCCTGAATGCTGGGCAGACAGATGTCAGTGTGGACTCAAATGTCTTGTTACAAGACAATCGAGAAAAGAGAGGGAGCTCGATGACTAATAAGATTGGAAAAAAGCGTAAGATCACATTCTGGACGCGCTTGGGCTTTGGTATGGGCGGTATGCTCAATTCCGGTGCCCTGACCTTTACGCACAGCTACATGGTGCTGTTCCTGTCCACGGAGTGTGGCCTGTCCGCAGGCGAGGCTGCACTGATCAGCTCGTTTGCCATCTATGTCAACGCTATTCTTTGCCCGCTGATGGGCTTTGTGGCCGATAACTTCTATGCCACCAAGATTGGCCGCATCTTTGGTCGTCGTCGTTTCTGGATCTTGCTGGCCATCCCGATGATGATCGCCGAGCCGCTCATCTTCGTGGCTACGCCGTTTGGCTTCCCGTACTACTTTGTGCTGTACCTGATCTACAACGTCGCGTATACGTTCTGCACCGCCAACCTGTCGCCGCTTACCATCGAGATGACCGACGACTTCAAGGAGCGTACGTACCTCACCGGCTACAAGCATCTCTTTGGTAACGCCGCCGGCTTCCTGATGGCTGCACTTGTGGGCTTCGGCTTTGGCACCTTCGGCGAGACCAACCCGTTCAGCTACTTCATCATCGCTACGATCAACGCTTCGGTCATGGCAATCTCGCTGCTTTGTGTGTACCTGTCCACGTGGGAGCACACCCCCGAGGAGGTCGCTCAGGAGAAGATCGAGAGCGTCGGCGAGGGTATCAAGAAGTTCTTCATCGACGTAATCTCCACCTTCCGCAACAAGTCCTTCCGCAAGGTCCTGTACGCACAGGTCTCCACGAAGCTCGCTGCTGCCTGCTGGTCTGCCTGCCTGTCTTTCTTCATCGTCTACTGCCTGCAGATTCCTAAGTCCTACGAGTCCGTGATGGAGATGCCTGGCAAGGTCGTCGCTATCGTCTGCACCGCCATCTGGGTCGCTCTCATGGCCAAGAAGGGCTTCCACAAGTCTTGGTACCTGGCCAACGTCGGTTGCGCTGCGTGCATCATCGCCTACAACTACTTCGCCTTTGGTCAGATCAATGGCACCTCCACGGTCGCCATCGCCATGATCGCCTACCCCATCATCTTCGCCATCTGGAAGTTCTTCTACGTCGGCTTCCAGTACCTGCCCGATGTTCTGCTCAACTACATCCCCGATGTCGATGAGCTCATCACCCTGCGTCGTCGCGAGGGCATCTACAGCTCCGCTCAGCAGCTCTGCCAGCAGATCGCCCAGGCTATCGCCGTTAACGCATGGGCCATCGTCCTTGCTGCCTCCGGCTTCATTCAGACCGCCGGCAACAGCGACGCCGTGACCCAGCCCGCCACCGTGCCTCTGTATATCTGCGGCTACATGATCATCGGCTGCGCCGGTTTCTTCCTGCTCGCGGCTATCCTTGCCCGCGGCATCAAGATCGACAAGGAGCAGTGCGACGTCCTTTGCGACGAGATCCGCCGCGTCAAGGAGGGCGGCAAGATGGCCGACGTCAAGCCCGAGGTCAAGGCGCTTTGCGAGGAGCTCTCCGGCTTTAAGTACGAGGACTGCTTTGCCCACAACAACGTTGGCTTCCAGGACGGTAGCGTAACCCCCGCCGAGTAAGGCCGACATATCGTCCAAATCACAGGGCCGTGCCACCGGAATTTCGCCGGCAGGCACGGCCCTTTTTTAACAGCGTACAATTTGCCTTTAGAGCATCTTTTTGAGGGAGAAATCCATGGAGACGAACGTTATCTGGCGCAACGCCCGCGCGGCTGTGATCGAGCTTGACGACGGCGGCTACTTTACCTGTGCCGATACGTGGGAGATCTTTGTCAACGACGAGCCCGCCGGTACCACGAATACGGTCGAGACCTATGTCGACGGCCTGACCCCCGGCAAGCGTAACCTGGTTCGTTTTGTTTGTGGCGAGCGTGAGCTGAGCGTAGGTGTCACCACGCCGGCTGAGCCCTTTACCATCAGCGTTCGCGACTGTGGCGCCAAGGGCGATGCCGAGCACGACGACACCACCAACATCCAGGCTGCCATCATGGCCTGCCCCAAGGGTGGCCGCGTGCTGATCCCCGCCGGTAGTTATCGCATCAAGTCCCTCTTCCTTAAGAGCAATATCAACATTGAACTCGCCGAGGGAGCGGTGCTGTTGGCCCGTCACGATCGTGCGGCGCTTGCCTACATTCCGGGCACGGTCACAGGCGACGAGGGCGCCGGGTATGCCGGCACCGATATGCTGCCCCTGGGCCGCTGGGAGGGCGAGAGCTTCTCGACCTACTGTTCTACCTTTACGGGTCTGGGCGTGCACGACGTGTGCATCTATGGTCGCGGCGCGATCGACGGTCAGACTGATTTTGCCGAGGACAACTGGTGGAACAAGGACTTTAAGAACATCTTCCGTCCCGAGGAGGGCCGCGAGGTCGCCCGCCCGCGCATGATCTTCCTGTCCGAGTGCCAAAACGTGAGCTTGGCTGGCTTCACCGTCCGCAACAGCCCGGCGTGGAACATCCACCCCATCCTGTGCGAGCACATCGATGCGCTCTGCCTGTCCATCGAGGGCCCTAAGAACTCCCACAACACCGATGGCTTCGATCCCGAGAGCTGCGGCTTTGTCCGCATCCTTGGCTGTCAGTTCTCGGTGGGCGACGACTGCATCGCCATCAAGAGCGGCAAGCTGGGCATTGAGCCCGAGCTTCGTCCCGCCACGCACGACGTGCTGATCTCTCACTGCTACATGCACGATGGTCACGGCGCCGTGGTCCTGGGTTCAGAGGCTGCCGGCGGCATCAAGGACCTTACCGTGAGCAAGTGCCTCTTTGAGCGCACCGACCGCGGCTTGCGCGTCAAGACCCGCCGCGGGCGCGGCAAGGATGCCGTCAACGAGGGCATTACCTTTGAGCACATTCGCATGGACGAGGTGCTCACGCCCTTCGTGGTCAACTCGTTCTACTTCTGCGACAAGGACGGCAAGACCGACTACGTGCAGTCTCGCGAGGCACTGCCCGTCGACGACCGCACGCCCGGCTTTGGTGCCACGACGTTTTGCGATATCGAGGCCACCAACTGCCATGCTGCTGCGGCCTATATCACGGGTCTGCCCGAGAGCAAGGTGACGCGTCTGACGTTCCAAGACGTTCACGTGACCTTTGCCGACGATGCCGAACCCTTTGTCCCGGCCATGGCCTGCGGCGTTGAGCCCATGGTGCGTCAGGGCATCATTGCGCAAAACGTCAAGGTGCTCGACCTGCAAAATGTGGTAATCGAGGGCCAGGACGGCGAGGAGCTGCAGCTCCAGAACGTCGACAAGGTTATCCGTGCGTAGGCGTTTGCTCCTAAACAATTAAATTCGGTATGTCGCGGCGCGCGATGGGCAGGGCCTTCCCGACCCATTGCGCGAACTTTTTATATGCCGAAACTGCAACGTAGACGGTCTACGACGAAAGGACGCGGTGACTGATGATGAGTGAGAGACGATTTTTTGAGGTTTCGCCCGAGCGTGCGGGGGCATATCACAGTATCTCTAAGGCCTTGGAGGCAATTGACGAATCCTGTCCGAATGACGGACGGCCGGTGACAATCCATATCGAGCCGGGCGAGTATTGCGAGCGGGTCGAGATTCATCGCTCGCATGTGACGATTGAGGGAGAGACGGCCGACAGCGTGCGTATCGTGGGCAGCCTGGGTGCCAAGATGCCTTCGGAGGACGGCTCGGGCGTCGACGGCACGCTCGGCACGTTTAGGACCTATACCGTTTTGGTCGATGCCGACGACGTACGGCTCGAGAACCTCACGATCGAAAACGATGCGGGCGATGGGCGCGAGGTCGGTCAAGCGATTGCCCTGTATGCTGATGGCGACCGTCTGGTTGTCGATGCCTGCTGCATTAAGGGACACCAAGACACGCTGTTTTTGGGTCCGCTGCCGCCGCATGAGGCCAAACCGGGCGGGTTTATAGGACCCAAACAGTATGCGCCGCGCCGGGTGGGGCGCCAGTATTTTCGACGTTGCCGGATCGAGGGCGATGTCGACTTTATCTTTGGCGGCGCGCGTGCCTACTTTGAGGGGTGCGAGATTCGCTCGCTCAACCGCGATATGGACGTGAACGGCTACGTGACGGCGGCGTCGACGCCCGAAGGCGAGCCGCACGGCTTTGTGTTCCACGGCTGTTCGTTTACAGCTCCGGATGGCGTGGCGCCGGATTCGGTCTACCTGGGTCGTCCTTGGCGCGAATGGGCGCAAACTGTGCTGATCGATTGCTGGTTGGGGCGACATATCAAGCGCGAAGGCTGGTGGGATTGGAATAAGCCGGCGGCACACAACTGCGTGCAGTATGCTGGCGCGATTCTGCATGGGCCGGCGGGTGATACTACCGGCTGGGTGCCGTGGGCGAATGAACTCGATGTGATGGCTGCCGCCGGGTACGCTCGCGAGCAGGTGCTTGCCGGTGGGGATGGCTGGGATCCCGAGGGCGGCGACGGTGATGCGGTTGAGACGGCTGAACTGTCTGCCAACGGCCGCACCGTGCACATCGAGACGTACTGCGAAGACGAACCTGCGCTGCGTGCCCGGCTGAAGCGCGAGGGGCGTTCGGCTGCTTTTACGGGCAAGACTCCTGCAGATTTTGAGGCATGGAAGATTGCGACCAGGACTCGTCTGTACGATGTTTTGGGCCTTTCGCTTATGGACCGCGTCCCGATTGAGATTCGTGAGCTCAGCCGCGTGCGGGTTGCCGGCGGCATCGTGCGCACCCATGCGATGTTGCAGGTCGAGCGTGATGTTTGGATGCCGTTCTACCTGTTGGAGCCGTCTCATCCTAAGCTTGATGAGCGGGGACTCAAACGCTGTTATATCTGCCCGCATGGTCATCAGGGAGCGGGTGCTGCAAGCGTAGCCGGTGTTGCGGGCGTGCCGGCTGTCGATGATGCCGTGCGTAAGTTCAATTACGACTACGGTCTGCGTTTGGCACGCATGGGTTACGTGACCGTCTGCCCTGATGCGCGCGGTTGGGGATACCGTCGTGACTGGAAGGGTCAGGGCGATGACGAGAACAGCTACCTGCGCGGTACGTGTCTGAATCAAGCACGTATGGCCGAGCCGCTGGGTCTTACGGTTGCGGGCCTCAACGCCTGGGATAACATGCGTCTGATCGATTACCTAGAGGCGCGCGGCGACATTGCCATGGATGACCTGGGTTGCTTTGGTTTTTCGGGTGGCGGCTACATGACGTTGTACCTGGCCGCACTCGACCCGCGTGTGCGCAAGGCGTTTGTCTCGGGCTATCTGTACGGTGTCGACGATTCGCTGCTGCATCTCAATGGCAATTGCAGCTGCAACTACACACCCGGACTTTGGCGCTTACTCGACATGGGCGATATTGCCTCGCTTATTGCGCCGCGCCCGTTGTTAGTGCAGAGCTGCGAAGAGGATCATCTGAACGGTTCGCGCGGGCTGAAAAATGTTGGCGAGCAGCTCGAGATCGTGCGCGATGCCTACAAGTTGCTGGGTCGCAGAGATGGCCTGCGGCACGAGGTGTGTCCGGGTGAACACCATCTGGGCGTGGCACATCTTGCCGAGGATATCGAATGGCTCGATTCGCACGTTGCGGAATGCGCCCCCGTGCATAGCCCCTCGGCATGCTGCGAATAAACGGTACGTTCCTGTATGACCGCCGATGGGCGGATGAGGAGAAGATTATGGAAACGAAGAGCTTGAGTGAATCGACCATTTGCTGCTTTGGCGACTCAACGACCTGGGGCGACAACGGCTGCGGTGGGGGAGGCAACGACATCTCGTGGACCTCGCATTTGGGCGCGTTGCTGGGAGGCGCGGTCATCGAGAACTTTGGCATCAAGGGTTCGCGTATCGCCATCAAGGCCGACCGCAGCGATTCGTTTGTCGAGCGCCTGGACGGCATCGACAATGCGGCTGATATCTACATCGTCTTTGGCGGCGTCAACGACTTTAGCCGCAACGTGCCGCTTGGCGAGTTGGGCAGTACCGATGTGCACGAGTTCTATGGTGCACTCGATTACCTGATCCGCACCATCACGGCGCGTTCGCCCCAGGCAAAGCTTGTGTTTATGACGCCGTGCAAGACGAGCGGTAAGCACGAGAAGGATATCCCGGCAAGCGATGAGCTCAATCACCTGGGGTTGACGCAGGTCGCCTACGTAAAGGCGATGCTCGAGGTCTGTGACCGCTACTCCGTTCCGGTGATTGACCTGTATGCGCAAAGTGGCATCAGCCCGTTTTTGCCAGAGCACCGCGAGCTCTATATGCCGGACGGTCTGCATTACAGTCCTGCCGGCTATGAGCGCCTGGCGCAGCGCATCGCCGCGGGTCTCACCGCCGTTTGCCGCTAAAAGTCTGCCGTTTGCGGGGAATATAGGGTTAACGTTCACCCTATATTCCCCGTTCGCGTTACACTAGGGGTAACGTTCACCTATCGTTTATGTCAGAGGGGACAGCAATGGGTTGCAATCAAATCCTGGACCGTTATATCGAGCAGTTGATCGAAACCTCTACGCCGCAGGCGCCGGCTTGGAATATCGAAAAGATTCGCGCCGGCAAGGAGAACACCTGGAACTATATCGACGGCTGCATGATCAAGGCGCTCATCGAGCTGTACGAGATCACGGGTGAGCAGCGCTACCTGACCTTTGCCGATGACTACATCGATTTCTTTGTCCAGGACGACGGTACCATCAAGCATTACAACCCGCAGGATTACAACCTCGATAACGTCAATGCGGGCAAGACCCTCTACAAGCTCTATGACCTGGTGGGCAAGCCCAAGTACCGTGCCGCCATGGATACCATCTATCGTCAGCTCGAAACCCAGCCGCGTACCAAAGAGGGCGTGTTTTGGCACAAGGCCGTCTACCCCAACCAAATCTGGCTCGATGGCATGTATATGGCCCAGCCGTTCTACATGCAGTACGAGCTGAGCTTCCACAACCGTCGTGCCTGCTCGGACAGCTTCCATATGTTCCAGGTCGTGCATGACCTGATGCGCAACCCCCTCAACGGTCTGTACTATCACGCTTACGACGCGAGCCGCAAACAGTTCTGGTGCGACCCGGTCACCGGCCTTTCGGCTAACTTCTGGCTGCGCGCCGAGGGCTGGTTTGCCATGGCGCTCATCGACACCTGGGAGCTTATGCCGCCTTCGATGTCGGCCGAGAAGGACGAGATCCGCAAGATGTTCCATGACCTGATCGACGCCATGCTGCCGTATCAGGACGAGAAGACCGGCATGTGGCACCAGGTCATCAACCTGCCCAATATCGCCCCCAACTACCTGGAGGAGTCGGGCAGCGCCATCTTTGCCAACGCCATCATGAAGGGCGTGCGTCTGGGCGTGCTGGGCGAGCGTTACTACCAGTACGGCCGTCGCGCCTTCGATGGCATCTGCGAGACCTGCCTGTCCGAGCATGATGGCCAGCTGGCGCTCGACAACATCTGCCTGGTCGCGGGCCTGGGCAACACCGCGCACCGCGAGGGCACGTTTGATTACTACATGAGCGAGCCCGTGGTCAAAAATGATGCAAAGGGTGTGGCGCCGCTGGTGCTTGCCTATATCGAGACCATGCATCATGACAAGCTGGCCGGTAAACGCGATCCGCTCGCCCCCTCGGGCGTGTGCTCCATCGAGGACCCGTTTGGCGGATACACCCCGGGCATCAACGCTCATAAGGGATGTGAATAACGTGGGGGCTATTACTCCGGGTGTACGTTTGCACGACCTTCCGCAGGGGACTGTCGAGGAACGCATTCGCATGGCGGGAGAGCTGGGCTTTTCGTGCATTCAGCTGCCGAGCAAGGTGCTCTACGCATCGATGGGGATCGATCGAGGCGGCCTGACCCGCGAGCTTGCCGACCATTTGCGTGCGGTGCTCGACGAGGCAGGCGTTTCGGTCGCCGTGCTCGGCTGCTATAAGAATTTGGCGACGCCCGATCGCCAACAACTCATGGATAACTTTGCCGAGTACGAGGCGTGCTTGAACTTTGCCCAGATGCTCGGCGGATGCCCGGTTGGCACCGAGACCGGTCGCCCCAATGCGCAGAACCGCGTCGCGGACGACCGCATGACCGACGAGGCGCTCGATGCGTTTGCAGACGGACTTGCACACGTCTGCGATCGGGCCGAGGCCGTGGGCGGGCAAATACTGATCGAGCCCGGTTGGAACGAGACGGTTAACACGCCGGATCGCTGCCGTGAGGTGCTGGAGCGCGTCTCGAGCCCGTCGCTCGGCGTGATCTACGACCCGGTGTCGCTGCTGCACCCCAGAGCCGTTGACGAAGCGCAGGAAATCACGGCACGCATGCTCTACTTATGCGGCAGTAAGATCCGCGTGCTGCACGCCAAGGATTTTGAGGTCGTTGATAACGAGGACGAAGCCGGATGGTGCGACGGTGCGGGTTCGCGCCTGGTGTGCCACGGCGTGGGCGAGACGGGTCGCTATGACTTTGAGCCCGTGGTGGCCTGGGCTGCCGCCGCCTGCCCTGGGATTCCCTGCGTGGTCGAGAACAGCGTGCCGGCGACGGCGGCTGACTGCCTGGCGACACTCGAGCACATGTCCGCTCGCTGCGGGGCTTCGCATCGCGAGTTATAGCATTGGCTTTTGCCGTGTCGGCAGATTGAGATTACCTGTATGGGGGCGGCGGTGAAGGGTCTTTATCGTCGCCCCATTGGATTGCATTAAAAAGGGGAGTTGCGTGGCTATCCACATTGTCGAAGAGGCGAATCGTTGCCTAGGTTGTAAAAGGGCGTTCTGTCAGATTAAGGGCTGCCCGGTTCAGACGCCTATTCCGCGGGTCATCGACCTGTTCAAACAGCGTCGTCTAGAAGAGGCGGGCGAGCTGCTGTTCCAGAACAATCCCATGAGCGCGGTCTGCTCCATGGTTTGCAACCATTCGGGCCAGTGCGAGGGCGCGTGCATCCAGGGCCGCAAGGGCGCGCCCGTGCATTTTTCGAGCATCGAGAACTATATCTCCACGGCGTATTTGGACCGCAAAGAGTGGAAGGCCGCGCCGTCGTGCGGCAAGCAGGTCGCTGTGGTCGGCTCCGGCCCAGCCGGCATTACCGTGGCAATTAAGATGGCGCAGCTGGGTTGCGCCGTCACTGTTTTTGAGCAGCGGCCCGAGATCGGCGGCGTGCTGGAGTACGGTATCCCCGAGTTCCGTCTGCCGCGCTCGCTCGTGCAAAAGTACCGCCACGTGATGTGCTCGCTCGGCGTGCGCGTTCGCCCCTCGACCACCATCGGCGGTGCGCTCCACATCGACGACCTGCTGCGCGACGGCTACGATGCGGTCTTTGTCGGTACTGGTACCTGGCGAGCTCGAAAGCTGGGTATTCCCGGCGAATCGCGCGGCAACGTGCTGTTTGGTATCGATTACCTGGTCGATCCCGCGAGCGTGGCAATCGGGCAGAACGTGGCGGTTATCGGTGCCGGCAATGTTGCCATGGATGTGGCCCGTACGGCCCTGCGCTCGGGTGCTCGCAAGGTCACCGTGTATGCCCGTTCGCGCCATATCTCGGCCATCGATGACGAGGTAGAGCTGACCGAGCTCGATGGTGCCGAGATTGTATGCGGCAAGGCGATTTGCGCCATCGACGATAACGGTCCGGTGTTCGAGACGGCTATCTTTGACGAGGACAACAATGTGGTGGGCTACGAGGAAGAGCTCGACCATGTGTCTGCCGACACAGTTGTGATTGCGGCTTCGCAGGTGCCCAAGGACAAACTTGTGCTTACGACGGGCGGTCTGGAGACTGACCATCGCGGCCTTCTTTCGGTCGATGAATGCGGTATGACCACCGTGCCTGGCGTCTTTGCCGCCGGCGACGTGGTCAACGGCCCGCTCACCGTGGTTCATGCCGTGGCGGGCGCCAAGCTCGCCGCCGAAGGCATGACTACATATCTGGGCCTCTAACTCCATCCCACCCATCAGTTGCGGTGAAATACGGACTGTTTTGGCTGTCAAAAGCCTTATCTACTCCGTATTCCACCGCAACTTTTTGGGGGTTGAGCAGAGACTGGGGGAGCGCGTGCGGTCGGGTGCTGTGCGGTTGCTGATACGATAGGTACGTTAGCAACTGCCGCCGAGCGGCTCAAATGAAAGGAACCCTGTATGGAGTCCTCCGCCTACCCGATGCTCTTTAGTCCGATCAAGGTCGGTACGACCGAGGTCAAGAACCGCGTCTTTATGCCGCCGGTGTCCACCAACCTGGCCGATCATGGCTATGTGACCGACGACTTGGTCGATCATTACCGTGCCCGCGCCAAGGGCGGCGTGGCCCTCATCATTACCGAGGTCGTGACGGTCGAGCCCACCTATACCTATCTGCCGGGTGACATGTGCTGCTACGACGACACGTTTATCCCTGGCTGGGAAAAGCTCGCCGCCGCCGTGCATGAGTATGGCTGCAAGATCATGCCGCAGCTCTTTCACCCCGCCTACATGGCCTTTAACATTCCGGGCACGCCGCGCCTGATCGCTCCGTCCTTCGTGGGACCGTCCTATGCCCGTGAGGCACCGCGTCCTATCACGGTCGACGAGATTCACGAGCTCACGCATCAGTTTGGCGACGCTGCCGTGCGTATGCAGAAGGCCGGTGTCGATGGCGTCGAGGTCCATGCGGCGCACGCCCACGGCATGCTCGGCGGTTTCTTGACCCCGCTCTATAACAAGCGTACCGATGAGTACGGCGGCTCGCTCGACGCCCGCATGCGCTTTTTGCTCGAGGTCATCGCCGAGATTCGCGAGCGCTGCGGCAAGGACTTTATCATCGACGTCCGCATCTCGGGCGATGAGTACACCGATGGCGGTCTGACCCTCAACGACATGATCTACGTCTCGCGTCGCCTGGAGAAGGCCGGCGTCGACATGATTCATGTGTCGGGCGGCACCACCATCAAGCGCGGTTCCGCGATTCCTGCCGCCGGTACCCAGCAGGCCTCGCACGCTGCCTGCTCGCGCGAGATCAAAAAGCACGTCAACATTCCTGTCGCCACCGTCGGCCGCATCAACGAGGCCTGGATCGCCGAGGAGCTGATCGAGGACGGCGCTGCCGACATCTGCATGATGGGCCGCGCCAACCTGTGCGATGCCGAGTTCTGCAATAAGGCCGCTGCCGGCAACGCCGACGACATCCGCCCCTGCATCGGCTGCCTGCGCTGCCTGAACGGCATTATGTTTGGCAAGCGCATCTCCTGCACCGTCAATCCCGATGTTGAGCGCGACGAGGCCGGCTACGAGCCTGCCGCCGAGGCTAAGAACGTGCTGGTTGTGGGCGCTGGTCCTGCGGGCATGGAGGCAGCCTACATTGCTGCCAAGCGCGGCCACAACGTAGTGCTCGTGGATAAGCAGGACGAGCCGGGTGGCGAGATGCGCATCGCGGCCGTTCCGCCGGCAAAGCAGGAACTCACCCGCGTGATCAAGTATCAGTACCGTCGCCTGGCCGAGGTCGGCGTGAAGTGCGTATTTGGCACCGAGCTTACTGCCGAGGACATTCAGCGTGACTACGCCGGCTACGAGGTCGTCCTGGCCTATGGCGCCGAGCCCATCGCCCCGGCCTTCATGCAGGGATTTAAGCAGGTCATGACGGCTGACGACCTGTTGGGCGGCAAGGCTTTCCCGGGCAAGAAGATTGTCATCGTGGGCGGCGGCACCGTCGGTTGCGAGACGGCCGACTACCTGGCCCCGTTGGTCAACGATCTGTCGCCGGCCAATCGCGACGTCACCGTCATCGAGATGACCAAGACGCTCGCCGCCAACGAGGGCGGCGCCGGTCGCGCGGTGCTCATCACGCGCATGCTCTCCAAGGGCGTTCACGTGCTGACCGAGGCCAAGGTGACCGAGATTACCGAGGATGCCATCAGCTACGAAAAGGACGGCGAGATCCACACCATCGCCGATGCCGATACGCTGGTACTTGCCATGGGCTATCGTCCCAATACCAAGTTGGCCGACGACCTTGCTGCAGCCGGCGTTACCACCCACGTGTTGGGCGATGCCAACAAGTGCGGCAACATCCGCGACGCCATCGGCGATGGCTACAAGGTTGCTTGCGAGCTCTAGTCAACCCCTTGGTGCATGTGAGGCCTATCCCCGCGGCGTCAGTCGGTAGATAGCAAAAAGCGGCGGTCGTCCCGTACATGGGACGACCGCCGCTTGCGTTAGCTGCAATGAGTCGTGCGATTAGAGGCCCAGGATCTCCTTGACCTTGGCGATGATGGCCTCGTCGGTTGCGTTGGCAAAGAAGTACTCCTGGAAGTGTTCGCCGGCAAGTGCGCCCTTCACCAGGTCCTGATCGATCTCGCCCAGAACGTCGACGAGCGGACGCATAGTCACAGCGCGGACGCCGTCGAGGATCTTCTTGTTGCGCTGCTCGGGCTCAACACGCTCGGCAGGATAGCCGTTGCCCGAACCAAAGCCAAAGAGCTTCTCAAAGGTGTACTCGAGGTTGAGCTCCTGGCCCCAGCCGTTCTTGAGGGCGAAGGGCATGGCGACAGCGTTACCGTCGTTGACCTGGGCAAAGGTGTAGGCATCGAGCGGGTCGGCAACATGGCCGCACAGCACGCCGGGGAAGGAGTTGCAGGCGAGCATGGCGCCCTCGCCGGTGCCACAGCCGGTCACGACGTAGTCGGCAGCGCCGGAGTTGAGCAGCACGGCGGCCAGGATGCCGTTCTGCACATAGGTGAGGGGCTTGGAGTCGGCGTCGGCATACATGCCATAGTTAAAGACGGTGTGGCCCATGGGCTCGACAACCTTCTTAAGGGCAGCCTCGATCATAGGGTTCTTGGAGTTCTGAGAGTTTTCGTTGATCAGAGCGATTTTCATTGCGAATTACCTTCCTATTTCTAACTTGCGGTGAAATACGGACTGTTTTGCCTGATAGAAGCCAAAACCAATCCTTATCTCACCGCAACTCAAATGAAAAACGAGTGGATGAAACCTGATATGGGCAGTTGCGGCGACGCTTATTGAGGCTGCTTTCCAATGTATGCGAGGATTCCGCCGTCGACGTAGAGGATGTGGCCGTTGACGAAGTTCGATGCATCGGAAGCCAAGAACACGGCGGGGCCCTTCAGGTCCTCGGGCGTGCCCCAACGGGCTGCTGGCGTCTTGGCAATGATGAACTGGTCAAACGGGTGGCGGCTGCCGTCGGGCTGCGTCTCGCGCAGCGGTGCGGTCTGCGGCGTGGCGATGTAGCCGGGTCCAATGCCGTTGCACTGGATATTGGCCTCGCCAAACTCCGAGCAGATGTTCTTGGTGAGCATCTTGAGTCCGCCCTTGGCCGCGGCATAGCCGGCGATGGTCTCGCGGCCCAGCTCGCTCATCATCGAGCAGATGTTGATGATCTTGCCGTGGCCCTTGGCGATCATGCCGGGCAGGCAGGCCTTTGACACGATAAACGGTGCGTTGAGGTCGATATCGACGACGCGGCGGAAGTCCTCGGCGCTCATGTCGAGCATCGGGGTACGCTGGATGACGCCGGCGTTGTTGACCAGGATGTCGGGCGTGGTGCCAAAGTCGGCCTCGATCTTGGCGATGAGCTCGGCGACGACAGTCTCGTCGGTGACGTCTGCCACGTAACCATGAGCCTCAAAGCCCAGCTCGCGGTAGTGCTTCTCGGCCTCGGCTACCTTGTCGGCGTGACGTGCGTTAAAGGCGATCTTGGCGCCAGCCTCTCCGAGCGCCTCGGCGATAGCCATGCCAATGCCATAGGTGGCGCCGGTTACCAGTGCGACCTTGCCGTCCAGACGGAAGCTGTCCATAAGATCAGACATAGCGATCCTTTCAAAAGAAACGTTCATCTATATAAGTCTTGCTTTTCATACAAGGTCAGTATAGGTGAAGCGGCGTAATAGCCACCCCTTATTCCCTAAAATCAGGTGAACGTTCACTTTTAAAAGGCGAACGGTAGTCTCGCCCTTGCCGTGCGGACGTCTATTTGCTCTGTTCCTGCGCTCCCTCTGCGATCATGTTGCGGTTGTACACCAGATGCAGGTACATCGCGTCGTGCGCTGCGGTGGGATTGCGCGCGGCGATGGCGTCGGCCACGCCACGGTGGGTGCGGATGGTTTCCTCAACCAGCTTTTTGCCGGTCACGTCAATAAACAGGGGGACAGACGCCTTGAGCACGCCCATTAGGCGGGGAACGACGAGGTTGCCGCAGCTTTCGGCAATTGCGATGTGAAACGCGGTGTCGGCGGCAGAATAGTCTTCGTCCCGCGCGGCCAAGTGCTCGGACTCATCGCAAAGCTCTTTAATGCAGATGATTTGATCGTCGGTCGCGTGCTCTGCGGCCATGCTGGCCATCTGCGGCTCGATCATAAAGCGCACTTCGAGCAGGTCGCGTGCCAGGCGCCTCTTGTCATCGATAAAGGTAAAGCCCAGCGGATCGTCGGCAACGCCGGGGTTTGATGCCACATAGGTGCCCGAGCCCTGCTTAATGCGCACGATGTTGCGCGACTGCAGCAACTTCATGGCTTCGCGTACGGTGCTCCTGCCGGCGCCCAGGCGCTCGACGAGCACGGCCTCCTTGGGCAGGCGGTCGCCTTGCTCAAGATGTTCATCCAGGATCAGTTGAATGATTTTCTCGGAAATCTGCTCGGGGAGTCCCGAATCGGCTCGTGCCACGCTTCACCTCATATCAAAAGAATTCATCAGAGCTATTCTAGCTCATTTACAGAAGCCGCGGTGGTTCGCTCCGACAATGGAGAGCTGTAAGTAGCCGTTTACCGTCAAAAACAGATCGTTCAGGAAATACATCAGATGTATTTTGAAAAAAGTTTCCCTTTTAAACATCAGACCTATTGAGAACACGCTATAGTCTAAGCCGAATTCAAAAGGTCTGATGAATTGGAGGAAAGATGTCAGACCCAACGTTTATGGCCGACCCCACCAGGCTGGTCATCGCCGCTATCGTGGGCATCGCGCTGCTGCTTGCGCTCATCATTAAGTTCAAGCTGCATCCTGTGCTTTCGATGATGGTCTCGGCGCTCGCGATCGGCATCGGCGCCGGTATGCCGCTCGACCTGGTGGCGGACACTGTCACCAAGGGCGTGGGAACCACGCTGCAAAACATCGCCCTGCTCATTGGCCTCGGCTCGATGTTTGGCCAGATTCTTGAGGAGAGCGGCGGCGCCAAGAAGATCGCCCAGACCTTCATCGATACCTTTGGGCAGGGTCATTCCAGCTGGGCGCTGGGCATTACCGGTCTGGTTATCGGCACTACGGTGTTCTTTGAGGCCGGCGTGGTCGTTTTGATTCCACTTGCGTTTAGTGTGGCATCCCAGACCAAGAAGTCGACGCTCTACTACGGCATCGCGCTGCTCGCGGGACTGGCCGCTGGCTATGCGTTTGTGCCGCCTTCGGCCGGTTCGGTTTTGGTCGCCGGCACGCTCGGTGTCGACCTGGGCACCATGATTCTTGTCGGTATCCCTACCGCCTTCATCGCCATGGCGATCGCCGGCGTCATCTGGGGCCGCAACGTGGGCGGTCGCATCTTTACCGATGTTCCGGAGCACTTTACCTCTGCCGAGGGCGCGAGCGACGAAAAGGAGCTTCCCTCCTTTGGCATGGTGCTTGCCATCGTGCTCACGCCGCTTTGTCTGATTTTGCTGGGCACGCTGTCCTCTTATATCCCCATGCCCGCCGAGCTCGCCTCGATTCTCGCCTTCCTGGGCAAGCCGTTCGTCGCTTTGACGCTCTCCACGCTCGTCGCGATGTATCTGCTGGGCGCGCGCCGCGGCTACTCCGGCGCCGAGCTCAAGGCCTTGCTCGACCGCTCTCTTAAGCCCGTCGGCATGATCTTGCTGGTTATCGCTTGCGGCGGCGTCATTCGCTGGATGCTGCAGGACTGCGGCTTGGGCCAGGTTATCGGACCTATGCTCGAGGCCTCACCGCTGCCTTTGGTGGTCGTTGCCTTTTTGATTGCCGTCATGGTGCGTGCCTCTGTCGGCAGCTCCATCGTCGCTATGACCATGGCATCGGGCATTATGGCCGCCATGCCCGCGGTCGCCGGCGCTTCGGTGCTCATGCGTGCCTCCATCTGTCTTGCTATCTGCGGCGGTGCCACGGCCCTCTCGCACGTCAACGATGCCGGTTTTTGGATGTGCTCCTCGTTCCTGGAGATTGACGAGAAGACCACCCTCAAGTCATGGACCGTTATGGAGACGCTCATCGGCCTTTCGGGTCTTGCCTGCGCCCTGGTGATTTCGTTCTTCGCCTAGTTCGCGTAGCTAAGCATCTTCCGCCGAGTGCATCGCTCGGTACCCATTTCACCTGATTCATTAACCAACGATTGGTACAACCGTTCAAACCAAAAGAGGAGAGCATTATGGACGAGAAGACCAAGGCACAGATTCAGCAGGAGGCAGCCGACTTGGTTGCCAAGCTGCAGCCGCGTTCCGGCAAGTTTCGCACCATCAGCCCCGAGATGGACCCGCTGCGTCTGGGCTCTGGCTGGTCCATCGAAGATCTGGACAAGCCGCAGGTCATTATCGAGTCGACGTTCGGCGACTCGCACCCGGGTTCTGCCGGTCTGTTTGAGTTGGTCGAGGAGGTCCGTGCCGGCGTTGCCGAGGCTGGCGGTCACGGTGCCCGTTACTTCTGCACCGATATCTGTGACGGCGAGGCCCAGGGCCACGACGGCATTAACTACTCGCTGCCCAGCCGCGACATGATCGCCAACATGATCGAGATTCATGCCAAGGCCACCCCGTTCGACGCCGGCGTCTTTGTCGCCAGCTGCGATAAGGGCCTGCCTGCGAACCTCATGGCCATGGGCCGCATCAACATCCCCTCCATCGTCGTTACCGGCGGCGTCATGGATGCCGGCCCCGATCTGTTGACCCTGGAGCAGCTCGGCGCGATTTCTGCCCGCTACGAGCGCGGCGAGATCTCCCGCGAGGAACTTGAGTTTGCCAAGCACAACGCATGCCCCAGCTGCGGCGCCTGCTCCTTTATGGGCACCGCGTCGACCATGCAGGTTACCGCCGAGGCCCTGGGCCTTATGCTCCCCGGCACGGCCCTGCTGCCCGCAACCAGCTCCGATCTGCGTGAGTTTGCGCGCGCGGCCGGCCGTCAGTCCGTGTGGCTCTCCGAACACAACCTGTGCCCGCGCGACATCGTGACCAAGGAGTCCTTCGAGAACCTCATCATGGTCCACGGCGCCATTTCGGGCTCCACCAACTCGCTGCTGCACATCCCCGCGATTGCCCGCGAGTTTGGCATCGAGATGTCCGCCGACGACTTCGATCGCCTGCACCGTGGCGCCCACTACCTGCTCAACGTCCGTCCCGCAGGCGAGTGGCCGGCGCAGTTCTTCTACTATGCGGGTGGCGTGCCGCGCATCATGGAGGAGATCAAGTCGATGCTTCACCTCGATGTCATGACCGTCACCGGCAAGACTCTCGGCGAAAACCTCGAGGACCTTAAGAACAATGGCTACTACGAGAAGTGTGGCCGCTACTTGGAGAAGTGGAACCTTAGGCGCGAGGACATCATTCGCCCGTTTGACCAGGCTTTTGGTACCGACGGCTCCATCGCCATCCTCCACGGCAACCTTGCCCCCGAGGGCGCCGTCGTCAAGCACACGGTTGTTCCGCGCGAGATGTTCCAGGCCACGCTTAAGGCGCGTCCGTTCGACTGTGAGGAGGACGCTATCCACGCCGTCCTGACGCACGAGGTCAAGCCCGGCGACGCCGTCATCATTCGCTACGAGGGCCCCAAGGGCTCCGGCATGCCCGAGATGTTCTACACCACCGAGGCTATCGCCAGCGACCCCGAGCTGGGCGCGAGCATTGCCCTGATCACTGACGGCCGCTTCTCCGGCGCCTCCAAGGGCCCGGCTATCGGTCACGTTTCGCCCGAGGCTGCCGTGGGCGGCCCGATTGCCCTGATCGAGGAGGGCGACCTGATCCAGATCAACATCCCCGAGCGCTCGCTGTCCATCGTGGGCATCGCCGGTAAGGAGATGGAGCCGGCCGAGGTCGACGCCGTCCTGGCCGAGCGCCGAGCCGCTTGGAAGCCCAAGGCTAATCGCTATACCTCCGGCACGCTCAAGTTCTTTACCGAGCATGCAGTTTCCGCCATTCAGGGTGGCTACATGGAGTAGCGCCCATGCGCATCAAATATCTCCTCTCATAGATGCGCGGCACAAAGAGCCCCGAGTTCATACGAGCTCGGGGTTCTTTTCGTCTGGATTGCAGACGTATCGTCGGACGAAAGCACGTTGCGTCTAGCGAAAAAACGTACGAAAGCGCAATTTCTATCCTTATTCCGGACGCAAATCAAGACGTAAACCGTTTGCGTCTGCTATAAATCCGCACGAAAACGGTTTTCGTCTTGCAGGGCAGTTACCGCTTCTACAGTTCATCTTCCAGTTCGGCTTTGTGCTCGTAGAGGTAGTCGCGCATGTAGGGGATGGCAAATGAGACCTTGCCGTACGAAGGAGCCTCGATAATCGATTCTCTTAACAGGCGGCTGCGGACGGAGCTCACCTGTTGAGGCGTTTTGTTTAGGCCATCGGCAACCATGCTAGTCGAGCTCGTCTGCCCCAAAGACGCCATGCTCAGCAGATAAGCGATGCACGTGGGCGGAATGCGCTGCAGCGCGGGCTCAATCACCATGGCGCAGAAGCGTTCGCGTGCCGTTGCAATGCCGCGCTCGGCTTCTTCTTCTCCAATAATCGGTGTATGTGCGCGTCTTGCCAACTGCCATGCGTAGTATCCAACGAGTTGGATCATGAAAGGATAACCTTGCGTTGCCTCGGCAAGTTGGCCGGCAATACCTGGCTGCAACTCCATGCCAGACGCTTCAATGGTTTCCTCGAGGGAGTACGACACTTCGGTTACTGCCACAGCCTTCAGGTCAAAGGGGAGGGCACGGCGCAAAAACGCAAGTGTCTTTCCGTTGATGATGCTTTCAATCATCGAAGGCAGCCCCGCAAAAACAAAGGCGATATCAAGGTCTTCGCCGATAACCTGCTGAATCGCAATGGAGAGCGTTCGGACCTCATCGAGCTCTGCGTCTTGAACCTCGTCGAGAGTGATGAGCAGGCCATTTTCATTCTTGGATATTGTCTGTCTCATGGCGTCGCGTAGCGATGGACCGATTCGCTCAATGTCTATGCTGCCGATGGATATGCCAGCTACGGTGGGCTCAAATCTGGCGTGTTTGGCCTGGAATTTGGGCTGCAGCTGTTCGAGAGTGCGCTGGCAAAGTCCCTCGGTTGCGACCTCTTTTATGACCGTCCAGCCACGGCTTTGCGCCAAACGTGAGCACTCGTCAAGGAGGACCGTCTTGCCCGTTCCACGGACGCCGGCTATGCGCATTAGGCGCCCAGGGGCACCAGGTCCGTTGACGAGGCCTTCATTGAATTCTTCAAGTACATCTTCGCGGCCGATAATCGTGGGGGGTGTTTTACCTGCTGTGGGCTTAAAAGGGTTTGTTTGCATGTGAGCCACCTTTGCTCAAGATATAGCAAGATATAGCAAAGTATAGTGAGATATAGCAACGTATAGCGCTGTTCGCGGGTTCTTACGGTGGTGCTATTTTCGAATGCCGCGCGGATAAAGCGCTGGGCGAACAGCTTGTTGGCAACTCACGAGGGCTCGGGGTGCCAATTTGGGGTGCAGTAGTGCTGCGCCACGAAAAGGGCCTATCTACTACGTTTAAGCCGCAGGGGTCAACCATAGTCGGCTTTTTCGAAAATCGACAAGCTGTCTACCTGCGGTTTTGTTTTCGCACTTTTCAGCATGGTCTGGGCTCTCCGCGTTAACGTAGTAGATGGGCCCCTTTTGTGGCAAGGGGCCGACCTGCGGCTCAGGGTAGCCAAAAAAGCCACGTCCCAAAAAGACTGTTGGAAGTTGCGGTGGAATAGTACCTGTTTTTGCTGCTGAAGGCCTTGAACAGGAACTATTCCACCGCAACTTATGAGGGGGCGGGGGATGCGATAGTATTGCATGGTGGTATTCGACTAACCGAGGACTTATCCGAGGGCTTTATGGAACAGCACCAGCATTATCAGAGCCTGCAAGACCAGGCGTACAACGCATTGCGCTCCAAGATCATCTATGCCGAGCTCAGGCCCGGCACGCGTCTTTCGGCGATTGGTCTGGAAAAGGAGACGGGAATCGGGCGCACGCCCATTCGCGAATCCTTTGTGCGCCTGCGTGAGCAGGAGCTGGTGGAAACGCGTCCCAAAAGCGGCACCTACGTCTCTAAGATCAGCATGGAACGCGCCGAAAACGCCTGCTTTTTGCGCGAGAAGCTCGAGAGAAGCGTGCTAATTAAATGCTGTTCGGCCGCCTCGCCCGAGCAAAAGCAGCGGCTTGAGCAGGTTCTTACCGAGTCCGAGTCGCTCGACCATGGCGAAACGCGCCGTTTCTTTGACCTGGATAACCTGTTCCATGAGACATGTTTTGAGATTGCCGGTCGTCACATGTTGTGGGATTGGATGAAGAGCGTCAATACGCATTTTGAGCGATACAACTGGTTGCGTATGGTGTCGCAGGATCTGGATTGGGAGCCGATTCGTTGGCAGCACCGCCGGATTCTCGAGGCCATTAAGAGGGGCGATACCGACACGGCGAGTTATCTGGCAGAGACGCACTTGCACCTGATGCCCGAGGAGCAGGGCCCGGTTATCGCCTTGCATCCCGACTATTTTGAGCTGTCCAAAGACACGGCCATCTAACTCGTCCCTCCCCCTTAATTAGTTGCGGTGAAATAGGGATTGTTTTGCGGCTCTGATGGCGTAAACAGTCCCTATTTCACCGCAAGTGCGAGGCTCTACCGGGGCACGAAAAAGCTGCAGCGCCGCTTGGAGGAAAAGACTGGAAGCAAGGGTCCATTCCTCTAGACGGCGCCGCAGCTGTTTTGGCGGCTCGGCTTTTGTCGAAGTGGCTCAGCTGGGTTCGGTTGCCAACTGAGTAGACAAAGCGGCTCGGGGGCGTGTCGCTTCCGTCACGCTCTATCAGCATGCAAGACGGTTTTGGTTCTTGTTCGTGACGGAAACGGCGCGCTTCCGAGCCGCTTTAAAAGAAAGGGGGCGAGGTCTAGGGCACGCCCCCTTTCACGATAGAGAGCTAAACCTAGCCGCGGACCTTCTTGACGACGTCCATGGCCTCGCGGGCGATCTGCTCGACCTTGGAGAAGTCGCCGTCGGCAAACAGGGCCGGCTTGACCATCCAGGTGCCACCGCAGGCGATGATGGCGGAGGAGCTCAGGTACTCCTCGACGTTGGCGGTGCTCACGCCGCCGGTGGGCATAAAGCGGTGACCGACAAACGGAGCGGCGAGGGCCTTGATGGTGTTCAGGCCGCCATACTGGGACGCGGGGAAGAACTTGGTGACCTTGAGGCCCAGGTTCTCGGCTGCGGTGACCTCGGAGGGGGTCACGGTGCCGGGAAGGACGGGCAGGTCGATGTCGACGCAGTGCTTCACGACGTCCTCGTTGTAACCCGGGGAGACGATGAACTTGGCGCCGGCTGTGCGGGCCTGCTCAACCTGCTCGACGGTCAGGACAGTGCCGGCGCCAACACACATCTCGGGCTCGGCCTCGGCCATAGCGGCGATGCACTCGGCGGCGCAGGCGGTGCGGAAGGTGACCTCGGCGGACTTCATGCCAGCTGCCATAAGGGCGTGGGCGAGCGGAGCGGCGTCCTCGACCTTGTCGAGCACAACGACCGGCACGATGCCCAGGGACTCAAGCGTGGTGTAGAACTGATCGAACATGATGTTCCTTTCGATGTGTGGCGCGCATGGGCGCATGATTGCCAAATGTGCTGGTCAGGAGCCGATTTTGGATTGGTTATCGGAGGCACTGCTTGGGGTTCAAGCAATTCCAAAACCGGCTGCTCGACCAGTCGTGTAGGGAATGCCAGGCAAAACCGGAATGGGACTGGTGGTTTTGCCCGGCCGGAGGAATCGGGGAGCGGGCCGCAGAGGTATGGGATTGGAAAGCTGCGGCCCGCGGAATGGAGACGGACTAGCGCGCGACGCGGGTGCCACCGTCGGCGGCGTTGGCCACAGCGGCGATCTCGTCGGCGGTCACCAAGTTGGAATCGCCCTTGATGGTGAGCTTGAGGATCGAGGCCGCAATCGCGTAGTTGACGGCGTCCTGCGGGTCAAAGTCGTTGATGAGGGCATGGACGAGGCCGGCGTTGAAAGCGTCGCCGGCGGCAACGCCCTCGAGCACGTGCACGTCGTGGGCAGGGGAGAACCAGTGCGCGTCGCTCTCGGCGTCATAGAGCATGCCCATCCAGATGGAGCGTTCGACGCAGGAGATGTTGCGGACGACCGAAGCGACCTTCTTACAGCCGTACTCGGCGCAAATCTGACGGGCCATCTCGACGTAGGTGTCACGCTCCTCGATGCCATGGGCAAGGGAGCCGGAGACGCAGGTCATGCCGAGGCCGGCGGGTGCGTCCTCGTCGTTGGCGATGCAGATGTCGACGAGCGGTAGGAGCTCCTTCATGGTTGCCTGCGACTTCTCGGGCGACCACATCTTGCCGCGATAGTTAACGTCGCACACGGTGGTGATGCCCTTGGCGCGGCAGGCGGTGAGGGCGTCCTTGCACGCAGCGGCCATCTCGCCGGAGACAGCGGGCGTCACGCCGGAGAAATAGAAGACATCGATGCCCTTGAGGATCTCGTCCCAGTCAAAGACGTCGCGCTTGGCCATATTGATGGCAGAGTACTTGCGGTCGTAGACGCAGCCGTTGCCGCGCTGCGAGGCACCGACCTCAAACACATAGGAGCCAAGACGGTCGCCCTGACGCACGACGCGCGTGGTGTCGACGCCGTAGGCCTTCAGCGAACGCAGGGCGCACTCGCCCAGACGGTTGGCCGGGACAACGGAGACGTAAGCGGCCTTGTCGCCCTGGTAGGCCAGGGAAAGCGCGGTGTTTGCCTCGGCGCCGCCGTAGCGGACATCAAACTCGGTCGCCTGCTCAATGCGCAGGTGGTCTTTGGGCGATAGCCTCATCATGATCTCGCCGAAGGTAAGAACCGTTTTACCCATGGTCGCGTAGCTCCTTCTTGCTCGTGCGTACACCTTTGATATGGCGTTGGCACGCAGGTGCCAAGACGGTAGGGTGCGTCTTTGCACCTGCGTGCCAACGCTCACCGAAATCGGTTTACGAAATCGGTTTCGTTTCGAGTTGTAGTATACTCACCTACAGCGTTTTGCAACCGAGATTTTTAAAAAAATGCCTAAAAAGGCTCAGATTGCCGACAATTGGGAAACGGGGTGCGCTATGGCGCAGATGAGAATCAAGGACATTGCCGCCGAGGCGGGCGTGAGCCCGGCCACGGTCTCGCGCTATCTCAATAACCGCCCCGGGCAAATGACCGAGGAAACCCGTGCTCGCATCGCCGAGGTCATCGAGCGCACCGGCTATCGCCCGCGTGCCGCTGCGCGCAATCTACGCAGCTCGCGCACCAACCTCATCGGCGTGATCCTGGCCGACATCGCCAACCCGTTCTCCAGCGCCATGCTCGAAGGGCTTTCCGTCAGCGCCGCCGCGCGCGGCTGCTCGCTCATGACGGCCATTAGCGGCAACGACCCCGCTAAGGAGGCCGAGTCGCTCACCAGACTTATCGATGCCGGCGTGGACGGCCTGGTCGTCAACACCTGCGGAGGCAATGACGAGGCGATCGCCGCGGCAGCGGGACGTCTGCCCGTCGTGCTGCTCGACCGCGACGTTGCCGACGGCGGTGTCGATCTGGTGACATCTAACAACCGTGAGCTGGTCGCCGGCTTGGTAGACGCCTTGGCAGCTGCGGGCAGCGAGCGTCTGTGCCTGCTCACCGAGGCAAGCGACGATAGCCCCGTGCGTCGAGAGCGCGCCGAGGCCTTTGCCGACGAGCTTTCGCGCCGCGGCCTTGCGGGCGAGGTCGTCACCCTGGCCGACGGTGGCGCCACGGGCGTTGGCCGTTTGGACAAGACCATCCGCGACTACGCGGGCAAAAGGCTCGGCCTTATCGCCGTCAACGGCCTGGTTTTCCTGCGTCTGACCGAGGCGCTGGCGCAGCTTGGTCCCTCGCTGCCGGCGGGGCTCAAAATCGCGACGTTTGACGACTACCCCTGGAACCATGTGCTCTTTGGCGGCGTCACCACGGCCGCGCAGGACACCCTCACCATTGCCGAGCGCGTAGTCGAGCGCCTTTCCGAGCGCATCGACGTCGTTACCACCACCGTGGGCGAGGCCGCAAAGCTGGCGCCCAAACGCATCGAGATTCCCGGCCACATCGAACACCGCGCATCGACCTCGCGCTAACCGCTCGTTCGCAACGGCCTGTTCGCACACGTTTTTTGAGCGCTTGATACGCTTTAACCCTGCGGAAACATTTTTCTGCGATAGTATCTGCGATATAGACCAGTCGAAACCCGCCCGAAAGAAAGGGGAGCGACATGAACCAGCAGAACATCGATTACGTACTTCGCTCTGTAGAGCAGCGTGACATCCGCTTTGTGCGTCTGTGGTTTGTCGACATTCTCGGCCGCCTCAAGAACTTTGCCATTAGCCCCGAGGACCTCGAGGTCGCTTTTGAGGAGGGTATTGGCTTTGACGGCTCCGCCATCGAGGGCTTTGCTACGCCCGAGGAAGCCGACATGCTCGCATTCCCCGATGCTTCGACCTTCCAGATTCTGCCGTGGCGCCCGAGCCACAACGGCGTCGCCCGCGTGTTCTGCGACGTGTGCACTCCCGATCGCCAGCCGTTTGCCGGCGACCCGCGCGATGCCCTGCGCCGCATGTTCCGCAAGGCCGAGAAGGCTGGCTATCTGCTCAACGTGGGCGCCGAGCTGGAGTATTACTACTTCCCCGACGAGCACACCCCCGAGCCGCTCGACAACGTGGGCTACTTTGACCTTTCGGTGAGTGACGCCGCCCGCGACCTGCGCCGCAACACGGTCCTCACGCTGGAGAAGATGTCCGTGCCCGTGGAGTACACCTTCCATGCCGCCGGCCGCTCGCAGCACGGCATGAGCCTGCGCCACGCCGAAGCCCTGAGCATGTCCGACGCCATCACCACGGCCAAACTCATCATTAAGCAGCAGGCCTACGAGAGCGGTTGCCACGCCTCCTTTATGCCCAAGCCGCTGGCGGGCGAGGATGGCAGCGCTATGTTCCTGTGCCAGTCGCTATTCGACCACGACGGCAACAACGTCTTTTGGGGAGAGGACGACGAGAAGTACCACCTCTCCGATATCGCCAAGCACTACATGGCCGGCATTCTGGCGCACGCGCGCGAGATCAGCGCCATCACCAACCCCACGGTCAACTCGTACAAGCGCATCACCACGGGTGGCGACTCCGTGCCGCAGTACGCCACGTGGGGCCTGCGCAACCGCGCGAGTATGGTCCGCATCCCGGTCTACAAGCCCGGCAAGCAGCTGTCCACGCGCATCGAGCTGCGCAGTCCCGATCCCATGGCCAACCCGTACCTGGTCAACGCCGTCACGCTGGCGGCTGGTCTGGACGGCATCGAGCGCAAGCTGGAGCTCCCGCCCGAGGCAACGGCCGAGACGCTCAAGCTTACCGACCGTCAGATGGTCGAGGCCGGCTACACGCCGCTGCCGCGCTCGCTCAAAGAGGCGCTCGACGTGTTTGAGGACTCGCAGTTTATGAAGGATGCCCTCGGCGAGCACATCCACAGCTTCTTCCTCAAAAAGAAGCGCGACGAGTGGCATAAGTTTGAGTCCACGATCACCGAGTGGGAGATCAAGCACTACCTGGCGAACTCCTAATCGCGCTGGCTTGTTCCAGTACGATTGAGCTCATTTCTTTGGAGGCCGATATGTCCGAAAAGAGTGCCCTGTTCATGGCGCGCACGACGCGCTTCCACGAGTTTGCCCGCAGTTTGACGACCACCCTGGGTGTCGAGGTGAGCCTGGCCACGCCCGATTCGCCGACTGCGGCGCACGACTTTGACCTGCTGATCCTCGATTCCGACGGCATCCGCAGCGACCGCATCGATCAGATTGCCAAGTGGCTTGACGATCGCGGCGGCGTCCCCATGTTGGTGATCGTCGACGACGAGGCGCTCGGCACCCTGCGCCTGCCCAATCACGCGCATGCCGACTTTGTGTGCCCCACGGCGACGCCCAACGAGCTCAAGGCTCGCGCGCAGCGCTTGATGGGCGAGGAGGAGACCGTCACCGCCGACGATGTGCTCAACATCGATAACCTCGAGATCAACCTGGCTACCTACCAGGTAACGCTCGATAACGAGCCTATTGACCTGACGCTGATGGAGTACTCGCTGCTGAGCTTTTTGGCGACGCACCCCAACCGCGCCTACAGCCGCGAGGTGCTGCTGCACCGCGTATGGGGCTTTGAGTACTGCGGCGGCACGCGCACCGTCGACGTGCACATTCGACGCATCCGCTCCAAGGTGGGTCCGCAGATCGCGGCGCACATCACCACCGTCCGCGGCGTGGGCTATCTGTTTAAGGACTAGATTTCCACCACAAAGGGGACAGGCACTTTTGTGGTGGTTTTGACGCAGGTACGGGTTCCTTTTGGGCCTGCAACAGAACTTAAGCCTTCCTAAAAGATTGCGTTCTCATACACGTTCGCCCGCATATTGGGGTACAACTCAACGTGAACAATGATGGCCCGCCACATGTTTGGCGGGCCTTTGGTTATTTGACGAAAGGATCGCAGCTATGAGCGAGTACGATTCCCAGCATCCCCAGGATGCGGGCCACGCCGGCGAGACTCAGCAGCAACCGCGCGTACAGGTTGAGTCGACGCCTGCCGACAGCAACATTCCCTACGTGCAGGCCTACGACACGCAGACCGGCAAGCCGCTCGTCGGTCAGCGGGTCGTGAACAAGCACACGGTGGTCAAGACCAAGACCAAAAAGCTACCGATCTTTATTACGGCACTCGCCGGCTGTGCCTGCGGCGCCCTGCTGGTCATTGCGCTCATTATGAGCGGCACGCTCAACATTGGCGGCGGCAAGAATGCCGTGACGGCGGGTGCTTCGGGTTCGTCGACGCAAAAGATCACCATCGACTCCGAGGACACCACGTTGGCCGAGGCCGTTTCTGCCAAGGCATTGCCCTCCGTGGTTTCCATCACCGCCACTTCGAGCGGCAGCCAGAATGGCTCGCTTTCGCAGTCTGCCGACGAGTCGGATAGTTCGGGCAGCGTCGGTTCGGGCGTGGTGCTCGATACCGAGGGCCACATCCTCACCAACAACCACGTGGTTGATGGCTACAACCAGTACGTGGTGACCATGGACGACGGCACCACCTACGAGGCCGAGTTCGTGGGCAACGACGCCTCGAGCGACCTAGCCGTTATCAAGCTCAAGGATGCCGACGCCTCCAAGCTCACGCCGATCGAGATCGGTGACTCCTCCAAGCTCAACGTGGGCGAGTGGGTTATGGCGATCGGCTCGCCGTTCGGTAACGAACAGTCTGTCTCTACCGGTATCGTCTCGGCGCTCTACCGCTCCACGGCCATGAGCTCTACCAGCGGTAACACCATCTATGCCAACATGATCCAGACCGACGCCGCCATCAACCCGGGCAACTCCGGCGGCGCGCTCGTCAACGACAATGGCGAGCTTGTGGGTATTAACTCGCTCATCGAGAGCTATTCGGGCTCCAGCTCGGGCGTGGGCTTTGCCATTCCGGTTAACTACGCCAAGAACATTGCCGACCAGATTATCGACGGCAAGACGCCGGTGCATCCGTACATGGGCGCTACGCTTTCGAGCGTCAATGCCCTCAATGCCCGCACTAACAAGCTGAGCACCGATAGCGGCGCGTATGTGGCGAGCGTCGTTGAGGATGGTCCTGCCGCCAAGGCCGGCATTCAGGAGGGTGACGTCATCACCAAGCTGGGCGACGACGAGATCACGAGCGCCGATGGCCTGATCATCGCGCTGCGCAGCCACGAGGTGGGCGAGAAGGTCGAGATTACACTCATGCGTGGCAAGGAAGAGAAAAAGGTCACGGTTGAGCTGGGCTCCGATGAGGAGCTGCAGAACCAGCAGCAGGACGACAGTTCGACCGACACCGGCAACGGCGGTATTACCGACGAGCAGCTGCGCCAGTACCTGGAGGAGCTGCTAGGCCAGCAGGGCCAGGGCCAGGGCTACGGTCAGGGTTTCTAACGAGCCGTATCGCACATATCGAAGCCAGAGGGGCTGTCCCACCAACGCGGGACAGCCCCTCTTTTTTTATTGATCCGTTGGGGACGGAGGAAAACGGATCGCTTGGGGCTGACAAGAGGCCTGGTCCGGAATGGTCTGGACAGTTAGTTCAGATACGTATAAATCTGGGGCAGCTTGGGATGCGTGTTAAGCAATTTTTGATTGGGATGGGGCTCGAATGGGTGTTTGGAAGGGAGAGCGGGACGTTTACATGGTCTCGAGGAGCCCAAATTAGTTGAAACAGGGGTGTTCGTGCCTGATCCAGCTCTAGGATTTATACGTATCTGAACTAACTGTCCGCCCCGGTCCGGCCGCTGCCGATTCGGTGCGGTTCGAAAGGGTTATTCGGCCCCGTTGCGACCGGTGGTACTCTTGTATCCGTTTGAAATCGAGTGAAGGAGTGCCGCTATGGAGCAATCGAGCCTGTTTGGCGACGGCGTGGACATCGATACCGAAACGTCCACGACCGCGGAAACCACCGCACCGACCGACGCCCATGCCCAGGCGGCAGCGCGCGCGGCCGAGCTGCGCCACGAGCTCGATTACCACGCCTATCGCTACTACATGCTCGATGCGCCCGAGATCACGGACGCCGCCTTTGACAAAATGCTTGTAGAGCTGCAGGAAATCGAGGCGACCTACCCCGACCTGGTGACGCCCGACAGCTATACTCAGCGCGTGGGCGGCTACGTGAGCGAGCAGTTTACGCCGGTCACGCATATGGCGCGCATGTATTCCATGGATGATGCCATGGATCTGGACGAACTCGACGCGTGGCTCCAGCGCGCCGAGGATGCGCTCGGTGCCGGCAGCGTCACCTATACCTGCGAGCTTAAGATCGACGGTCTGGGCGTGGCCCTTACCTACCAAAACGGCACCTTCGTACGTGCGGCCACACGTGGCGATGGCACCACGGGTGAGGATGTGTCGCTCAACGTGCGCACCATCAAGGATGTGCCCATGCATCTGTCCGAGCCGGCGCTCGCCCACATGGGCGCCGACCGCGAGCGCACCATCGAAGTACGCGGCGAGGTCTATATGCCCAAGGGCAGCTTTGTTCGCCTGAATGAAGAGGCCGATGCCGAGGGCCGCGACCCCTTCGCCAACCCACGCAACGCCGCCGCCGGCAGCCTGCGCCAAAAGGATCCCAAGGTCACGGCGCGCCGCGACCTGGCCACCTTTATCTATGCCATCGCCGATACCGACCCGCTGCATGTTCACAGCCAGCGCGAGTTTCTCGATTGGTTGTGTAGCGCCGGCTTTAGCGTCAACCCCAACGTGGCTCGTTGCGCCACGCCGGCCGAAGTCCACGAGTTCTGTGCCCAGGCGCTCGAGCATCGCGGCGACCTGGACTACGATATCGACGGCGTGGTCGTAAAGGTCGACAGCTTTCAACAGCAGCTCGACCTGGGCTTTACCGCCCGCGCGCCGCGCTGGGCCATTGCCTTTAAGTTCCCGCCCGAGGAAAAGCAAACCGTTCTGCGCGAAATTCGCATCCAGGTGGGCCGCACCGGTGTGCTCACGCCGGTCGCCGAGTTCGACCCGGTGACGGTCGCCGGCTCCACCATCGCGCGCGCCACGCTGCACAATATCGACGAGATCCGTCGCAAAAACGTGCGCGAGGGCGACACCATTATCGTGCACAAGGCGGGCGACGTGATTCCCGAGGTCGTGGGCCCGGTGCTCGACAAGCGCCCGGCCGATTCGGTCGACTGGCACATGCCCGAGGTCTGCCCCGTGTGCGGCAGCCCCGTGGTCCACGAGGATGGCGAGGTTGCTTACCGTTGCGTGTCCATCGACTGCCCCGCGCAGCTCAAGGAGCGCTTGCTTCACTGGGTGAGCCGCGGCTGCATGGACGTCGACGGCCTGGGCGACGAAATCGTCGACAAGATGATCGCCGCCGGCCTGATCCACGATGTCGCGGACTTCTACCAGCTCACGGTCGACGATATCGCCGGCCTGGACACGGGCCGCGTGTACGCCAGCTCCAATAGCAAAAAGGGCGTCAAGAAGGGCGACCCCATCCCGGTGGGCCTCAAGACGGCCGAGAAAATCATCGCCGAGCTCAACAAGTCCAAGAGCCAGCCGCTTGGCCGCGTGCTGTTTGCCCTGGGCATCCGCCACGTGGGCAAGAGTGTGGGCGAGGTCATCGCCGAGCGATTCCTGTCGATTGACAAGCTCATCTTGGCGAGCGAAGAGGACATCGCCGAGTGCGAGGGCATCGGTCCCAAGATTGCGGCGAGCGTCAAGCAGTTCCTGGCCGTGCCCGAAAACCTCGCCGTGCTGGAGCGCCTGCGCCAGGCGGGCCTGTCGCTCGAGGTCGACTTGGGTGCCGCGCACGCGCAAGCCGCAGCCGACGCTGGCGTGGCAGGCGAGCTTGCCGACGCACAGCCACTCGCGGGTCTGACCTTCGTGCTCACTGGCACGCTCGTCAATCGCACGCGCGACGAGGCGGGTGCTGCGCTCAAGGTGCTCGGCGCTAAGGTTTCGGGCAGCGTGTCAAAGAAGACGAGCTACCTGGTCGCCGGCCCCAAAGCGGGCTCCAAGCTCACCAAAGCCGAGCAGCTGGGTGTACCCGTGCTGGACGAGGACGCATTCGAGCAGATCCTGGCGACTGGTCAGGTGCCCCAGGCTTAGCGCGTTGATAGCCAAATTGAAGAACCGCCCGGAAAGCATGATGCCTTCCGGGCGGTTTTTATTTGGACGGGGCAACCGGCACCGTGATCTGCGTCACTTGGGTCGCCGGGTCGTCGCTGGTGATGCCGTCGATGAGGGTGATCCTGCGGACCGGTGCCGTCCCGGAGCGATAAGAGATTCATACAAAGCAGAGGTGCCAGTAATGGTTGATCGCCCCCATTGTGGTGATTCTTATACACGTTAACATTAACATAAACGTGTATACTGTGCAGTAAAGATATATGTTGAGAGGAGCCGTTATGGTTACCGTCGCGTTTTCGGAGCTGCGCCAAAACCTTACGCAGGTGGCCGAAAGGGTTGTCAATGATGGCGAGGAGGTTGTGGTCTTCAAGCGGAGCAAGCCGTTGTTCAAGATCGTGCCGCTCGACTATGAAAGCCCCGTTGCGGTGGAATATGATGCTGCCCAGGAGCGTGGGGGCGCAAAGCCGACGCGCGGCTCGGACAAGCCCAAGCGCGACGTGGGTACGATGTGGCATCCCAAGATCACCTGGAAGGAGATTCGCGAGATACTCGCGGAGGATGAGGACTACCAGGAGTATCTCGATATCGTAGCCAAAATGCCAAAGGGAACGCCGCTCGATACGATGACGGTTGAAGATGAAAAGCGCGTCGCGAGGGAGCGCTACCTATGAGGGCATTTCTCGATACCAATTTTCTGCTCGATTGCGTGCTTCCGGGTCGGTCGGAGCATGGGGCGGCGCAAACCATCAAGGGGTTTGTTGACGTGGGGCTTATCGAGGGCGTTGTTTCGGCCTGCTCTCTCAAGGACGCGTACTACATTCTCACTAAACAGGCAGGCGAGGCGCGCGCCCGCGAGGTAGTGCGCGACTGTCTTAAGAGCTACTCGGTAGAGCCTCTCGACCAAGAAGCTTGTTTTACCTCCGCCTATTCCGATGAGCCGGACTTTGAGGACGGCTGTATCCGTGCGATGGCCGAGCGTGCCGGCGTGGACTTTATCATCACGCGTGACCGCGCCGCTTTTGTGCGCTCGACCATCAAGACCTTCTCGCCTGCAGAGTTCATCCGTGCGTTTCCGATTCCGGAGGAGTAAAACCGCCATATCGGGGATTGTCCTCGACATGGCGGTTCTACTGTAGCCGGCGCTCGTTAGCTGAGCTATACTTCATAATTATGTACACAATTATGTTAGGAGTGTGCCATGCCTGTTTGCGTTCCAATTAAAGATATGCGGGACACCGCGAAATTCTCGGAGCTCGTTGAAACTACTACTGGTCCAGTGACTGTTACAAAAAACGGCTATAGCAAATTTGTTGTACTTCGATCCGAGGACTACGACCTCATGGTTCAGGAACAGGCTAAGGCTCGTCTGATGGCTCGTATAGCTGTGGCCGAACGGGAGCGTGCTGCTGGCACGGCGCGTGATGCCTTTGAGGCTCTCGATGACCTTGAGGCAAAATATGGCCTATAACGTCAAGATTCTGCCTACAGCTGAACAAGAAGTTGACGATATCGTTGATTATCTATTGGGGCATGGTATTTTTACTGCCCGGCACTTTCTTGATAAATACCGTAGCCAGCTCCAGCTTCTTCAAAGTGGTGTAGTTGACTACGGCTTATCGAAGTTACCCGAGCTTGCAGTGCTTGGTTACCATGCTTGCCTCGTTAATTCTTATGTAATGCTTTATTACTACGATAACGAGGACGTTGTGATTGCCCATGTTTTTCTCCAAAGCCAAGATTATGCTGCATTGGTGATATCTAGAAATCGATTCGAGTTGCTGGATGATGATTAGTAAGAACCGCCCGGAAGCATGATGCCTTCCGGGCGGTTCTTACTTTGCTGGGGCAACCGGCACCGTGATCTGCGTCACGTAGGTTGTGGGGTCGTCGCTGATGATGTCATCGATCAGGGCAATCTCGCGTTGCCCCGCTACGCTGCCAACTTGTCAAAAGCCCCGCGCCGGTTGAGCACGGTAAACGCGATAACACAGATGACTGCCGACAAAATCGACCCACACGGCGAGGCGATGCCCATGGGAAACAACGTATCGGAATAGGCGTTCGACAGCAGCCACGCGCCCGGCACGCGAATGAGCGCCACGGCCAGCACGTTGTGCGCAAAGCCGATGTAGCTCTTGCCGTATGCAGCGAAAAAGCCGCTAAAGCAAATGTGGATGCCGGCAAAGATTGCATCGAAAATGTAGCTACGCATATAGCCGGTGCCGGCAGCGACCACCGCGGCGTCCTTGGCAAAAAAGCCGATAAACGCCGGCGCCACCAGCCACATCAGCGCCGTGATCAGGCAGCCATACACTACCGAGATC
>CABSNR010000019.1:0-37872 GCA_902479145.1 uncultured Collinsella sp.
AAAGGGAAGAGGCGGGGTATGCCCCGCCTCTTACACCACATCTCTGCGCGCTACCCGCTCCGCCGCCTCAATCACGTGTTTGGCGAGAATCGCGGTGGTCACAGCCCCCACGCCGCCCGGCACGGGCGTGATGGCGTTAACGACCGGCTCCGCAGCATCAAAATCGATGTCCCCGACCAGCTTGCCAGCGTCCTCATCCCAGTTAATGCCCACATCAATGATCGTCTGGTCCTCGCGGACCGCATCCGCGCCAATCGTGCGTGCGCGTCCAACGGCGGCAACCACAATGTCGGCAGCACGGCACTCGGCAGCAAGGTCGCGCGTATGCGTATGGCACGTCGTCACGGTCGCATTGCGCGCCGTAAGCATGGCGGCAACGGGACGACCAATCACCAGAGACCGACCGACGACCGCAACCTTGGCCCCATCCAGCTCAACACTGTAATGGTCCAGCAACGCCAACACGGCCTCGGCCGTGCAGGGAGCAAAGCCCTCGCCACGACCCGAAAGCGTGGTAAGCAGCGAGGCCGGCGTCATGGAGTCAACATCCTTGGCGGGATCGAGCGCTGCGGCGACGGCGTTCTCGTCAAGGCCGGCGGGCAGCGGGCGGAACATCAGACAGCCATGAACAGCCGAATCGGTATTGATGTCCTCGATGGCCGCCAACAGCTCGTCCTGCGAAACATCGGCAGAAAGCAAAACGCGGCGAGCCTCAATGCCAACCTTCTCGCAGCGCTTGAGGGCACCGCGCTCGTAGGACAGGTCGTCCTCGCGCTCGCCCACACGAACAATGGCCAGCGTCGGCACAACGCCACGTTCGCGCAGGGCTGCACAGCGAGCAGCAAGTTCCTCGGTCAAAGCGCGAGCAACGGGAGCACCCTTCAGCAGTTCAGCCATGGCTATCCTCTCTTCCTTGCAGCGTCGGAGGCGCGGCGCGCCAGCGCATCGGCGCGCGGCAACCATGTGTCGAGCAACTCATCACACGCCGTCTCGAGCTCCTCAGCACGAGCGCGATCTTTCATAGACGTGGTGTTCGCAAAGAGCGTCAAGCTCGCGCCCTGCATAGCGGCACGGCAGAACACGGCGCCGCACGCCACATCGGACAGCAGCTGACGCGAACCCTTGTCGGCCATGTCCTCGAGCAGCGCCAGCGCACGCCCGCAGGCATCCATAATGCGATACGGCGGCATAGCGGCCACATGCAGCGCATCCTGAATCGCGGTCGCTCGAGCCGGATCGTCACGCGGAATACCGTACGCCGCGGACACCCGCCTGTAGGCACGAACGTCCTCGGAAACCAACTCGACAAGCTCCTGGGCCAGCTCATCAGCCTGGGCAAACGCGCGCGTCAGGTCATCCGCACGATCAGCAAGCGCGGGATTAGTCGCACCGTAGCGGGCAACCATTCCGCACAGCGAGGCGCCCAGCGCGCCCACAAAGGCGCTCGCGCTGCCACCGCCGGGAACCGGCTCGCGCGCGGCAAGCGCCTCGGCAAACCCGCGGCAGGTCTTGTCCATCATCTCTTGGCTCATACGCATGCACCTTCAAGTCATATACATCGGTCGGGTGGAAACCGCCGACCGACCGCATCGATCACATAATGGTGCTAAGTCTAGCCCATAAGTACATAAGCGTCAGCGCACCTGGCCATCGCGGATTTCTATGACGAACGATAGGCGTCGGCACCGCAAACATGGGACACATGGCCCACCTTTCGAGACTTCCGGGCAGCGGCAACTGGGGCATACATATAGGTAAGGAGCCCTATGTTGGGGCAAGCTCATCACGGCACCGGACGACGAATGGAAGAATAACCGCACAGTAAACAAAGACATCATGCGCATGCGTAACCGCCGCCCCAGCGATCCGCGGCACACGATGTCCCTGGCAGACAAGGAGGACGCCACCATGAAGAAAAAGACCCTATCGATCCTTTCCCTTTGCATCGCCCTCTTTGCCGCGCTCGCCCTTGTGGGCTGCGGCGGGAGCGCATCGGGCGGCGGCAGCGCCCCCAAGAGCGAGAGCAAGGAAAAGGCCCCCGTCGCCAAGAAGACCGACTACATCTGGTTTAAGGTCGAGATGCCCGAGGGCGTCGGCGTAAGCGACTCTGCCGGCAAGAATGCCGACAGGGTCCAGCTCACCTTCCCCGAAGACGAGAACGCCTCGGCCGATCGCTTTATCCCCGTTTGGAAAAAAGCGCTGACGGCCGAGGAATCCCACGCCGACCAGGCGGAAAAGAAGGGGGATACGTTCCAGTGGAAGGATGGCGGGTCCGTCGAGTATAACGGCAGGACGTGGCTCGTCGGAACATACGAGGACAACAGCGGCATCTCAACCAAGCTTTTTACCGATGTTGAGCCGGGAAGCGTCTACGTCCTCATCTCGAACTTCGACCAGCACAAGAAAGAAGCCGAGGCACTCCTCAACTCCATCGAGTTCCCCGATGACATGGAAGAGGCAGTTTCCGAGGCACGCGAAGTCGAGATTTCGAGCATCGAGATCAAGTAACGGGACACCCGCACGCGCCTACGCGCACCCGCGCACATGCGCCCCATTAAAACAACGGGCGCCCAACCCGGGGAGGGCCGACAGCACCAGCCCTCCCCTCTTTTGCGCCCGAACATATTGCCACTTAACGGCGCAAATCCGGCCCTCAGAATGGGACACATGGCCCACCCTAGCGAGCCGTCCACGCGTACAGTAAAGACAGGTAATCCATGGGCGGTTACAGATCGAGGAGGACACGACCATGAAAAAGAAGGCCTTTGCGATTCTCACCCTCTGCATCAGTCTCTTTGCCGCAGTTGCCCTGGTGGGCTGCGGTGGCAGCGGCGACGCTACCGGAAGTGGCGGTGGCGGCGGGGCAGAAAAGCCAGCCGTGGATATGAGGACCGACTTCATTTGGTTTAAGGTCGAGGTTCCCGAGGGCGTCGAGATTACCGACGTTGCCGGCGACACCGCCGACAGGGCCCAGTTTAAGTTCACCGAGAGCGAGCACGCCAGCGATCGCTTCATCCCCGTCTTCGATCCTGACAAGAACGCCGACGAGCTGTTCGACTACGAGGCAAAGTGGAATGCCAGCTTTGAGTGGACCGAAAATGACCCCGTCAAGTACAACGGCAAGACTTGGCGCAACGCTTCCTATACACACTCGGGCGGCGTAACGACCGAATACTTCACCGACGTTGACGGCGGCAGTGTGTATGTGCGTATCGACAACGTCGAGGAGCACAAGGACGCCGTCGAGACCATGATGAAGTCTCTGGAATTTGCCGACGACATCGCCGAGGCCAAGACCGAGGCCATGGACGTCAAGCTCGACGATATCGAGATCAAGCGCTAAGCGACTGGCGAGCGCAACGGGAAACACGGTCGCAGTGCAAACAAGCGACGGTACCCCAGCGCTTCGTACCCAGGGAGGGCCGGTAAACCGACCCTCCCTTTCTTATGCCTGTAGCCGACGAACGCGAGGATGCCGGACGCCGGAACCGCCCCAAATGTGGCAACAGTACGAAAACGACAAACACCCCAACACGTCCGCCCACCGATTTATTGCGCCGCGCAGACAATTAAACCAGCATCTTTAAACATCTGGGCAGTATAGTGACCAAAACTATCGCATAACCGCACTCTGCGAATGGAGAAGTTATGACCGAACACCATGCCATCAGCCGCCGAGCGTTTACGCTGGGCCTAGGGCTTGCGGCGTTGTCACCACTTGCAAGCCTGCCCGAAACCGCAGCGCCGGGCATTCCCCTGCGAGCGGCATTTGCAGACAACACACCCGCACCGTCGGACAGCCTCGACAATTTCGTCATTCGCCTTCGCCCCGCGGGCTATTTTCGCACCGCGAGCGTCAACCAAGACGGCAACGTTCGCGGCAACGTCTGCCACCTGTTTAACGACGGCACGTCCAGCAAGCTCATCCTTGAGAACGTAACGACCAAGAATGACGATACAAACTGGTATGCTATCCGCACCTTGCTCAATTTCGAAGAGCATAAAAAGACGGGCTACAGCATTTGGTCGGTCGACGACGACTCTGACAAAGATGGAAAGGTCATCCACGTATGGGGCGGCGAGTATGACAACAAGCCCAGCCGCGCTTTTGCGTTCGAGCGGCAATCAAACGGAACCTATATCATCCGAGACCGCACGGTCGAGAAAGAAACCGAGAAAAAAGACATTAAGTACCTGGCAATAGAATCGAACGGCGAAGACCAGGACAACAATAAGATCTGCCATAAGAGTAAGAGCATTCCGTGGGAGCTCGAACTTATCGGTTACGATATGAAAAAGAACGATGCCACGGTTAGCAGCCTCGACTGGATCACGTACAGCAGCTACGTCGATGGGCCATGTTGGATGAAATACGTCGAGGACAACAAGTTCCTCGACGAGCTGAGCATCCCGGGTACGCACGATTCGGGCACCTGCAGCGTGGACAACGACACTGAGCCCCAATCCTCGCAAGTAAAATGCCAGCAGGATTACATTCCCACGCAGCTGCTCGAAGGCATTCGCTATTTTGATATCCGTCTCGGAAAGGGCGACAACCCTGGCATCGACCATGGGATGTACTACCTGCTCAAAAAAGACGCGTACTTTTTGCATCTTTCCGATGTCATAGGCTACTTCAAAACGTTTTTGAACGAAAACCCGACAGAAGCGCTCATCATGCTTGTATCACGAGGCAACGACGAGGCTACCGACGAAAGTGTTACGACGGCTTTCGCCAAGGTTTTGGACGACAACCCCAAACTGTTCTATACGTCGAGCCGCGTTCCCACACTGGGCGAGGTGCGCGGAAAGATCGTCCTGCTACGTCGATTTGGACTCGACGGCGACAGCGTAAGCGGCCACACGTGGGGACTCGACCTCACCGAATGGGATAACAGAATCGCAGCGCACACCGACAGCAGTTCCATGTGCCTCGTCCAAGACGCGCGGGGCTTTGAAGCCGCGGGGGAAACAGGCGACAAAGAGCCCTATTGCACCAAGGTATACGCCCAGGACAAGTACAAACTCACGGGAACCGACAAGCTCAGCTGGGTCGATAATGCGCTGAAGGAAACGACCGGGCGCACGCGCAACGAGGTAGATGTCGAGGACGATAACGGGGCCAAGGAGAAAGTCCTGGAGCGTTGCTGGTCTATCAACTACACCAGCTGCACGGGCTTGTCGCACGGAGGCAATCCTTTTACCTCGGCACGAGTAGTCAACGAGCATCTGTATAAGAGCCCGTACATCAATCCCAGCGGCATCGAGGATACAAAGTCAGATTACCTCAAGCACATTGGCATCATCGCATCCGACTTTGTTGATGCGGCGCTGGCCCGGAGCATCTACCAGCGCAATTACGATACGGAGCACAAGCAGACGGCTTCGTACTATCTCCCGTACTATCTCCCGACCCGCATGCGCATGACGTACGGCGACTCGCTGAGCGATGCCTCATTCCAGGATGGCAAGACCGTTGGCGAGGGCCGTTTCCGCCTCGTTAACAGCAGCAACGTACTCGACGTGGCCGCTTCTGGCAGCGCGTTTGCCATCGAATACGTGGATGTCGACGCCCTGGGCAACGAGACCGCTACAGGACTGCAGGGCTTCGTGCCCATCGATATCGATCCGCTCGCGCTGACGCCCCATTTTGAGGGACTCGAAGGCCTTAAGGCCGGCGAAGACGTGCGCGCCAAGATTGCGGCATCACTCGAGGGCAAGCTCGAAACCGACGCCTGCACCGCCCAGCTCGAGTTTGTGCACGACGCGGACGGCGCTCCGGGCACGGCAATGGCCGAGGGCGAGGCATTTGCCGCGGGGACGTATTGGGTGCGTGCGAAAGGTCTGTTGGGCGACGCGGCGCAAAACTACACGCTCGCCAGCGATGGAGCCGCAAGCTTTACCGTAGCGGCCTCGGGCAGTGCAGGCGGCACCGGTAGCGGCACGGGTTCCAACGCAGACGGCGCCGACAAGAACGGCGGCGGCAACAAGAGCAAGGGCTCGACCGGAAAACTCGCCGACACGGGCGACGGCTCTGGCGTTGCCGCCGGGCTCGCTGCCGCCGCCGTGGCGACAACGGTCGCCGGCGCGGCGATGCTTGCCAATGACCGCGAAAACGTTGGGGACGACAGCGAATAGGCAAGCCCGCCTTTTAGACACATCGACTCAATTGGGGGGCGCAGAATACCGTTCTGCGCCCCGATTTTTACCTTAGCCCGAACACCGTTATCGGCTACATCACCATGTTCAGCGCATTCACGAACTCCTGAGCTTGGGAGCGGCTGCTCAGACTAAAAACACAGGCAGTCAGCAGCCTGTTACGTAGGAAAACGTCGCGGCCCTTGATCCTGCTGACCCCCGTAATGTCCTTAAGATAAACAATCTCGGTGTGCTTGCCACCAAAAGTGCCCTTCTTGAGCACCTCGATGCGGTTAAGGTAGATCTTGACGTCTTTAAACCTACCCGAACCTTTGTCCTGGAACAGCAGCGTGTTGTTGTCCATACGCGTCACTCCCGCGGGGTTCGCTAAAACTGCCTCTATGGTCACATTTTAACCACCGCAAGGCTCCCATGCGAAGGTGCCAGACAACATAGCAATTCGTGTCCGCGCGAGGCTTTAAACTAAATGCGTTAAAGATGCATTCCACAAGAGGAAAGTGGAGCGACAGTGATGGGTGAACTAGTAAACCGTGGAGAATCGGCAATCGTGCCCGAAGGTTTTTACAAGCAGGTCTCCTCGATTCTCAACGCCGCTCGCGACAAGGCCTATACCGCCGTTAACTTTGCAATGGTTGAGGCATATTGGGAGATCGGTAAGAGTATTGTAGATGAACAGGGCGGAGAGGAGCGCGCAGCATATGGAGAGGCATTGATTGCAGGCCTCTCCAGAAGGCTTACCGCGGATTTCGGAAGAGGCTTTGGCATCGCAAACCTTCGCAATATGCGTCAGTTCTTTCTTGCGTTTCCAATTCGCGACGCACTGCGTAGCGAATTGAGCTGGACTCATTACCGCAGGTTGATGCGCATTTCCGACCCTGATGCTCGCACCTGGTACATGAACGAATGCGCCGATTCTCGTTGGAGCACGCGTCAGCTCGAACGCCAGATCAACACCATGTTCCGCGAGCGCCTACTTGCCAGCAAGGACAAGGAGGCCGTCACCCAGGAAATCCAAAAGAGCGCCCCGGCTCGTCGCCCCGAGGATATCATCCGCGACCCATATGTACTGGAGTTTTTAGGTTTCTCGGACGATACTGCGTTTCGCGAGAGCGATCTAGAGCAGGCGCTCATCACGCATCTTCAGAAGTTCCTGCTGGAGCTTGGCCGTGGTTTCGCTTTCGAGGCGCGCCAAAAGCGCATCACCTTTGATGGACGCCATTTCTATATTGACCTTGTTTTTTACAACTATCTGATGCGCTGCTTCGTGCTCATCGACCTTAAGACGGACGACCTTACGCATCAGGACCTGGGCCAGATGCAAATGTATGTGAACTACTACACGCGCGAGCTCATGAACGAAGGCGACAATCCGCCCATAGGCATCGTGCTCTGCGCGGACAAAAGCGATTCGATCGTCGAGTACACGCTGCCCGAAGACAACGACCAAGTGTTTGCCGCCAAATACCTGCCGTATCTTCCAAGCAAGGAAGAGCTGGCGCGCGAGCTGAGTGCCGAGTACCGCGCCATCAATGAAGCGTCTAATGGCGAAGCGCAAGGGTAGCAGCACGTTGCGACCGAAGCCACCGCAGCCGTCGCAGGCGCACTCGCGGTTGCGACGCACGCTACGAAACAATACCGGTCATGGACGCCGGCAACGACATTCTAGCCGTGGCTGGCGAGCATGACCTGACAGGCAAAGACGCGGCCTTCGTCTGATGTGGGTCCATTGGCTGTCACAGAAAAGGGCCGGTTGCAGCCGGCCCTAGACGATAATACCTGCGTTGCCCGCGTCTCCGAAGTTTAAGCGCTGAGGAGCGAGTTCCGCGGCACAACCTGATTTTACCCAGTGAGGAGGCTCTTTTGCAGCCGCTCCACTGTTTATTTACATCTGGCACCCTCAAACAATCAGACGACAGTCCGCACTCCTGCGAGCTGCCCCGTTCCTCTAGCTATCGCATCGCAGCGCCGACCGACACTACTCCCCTACTTCCCAAAGATTGCAGCGAACAATCCCTTGCGTTTGGGCTTCTCCTCTCGGTAGGAACCCTCGACGGCGGCTGCAACCTGGCGCGGTTGCTCGCAGCCTCCACGGCGTACGATCTGGTATAGGAACGGCGATTTAACGTATTTGACCTCGATGGGCGTGGCGTGCACGGTGCTTTCGCTCGACAGCATCACGTTGGAATTGAGCGGTGCCACCACATGCGTCTCGCGCTTGTCACTAAACACCACCGCAGCCGCGCGGCCCGTCTGGCCGTTCACGGCGATGCGCACCTGTTCGCCATCGCGACTATCCGAGGCAGGACGATCGACAAAGTACACCGGCACCATAACCAAGCCGTCCTTGTGCTTGCGGGCCTTGCGCGCCCACGTGCGGATGCTCTTTTTATTGAACCCCAGCACCGCCTCGGCGTCGTTGCCCGCAACGTCGAGCGCCAACTTATCAATAACCACCTGGTCCTTGGTAGACGCATCGACGGAGACAACGCGAAAGTCACCTTCCTGCATGGCCGGGTCAAACGGCCCAACCTTGGCAAAGTCCCACGGCTCCAAAATGCCCATGAGGCGAACGTCCAGGTAGTTTGCCCTGGGATATGCCCAGTCGAGCACCTCGTAGTACACCAAGGTCTCCTTGCTCAGGCCCTTGCCCGGGAAGGACGCCATCATGCGCAGGTCCGCCAGCGCCATGGGGAAATAGAAGAGCATCATGTCGTTTTGGATCGCATCTTCCACGTCGTGCCCGGCAAAGGCTTCCGCATACTGGCGCACCAGCTGCAGTGCGTTGGCACGTGCCTGCTGCGGCGAGATTTCGCAGGGAATGCCCTGCTCCGGCACATACTCTGCACCCACGCCCATGGTCAGACGCTTGCTAAACGTCCCCGGCTTGAGCAGGTCGGCAATGCCGATCTTGTTGCCGCAGGACGGGCACTCAAACACGCGCTGCGTTGACTCGCCCTCAAAGGACGCTCCGCAGAAGGGGCAAGGAATGCTCACATGCGTGGCCTCTTGGAACTCTTGCGCCGTGCCGCGATCCTCCCACAGCAGATGTTCCAGGACCGACTGATTGCGCCAGTGTGAATTGAAGAAATACCAGTCCGGGTCCTCCGGGCGCTCGAGTTGCGACACATGCGTGAGCTTGAGCAGTCCATCCACCACCGTCAACGGCGTATGGCGAATGCCCAAAGCGCTCTTGGGCTCCCCGGCGTCCGCCCGCCACGGAATGACCGCACCGCAATAAGCGCACTCAAAGCTGCGCTTAGCTTGGTGCGAGTACATAGGGCCGCCGCAGTTTTGACATTTAATGGCAAACATCTCGTCCATGGAAACGTCCTCCTTTGCACAGGGGCTGTCGACATTAAGTATGTCGAGCAAACAGGCACATGCCCATACCCATGTGGCCCAAAATGGACCACCCAGGCAGACGAAAAGGCTCGCTCGTTAGCGCCGGCAGACTATTGCTGCATTTTCTGAGCATCGGTGCACGGCGCCCCCGCGCGAGCTACACTATCCCCTTAACAAGAAAGCGAGGAGATACGCCATGCTATTAGTAAATCGGCTGGTACATACGCTTGTTCCCGGCAGCGAGGACGAGCCGGTCGATGCATCTTGCCGCACCAACGCGGGCTTTGCCGCAAGCCTCATCTGCATTGGCCTCAACATCACTCTGTGCCTAGCCAAGGGCATAGCTGGTCTGCTCGCGGGCTCCGTCTCGCTTATCGCCGACGCCTTCAACAACCTCTCCGACGCCTCGAGCAACATCGTGAGTCTGCTCGGGTTCCGCCTTGCCAGCCGCCCGGCAGACGAAGGCCACCCCTATGGTCACGGCCGCTATGAGTACCTAGCCGGCCTGTTCGTCGCCGTCCTGGTTTGCGCCGTCGGCATCAACCTGATCCTCGAGTCGGTCACCAAGATCATCAAGCCTTCCCCCACCGCTTACACGTTCATTTCCCTTGCGGCACTGGCTACGTCCATGCTCGTAAAGCTCTGGATGGCCGCGTTCAACCGCACGCTGGGTAACCGCATCGATTCCGAAACGCTCATCGCCACGGCGCAGGACTCCAAAAACGACGTCATCACCTCGGGCTCGGTCTTGGTGGCGGCGCTTATTTCGCAGACGACCGGCTTTGACCTCGATGGCTGGGCAGGCCTGGGTGTGGGCATCTTCATCTGCATCAGCGGCATGGGCCTAGTGCGCGACGCCATCAGCCCATTGCTGGGGCAAGCGCCCGACCCCAAGCTCGTCCAGGCAATCCGCGATAAGATCATGTCCTATCCGCAGGTCTTGGGCACACACGACCTGATGGTGCACGACTACGGCCCCGGTCGTCAGTTTGCCAGCGCCCACGTGGAGATGCCCGGCGAGGGCGACGCATTTGAGCACCACGAGATTTTGGACACCATCGAGCACGACATCAAGCGCCAAATGGGCATCGATATCACGCTGCACTGCGACCCCATCGCCACCACCAGCGACGACCTGCGCAGCTGGGTCAAGCGCGGCGTCATGCAGATCGATCCCGCGCTCTCCATCCACGACCTGCACGAGCACGACGGGTTCGTTTCGTTTGACCTGGTGCGTCCCGACGGCTTTGACATATCCGACGAGGAGCTGCTGGAGCTCGTCACGCGCATCGTGCACGAGCGCCGACCCGATGCCTCATGCGTCGTCACGTTTGATTCGGGCTTTAGCTCGCCCGAGCGTCCGGCCGAGCAGTTGTAGCCTGCTTAACAGCTAGTTTCCCTGCGCGCCCGAGATGCCGTTTTGCAGGGCGTTCCAGGCATCCGTCGCCAAGCCGCCCAAGTTCTGCGCGGTATCGCCCAGGTTTTGTGCCGTGTCGCCCAGCTCTTGCGCCTTGTCTCCCAACTCCTGCGCCTTGTTGCTCAAGTCCTCCAGCGTATTGGAACTCGAGCTGTCCGCGCCGCCCTGGTCGCCGGACGCGTTGCCCGACGAGCCGTCCTTGTGCGTGAGCTGAATTTCGAGGTTGCCGCTGTCGTTATAGTAGGCAGAAGTAACGACCCAGTTGGCATCGACGACGGGCGTTGAGCCATCATCAGTCAGGACCACGGCATTCGAAAGATCGGCGCCGCGCGACTTGAGAAGCTTCTTGGCGTTGGACCAATACTGCCCCGGGATATCGCTCAGATCGACGGTGCTAGACGAGGCGGACTCGGTTTGCTCGGCAGCGGTATCGGCCGTTGAGCTCCCCCGCTTGTTGAGCATGCCCGACACGATGGCAAACACAACCGACAGCGCAAAGAAAATCGCCAGCACGATGAGGATCTTCTTGATCACGCTCGACGAACGCGACGGCCTCTTCTCCTCGTCTTCGCTATATTGCGGAATCGACTTGGGGTACTCGCGATACGGCTCGCGCGACTCGTAGCGAGGCTGCGCCGTGCGAGGCATATACGTCGTCTGCTGAGGCTGCGGAATGGGATTCTGCGGCAGGTTGTCATAGGGATTCGGCGTCGAGGCAGCATAAGAATCCTGCGGCGTGTAATCAAACGGATCCGGAGCTGCGTTGCCATAGGGGCCTTGCGAAGATGCAGCGTAAGAATCCTGCGCCGTGTCGCCATAGCCCATAACCCGGGTGGGCTCGGCAGAAGGCTGCGTCGCGGCGGGGTCGGCATAACCGGGGTTGGGAACAACGCGGGTCGCATCGGCGCTATCGCCAGCCTGCGCGGAACCGTAGCCGCCCATCACGGTTGTCTTGTCCTGATCCATGCAACGATTCCTTTCCGTCGCGCGTGAGCCTCAAGTTATCCATGCATTCTACCCGCGCAAAAGCCTATGATGGGCAGAGTCCGTCGGTATCTACAAGACATGCGCGGGCCTAAGGATCAAAAAGCCCCGCCGGGCCTTGTGGGCACGGCGGGGCGGACAAGCAGCTATGGACAGCAGACTTAGAACAGGCCGGTGATGTTGCCGTCGTTGTCGACGTCGATGTTCTCGGCCGCGGGCACCTTGGGCAGACCCGGCATGGTCAGAACGCTGCCGGTCAGCGCGACCACAAAGTGGGCACCGGCGGAAACCTTGAGCTCACGCACGGTGATGCGGAAGTTCTCGGGAGCGCCCAGGGCCTTGGCGTTGTCGCTAAAGCTGTACTGCGTCTTGGCGACGCACACCGGCAGGTTGCCAAAGCCGTTCTCGCGCAGCTCGGCGAGCTGGCGCTTGGCGGCCGGCGTAAAGTCAACGCCGTCGGCGCGGTAGACCTTGGTGGCAACGGCCTCGAGGGCATCAGCGACATCAGCGCCGTCCTCATAGGCAAACTTGAGCTCGCTCGGCTGCTCAATCAGACGCATGACCTCATCGGCCAGCTCGAGCGCGCCCTCGCCGCCCTTGGCCCAGACCTCGGAAAGCTTAACGTTGACGCCGAGCTTCTGGCACTCGGACTCGATGAGTGCAAGCTCAGCCTCGGTGTCCGTCGGGAAGCGGTTGATGGCGACCACGCAGGGCAGACCATAAACGTTCTGGATGTTGTCGACATGACGCAGCAAGTTGGGCATGCCAGCCTTGAGTGCCTCGAGGTTCTCCTCGTTGAGGTCGGCCTTGGCGACGCCACCGTTGTACTTAAGCGCACGAGCGGTCGCGACGACCACGACGGCGCTGGGGCGAACGCCCGTCATGCGGCACTTGATGTCGAGGAACTTCTCGGCACCCAGATCGGCACCGAAGCCGGCCTCGGTAATGGCAACATCGCCAAAGCGCATCGCCATACGCGTGGCCATAATAGAGTTGCAGCCGTGGGCAATGTTGGCGAAGGGACCGCCGTGGACAAACGCGGGCGTGCCCTCGAGCGTTTGCACCAGGTTGGGCTTAAGCGCGTCCTTAAGCAGCGCAGCCATGGCACCCTGGGCCTTGAGGTCGCGGGCACGGACGGGCTCGCCGGCAAAGCTATAGCCGACGACAATCTCACCCAAGCGTTCCTTGAGGTCGTTGATGCTCGTAGACAGGCACAGGATTGCCATGACCTCGGAGGCAACGGTGATGTCGAAGCCGTCCTCGCGCGGCACACCTTGGGCCTTACCGCCAATGCCATCGATAACATGGCGCAGCTGACGGTCGTTCATGTCGACGACGCGCTTCCAGGTGATGCGCTTAACGTCAATACCGAGCTGATTACCCTGCTGGATGTGGTTATCGAGCATGGCGGCCAGCAGGTTGTTGGCAGCACCGATGGCATGGAAGTCGCCGGTAAAGTGCAGGTTGATGTCCTCCATGGGAATGACCTGGGCCCAACCGCCGCCAGCGGCACCACCCTTGACGCCAAAGACGGGACCGAGCGAAGGCTCACGCAGGGCCACGGCGCTCTTGATACCGCGACGACGCAGGCCATCGGCCAGACCGATGGTCGTGGTGGTCTTGCCCTCGCCCGCGGGCGTTGGGTTGATAGCGGTCACGAGGACGAGCTTGGCCTGGTGATCAGTCGGCTCGTTGAGCAGTGAATAGTCGACCTTAGCCTTGTCGAAGCCGTACGGAATAAGGTGCTTAACGTCGACGCCGGCGTTCTTGGCCACCTCGGTAATAGGCAGCGGCGTGACAGAACGTGCGATTTCGATGTCAGTAGGCATGGGCGGTCCTTTCGTTACCGAATGAGAAAAAGACCAATTCAGCATAGCACGGGCGCGCAATAGTAAAACGCCCATAACCGATGAACGGCGATATGTTTACCCGATGCCCAGCGATAGTCCAACAGCCCGCCAAAACAAAACGCCCTAAACGGTAGGTTCAATCCCCAGGTGCTCAAAGGTGCGGAGGGTTGCCTGACGGCCCTGCGGCGTACGAATCATCAATCCGCACTGCAGCAAATAGGGCTCATAGACATCCTCGAGCGTGCCCGGGTCCTCGCCCACCGCGCTGGCAAGGGTCGTAAGTCCCACGGCACGACCGGAGAACGTCTTGGCAAGCGTCTCCAAGATACGAATATCCATCCAGTCCAGACCGAGCTCGTCGATCTCGAAGAACTCGAGCGCCTGACGGCAGATATCGAGCTCAATGGGACCGTTGCCGCGCACCTGTGCATAGTCGCGCACGCGCTTGAGCAGGCGGTTGGCAAGACGTGGCGTACCGCGCGAACGCGAGCCGATCTCGAGTGCACTGGGATGATCGATCGTCACGCCCAGGATAGTCGCCGAGCGCGTCACAATCTGCGCGAGCTCCTCGACCGTGTAGTAATCCAGGCGATATGAAATGCCAAAGCGGTCGCGCAACGGGCCGGTCAACATGCCTGAGCGGGTCGTTGCCGCCACCAGCGTAAACTTGGGGATATCCAGGCGAATCGAGCGCGCCGCCGGACCCTTGCCAATCACGATATCGAGGGCAAAGTCCTCCATCGCGGGGTACAGGACCTCCTCGACCGAACGGTTGAGGCGGTGGATCTCGTCGATAAACAGCACATCGCCCGGCTGCAAGTTAGTAAGGATGGCCGCCAGGTCGCCCGTGCGCGCGATGGCAGGGCCACTCGTGGTCTTGATCTGAGCGCCCAGCTCGTTGGCGATAACGGTGGCCAGCGTGGTCTTGCCCAGGCCCGGAGGACCCGAGAAAATCACGTGGTCGAGCGTCTCGCCACGGCTCTGCGCCGCTTCGATCAACACGCGCAGGCTCTGCTTGATGTGCTCCTGGCCACAGTAATCGTCCAGGCGCTGGGGGCGCAAAGTGCGGTCGACATCGAGGTCCTCGGCCGTCAGCTCCGAGCCCACCATGCGCTCGCCGTGCGCCATGGATGCCGCCGGCGAGTTGCCGGGCGTCGCCCACAGGTCCTGAGAGTCATCGGCTTCCCACATCACGCATCCATTCCAAGTCGCTTAAGCGCCGCGCCGAGCAAATCCTCGACACGCATATTCTGCCCATCATACCCGCTCAGGGCAACATCGGTCTCCTGCGGGCTAAAGCCCATGGAAAGGAGTGCCGCACGGGCATCGTCGATCGCCGAGGGAGCGGCAGCGGGCACGGGCATCGCAACCTGTCCGGGAATCACGTCGACCGGCACAAAGCCCTTATCCTTGGCAAAGGTGCTCTTGAGTTCCAGGATCAGGCGCTGAGCTGTCTTTTTGCCCACACCGGGTACCTTGGCCATGCCCTTGTCGTCCTCGGCCATCACCAGCGAATACAGCTGACCCACGGTATAGGTGGAGAGCACGGCAAGCGCCAGGCGCGGGCCGACGCCCGATACGGACACGAGCCGATCGAACATCGTGCGCTCGTCCTTGGAGGCAAAGCCAAAGAGCGTCATGGCGTCCTCGCGCACCTGCATACGGGTATAGAGGCGCACCTCGCCGCCGGGTGTAGGCAGCGTGGCGGCAGTGCTGCCCGAAATACCGAGCTCAAAGCCCACACCCGACACATCGACGACGGCCGAGCTCATCGTGGCCTCGACAAGCGTTCCGTGGAGCTGGGAAATCATCAGTATCCGGTTCCTCTCTGTTGATAGAACTCGCCACCGGTGAGGGCGCGGGTGCGACTGAGGTTTACGTGGCAGATGGCGCAGGCCAGGGCATCGGCGGCATGGTCGGGATGCGGGTCGTGGTCGAGCTGTGTTAGCGTGCGCACCATGTAGGCGACCTGCCGCTTGTCCGCGGCGCCGGTGCCCACCACAGCCTGTTTGATCTGCATGGGCGTGTACTCGCCAATCTCGAGCGCGCATTCCGAAAGCGCTACGAGTGCAGCACCGCGGGCATGCGCCGTAGGGATGGCCGAGCGAACGTTGGCGCCAAAGTAAATGCTCTCGATAGCAGCGGTATCGGGACGATAGCGTTCGACAACGCCCTTGAGGTCGCGGGCGATATGCGACAGGCGCACCGCGAGCGGACTTCCGGCACTGGTCTCGATGCAGCCATAGGCACGGCAGCGAACCTCGCCACGCCGCTCCTCGATAATCCCCCAACCCGTATGGGCCAAACCGGGGTCGATACCCAAAATGACCAAGCCAACCTCCCCTCGTCACCAGCACAGCACAAGGCAAGGCCCCGCGCATCATTCACGAACGTCTGTTCTAGAATAACACAACGCAAGCCCTATAAGTCAGCCGAGATCGAATTGTAGGTTGAGCATACGCAAGCGAGCGCCCGCCAGAGCGAGCAAGGTGCCTTGAAAGAGGAGGGCATTGACCTGGCGGTCATGCCCGACGATTGAAAGGCAGATCGCCGCTCTGGCGGGCGCGCAGCGACCTAGTTCTGCGAGAAGAACGGGAACTGCCTCGGGTCCACCGGCGGGTGCGGCATCGGTCCGCCCTGGGGCCCGCCCTGCGGGCCGCCCTGACCGCCCATCATCTTATCGATGGCGTCCTGGACCTCGCCCTCAAACTTCTTCATGCCCTCATGCAAGCGACGCTGGCCGTCCTCGGAGCGCAGCTCCTCCATCTGCTCGGGCGAAATACCCAACAGGTCACCCAGTATGCCCATCATCTCACCACGCATGCGCTCGCTTGTATCCTCGTCAGCAAAGCGGTTCACCTCGGCGCGCGCCAGCGCATCGACCGTCATGCGTTCCTTGCCGCTCAGTCCCAGGTCGGACCACGCGAGCATATACGGCCAGGCGCGCTCGACAAACGAACGGGCCGAGACGATCGGCGCCGTCGGCAGCATGCGACGAGCAGCCTCACCCTGGCGCACAAGCATCAGCAGCAGCGAGCAGGCCTCGGGCTTGCCGGCGGCCATCGGGATGTCGTCGAAGGGACGGTTGCGGTCGACGTGTGACTCGAGCGTGCCATCGACCTCGCCCGGCTCAAGTCCGCCGAGCAGCTGTGCCGCACGGTCGAGCATATCGACCGGACCGTCGAGCGTCGAGAGCGCCTGCGCCAGCACGCGCTCCATACAATCTTCCACTGCGTTGAGCGTCACGAGCTCTTGGGGCACCACGGCAGACGTGCGGTTGCGCACACGCGCCACAAACTCAAGCGTCGACAGGTACACATCGCCAAAGGGCGCAAAGTCGCCCTGGTAGCCGCCGCAAAGCGCCGGCGCCGCCAGCGCGTACTCGGTTTTGGACAGCGGGCTCAGCGCCATCGCACCCAGCTCGAGCGCCGTATCCTCCAGCATCAGGCCCAGCGTGCGCGAGCGCAGGCGCTCGGCATCGCCCGCCGACACGTCGCGATCGAGCACGCGCGCCGCATCCGGTGCATCGCGCTCGACGGTGCGAATGTGCAGACGCTCGGCGATGGCGCGGACGGCGGCACAGCGGGCAGCCTCGGCTTCTTCCTGCGCCGGCGTAAAGATACGGTTGCGCCCCAGCACCAGGCCAATCACATTGCGCGGGCCCAGAGCGTCGACGGCCAGCGCCGCCAGCAGGGACGACGGCAAGTCACCCTCGAGTGCCACCACAGCACGCGACGCACCGTGGGCTCGGGCGTTGTCGCGCACGGCGAGCACCAGCGCCTGCCACAGCCACTCCTCGGAACGGAACTCGGGCAGTTCGTGATCCTCCAGGGCATCGAGCATCACGCCGCGCTGAATCTCCTGAACCAGCAGGCTCTCCTCAAAGCACGGCGCCTGGGCCACCACGCGACCGCAGTCGTCGAGCACAAACGAACCGCCGGTATACACCGACTCGTCATAGGCACCGACCGGCGCCATGCAGGCAAACCACACGCTGCGCTTGGATGCGATCTTGCGGTAGGCGCCGCTGCGAACGGCGGCAATGGCGGCAGTCTCGCGGTCGGTCATGTCAAACGCGTTGAATTGGAAATACGCAATGAGGTCAACACCGGTCGGCAGCATCTCGAGTTCGCGGTCCAAGTCAAAAATCACGGCGATGCGCACGCCGTCCACGTCGAACACCGGCGGCGCCCAACGTGTGTCGTTGTTCTCGCCACGCTGCAGGGCAATGCTCGAACGCGCCGGCACCACATGACCGTCCTTGAGCATCATGTAGTCGAGCAGCGGCTGGCCCTCAAACGAAACCGCCGCGGGCACGATGCAGATCATGTCAAGCTCCTGGATACGCTCGGCGACACCAGTCAAACCGGCAAGCACGTCGTGCTCAAAGTCGGCAGCGCCCACCAGGCCACCGGGCATGGCGCCCATAAAGAGCGGAGCCGGAACGCACAGCACGCGCGCCCCGCGCTCGTGGGCCAGACGAGCCTGGTCCTCGATGCGGCCGCAAATGCCCTCAATATCACCCAGGCGCATATCGATCTGTGCAAGCGCGAGCTTCATGCCCCAGCCCTTTCCGTCGTAAACCATCGAAATCGTAGTAAAAGCGCCGGCCGCATAATGCAGCCGGCGCTTGCATGTGCATATGCTAGCTATGATACCCCGAGCGGGGGCGCGCTCCTAGAATGTCGCGGACCACAGCCCGTGCAGGTTGCAGTAGGCATAGACGGTACCGGTCTTGGAGCCGCCCGCGAAAAACGTCGCGGGTTTCATGCCGGGCTCAAGGTAATGAACCTCTAAGCGGCCCTCGGCCTCAAGCGCAATCCACTCAATGTAGTGTTCGGGTAGGCTGGGGTGCTCGACCGAGCCAACGCGTGCACGAATCACGTGACCGTCGCGCTCGGTCTCGACAACAGGCACGTGCTTCTCGTGCGCCGCGTCCTCAGTGTTTGCGGTCAGTTCCGTGCAACCGGCAGGGGTCGCAACGTCGTCGCCAAGGGCAGCGATGAGCTTACCGTCGGGGTCCTTAAAGAATTTCGCCATGATGTTCTCCTTTGCTGATGTGCCAATGTTCTTGATGGTTCTTATGCCCAAAGGCAGACAAACCATCCACGGCATTGCAAATGAACACATAACGGATCAGGCAAGCGGTCGGGCCAAAATGCGTCGACCGTCCTGCCCACTCCAGCAGTCCCACCCCGCGCGCGGCTAGCGCCCGTCGCCGCCGAGAAGCGCCAGAACATCCTCGCGCGTGAACAGTGCCGACGAGATGCCGTCGCCGCCGAGTACGCTGTTGACCAGGTCGCGCTTGGACTCCTGCATCTGCATAATGCGTTCCTCGATCGTGTCCTTGGCGATGAGCTTGTACACGGTCACGGTATGCTGCTGGCCAATACGGTGTGCACGATCAGTTGCTTGGTCCTGCGCCGCCACGTTCCACCACGGGTCGTAGTGGATGACCACGTCGGCAGCCGTCAAGTTAAGGCCCACGCCGCCCGCCTTGAGCGAAATCAAAAAGACCGGAACCTCGCCCGCTTGGAACTGCGCGACCATCTTGGCGCGGCTCTCCTTAGACGAAGCGCCCGTGAGCTTAAGGAAGGCGATGTCCTCCTTGGCCAGGCGCTTACCGATAATATCGAGCATACCCGTAAACTGGCTGAACAACAGGATGCGATGTCCGCCGTCGAGTGCGCCGTGCACGAGCTCCATGCACGTATCGAGTTTGGCGCTCCCCGCCTTGTAATCCTCGTAGTGCAGACGCGGGTCGCAGCAGATCTGGCGCAGCTTGGTGAGCTCGGCGAGCACCTTGAGCTTGTCCTTCTTAAACTCGGATGCCTCGCGATGCTGCACCTGTTGGGCGATGCGGTCCTGGTTGGCCAGGTAGAGTTTGCGCTGCTCGCCGGTGAGCTGCGCCATGACCGTATCCTCGATCTTCTCGGGCAGGTCGGCCACCACGTCTTCCTTGACACGGCGCAACACAAACGGCGACACGAGCGCTTGCAGGCGAGCGGCACTGTCGCCCTCGGCATGCTCGACCGGGCTTTCGAAGCGCTTGGCAAACGACTCGCGCGTGCCGAGCAGGCCCGGCATTAAAAAGTCGAAGATGCTCCAGAGCTCGGATAGGCGGTTTTCGATGGGCGTGCCCGTCAGGGCAAAGCGCACGCCGGCAGGCAGGCGCTTTGCGGCGCGCGCCACCTGGGTGAGCGGGTTTTTAATGTACTGGGCCTCATCGAGCACCACGCGGGCAAAGTCCCGCTCGGCATACTCGTCGATATCGCGGCGCATGAGGTCATACGACGTCACGACCACGTTATGCTCGTCGGCGCCTGCTATCTGCACGCGGCGTTGAGCCTTGGCGCCCACGATGGCGCACACATCCAGCGAGGGCGCAAAGCGCTCCAGCTCGGCAGTCCAGTTGTACACGAGTGAGGCCGGGCATACCACGAGCGTGGGCTTGTTGTCCCCCGCCTCCACGCGCACCAGGATATGCGCGATCATCTGGAGCGTTTTGCCCAGGCCCATATCGTCGGCCAAGATACCGCCGAGGCCCAGATGCTCAAGCGAGCCGAGCCACTGGTAGCCGTCGACCTGGTAGCCACGCAGCGTGGCCTTGAGCGAGGCGGGTACCGTAAAGTCCATCTTGCCGAGCGTGTCCAGGCGCTCGACGGTACGGCGGAACGCAGCGTCGCGATCGGCCTCGAGCGCGGGCGTGCGCGCGAGCATGCTATCGACGAACAGGGTGCTCGATGCGGAAAGCGACACGCCGTCGAGCAGGTCGACGGCATCGACGCCCAGGTCCTTGGCGAGGCCAAACGCGGCTCGAGCGCCCTCGTCCAGGCGAATGATGTCGCCGGACGTAAGGCGCGCAAACGTTTGATGGCGCTTGTAGGAGTCGAGGTAGATGGCAAGATCTGCCGCCGAAAGACCGCTCGCGCCCAGTTCAACATCGAGCAGGTTGCTCTTGACGGCGGCACGCACCGAAAGCTTGGGCGCAGGGCGCACCGAGATCTGGCGTAGGTGGTCGCTGAGCATGACCTCGCCCAGCTCGGACAGGGCAGACAGGCCCTCGGTCAGCAAGCAGAACAGGCTCTCGTCGTCGCGCTCCTCAAACGCCAGGCCGCCCTCGTAAAAGTCGAAATACAGGGCCGCCGTGTCCATAACGCGAAACTCTGCTATCTCGTCGCGCGGCGGCACGCCCGGGCGCTGTTCTTCGAAGGGGCTTCCCGGAGCACCCAGGCTAAAGAGATCTGCCGACCAGTCGCCGTAGGAAACCGTAATCTTGCAGGTCACGAGCCCGTCGTCGACACCGATTGCCATGGCAAAGCTCGGCTCGGGCGCCACGGTATCGAGCGCAGCGGGCGCGGTAAGGTCGGTATAGTCGCGCAAAATGGGCAGAGCCATACGACAGAACTCCCCCACCTGGTCGGCAGCGATATGGACTGGCGTGCGACAGGGCAGCAAGCGCGATAGGAACGGCGCCGCATGTTGGGCAAACGCCGTGTCGGTACGGCGCGCGCGGCGCGTGTCGACCAGGTAGGCAGCATCGCCCGATGCAAAGCAGTACATATCGGCGGGCAGGCGAAGGTCGTAGCTGCCGCCGACCGCCGGCGCAATCTTGGAGGCAAGGAGCGGCGGGCGCTTGGTCGGGGCTTCATCCTTCCCTTGCGGCGCCGGCTCGACCGCCACGTCATAGGTGCGATGCGTCGTCGTCCCCCGCGACCAGGCGGGCTCAAAAGAGATGGTCTGGCCGCGCAACAGGTCCAGCACATATACGATGCTATGCTCGGACAGCGGCAACTGACGCTCGGCGACAAAACCGCTGCGGGCAAAGTCGTACGACGCCGAACGCGAGCTTGTGATGTCATCGAGATAGGCAACTGTCGTCACGACAAGGTTGAGCAGCTTTGTCGACACGTCTTCGAAGGCTTCGGGCGTATGGACAAACGTGAGCTTCTTGCCGTACGAGAAGGTGCCGCCGCGCACGTAGGCATCGGCCATGCCGTCGATGTCCTTGACCACGTAGGACACCGAACCGCAGCGAATGCGGAACTCGAGCGCCCAGCTAAAGCGGTCGGCGAACAGCGGATTGTAGTACGGCACCAACGAGGGCTCCAACGCCGCTTTGGGGGCGTCGGGATCAACGGCACCGGCAAGCTTGCGGCGCATGCTCGCCAGCTCATCCATGCGCGCGTCCGAAAGATCGGAGAGCGCCGCCATAAGGCTCGGGCTCGTGGGGACGGGCGCCGGAAAGGGAAAGTTGGGATTGACGGCCGGCGCTTTGAGCGCGGTGCGCGCGGGCTGTTTCGGCTGCGCCGTAAACGTGCGGACCGGCGTGTGCAAACCTTCGACGGGCTCGGCGCCGCTGGCATCCAAATACGCCAGAGCCGTGGCAATAGCGTGCTTGCACATACCGGGGTAACGATAGGCGGCGGGGCAATCGCAGTCGTAGTCGATCACCTCGTGCTCGTCCATGTCGAGCGCCACGTGCGTCTTGTACAGGTCGCCGCGCGAACCGCGCACCGAGCCCTCAACCGTCACGTTTTTGGAGAAGCGCGAGCCGCTGTCCTCGATCGACAGCACGGCGCCGTTGAGCATGAGCGAACGCCCCTTCATAAAGGTGCCGCTCAACGCCGCCTCTTTGCGAAGCGCCTGCACAAACGTCCCCTGCGCCATCACTTCCTCCAATCTCACCCAGGGTAGCTTAGATAACCGTCACGCGGCCTTGGTTGCCGACGATGGCCTTTGCCTCTGCCAGCAGCGGAATCGAGCGTGCATTGACCTTGGCCGGCACCTCAGCACACAGCACGCGCCCGTCGACTTGCTCAATAAAGATCTCCACGCGGTCGCCGCCCGGGTTGGTGGTGAGCACCGTGGCCAGGCGCGCCATATTGCCCTGGCTAAATCGACTGTTGGGCACCATGACCTCAAAGACCTTGGGCTTGTTTTTCTCCTCGCTAAGCTCCAGCGGCACGATCTCCTGCGCGATGATCTGGTCGCCGCGGTCCGAGCGCTCGAGCTTGCCCTTAATGCGCACAAACGCATCGGACAGCTGCGCGCCGGTCTCGGGATCGACCTCGCCGTACAGGTACCCCTCGGCCTCCTTGTAGGTCTTGGGGAACACCACGACCGTGGCCTCGCCTTCCATGTCTTCGAGCTGCACGATGCCCATGGGGTCGCCGTTTTTGGTCACGCGCTTGGACACGCTCGAGACCATGCCGGCCCACCACAGCGCCTTACCCTCGGGAATCTCCTGGTTGATGGTGCCGCCCGTAGGATTCTGAACCTCGTAGCCGGTGTCGATCTGCGAGAACGAGAAGTCGCGCGCTTTGCTAAGTGCATACTCAAACGGGCGCAGCGGGTGGTCCGAGACATAGATGCCCAGGACCTCCTTCTCCTGGCTCAGCTTAAGGTGGCGGTCCCACTCCTGGCCATCCGGATCGGGTACGCTCACCTCAAAGCCCGAGCCCTCAACGTCGCCAAACATATCGAAGAACGACGTCTGGCCGCTCGCGCGGTCCTTCTGGCGCTTTACCGCGGCATCGATGATGTTCTCGGGGTTGTTCTTGTCCACAAAGTGCATCATCTGGCGACGCGGATACCCCGTGGAGTCGAAGGCGCCTGCCTTGATCAGCGATTCGATCACGCGACGGTTGGCCTGGCTCGAGTCCACGCGCTCGACAAAGTCGTGCAGCGTCTTAAACGGACCGCCCGCCTCGCGCTCGGCGATAATCGCCTGCGCCACGCCGGTGCCCACGCCGCGGATACCGGCCAGACCAAAGCGCACGCCTTCCTTGGTAGCCGTGAACTCGGTACCGGACTCGTTGACATCTGGCGACAGCACGGGGATGCCGTCGTGACGGCACGCCGAGACGTAATGCACGATCTTGTCGGTCTTACCCGTATAGGACGTCAGAACGGCCGCCATGTACTCATGCGGATAGTGCGCCTTGAGCCATGCCGTCTGCATAACCAGGATGGCGTAACCGGCGGAGTGCGACTTATTGAAGGCGTAGGACGCGAACTCAAGGACATCGTCCCAAATCTTCTGGGCGACCTCGCGCGTGTAGTTGTTCTTGATAGCGCCATTCATCCAATGGTCGTAAGTGGTCTCGTCCGAGCCATCCTCCCAGTGGAGCACCGTCGACGTGAGCAGCTTAATCTTTTTCTTGGCCACGGGCTTACGGATACGCGAGTCCGATTCGCCCTTGGAGAAGCCGCACATCTCGACGGAGATGAGCATAACCTGCTCCTGGTAGACCATGGTGCCGTAGGTTTCGCCCAGGATGTCGTCCAGACGGTCGTCGTAGGAGACGGCCGGCTCCTTGCCGTTCATACGGTTGATGTAGGACGAGACCATGCCGGCGCCCAGCGGGCCCGGGCGGTACAGGGCGATCAATGCCACGACGTGTTTGTACTCGGTGGGCTTCATGTTCTTGATCGTGGCCGTCATGCCGGCGGACTCGACCTGGAAGACGCCGGCGGTGTGGCCGGAGCCCATGAGCTTAAAGATCTCGGGATCGTCAAAGGGAATCTCTTCCTCTTTGATGTCGATGCCGAAGTTCTTTTTGATGTTTGCCTTGGCCTTGGAGATAACCGTCAGCGTGCGCAGGCCCAAGAAGTCCATCTTGAGCAGGCCCATGTCGGCGACGGTATGGCCCTCGTACTGGGTAATCTCGACGCCGCCCTTGGTGTCGAGCTTGGTGGGCACGTGCTCGTTGACGGGGTCGCGGCAGATCAGAACGGCGCACGCGTGCACGCCCTCGCCACGGGTGAGGCCCTCGATCGAGAGCGCCGTGTCGATGATGCGGCGGGCGTCGTCGTCCTTTTTATAGGCCTCGGCAAAATCGGGGTTAAACAGATCCTCTTTGCCGGGTTGTTTGTCGAGCACCTGCTTGAGCTTGACCTTGGGGTCGCTCGAAACCATCTTGGACAGGCGCTGGCCCATGTAGACCGGGTAGTCCAGGACGCGCGCGGCGTCGTTGATGGCCTGCTTGGCCTTGATGGTCGAGTAGGTGATGACGTGGGTGACCTTCTCGGGACCGTAGAGCTGACGAACGTGCTCCACGACCTCGAGGCGCCGCTCATCGTCGAAGTCCATATCGATATCGGGCATCTCGGTACGCTGCGGGGACAGGAACCTCTCGAACATCAGGCCGTTCTCGAGCGGGTCGAACGCGGTGATGTTCATGGCGTAGGCGACGATAGCGCCGGCGGCCGAGCCACGGCCAGGGCCGACGCCGATGCCGTTGTCCTTAGCCCATTGCACGTACTCGGCAACGATCAAAAAGTAGGCGGCAAAGCCCTTGTCGCAGATGACCTTGTATTCGTACTCAAAGCGCTCTTTGATGTTGACGCCACCGATCTCGCGCGTGGCCCAGTCGTCGCCATAGTGCTGGCGCAGGCCCTTCTCGCACTCACGGCGGAACTGGCTCTCGTGCGTCTCACCGGGATCGAGCAACGGAAAGCGCGGCAGGATGATAGAGTCCCAGTCCAGCTCAACGTAGCACTTGTCGGCGATCTCGAGCGTGTTGTCGCAGGCCTCGGGGCAATACGGGAACATCGCCCGCATCTCCTCCTCGGTCTTCATGTAAAACTCCGAGCCGGTCATGCGCATGCGGTTGGGGTCGTCGACCTTGGCGTTCATGCCAATGCACATGATGACGTCCTGCACGGGCGCATCCTCGCGGCGCAGGTAGTGGAAGTCGTTGGTGGCGATGACCTTGACGCCCACCTGCTTGGCGATGTCGATGAGCGTGCGGTCCATCTGCTCGTCAGTCAGGCCGTTGTCGGTGGTGATGCCGTGTTCCTGGATCTCGATGTAGAAGTCACCGGGCTCGAAGGTATCACGGAAGGTCTCGGCCCACTTGATGGCGCCTTCCATGTCGCCGCGGTCGATGTATTTGGGGATGATGCCCGCGATACAGGCGCTCGTGCAGATCATGCCCTTGGCATGGCGGCGCAGGTTGTCGAGCGTCACGCGCGGCTTGTAGTAAAAGCCCTGCACGGCGGCCTCGGAGACCGTCTGCATTAGGTTGACGTAGCCCTCCTGATCCTTGGCCAGAAGGATCATGTGGTAGAGCTCGGGCTTGTGGTCGCGGGCAAGGGTCTCGTCCGGCGTAAAGTAGACCTCGCAGCCAAAGATGGGCTTGATGACCAGGGGCGGTTTGAGCTCGTCGATGTTGCCCTTCTCGTCCCACATGGCCATGTCTTTGACGTACTGGGCATGCTCGCGCGGGTTTGCCTCGGGGTCGGGCTCCACTAGCTCGTCGCGGCGGTCCTTTTCCAAGAAGGCCTTGTCGTGGCTCCAGGTTTTGTACTCGGGCGTGTTGTGATTGACGGCGTCGCAGGCCAGCGCCAGGTCGGGCACGCCATACATGTAGCCGTGGTCGGTAATGGCCACGGCGGGCATGCCAAGTTCAACGGCACGATTGACCATATCCTGGATACGGGTTGCGCCGTCGAGCATGGAGAAAACAGTGTGATTGTGCAGATGGACGAATGCCATGTGATGAGCTCCGATGCGGGTTCGTGTTCTGACTGAACGATTTTACCCCACGGCACGGACAGCACCCGAACCTAGCCAAACCCACACGGGTAGCTAATCACCCGAACCTAGCCAAACCCACACGGGTAGCTAATTTGGGACCTTCAAAAAGGGGAATGAGGGCATCCCGATATATCGAGTATTGCTGGAACCCCGGCGATGCGCGGAATGATTTGTGACGAATAGTCATGTCCATCAAGAAGGCTCGACGCTTCGGATAGCTCGTCAATCGATATATCAATTCTTGGAGATCTGTATTCCTACCAATTTTAATGAAACAACGGCGGTAATTGCTATCGCGATTGCGCCAATAACACCGAGCGCTATCTGAATGGGATATAACCCCAACACATATCCAAATATGGAGAAAAACATTGCAGAAAAGAGAGCCCTTACCAGAGACGCGACGGAAAGGATCGTCGCGCGGAGATCGTCCGCTATCGCGTCTTGGATTAAGTTTTCCGAAGTGATGTACACCACTTCTGGGAGAAAACAAAGCACCATGCTAAGGCCAAACAAACACAGCGGATTTGAAGCGAACCACGGAAGAATCATGAAAAGACCGGCCTCGATTAGCATCGAGCCGAGCATGGTATTTCTTTTCCCGAAACGCGATGAGAAGAAATCTGCTGCAATGTAGGCCGTCGCATTTACTGCATAGGATGCACCGAAAAAGATTCCTATTATGGAGACGGGAGCATCAAATGCGTCGAATACCAACTGATTCAAGTTGTAATAACTCCCATAGAATCCATCGAGCATGCTTGTGCCGATTAGAAGAAGCAACACCGCAAAAGCGGATTCTCCAACACGCCAGGTTTCGCGTCTGAAGACCTTGGCTACGTCAAACCTTCTCATCTCAGAGCTTTCAGAACGGGTCGCTTCCGTCCTCTCAATGGGATACAGAAGGAAAAGCTGCAGGAGATAGAAAACGGAGACACATACGTAGAGGGCGCTCCAAGATACTTGGGCAATGAATGATCCAAGTACGATTGCCACTCCCGTCGCGATTGATTGCGCGGCAAGCAGCCGAGCGTTGATGGTGAGGAAGCGCTCTCCTTGACCGGCATTTCGGGCAATTTCATATAAAAGTGCTTGTTCGGATCCCGATTGAAGGGAGTAGGCGAGTGCCTCAACAAGGGAAAGCGCGACGAGAAAGGGGCCTGAGAGCAACAGCATGCCAGCCGTATGGAAGAAAAGCAGCAGCACGCCCACTTGAATCGAGAACTTCTTTCCAAAGAAATCGCCTATCAGCCCTGTTGGCAGCTCGAGGACGACCGTTGCAATGTTAAACAGGGCTTGATAAAGCGCGATTTCCGTGACAGACATTCCTTTCTCCGCAAGGAAAAGTAGAAACACTCCCCGATTTAAAACAAATCCCGCGAGAACGAAAAAGGCGGAATAGATGTGCAGCTGCGCAGTGGCATTCTTATTCATTTGGCACTTCCATCAACTAATTATGTCAGGCCACTCGCTACTGACTCGAAGCCTGAAGTGTTCACAGTTGCTGTGGAGAGCGGTAAAGCTTTTGAACAGGGTATCAATGGAATACATCCGAAGCGTTTTCGGCAGCATCATCGGCGAAGGCGGGATTAGCCTTTACACGGCGCTCACCCTCGATGTATTTGACGATTTGATCAATCGTCTGGTTGGCGTGGCTCTTGAGCTTGCGCTCATAGAAGAAGAGGCCGAGCTTGCCGCGCGTGCCAGACGTGTTGCCACCCACACCCTGAAAATCCTCGGTATAGGTGAGCTCGCAGGCACCATCGCCAGCAGGTACAGCCTCATAGCGCATGGTATTGATGCCCGCCGCATACTGAAAACGGACCTCATAGAGGCACGGGTAGTCAAAGTGCTTGATCTTAACCTTGATCGCCGTGCCCTTGGCCTTGCCTTTTGCGGACTGGGCGCGTTTCTCGTACTTATAGCCATTGAGCTTGTTGCGGCTGGGACGCTTGCCCGTGGCGTTCTCGATATCCTGCATGATGGACCCCGCCAGAGCGTCAAAAAGCTCCTCCGGCGTCACCTTAAGCGTTTTGGTGAGCTGCATGATGGCTCCTTATTCGTTTGAACCGTTCGAGCCATTGTACCGCCCCAGGCTCTCCCATGCGTTGCGGTGAAATGCGGACTGTTTGGCGGCTTTTTTGGTCAAAACAGTCCGTATTCCACCGCAAGTTATCTGAGGGCTAGAGATTGTAGGTGACTACTTGAGGTTCGGCGGGTTCGACGAAGATGGTTGGATCAGGCTGCTCCACGCGGACGAACTTGACCGTCACGGCCTCAAAGCCCGCCTTGTGCAGAACATCAGCGTAGACACGCGCCTGCAGGGCGTGCTTCTCGAGCAGCTGGTCGGGCGTCTCATCCGGCGTGCCGCCCGTCTTGTAGTCGATGACCAGCGCGCGTGACGAATCCGCCGGGTTCGTCGCCAGTACATCGATGGCGCCCTCGGCATAGGCACCGTAGCGAGCGATGTCCTCGTCCTCGCAGCCCAGCGAAAAGAACGGCACCTCGGCACGAACGCACGGCCACGCGAGCAGGTCAGCACGAACAGCCGACTTGAGCCAGCGATTCAGGGCGACATCGAAGCGCTCGCGCTGCTCCGGCGTCAGGCGCCACAGGCGCGCCAGCGCATCGGCGCGCGCAGCGGGCAGCGCATCGGCACCCATCTCGATGAGCCACTGGCAAGCGGCGTGGAACGCCGAGCCCAGCGCCATGGGGTTGCCGGCGGGCTCAACGGCGGCCACGTCTGCATCCGTCATCTCCGAGCCATCCGACTCCGCATCATCGCCGGCCTCGTCCATGGGCACGTGTGCCTCGGCGGCACGATCTTCCGTCTCGGCATGGAGCGCCGCGGCGATTGACGAGTAGCTATACGAATCACGCATCGGATACGGACAGATGCCCATGCGCACGCCCACTGCCTGGGGATACACAAGCTCAAACGAATCGGGCTTGGGGTCGGCAGGACCGGGGACGGTTGAGCGCGCAGCATTATCGGCGGCATCGGCATCGCCACGAACAAGCCTGCCCTCGGCATCCAGCGAAGCGTTGGCCTCAAACGCCTGCTCGCCAAACGTAAAGTCCGCCAGCGAGATGAGCTCGTAGTCGCCCGGCTTAGAGTTGTCGAACACCAGGCGGTCGGCATCGAGCTGCGGCATGTCCAGAGCGTCGGTCGGCAAAATACGGCGCAGCACATCGTAGGTCAGATCGGTCTCGACGTCGAAGGTCGGCGCCGTCACCTTGCCACGGCTCACGCCGGCATCCATCGCCAAGATCACCAGCTCGCGCGCACGCGTCATGGCAACATAGAGCAAGCGGGCCCGCTCCTCGAGCGAAAGCTGCAGGTCGTCGTTGCGCAGGTGAGCAAATACCTCGGCGGGAGAACCCGTCGCGCATACGTCCTCCATAAGCTCTGGCGGCAACCACAGCGACGTGCCCTTGCCCTTAAACGCGTGCTCAAACTGCTTTTTGACGTCGTCGCCCTTCACAAAGGTACCGTCGGCAAGCTTAACGCCGTCGAAGCGTGCCGGCAGTGCCACGACCTGCGCTCCGCCCTCGACGCGACCCATCTGTGCCGCACCCGAGGACTTACGCACGCCAAAGCACTCGGCGACCGCCACGACCGGATATTCCAGACCCTTGGAGGCGTGTGCCGTCATGATGCGCACCGCGCCGTCGCCCTCCTCGTTGAGGGCACCCGGGGCTTCCTTGCCCGCCAGGAAGCGATCGAAGGCAAGCGCGATGGAACGCGGCGAGTTGCCGAACTCGGCCTCAGCCTCAGCCACAGCGTCGAGCGCCTTGAGCACGTTGGCGGCAATGGCCTTGCCCTCGGGACCACGCTGTGCCAGACGCACAAACCAGCCGGAGGCGTTGACCACGTCGCGCGCGATGGCGGCGAACGAATCGCGGCCCACGCGACGAAACGCATACCGCAGCACCTCGCGGGCGCGCGTCACGAGCGGCAAGTCTTGCAAACCCGGCACATCGGAATCGCTCATGATACCCACGTCGATATTCCGGCGCGAGGTCTCCCCCGTCTCGCTATCGAGTTTGGTCGCCAGCGCCAGGAACTCCTGGGCGCCGAGTGCAAACATCGGCGAGGCCAGCAGTGGCATAAGACCCTGCGCCGTATCGGCCGGATTGGCGAGTGCACAAACTAGGGCGCGCACCGTCTGCACCTCGGCAGCCTGCGCAAAGACCGAGCCGCCCGCGATGACGCAGTCGAGCCCCTGGTCGCGGAAGGCCTGTGCATAGACATCGGCGTTGGTCATGCGGCCCAGCAGCAGCACCATGCCGCCCTGGGGCTGGCCCGCTTTGACGAGCGCTTGGAACCGCTCCGCAATCGCACGAGCTTTCGCCTGCGTTCGCTCCTGGGTGCTGCCACCGGCAACGAACAGCGCCTGGCGGCGCGAAGCCTTCGCCTTGAGCTTGTCCTCGCGTTTGTCGCTCGGTTCAAGATCCAAGAACCCCTGCATCAAACCACCGGTGTTGCCGTCAAAGACGCGTGCTACGTAGCGCAGCACCTCGTCGTGGCTGCGGAAGTTGCGCACGAGTTTGACGAGCTCGCCAGCGGGGGCATCGGATGCGACAGCCGTCTCGGGCGCGGCAGACGAGCCCACCTTGCGCTCCTGACGACGGAACACCTCGACCTCGGCGCCACGGAAGCGATAGATGGACTGCTGCGCATCGCCCACGGTGCACAGCGCGCGCTCCCCCGCACCCGTCAGGTAGCGTATCAGATCGACCTGCATCTGGTCGGTATCCTGAAACTCATCGATCATGACCATCTTAAAGCGGCCCTCGTACGCAGCACGGATGGCAGGGTAATCGCGCAGGGCCTCGTAGGCCATACGCAGCAGGTCGTTATTATCGAGGGCGGACTGGGCAGCCTTCAGCGCGCGATACTCAGCCTCCACGGAACGGGCCAGGCCCACCAGCGCATCGAGCGCCGGGCCACCGCAGGCAAGCACGATATTGATAAACGCATCGGCGGCCTCGGCCTTGAGCAGCTCGACCTGCTCCTTAGGGAATGCCTTGCTCGCGCGCGGCATGGTGCACGACATCATGAGTCGCGCTGCATCGGCCATGGTCTTGCCGCTCGCCTCGAACGCGTCAATGGCGTCGAGTGCCATCTGCGCCTTCTCGGTCGCGGCCTTGCTTGCGCCCAGCGCCGCGCGATAGGCATCGGCGAGTGCCGAGGTATCGGCCTGCCCGCGCGCCACGCACACGTCGTCCATACCGCCCGGCAACTGGCTCGACAGCTCCAGCAGGTCGCGCACCAGGCCCTTGATGGTCGCGCCAGCGCCAAAGGAACCGCCCTCGCCCGCCATGGGATACCAGGCATAGAGGGCCTTGAGCGATGCCGCGAGCTCGGGGGCGGCATCGGGCGCCGTCGCGCGGGCCAACACATGCTCAACAGCCTGGTCCATAAGCTCGTCGGTATCGGTGAGCACCGTGAACTCGGGGTCGATGCCCAGCTCCAGCGCATGCGCGCGCAGGATACGCGAGCACATGCCGTGAATGGTCGAGATCCACGCGTCGTCGACGGTCAGTGCTTCCTCGTCCATGCCCTCGTCGATAAGCGCACGGCGCACGCGGTCACGGATCTCGGCCGCGGCATCTTTGGTAAAGGTAATGGCGAGCACCTGGTCAAGATGTTCAACGAACGGACCGGATTTGGGCGAGAGCGCGTAGACGATGCGACGCGTGAGGGTAAAGGTCTTGCCCGAACCGGCGCCCGCCGAGACAAACAGCGGACGGTCGAGCGTTTTGACAATCTGCAGCTGTTGCGGCATCAAAGTCGAAAGATCCATGGTCTACACGTCCCTCCTTACAAACGTTCCTTCGTGGTTATACGAGCAGCGCGCATGCGCGGCCTGAGCCGGCGTCGGGTCGACGGCGGCAACGTTGCCTGCCTCGAGCTCGCGCAGGCGCTCGGCGATGCCGGCCTCAACGCGATCGAGCAGGGCGTCGAAGTCCATGCTGCCACCCTCGCCGGGGAAACCTTTCTTAAGGCCCGGGATGCGACCGTCGCCGCGCTCTTCCTCGAGCAGCTCGGCGCTCGCGGCACCGCGCAACGCCGGCTTGCCGCCCTTGGTCGAAAAGTAGAGCGCCGCGCGGGTGTCCAAATCCAGCGCCCGGCGCATGGCCTGGGCGTAGATGAGCGTTTGGGTATGTGGTGGCAACCAGCGCGGATCGTCGATGGGCGCCGTGCCCGATTCCTCGTCGCGCACCGTGGGGTCGGCGAGCTTAAACTCCTCAACGCCCGTGCGATGCTTGTAGTCGATCACCACGGCACGATTCTCGGCGTCCACGTCCACGCGGTCGATGCGCCCGCCAAGCGGCCAACCGGCATACTCGACCTTGAGCTCGTTGAAGGCGAACTCCAGGTAGCGCGGGGCAAAGGGGGCAAGTGCCTCGGACTCGTAGGCAAGCACACCCTCCAGCTGCGGCAAGATCTCGGCCACCTGGCGTTCCTCCACCGCAGAGAGCGGCACCAGCGGGCCCTCCGTGCCGCGCTTGCCGGCGTGCTCGGCCAACGTCTCGTCAAAGACCTCGTGCAGCAGCTCCTGTGCGCGCGGCAGATTCTCGGGCGTCACGCGCTCCATGCCCTCTTGGGGCAGACGGGCATGCAGATGCTCCAGCACGTCGTGGACAAAGTTGCCCTTTTCCATGTTGCCAAAGCCCGCGTCGATCGACTGGGGCTTCACGCGGTACGAGACGAACCAGCATAGCGGGCAGGTCGAATAGGCCTCGATCTGCGAGGCGGACGTCAGACGCGGCACGAGCGGCGCGTCCTCACCCTCGCCATCGCGACGGCGCAGGACCAAATACGGCACGGCCTCGGCACTCAGATGCTGAGGGGCTTCACAGGTCACGCGCTCGCGCTTGAGGCCTTCACCTGCCGCGGGATCAAAGTCGGCGATGATATCGCCCTCGCCCACGCGCATGGGCTTGGCAGCGCCAGCGGCCTCGGCATGTGCCCACAGCTCGGTCCATACGGCTGCCGGGTAGCACTCTCGCGCCTGGCGATCGTGTGTCACGCGGGCAAGCGCGACCGGACCGCTCGTCGCCTGCATTGCACGGCCAAAGCGCACGCGCAGCAGGGCGGCGGGCTCCAAAGACACGCCGTCGCGGCGCAGCTCGGTCGTCAACGTGGCAAGCGGGCCCTCTTCGTGCGAAAGCGGATAGCTGTCCAGGTCGACATCGGCAAACAGCACGGCATCGTAGCCGCCAGGACGCAAAACCGACGCATCGGCAAGCGACACGAAGCGCACTTGCGCCCGTGGCGTGCGATCGACCTCGTAGGTCTCGTAATCGCAAGCGGTACTGCGCTTGTCCACCTTGGTTCGAACGCCGTCGAGAACCGGCACGGTCGCGGCCTGCGACACGTCGAGCGCGCGAGCATCATTCATAAGGATGTCGATGGCATGGCGCAGCAAAGCCGTCTCCGCCTGGCGACGGGCCTGGCCGTCAAGACCGCCTAGAGCGCGATCGGGCAGCGCCTCTGCAACGGCGAGCATGGCCTTGAGCGCCGTCACGGGTTTGTCGCGCCACAGCGCCTGAAACACGTCCGAGACCACGCACGGCACGTTCTTAAACCAGTTATCTTCGCTGGCAGCCTTGCGGGCGCCCCTCACCTGGCCCTGCACGCTCTGCAGTAGGCTCTTGACGCCCGCAGTGGTCTTGCCGCGCGACAGGCGCATGTTCTTGTCGAAGCCGCGGGCGCTCGCGGCGTCGGCGCCCGAAAGCGGACTGTAGATCCAGTCGGTAAGCTCTGGAGCGGGCCACCACTCGGTCTTGGAAGCAGTGCCCTCATCAGCGGCCTTCATACGCTCGATCAGGTTGGCGAGCGCCGTAAACTGCCTGCCCGCGATGGACTGGGAAAACGCCGTGAACTCAGTTGTCTCGGAAGCGATATGACGAGCCGCCAGACGAGAGGCGAGCTCAACGAACAGCTGGGGTGCCCGGGCAGAAACAACGAGCACGCGCACAGGGTCGGCAGGCGTCGCGACGCCGTCGACCTCGGAACCCCGGCACGTTTTTACCAGATCATCAATTGCGTCCGCATAAGCATGAGCACGGGCATGAGGGCCGGCAACCTCTACAAAGGTAGGCTGAGCGGCGGACTTGGAGGCAGTCTGGAGCGCATCGGCACCCTCCCCCAGCGGCGCAGCCTCAAACAGCACACCGCGGGCATCAAAGGCGGCAGCAAGTTCCTCGCGCATTGCCGCCTGCTCGCAGGCAAGCAGCACAACGACCTCTCCCCCGTTGTTCGCCACGGCCGACAGCAGCTCGAGCAGGCCATGCGTAAACGATGTGATGCCGCGCACACATACCGCGCGGGCGCACGCCGGAAGGTTGTCGGCCAGCACCTCGGCCATAAGGTCAGCCGCCTCGCAGGGCTCGACCATGTCTCGACGGTCCAAGCCGCTCGCATAGGCACTCAACAGCTCGAATACGCGAGCCTCGGCGTCGCTCTTGGGATCGGGCCGGCAAACGTCGCCGCAGCAGCGCTCGGCACCCGTCCCCGCTACGCCCGGCAGCACATCGCGGGCCATGCGCGCGAGCATGCGCACCGTGCCCTGACTGCGCGAAAGCGGCTGCAGGTCGGCATCGTCGCGACGCGTGACCATGTCCGAAAACAGCATCTGGCGCTGCAGGTTGTCGACGAAACCGCGCCCGTCGCCCAAAAGCTCCCAAAGCGAGCGAAGCCACGATGTAGGTGTCTTGTAGTCGATACCCAGCGAAACGCCGGCTTCCGCCGCATCATGACGGCACAGGTCGAGCTCGGCAAACGTTGGTGCCAGCAACACGGCACGCCCGTGACGGGCAATAAGGTCGGCAAGCAGCGCCGACTCGGCATCGCTCAAATCCGTGCCGGCATTGGTGGTATAGATTCGAACAGGCATGGTCCTCCGCTCAAACTGTTCGCAATAATCAATGCATCCATCCTACCCGCCCACGCGGACAGATTTGCCCCACGCCAACAGATTTGATCCCTTGGGGACGGAGGAAAATGGGTCACAGAGAGGGTCAGTCTAACCCGGTGATCCGTTTTCCTCCGTCCCCAAGGGATCAAAAAACCGCCCCCGGAGGGACGGTTCTTCGTAATTCAATCTTGTCGCTGGCCTACTCGCCATCCTCCAACTTAATGAGGATCTTGCGGTAGCCACCGTACTCGCCGTTCAGCGCCTTTGAAACGCGGCTCACCGTGGTGGACGAAGCGCCGGTACGGGCCTGAACCTCAACATAAGGCTCGCCCTCGTCCAAATAGCGCGCAACCTGCAAACGCTGAGAAAGGTCGCAAATCTCGCGCGGCGTGCAGATATCGGTCAAAAACGCTTGGATATCCTTCTCGTCGTCCAAAAGGCTAAATGCGTGGACCAGCTGCTTGACATCAGGCTTGTCAAACATGTTCTCGATATTCATCGATCACCGCCAAACCCGCCAAAAGGCATCGAAGTTGATACTGACATCGGGCATCGTTCGCCCGTTCTATGCAATAGGGCAACGCCTGTAGCTTTTGCCCGTAGCAGTGTAGCACACCACCAAACTAAAGCGACAAGACTCTCTGCCAGCGGCGCGTTTTTCAGGACGAACGCCGTTTAGAAACCATATGCGCACGTAAGCTCCACGATTATTTGAGACAATGGGCGCCCAAACACCGCGGCGCGCCCGCGCAACCATCCAGGTCGCCGCCGTAAGCCGCTTCACGCGACGCCAGCAATCCCGGCGCAAGAAAGGATTCACGCCATGCGCTTTATGCTTAACTGGCTCTTCACCTCGATCGCCATCGCGATCGCCACGTTCCTCGTCCCCGGTATCCAACCCTTCGGCTTTGCCGAGACCTGGGTCTGCTTTGCCTTTGTGGGACTGTTCCTGAACATTGTCGATTCGTTCGTCAAACCGTTCCTCACGGTCATCTCGCTGCCGCTCACGATCATTACGCTGGGCATTTTCCAGCTTGTCGTCAACAGCTTTATGCTTGAGCTCGCGAGTTACCTGTCGGTCAACCTGCTGGGCGTCGGCATCTCCATCGCCAGCTTTGGATCGGCCTTTATGGGCAGCATCCTGGTGTCCATCACGCGCAGCATCCTCGACAGCATCGCCGAGGACTAAAACGGCCATTCCGGCCGTGTCCGTCTCAACAGCCCAAAACGAAGGCCGCCCATCGCAAAAATGGGCGGCCTTCTTATTTGCCAAGTCTCAAAGGGCGAGAAAATCTACCATTTCCACCCCGTCCCCAAATGCAGGTGTGGGTTAGATGACGTAGTCGTAGCCATGGTTGGGAGCGACAAGTTGATCGAGCGTCACACCGTCGAGGTAGTCGTTGATGAGCTTGTCCAGGTTCTTCCACACGTCAAGCGTGGGGCACTCATCCGAACGCGAGCAGCCTTTGCAGTCGCCATCCAGGCAGGCGACCGGCGCCAGACTACCCTCGGTCAGGTGCAGGATCTCGCCCACCGTGTACTGCTCGGGCGGGCGCGTGAGCACGTAGCCACCACCCTTGCCACGCATGCCCGAAAGCATGTTGGCGCGCACGAGCGTAGCCAAGATGTTCTCGAGATATTTCTCGGATATCCCCTGTCGCGCCGCAATCTCTTTGAGCGGGATGCGACCGGCCGCCTGGTGCTCGGCCAGATCGACCATAACGCGCAGGGCATATCTGCCCTTAGTAGAAACCAACATGTATAGTGCTGCCTTTCGGTCATTTAGTCCGTAGAAATTCTAGCCGAAATATTGGTTTTGAAAATACCCGTTCCGGTCAAGATGGTTAATCGACTCGTAATAATCTTCTATTTCCTATTGCGTTACTAGGCTTTACTGTCTACTATGCTTGCCAACAGTAAAACGAACAACCCATAAGGTTTGTGGGTTTCGCTGCTACACACACCGTAAAACCACACGGTATCCAGTCATTTGAACACTTTGGAGGTTCACCATGAGCAATGTTTACACGTCCATCGATCAGCTTATCGGCCACACTCCGCTTCTGGAGCTCACTCACTTTGAGGCCGATGAGGACCTCAAGGCCCGCGTGCTCGTCAAGCTGGAATACTTCAACCCCGCCGGCTCCGTCAAAGACCGCGTCGCCAAGAACATGATCGACGAGGCCGAGAAGGCCGGCAAGCTCGTGCGCGGCGGCGACTACACCATCATCGAGCCCACGAGTGGCAACACCGGCGTCGGCATCGCCTCGGTGGCGGCGGCTCGCGGCTACAAGGTGATCATCACCATGCCCGAGACCATGTCCGTCGAACGCCGCAAGCTTATGCAGGCATATGGCGCACAGCTCGTGCTCACCGACGGTTCCAAGGGCATGAAGGGCGCCATCGCCAAGGCCGAGGAACTGCAGAAGGAGACGCCAAACAGCATCATCGCCGGCCAGTTTGTGAACCCCGCCAACCCCGCCATCCACAAGGCCACGACCGGCCCCGAGATCTGGGATGACACCGACGGCGAGGTCGACATCTTCGTCGCCGGCGTTGGAACCGGCGGCACCGTGACCGGCGTGGGTGAGTTCCTTAAGGAGCAGAACCCCGAAATCAAGGTCGTCGCCGTCGAGCCCGCCACCT
>CABSNR010000020.1:0-37661 GCA_902479145.1 uncultured Collinsella sp.
GCCTTTAGACGCGAGCCCGGGGCCCGTGGGTTATACCCTAAGAGCAAACCACCCTTTTTAAGGGTGGTTCTGATTTGATTGGTCGGGACGAGCGTTCAAAATCGCTCGTGTTTGTTCTAGAATGTTCGTATAGTCACATTTACGAACAGGAGTGAACATGCATATCTACTCTGTCAACGATCCCGAGTTCAAACCCTATGGCAACGTTTGGAATAACGTTCCGTTCGAGCTCACGTCGTCTGTGCTCGAGGCGCTCTCTGCCACGCCCATCCCCGAGGGCAGCAAGTACGTAGCAAGCGCGCCGGAGCTCGAGGACGTCAAGGATGCCGACAAGCTTGGCTTTCTCATGTTTGGTGGCCGTCCGTTCCAGCTGGGCTGGTGCAACGGCCACAACACGCGTCTCAACTGCCTGGAGTACCACCGCGCGAGCGAGTTTAACCTAGGCGCGCGCGACTTTATCCTGCTCGTGGCGCATCGCTGGGAGATCGAGGACGGCAAGCTCGACACCGCGTGCGTCAAGGCGTTTCGCGTGCCGGCGGGTACGGTCGTCGAAGTCTTCAACACCACGCTCCACTACACGCCCTGCATGGTCGACGACGGCGGCTTCCAGGTGATGGTGGCGCTGCCGGCGGGCACCAACGGCCCGCGCCCCGAGGCTGCATCCGACATGCCTGCCGCCGGTGACAGCTACTGCTACTGGAAGGCCGACAAGTGGGTTCTCTGCCATGCTGACAGCCCCAAGGCGGCCGAGGGCGGCTACGTTGGCCTCATCGGCAAAAATATCGACATCACCGTGGACTAGCGCATCGCCCCAAACCACCACAAAGGTGCCTGTCTCCTTTGCGGTGGTTTGGGGCGGGCGGATATCGGGAAGTGCCAGACGGGGGAGGCTGCCGGGCGCCTTGCCGTCTGCGGATTTTGGGACATGCGGCCCGCTTTTTCGACCCATCTGTCGGTACACTAAAAGCACTATGGGTACCTGCGAGCGACATATCGGCCACGCGGCCGCCCGATCCGCACCCGTGGCGGATCCTATGGGTGGCAGGCTCTTCGCCATGCCGCGATTCCTTGTTGGCATAACACATCGGGTATACCGTCACCGCGTCTTTGCTATCGCCGGCGCCATCACCGCGATGTTCCTCATGCTTTTGGCAGTCTTACCGGCGCTGTTCGCCTTCGACCCCAAACTTTCTAACGCCGCGCCCGCCTATAGCGAGGTGTCCGAAGAGGTCGTGGATGCTCTCGTCCATTCGAGCTCTCTCCCGCTGCTTGTCGCCGCAATTGTATTTTCAATTTGGGGCGTATCGGTCTATCTGCGCTGTTTGGACTATGTGCTGCGCCGCCGCCTTGTTGCCATCGCCACCATCTGCGCCCTGTGGATGATCGAAGTCATTCTCAAGTACAAGTCGTTCACGCCGTTCTATGCCACCGTGCTGTGGTACCTGTACTACGTGCCCATGACGCTCATTCCGCTGCTCTACCAGTTGTGTGGTTTGCGCCTTGCGGGTCTGGAGCAACACCGCCTGGGTCGCCGCTACTGCGCTGCGCTGTGGATTGTGGCCATCCTGCTTATCGGATTTGTGCTCACCAACGATTTTCACCAGCAGGTCTTCCACTTTGACCGTACAAGCGACACCTGGAGCAACGATTACACGTACGGCTGGGGTTATTTCGCCGTCCTCGTGTGGACGGCCTTTAACTTTGTGGCCTTTTTTATCCTGGTGGGCCGGTCCTCGTCCTTTCGCATTCAACGTTTCTCGGGCACGGCGGCGCTCGTTCTGCTGGGCGGCGCGTTCTTTGCCATCTCATATGCGTTGCGCGTGCCCTGGGCATGGAGGCTCAACTTCTCGCTCATCTATTGCGTCCTGTGCGTGGTGGCGATGGAAATCTGTCTCGATTGCGGTGTCATTCCGTCATATCACGACATCGCCGGCATTTTCGATACCCTGCCGCTCGACCTCAAAGTTCTAACGCGCGACCTGCAGGAAGTCTATGCCACGCCGGTGTCGAAGCCAATGCCGGCGGGCGTGTGCGAAGAGCTGCGAGCCCAGGAACACGGGCATGCCCATGCCTTTGCCGTGGAGTCCAATCCCGATGTAATGTACCGAGCCTTTCCACTGCTGGGCGGATCGGCCCTGCTTGCCCAAGACGTGTCGGATCTCAACGAGCTCAATCGCGAACTGGCACATCGTCGTATGGAGCTGCAGCGTCAAAATGAGCTGCTCGCCGCCGACTACGACCTTAAGACGCACCTGGCAGACCAAGAGGCCGAGACCTTGCTGGTCCAAGACGTGGACCAGGCGCTTGCCCGCGCGCTCGAAGGGATGTACGACCTGCTGAGCTCGCTACCGCCGTTGACCGATGAATCGTCTTCGCACGAGCGTTACCGCATGCTGCAGCGCGCCAAGATGCTCGTCGCCTATTGCAAGCGCAAGGGGTCGCTCACGTTGGCACAGCACGGGGAGAGCGGTTTTGATCGCGACCGCATTCAGCTCATTGCCAACGAGCTCGCAAGCGACCTGCGCACCATCGATATCGATTGCGCCTCGATTATCGCCATACGGCGCCCGATGCACGCCAGTACGGTAAGCGCCCTGTACGACTGCGTGTATGACTTTGCGTTTTTTGCCTACACCACCGACCATCCGGCGCTTATGTATCACTTGGGCGATCATGACCGATGCAGTGTCGAGCTGCGTGCCGCGCTTTTTTCCAACGATGATGCAGATCTTTCGCAGACGCCCGCTGCGCAAGAGCTCGAAAGCGCTCTGCAAGGGCGCAACGTGGCATACCGCCTTGAGGGCGAGCCCGGCCAGCTGCGCATGATCGTCTTGATGCCGAGGGCGGGTGAGTGACGATGCAGATTTCGCTCATTCTTCCCCAAATCGTTGCACTCGATGTTGTCTTTGCCCTGGCTGCGTGTCTGCAGACGATCCACGTCCCGCTCATCGCATCGCGCCGCTCGTCCTATAACCGTAAGGTGATTTGTGCCTACGAGGCGAGCCTTGTGCTTCACCTGATTATTTCGGCGCTCATCTTGTTCGCGTCGTCTGGCTCATATCTGGTGGCGCCGCTTGACGTTTGCGCCAGGGCAATGGGCGGAGCGTTGTGGCTCAATGCCGTGATCTTTGCCTACGGCATGGTGCTTATGGTGCACTATCGTCGCCCCGTCATGCTGGCCGAACTGTTGCTCGTTGCCGCCGTGACACCGCCGGTGGTTTTTGTCATGGGCTCGGCGTGGACCACGGTCCTTATCGCAGAGGGAGCGTTTTTCCTGTTCCGCTCCATTGCGGCGCTCTTGATGGATGTCCGCAACCGCCAGGAGGATATCACCGCGTTCTCGACGATCGAAACCATTAACGTGATTCCCGTGGGCATCCTGTATCTGGACCCGAGGGGCCGTCCGCTGCTCATGAACCGCTGCATGCGAAAAAACCTGGTGGAGCTTCATATGCCCACCGACCTAGGCGATATGAGCGGTACATGGAACGACCTGCGCAAACTCAGCATGCAAATGCCCGAAAGCAGCCAGAACCGCGTGCGGATTAATCTGGACCGCTTTGGTGAGGCGCGCGTTGTGGTCGAGGTTTCTCCCGCCGAGATTCGCTTGTTCGTGCACGATGACGTTATGGTTTCGGGCCGCCTCTTCGAGCGCATTATCGGTCTGGATGTAACAGAGTATGCGCATGCCCATGATCGCCTAGCGCAAGCCAACCACCTGCTTGAGCTTGCGGGCCAAGAGCTCCAAGCCCAGATCGAAGAAGTCAAAAAAGTTGCTGACAATGCGGCCTATCTGCGTATGCGCGCTCGCGTGCACGACGTGATCGGGCAGCGCCTGTCCATCCTCCATCGTTATCTGGAGGAGGGGCGCTTGGATGACGAGTCACTCGAGCAGATCGACCCGCTGCTGCGCTCAATCGCTGCCGATCTGCGCAGCGGGGGCGACACCGAACCGGCAGAGCAATTGGGCGATATCGTCCATGCCTTTGGCCTGGTGAGCGTGCAGATCGATGTGGAGGGCGAGCTGCCAAGCGACGCGCGCGTCGCCGCAGCCTTTCTGCAGATTATCCGCGAGGCCTCGACCAATGCCACCAAGCATGCACAGGCCCATCAGGTCCATGTGCGCCTGCGGCAGGAGGCGTCGGAAGACGGCGCTGTTGCGCGGATGACCGTTTCTAACGACGGCGCGCCTGCACCCGTATCGTATCGCGAGGGAACGGGTATCCCAGGTATGAGGCATGTCGCACAGAATCTGGGCGGCAGCCTGGAAGTCCACACCGCCCCGCCCTTCACGCTTGCGGTGTCCATCCCGCTCGCCTCCAACGCCACGGTCCAAAGGAGAAGTTCATGATCCGCGTCCTTATAGTCGAAGACCAGGCCATCCTGCGCGAGAGCCTGGCGCGTTCCGTTGGCGACCAGCCCGATATGACCGTTGTTTCCGCCATTGCCGATGCTTCCGAGGCCTTGGGTGTCGCGCTCAAGGAGCGCCCGGACATGATACTGATGGACGTATGCACCGAGCATGATTCCAACGGCATCGTGGCGGCGGCGCGCATCAAAGAACAACTGCCCGAGTGCCGCGTCATCATCATGACAGGCATGCCCGAGATCACCTTTGTCGATCAGGCGCGCGAGGCGGGCGTCGATAGCTTTGTGTACAAGAACGTCGGTATCGACGAGCTATTCGCCGTGATGCGCTCCACGCTGGCGGGTTACTGCACGTTTCCCAAGCCGCCCGAGAGCATCTTCTCGGGCACGGCGGCCCTCGACGATGTCGAGCTGTCGATCTTGCGCCTTGCCTGCGAGGGTAAGAGCCGCCGCGAGATCGCGGCCGAGCTGTTTATGAGCGAGGGCACCATCAAACGCCGCATCTCGGAGATTCTCAATAAGACCGGCTACGACAACATCATGCGCTTGGCCGTGCGCGCAGTAACGGAGGGCAGCATCGTTCCCAACATGGAGCGCTAGCGCTCGTTACGCATCGGCATAAAGCGGCGGGGCCGCAGGATCAACTCCTGCGGCCCCGCCTAGCATGTGCGCGGATGTGTCCGCCAATCCGCGACTATCGGTGTCTGCCGTTACGCGATGGTTGCGCTGTAGGAGGCGACGTCCTCGTAGGAATCGGTCAGGTAGGCGTCGATGCCGATGGTCGTATTGACGAGGTCATCAAGGCTATCGAGCGTACCCTTCGAGAAGGTGAATTCCTCGGTGGCGTTGGTACCGGGCATCAGGTGAGCCGAGAACCAGGGTTCCTTCATGGTACCGTTGACGTTGGTCTTGCCGGAAGGAGCGTAGAAGGTCAGGTCCTTGTCGCTCTTGTTGGTGATGTTGACGACAAAGCCGATGTCGCCCCAGTCGTCCTTGAACTTCTCGGTGATGGTGATGGTGCACAGATCGTCATCGGCGACGGTGACGGCGGGGGAGATTTCGACACTCTGGACATCGTCGTCTTCGACGGCCTCATCGATCTCCTCTTCCTTCTCGGCCGCCTCGCGATCCTTCTTCACCGTACCGGACAGGTCCTTGTCGGACTTGGTAAAGACAAGATTGCCGTCATCTTCTTCGAGAATGAGTTTGCCGTCCTTGAGCTTCATGTCATGCGACTCGTCTTCGGCGGTGATGGTTACGGTGGTGGCGTCCTTTGCCTCCCATTTAAGGTCGACGACTTCAAGGAACAGGTCGAGGGCGCCTGTACCGTCCTCATCGAGAATCAGGACGCAGTGGACACCCCAATCCTCGAGCATCTTCATGTACTCATCGGTCAGCTCTTCGCCCTCCATGGTTCCACCCGAGAGTTCCCAGCTGCCGACGAAGTTGGCCTTGGGGTCTTTGCCGCCGCTGCAGCCCGTCAGGGCAAAGGCAAGCGCCAAGATACATGTCAGGAATGCGAGCGCGGACTTTTTGAACGTTGTCTTCATGGTGTCCTCCTTCATCGAACGAAACCCATAGAAGCAAATGCGGGGGTGGCGGATCCCCCGCCAATTACCAGATAGAGGGGCTAGGGCCGGGGCGTTCCGCAGTTGCTGCAGAACTTGCCGCCGTTTTCACTACCGCAGTTGGGGCAGAACCACTTGGCCGGTGCCGGGGCGGGCGCGGGACTGCCGCACTCGGAGCAGAACTTGCCGGTGTTGGTGGCACCGCAGCTGCAGGTCCACGTGCCGGCCGCGGGTGCGGGGGCGGGCGCCGGAGCCGGCTGCGGGGCGGCCTGCTGCTGTGCCTGGCCGGCGGCGAACAGCTGGCTGGCATTCATGCCGCCCATGCCACCTGCCATGCCCATGCCCATAAAGCCGGCCATTGCGCCGTTGGGGTTAGCGGCCGCCGCGCGCATCGCGTCGCTCTGGGCGCTGGCGATGTTGGCTGCTGCCATGGTGGGATCGCGCATGACCGCGGCCTTCTGCAGGTCCTTGATCATCTGCTCGTCTTCTTGCGAGGCGGCGATGGAGTTGACGCCAAAGCTCACGATCTCGACGCCGCGCAGGTCACGCCAGTCGGCAGAGAGGACCTCGTTGAGCGCGCGGGCGAGCTCGGTGGTGTGGCCGGGGATGGCGCTGTAGCGGATGCCCATCTCCGAGATCTTGGCAAAGGCGGGCTGCAGGGCGGTGAGCAGCTCGGACTTAAGCTGGCTGTCGATCTTGTCGCGCGTGTAGCTATCGGTCACGTTGCCGCATACGTTGGTGTAGAACAGCAGCGGATTGGTGATGCGGTACGAATACTCGCCGTTGCAGCGCACGGAGATGTCGACGTCCAGACCGATGTTGTTATCGACCACGCGGAAGGGCACGGGCGAGGCGGTGCCGTACTTGTTGCCGATGATCTCCTTGGTGTTGATGAAGTAGACACGCTGGTCCTTGCCCGCGTCGCCGCCAAAGGTAAAGCGGCTGCCGATATTGGCGAAGGTCTCCTTGATGGAATCGCCCAGGTTGCCGCTAAAGACGCTCGGCTCGCTGCCGGTATCGAAGACGAACTCACCGGGCTCCAGCGCAACCTCGATGATCTTGCCGTTTTGCACCACGAGCATGCCCTGGCCGTCGTTGACGGCGATGACCGAGCCGTTGGAGATGACGTTGTCCTCGCCGCGCGTGTTGGAGCTGCGGCCACCGGTGCGTTTGCTGCCCTTGCAGGCCAAGACGTCAGCAGGCATCGATTCGCAGTAGATAAATTCCTTCCACTGGTCGGCCATGACGCCGCCGGCAGCTCCCAATCCAGCTTTCAAGAGTCCCATGGTGATCTTCCTTTCTCGTCAAAGGCCGGGTGGTATTGGTTGGATTGCTTAGTCGTCCTTGTCGTCTTTCATGACAACGGTGGTCTCGGTGTGGCTGAAGGTGTCGTGCTTCTCGGTCAGGTCGAGCTCGCCACAATACTCATCGGCATGGGTTGCTTCGTTGGCCGTCTTGAGCTGGCCTACCAGCAGCACGTCTCCGATGATTACGATGATCAGTGGCGCAATGATGTTGATGAGGATGTCCTCGATATCAAAGGTGAGGTAATCCGGATCGAAGGCGTATTCCCCCATAAAGAGAATCTGGGAGAGGATAAATCCGATCACGAAGAACAGCACCGAGGCGATGGCGAGCTTGGGCTTGGAGCAGGGGAGCTCGCCGACCAAGCGGCCGGTCTGGCCGTTCATGGCAAACAGGTAGCTCTTGCCGTTCCACGAGGTGGAGAGCATCCAGACGGGGAACAGGGCGTAGTCGCTGTCTTCCCAGGTGTAGTCGAGCTGCTTGCTTTCGACCGTAGCATCGTCGTATTCGTCGACGACGGTCTCGCGCAGGGCCGAGATCGTGCTTTCTTCCATACGGCGCTCGGCGCGCGCCTTGCAGGTCTCGCAGTCCTCGTCGTAACGGTTGGCGATGTAGCCGGGCATATATGCGACCGAGAACGGACGCAGCGCGTCGTAGTCAAACGGCTCGATGGCGTCCATGTGGCCGTCGGGCATCTTGGACGATCCGTCGACGGGCACGCGCTTAAACGAGATATTGCCCTTGCGATAGGCATCGTAGTGGTCGGTGGTCGTGACGGTGCGGTCGGATTCCTCGGTCACGGTCTCGTTGGTCGCGTCAAAGTACACTTCGCCGTCAACGCGGGCACCGTAGAGCCAAAACGGCACGTAGACACCTTGGACCTCGTCGATGTGGTTGCCGGTGACAAAGCTTTTGGGCAGCAAGATCTTGCCCTTGTAGTGTTCCTTGAGTGCGGCCGTGACGTCATCGCGCCCGAGCTTAAATGGAATCACCAGGTCGGGCGAGAAGTCGCCCGAAAGCTGACCGGGCGCTACGGCGGAGTTGCCGCAGTACGGGCAGGTGGTGACAGCGACGGTGCCGTCGGACACGAGCTCGGCGCCGCACGACGAGCAGATGTAACCGGCGTTTTGGGCGAGCTCCTGCACCGCAGCGTCGGCGGCGGGCTTGGGCGCTGCCGCTGCGGCGTCGGCTTTGGCGTCTGCCTTGTCCTGGCGCTCGCGATAGAGGGCCTCGACTTCTTCGACTTCAAAGCGCGAGTCACAGTAGTCGCAGACGAGCTTTTGCTCGGCGCTGGCAAAATGCAAGGGGCCACCGCAGGCAGGGCACTGATAGTTAACGCTCTCGAAGGCCATGATCGGTCCTTTCGCTGCCGGAGACTATGCGCCGATGGCGCCGCCGCAGTATTCGCAGCGCCCACTGGCATCGGGAATGGTGGTGGCTCCGCAGAAGGGGCAGGTCACCGCGGTCTTGGGGGCCTTGGCGGCCACGACGCTGTCGCGCGTCTCCTGGCGCAGCTGCACCAGCGCGTCGCGGACCTCGGTTGCCTGGCGCTTGGCCTCGCGGTATTCGATGGAGCCGCGCTGATCGATGGTGGAGTCGTTCACGCGCAGGTTGATCTCGGTAAAGTACGGCGTGTTGACGTGGATGGTCAGGTTAAAGTCGTAATCCAGGTCGTAGCGCGGCGGGTTGTAGCTCTCGCGCTCGCCGTCCTTGGTCTCGCGATAGATCTCGGTGCGATGCTCGTCGATATCCATATCGCAGCCGAGTACCTGCGAGAACTCGATGATGTCGGGATTGGCGTCGCGCCAGCGGCTCTGCGAAGTGATGATCAGCAGGCCCGCGTCCTCATCGAGCATAATATTGGTGCGCCCGGCAGAAAGCGTGCGCGTGGGGTTGAACGAAGACAGGCGTTCGGCGTTGGCCTCGCGGTAGGCGAGTTGCTCACGGATGTCGTCCGCGGTGCTGGAGCGATAGCCGTGAAAGTAGGGGGAGAGCTTGCCGGCGCACTCTTTGCACAGGTAGCCTTCATTGATTTTTGTCTTACCTAGAAGTCCCAGCTCGGTACCGCAAATCGCGCACTCTTTCTTCTCGAACATCTTGTCAAAGAAGCCCATGGCTGCCTCCCATCAACTGGTAGCGTGTGTCACTTTTGATGATGGGGGAGTGCACGATCCTTCGCGATACCCAGACGGCTCAAGGAGTCTCCACAACTGGGACACATGGCCCATTTTTCATCCGACACATAGGGACACTCCTTGCCGCGGGTAGTCATTGGGCACTCATTGGGGACGTACTTAAATGAGTGGCAGTTGGAGACACTCCTTGCCGAGCTAGGGGCCGCGCGTGTCCCTTCTGGTCCATGAGGCTCAAAACCGCGGTGTGACGTGAACGGCTGGGGTCAAATTTGCAGCATTTCAAGCCTGGCTTCGATATTGAGACTGTTCTTTATTAAAATAGATTTCCAGACAATTGAGCGGCTGGGGGGTTAACCATGAGGGACATGGGAGACACAACCGCATATCTGCGTCGGGGCATTCGGGAGATTATATGCCTGGCGCTGTTCTTCTTCACGTTTTTGGCGTGCGAGTATCTTTTTGATGCGCGCATGGCCGAGTTCGTGTCTCCGGACGAGGTTGTTATTTATGAGAGCCTTGTTATCGGCGCGAGCGTGATTGGCTTTTTTGTGCGTCCCATTCTGTACTATCGCCGTCCCCATGCTATCGACGCAACGAGTGACGTCACGGGCGTTTTGCTGGTGGCGGCATTGCTGCTGTTGATTATGGCGGTTCAGGTTGAGGTGGTAATTGCCGGCGGTTTGGTGGCGTGCTGCGCGCTGGGCTACTGCGGATCGACTGCCCATGCAAACTTTGCGCGGCGCTTTGCACGGACGCCCTGCTTGGCGCGTGCGGCTGCACTTTCCTACGCCATGGGCGTTCTGGTGCAGGTGCTCAACCACATGGTGATGCCTGCCGGCATTCCTCAGCAGGCTGTTCTGGTCGTCTGCGCGATCGCGCAGGTGGCGTTGCTCCACGGTGCCCGACGCGCCAAGCTGCGCGACGAGTCCAATCCCAACTTTGAACCCAGTGCTGCCGGGCTTTCGGTAGATGCTCTGGAATATGGCGCCAAGTGGCATGACGATCCCGAGGCAAAGGCGGCATTCCGTCGCGCCGTAGTTCGCCTGACCGTGGCGACGGCGTATCTTTCCGGCGTATTCGCCGCTCTCAACGCGGGCTTCACGACCCTGCATGCTGTCGGAGCCGTCGATTTGGGCGATTGGCCGCACCTGCTGCTTGTCGTGAGCTCGTTGGTCGCTGGCGCACTATTTGACCTGCACGGCCGCTCGTATATGAATATCGGCATGACATGTGCCGCCATACTGTCCACGCTTTCGTTCTTTGTGCTCATCGTCGATGGCAATGGCGGCAACGAGCTTGCTGCCACGATCATCTTTTATCTGGGCTCGGGCTTTTTCGTGGTGTTCTTTACCACAAAATATGCCGCCGTCTCGCTCTATGCGCGCTGGTCATATTTTTGGCCGTGCATGGGTCGCGTCGTCAACAACGTGTGCTCGATGTTCGTGACGGCGCCGGCAGTGGCGATTATCTCGAGTCAAAATGTGCTGGCTGCGGTCGGTGCGGCGCTCGTGATGTTTGTGGGCATTGCGATTACGCTGCTGGGGCAGTTGGGGCAACGAGCCGATGATGCCGCGATGCGGGACGGACTGCCGCTTGCCACCGACGATCTTGGTGGGGATCTTGCGCCCACATGCTCCGACCCCGAGCCCGTGGAGGCAGCGGAGCTCACGTCCGATGAACGTCTTGATGCCTTCGTTGCCACCTTTGAGCTTACAGAGCGCGAGCGCGATATTCTTGAGGCCTTGGTCGTTTCGGACCAGAGCGTTCAGGACATCGCCACAACGCTCTTTCTTTCGCGCTCCACGCTCTATCGCCACATTTCTTCGATCAACAAAAAGGCCGGTACCGCCTCGCGCGTGGCCCTCATCAACTTCTTCTGGTCCTGGACACCCAAGGACTAGCTAATCTCCCAATAAGTTGCGGTGGAATAGTCCCTAAATTAAAGTCACGGGGCTTTAAACAGGAACCATCTCACCGCAACTGCTGGGGGGATAGACTGCGGCGGCGGCAGAGGCAGCGGCAGCGGCGTTGGCAGCTGTGGTAGTGGCAACGGCAGCTGGCAGGGTGTTTTCCGTCTACTTGCTACAGCAGCTCGCCGTGGCGGGCAATGTAGCGGCGCTTTGCCAGCTGGGTGAGCGCGATATAGGCGGTAACGATGCCAATGAGCAGCCCAAAAAAGCTCGTGGGCAGCGGCATGAGGCCGAGCGCATCGGCGATGGGGCTTGCCGGCAGCCAGGTGACGAGCGCCAGGCCCAGCACGGTAAGAACGCACAATGCGGGCGCGGCGTGGTCGCGCGGGCTCGGCAGATGCGGGGAGCGCAACATGTGGACCACGAGTGTCTGCGACCACATGGACTCGACAAACCAGCCGCTCTGGAAGAGCGCAGCAAAGGTCGCCATACCCGCGACGTCGCCCGCGGCGGCAAGCTCGGACCAGCTTGCGTCCACGGCGGCGGGGCACACGACAAAGAAGAGCGCGGCGAAGGTCACGATGTCAAACAGCGAGCTCACGGGGCCCAGCTCGAGCATAAAGCCCTTGATGGACGCGGCGTCCCAGGCACGCGGGCGGGCAGTCCAGGCGTCATCGACGGTGTCCCACGGCAGTGCGATGCACACGATCTCGTAGACCAGCGACAGCAGTACCAGCTGCAGGGCGCTCATGGGCAAAAACGGCAAGAACAGGCTCGCGACGGTCACGGACAGCACATTGCCAAAGTTGGAGCTCACCGTGGTCTTGAGGTACTTGAGCAGGTTGCCGTAAGTGCGGCGGCCTTCGATGGTGCCGCGCTCGAGCACGCCCAGGTCCTTCTGAAGCAAGATGATATCGGCGGATTCCTTGGCAATATCGACGGCCGAATCGACCGAGATGCCGCAATCGCTCGCACGCATGGCGGCGGCGTCGTTGATGCCGTCGCCCATAAAGCCCACGGTGTGGCCGAGCATCTCGCGCATGACACGTACCAGGCGCGCCTTCTGCAGCGGCGAGAGCTTGGCGAAGAGGTGGGTTTTCTCGGCGCGCTCGGCAAGTTCGGCGTCATCGAGCGCATCGATCTCGGAGCCGAGCAAGACGTTGCTCGCATCGATACCGATCTGCTCGCAGACGGTGGCGGCGACGCGGTCGTTGTCGCCGGTTAGGACCTTGACCGCCACGCCCTTGGCCTCGAGGGTGGCGACGGCGCTCGCGGCACTTGCTTTGGGCGGATCGAGGAAGGCCAAAAAGCCCATCAGCACCATGTCGCACTCGTCGGCGATGCCAAACTCGCCCACGCAGCGCGGATTGGTCTTCTGCGCCACGGCAATTACGCGTAGGCCCTCGGCGTTAAGTCCGGCGATCTGCTTGCGAATCTGGGCGAGCTTCTCGTCGGTGAGCGGCTGAGCGATGCCATCGATCTCGATAAAGGAGCAGATCTCGAGCATTTCCTCGGCAGCGCCCTTGGTAACCATCTGGGTTTTGCCTTGGGCGTCGGCGACAACTACGCTCAGGCGACGGCGCGAGAAATCGAAGGGAACCTCGTCGACCTTGGTATAGCGGGCGCGCAGACTCTGGCCCAGCATAGAATCGGGCACGACGGTCGAGGGCGTCACATCGGCACGGTCGATTACGGCCAGGTCGATAAGGTTTTTGAGGCCGGTCTGGAAGAAGCTGTTCAAAAACGCATGGCGCAGCACGCGCGCGTCCTCGTTGCCATCGGTGTTGAGGTAGCGCTCGAGCACGATGCGGTCTTCGGTGAGGGTGCCGGTCTTGTCGCAGCACAGGACGTCCATCGCTCCGAGGTTTTGAATCGCCGGCAGCTCCTTGACGATAACCTGGCGACGGGCGAGGTCCTTGGCGCCCTGCGACAGGCTCGTGGTCACGATGACGGGAAGCATCTGCGGCGTGATGCCCACGGCCACGCTCGTGGCGAACAGCAGCGCGTCGATGACGTTGCCCTTGGTGGCGGCGTTGATGGCAAAGACGGCCGGCGCCATAACGAGCATCAGGCGCACCAGCAGCATGGAGACGCTCGAGACGCCGCGGTCAAACGCGCTCTTTTCGCCGCGCCCGTTGAGCATCTTGGCGATGCCGCCCAGGTAGGTGTCCGAGCCGGTGGCAACGACAAGCGCCATGGCGGCGCCGTTTTGCACGGAGGTGCCGGTAAAGACGATGTTCTTGCAGGCAGAGAGTGGCAGTGCGGAGCCGTCGGCGCCCTCGACGACGGTGACGGCGGTGGTCTTCTCGACGGCCTCGCTCTCGCCGGTGAGTGCGGACTCGATCACAAACAAGTCGCGCGCGGTGATGATGCGGGCATCTGCCGGCACCATATCGCCGGCAGAGAGGCGGATTACATCGCCGGGGACGAGCTCGTCGAAGGGGATCTCGATGCGCTCGCCGTCGCGCAGGGCGGTGCAAGTGTTGGAGACCAGGTCCTTGAGGGCCTCGGCCGCATTGCCGCTGCGGGCTTCCTGGATAAACTTCATGCCGCCCGATACCAGCAGCATGATGCCGATGACGGTGACCGTGGAGGGGTCGCGCTGCGGCTCGGGTGCGGCGAGCACGTCGATGTAGAGCGAGACCAGTGCGAGCGCGGCGAGGATGCCGGCGAAGGGATCGATGAACGCGTCGGCGATGCGGCGGGCGAGCGTTTTGGTCGTTGCCTCGATGGTGTTGGGGCCGACGGCGTTCAGGCGCTCAGTTGCCTGCTCGACGGTGAGGCCGTTTGCCGTGGCGTCAAGCAGTACGAGGGCGTCCTCGGCACTATGGGTGGCGGCGAATATGGTGTTCTTGGACAGGCCGGTATGAGCGGCAGGGCGCGCCGTGCGGCGGCGCTTGGAGATGGCTTCGAGTACCGTGACGGTTTTGAGCATCAGCATAGGGTCCTCCTTGTTGAGGGGAGTTAGCGTACGTGTCGTATTTGCTTCAAAAAACCTAGATGTCGCTCACGTCAAGCTCTTGAGCCCACAAAGGGTGCAGCGCGCCTTTGCGGTGGTTTTGGCGATCTGCCGGTGGCGTTTATGCGTGTGCGGAGTCCTCGCGGCGTGCCGAGGGCGACATGCAGGTTTTTCGACTAGGACTGCCTTCCATGGCACACCTCCTAAAGGCTGAGCGCAGCGCGCTTTGGGTATCTCGTACCCCTTTTTAATCCGCCCGTATTCTTGATGAGGGGGTTTGACATGTCAACCCCATTGTTCGGAAAACCATTCCCCCTGACAAAGCCTTTACAGAATGCCGTGGCCCCAAAGCGCGCCCGCATCGACGCTTCGCCTGCGCTAAACTGGAAGGCACGTACGCGATTACGAGAGGAGCCCGCATGGAGGCTTACAAGCAAGAGTTCATCAAGTTTATGGTCGAGTCCGACGTCCTTAAGTTCGGCAGCTTTACGCTCAAGAGCGGCCGTCAGTCCCCGTTCTTTATGAACGCCGGCGCTTACGTGACGGGCTATCAGCTCAAGAAGCTGGGCGAGTATTACGCCCAGGCCATCCACGATAACTTTGGCGACGACTTTGATGTGCTGTTTGGACCGGCCTACAAGGGTATTCCGCTGGCCGTCGTGACCGCAATCGCCTACCACGAGCTGTACGGCAAGGAGGTCAAGTACTGCTGCGACCGCAAGGAGGCCAAGGACCACGGTGCCGATAAGGGCAACCTGCTGGGTTATGAGCCCAAGGACGGCGACCGTGTGGTCATGGTCGAGGACGTTACCACCAGCGGCAAGTCCATCGACGAGACCTATCCCAAGGTCAAGGCTGCTGCCGATGTCGAGATCAAGGGCCTGATCGTGTCCCTCAACCGCATGGAGGTCGGCAAGGGCGGTGTGACCACCGCACAGAAGGAGATCGAGGCCAAGTACGGTTTCCCCGTCGCGAGCATCGTCTCCATGGCCGAGGTCGTCGAGACCCTCTACAACCACGAGATCGACGGCAAGGTTGTCATCGACGACGAGCTCAAGACCGCCATCGACGCCTACTACGAGAAGTACGGAGCACGTTAGTTACGGCGTTTTACCAAACGCCGTAACTGCTCGACGCTGCGCGGGCCGCATTTGGACAATCTGACGTTCAACTTCAAGGGCGCGACCAGAAGGTCAGCGCCCTTTCGTTTCACGTCACCTTGTCTCAAATGCGACCCGCTCGCTGTCCGTTCTCTACCTGCGGCGTCGTCTTGCTCCGAATGCGGCTCGCTCGCTGTCGTTGCCGAAACATCGGCGTTGCCGGACTAGTCATTGGGGACGTTCATAAATGACTACTCAGGAATGAGCGTGGATAATCTCCCGTTTTTGGCCTGTGTGCAGGCTCAAAGTGGGAGATTATCCACGCTCGCTTTAATTTGCCTGGGTTGCGATGCCTATCTAATCGGCTCGGCGTCTTCCCTGAGAATCGAAAGATACTCTTCATACCCGTACTGCCGGTATCTCTGTCTTGACTCGTCGAGCGGACGGAGGATACCCAATTCTTCAAATGATTTGACGAGCGAGCTCGCGGTACTCCTGCCGATATCGAGTTGGGCAGCGATGAATGCGGTGTCGACGATGGGGTGCTCTTCAAGAATGCCCAACAGCCTTTGCCCGTTTGCAGCAGTCCTTCCGAGATTTTCGGTAATGGTTGCTGTGGAACGGTTATGGAGGTCAACAAGGTTTTTTAAAGACCCTACCGAGTCCTTCGCACTCTCGAGAAGACTGTTGCAGAAAAACTCTATCCATTCCTCGTAAGTGCCTCTCTCCCTTACGGATGTGAGTTGCCGGTAGTACTCGCTTCGATTTTTCTTGAACTGGAACGATGGATAGAACAAGCAAGAATGAAGAACGCCATCATTGATGAGCATAAGTGTAATGAGAAGCCTGCCCAGGCGACCGTTTCCGTCTAGGAATGGATGGGCAGTTTCAAATTGGTAATGGACGAGCGCCGCCCGCACAATCGGATCCATTTCGACTTGAGGCTCATTGATAAAGCGTTCGAGGTCCTGGAGCGTGTTGCTCAAATCTTCAATGTTTGGAGGGACAAACGATGCGGTTGCAATGGTGCAGCCTGAGGGGCCAATCCAGTTTTGTGAGGAGCGCAGCTCGCCTGGATTCTTCTCCGTTCCGCGCACTCCGTCCAGCAGGACCGCATGAACTTGCCTAAGAAGTCTCGTGCACAAGGGCATCTTTTTGAGCAGTTCTACGCCGCGGTCGACAGCACGGACGTAATTCACGACGTCTGCGACATCTTTATGATGGAGTTGTGTTTGCGATGGACTAAGTAGGTCGTCAAACGTGCACTGGGTTCCCTCAATTTGCGAAGAAAGGAGTGCTTCTTTGCGCACGTACATTGTCAGATACATGTCGGCGTTGGGAACAAAGTAGAGCATGCCTTCAAGCTCTCCAAGCTTTCGTGAGCATGCGGAAAGCGTGCGATAGGTTTCCTCGGTGAGGTTTAGCTGCCTCAATGATTGCAAGGGCGTTGGAAAAAACGAATAGTAAGCCAATTTCCCCGATAGATTATTGCGGAGCGTTCCCTGGCCGTTCTCCTCGATTTGCATCGCGCCCTCCATATCTTTAGTGCCGGAAACTCGTTATTAGGCTAATCATATCAATTCTAATAACGAGTTTAAGGATTAAATAGTTATTAGAATTGATGTAAACAATCTAATGATGAGAAGTCGCTATTACTTGACCATGGAGCTCGGCTTGGTACAAGGGGGTCATCCAAAATGAACGTGGATAATCTCCCGTTTTTGGCTCGGTGACGGCCTCAAAGTCAAAGTGGGAGATTATCCACGCTCGTTAGTTAAGCGTCCGAAAATCCACACTCGCCAAACCTACCAAAAAGGGACGGTTTTATTTTGGCGCGTTTCGGTCGGTATCAGGAAGTGTCAGGGACGGGGCGGCGGCAGGACTCGAGAGCGAAAAGAAGTATCGGGTTTGGCGCGCCCGCTTCTGCCCGTCCCGCGCGTGGGCGATACTCGGCTTATCGAACCGCGATGCAAAGGAGATGCTCATCCCACGAGCACTACCGAGAAGGGCTCGCGATTCGAGTCCCCACCTTAGCATTTGAACCATTTGGCACTATAATTACCGTAGGCATGCGCACAACGTTGCGCTTAATCAAGAGGAGAAAACGTATGGGTCTGTTTGATATGTTCAAGAAGAAGGCTGAGCCCGCGGCTGCCGCTGCTCCGGCCTCCATCTCTGCTTCTGCCGGCGCCGACGTGCTGTGCTCGCCCGTCAAGGGCAAGGTCATCAAGATGGCCGACGTGCCCGATCCCGTCTTTGGTGGCGAGGTTCTGGGCAAGGGCTGTGCCGTGTGGCCCGAGGACGATCTGGTCTACGCTCCCTGCGACGGTAAGGTGACCGTCACCATGGGTCACGCCGTGGGCTTGCAGTCCGATAGCGGCATCGAGGTTCTGGTGCACGTTGGCGTCGATACCGTCAACATGAACGGTGACGGCTTCGAGGGCTTCGTCAAGGCTGACGACGTCGTGAAGGCCGGCCAGCCCATCCTCAAGATCGACCGCGCCAAGATCGCTGCCGCCGGTTACAAGGACTGCGTCGTCGTGGCCGTGTCCAACACCGCCGAGTTTGCCGACGTCGAGCTCACCGTTGAGGCAGAGTCCGCTGTCGCCGCCGGTGACGCCATCGTTAAGGTCGTCCGCAAGTAAACTGCGGCATCCAAAGGATGTGCAAGGGTGGTCGGGTTTTCCGGCCACCTTTTTTATTGCACCGTGGGGAAGCGTTTTATTGCACGTTGGGCGGGCTTGCAAACCGTTCGGACGCTAAAACGAACCGACCACGCCTTCGCGTTGCCGAGGGTGTTCATAAGTGGATAGTATGGGCTTACTTATTACAACGTGTGCCGCGTCCGGGAAGCGCGGTGCCGCTCATTGGGAGGAACAACATGAAAAAGAAGCTGCTGCTTGCGCCCCTCATGGCCGTCTTGGTTGCATGCGTGGTCGTGCTTTCCGGCTGTGGAGGTCCTTCGGTTGAGGAGCTCATCACCGAGGATCTTACGACGCAGTTTGACGAGGTCAAGAACGGTGGCGACGACTTCCTCTCTGGTCTGGAGGAGGCTTCGGGCGACGAGTTCGAGCAGCTGGGTATCGATCCCAAGGAGTACGCCAAGACCTATCTTGAGGGCTTTGACTACAAGATCGGCGACGTGACGGTCGACGAGGACAAGGGTGTCGCGACCGCCGAGGTCTCTATTACATGCAAATCTATGAACAAGATCGTCGAGGACTTCTCCACCCAGTATCAGGAGAAGGTCGCTGCGCTTGACACGGTTCCTTCCGATGACGAGCTGTACAAGATGGCCGGTCAGGTTATGGTCGATGTGACCAAGGCCACCGAGCCCAGGAAGACCACGGTTATCTTCAAGTACACCTGCAACGACGACGGTGAGTGGTCTGCCGACGACTCCGTCAACTCCGAGATGATGGATGCAATGCTGAGCTAGTTCGTTGCGGCGTTTTACCAAACGCCGCAACTGCTCGACGTTGCGCGGGCACCAGAGCGACAACTTGTCATTCAAAGAGGACGGTATGACCAGAAGGTCTATGCCGTCCTCTTTTCATGCCAATTTGTTCGCTCTGGTGTCCGCTCGCTGTCCGTCCTCTACCTGCGGCGTTGCCATTGTTGGGGTAGTCGTTGGGGCGTTCTTGTCTGACTAGTCGTTTAAGAACGTCCCCAACGACTACTTTCCGCGCAACAGCATTGTCGCAGCTGCGTTAAGCAGTGTCGCTCGTTACTCGCCCAGGATTAGCGCTGCGAGCTCGCCCTGGGTGTCCACCACGTAGTCGGCGCCGGCGGCCTCCAGCTCTGCGCGGCCGCGGAAGCCCCAGCTGACGCCCGCGCTCTTAAGGCCGGCGTTGTGACCGGTCAGGATATCGACATTGGAATCGCCTACGTAGAGCGTGGTCGACGGATCGGCGCCTAGCTCCTCCATCACATGCAGCGTGACGGGTGCTTCGGGCTTGGGCGGAAACGCATCAACACGGCCTTGTACCAGCGCAAAGCGCCCGGAACCAAAATACTTCTCGATAAGCGGAGCCGCCGAGACGTGGTCCTTGTTAGTGAGCACGGCAAGCTGAACGCCCGCGGCGCGCAAGCGGTCGAGCATCTCGATCGTGCCGGCATAGGGAGCGGTGTGGTCTTCCTTGTGCTCGCCGTAGTAAGCCCTAAACTCGGCAAGCGTCTGCTCAAACATGCGGCCGTCGCCTGCGTACTCGGCGGGCATAAAGCGCTCAACCAGCTTGAGCATGCCGTTTCCCACCTTGTAGCGGTACTCGTCAACGGCAAACGTGGGCCAGCCGTGCATCTCGCAGGTATGGTTGCCGGCGGCCGCCAGGTCCTCGAGCGTGTTGAGGATGGTTCCGTCCAGGTCAAAGATCACATGGGAAAAAGCTGCTGCCATGGGTGCTCCTGCCGCTTGAGTTGTAAAACGCACCCCATGATACTGGGCATGCGTGCCGGGCATGTTTGGAATCTGAATATCTTTAATAGCCCTGAGCCTTTGTCGTTAGCAAATTCTCGGCAGCTGCTCTCCTACGAGCATGTCGAGGATGCGGGTCGAACCCCAGCCGGTGCGCACGCGCACGGCGGGATGGGCGCCCTCGGCAAGTGGCAGCACGCGACCGATGATGGCGGCATTCTCGCCGTAGCGGGCGGCGCGCATGGCGCTCAGCGCGGCATCGGCTTGCTCGGCCGGCACGACGGCAACCATCTTGCCCTCGTTTGCCACCTGCAGCACATCGTAGCCGAGCATCTCGCAGGCTGCCTGCACGTCGGGACGCACGGGCACATCGTCCTCGTCGATCTCCATGGCAACGCCGCTGGCCTGCGCAAACTCGTTGAGCGTCGAGGCCAGGCCACCGCGCGTGGGGTCGCGGAAGCAGCGTGTGTCGGGTGATGCGGCCAGAACGTCGGCAATCAGGTGGTTGAGCGGTGCGGCATCGCTTTTGATCGTGCTCGAAAACGCCAAGCCCTCGCGTTGGCTCATGATGGCGATGCCGTGGTCGCCCAGCGTACCCGATACCAGAATGACATCGCCGGGGCGGCAGTTGGCGCCGCTGAGCGCCACGCCCGTGGGAACCTCGCCCACGCCGGCGGTATTGATGTAGACGCCGTCGGCCCCGCCGCGCTCGACCACCTTAGTGTCGCCCGTGATTATGGACACGCCCGCCTCGCGCGCCGTTTCGGCCATCGTCTGCACAATCTGGTGGAGCTTATCCATGGGATAGCCCTCTTCGAGGATAAAGCCGCACGACAGGTAGCGCACGTTGGCGCCCGAGGTCGCGACGTCGTTGACGGTTCCGCACACGGCGAGACGGCCGATGTTGCCACCGGGGAAGAACTGCGGCGAGACTACAAAGCTGTCGGTCGACATGGCAATGCGCCCGCTCGTGGGCAGCGCGGCGACGCCGGCATCGTTGCCCTCGAGCAACTCGGGCGACCCAAAGGCATCCAAAAAGACCTCATCGATGATGCGTTTCATCATCTGACCGCCAGAGCCGTGGCCCAACAGGACGGTGCTATCGGTGGCAGTACGGGACATATCGAAAACTCCAATCGTGGGTGATGCCGGTGTGCGGGTGCGTCCGGACTAGTCGCGGTAGCGGTAGTACGCCGCGCAGCTGCCTTCGGAACTCACCATGCACGGGCCGACGGGGTGCTCGGGCGTGCAGGTGCGGCCAAAGAGCGGGCAGCTGCTCGGCGTAATGGCCCCGCGAAGCACGTCGCCGCAGCGGCACCCGCGCGGCTCGACCGTCGCCTCAACGGGCACGTCAAAGCGAGCGCGGGCATCAAAGCGCGAGAGCTCGGGGCGGATGGAAAGGCCCGAGTTGGCAATCGGCCCCAGCCCGCGCCATGTGGTATCGCACGGCTCAAATACCTGCTCGACCAGCTGGCGCGCTACGGGATTGCCGTCGGCATTGACGCCGCGACGGTAGGCGTTGTCAATCGCCGGCCTGTCCTCGACAACCATCTGGACCAGCATGCAGATGCCCTGCAGGATATCGACGGGCTCAAATCCCGTGACCACGCCCGGGGTATTGAATTCGTCGACCAAAAAGCCAAAGGGGGCCAAGCCCGTGATGGTGGCGACGTGGCCCGGCAGGATAAAGCCGTCGATGGCGGTCTCGGGGTCGTTGGCGATGGCGCGCAACGCCGGCGGCGTGGTCTTGTGGGCGCAATAGACCGAAAAGTTCAAAAGCCCACGCGCCTCGGCCTCCAAGATGGCGGCGGCGATGGTGGGCGTCGTAGTCTCAAAGCCCACGCCCATAAAAATGACCGGGCGATCAGGGTTTTGCTCGGCGATATCGAGTGCATCGAGCGGGGAGTAGACGATGCGAATATCGCGCCCCGCCGCCTTTTGCGCAGCGAGCGAGGTGGATGATCCGGGCACGCGCATCATGTCGCCAAAGGTGGTGATGATGGCGCCGTCTATGTTGGCGAGCGCGATTGCGTGGTCGATGTCGCGGTTGGCGGTGACGCAGACGGGGCAGCCCGGGCCGCTCAGCAGCTTGAGCCCGGCCGGCATAATGGAGCGAAAGCCATAGCGCCCGATGCTCACGGTATGCGTGCCGCAGACTTCCATAAGGTTGATGGCGCGGTCGCCGACAAGCTCATGAATGCGTTCGATGAGCTCGCGAGCCAGCTTGGAATCGCGAAATGCCGAAAAGTCGATACCGGAGCGCGCCGGCTGTCCGGCCGCCACTAGTATGCCTCGGCCGGGTTGCTGGCCAGTTGGTCTTCTTCGGCCAGTTCGGTCATGGCATTAACGAGCTCGAGCGTTTCTTGCGCTTCCTGCTCGTCGACGATCTGGATGCCAAAGCCGGCGTGTACGAGAATATAGTCGCCTACCTGCGCCGTCGGCACGAGTTTCAGCGACACGGGGCGCTCGATGCCCATCATGTCGACGGTGGCCTTGAGGTCGTCGTCGCGTTTGACTACTTTACCGGGAACGGCAAGGCACATATTGTTCCCCTTTTATACGCTTTGCGCTGGACGGGCGCTCAATAATCCATCAGTTGATGGTAGCGCTCGCGGGCGCTGCGGGCAAACGCGCTACACCTGTGAGACGGCGGCTTGCGGGCTGGCCGAACAGCCTATTGTGGCGCGACCTGTGCGAGGCGAGTGCGTGCGACTGCTGCCTGACCGTAGGCGATGCAGCCGTCATTGACGGGTACGGTGTGGGGGACAAGGACAGTAAAGCCTGCGCTTTTGAGCTCGCGGGTGAGGAGTTGAAGCAGAAGTCGGTTCATGAACACGCCGCCCGAGAGCGCGACGGTATCGATGCTTTCGTGCGCGCAGATTTCGCGTGCGATTCGTGCCGAAGAGCGCGCGATAGCGATGTGGAATCCGAGCGCGAGCCGGTCGGCGGATTCTCCGGTCTCGATTCTGCTCAAAAGTGCCTCAAAAAGTGGCTTGGGGTTCAGAATGAGAGGGCTGTCCGAGGCATCCTGGACAGTTAGTTCAGATACGTATTTTTTAGAGTGGCTCTGGGTGGCAAAAGCCGTCTGTGAGGACTCCAAATGGGTCGATTTGGGGCCTGTGCCGGGCGCGCTTGTCGCAAATAGGGTGTCTGGAGAGCCTTTTTTGGCCAAATTTGAGGCAAAAATGCCAGACAAGGGGTTAGTAGTTAATACGTATCTGAACAAACTGTCCAGAGACGTTGAGACGGATGCGGATACGCCCACCTGATTGCCAGCGAAACGGCTGATTTCGCCGTCAAGCGCGCGCCAGGCGGCGGCTTCGAGTTCTATGGCGGGTTCGCCCTCGTAGGTTGCCTTGTCGCAGGTGCCCAGAATTGCTGCCGCGGCATCAAAGAGACGCCCCATGCTGCTGGTACGCGGGCTGTTGATGCCGCGCTCGATCATGGTGGCTGTCACGCTGCGCGTTTGCTCGTCGAGGGTGCCCAAAAGCCGAGCGGCACCTGGGTGTTCGAGCAGGCCGAGTTCGCTGAGCAGGGCAAAGGCGTTGCGCCGAGCGTCGCGTACGGACGCTACGCCACCGGGTAGGGCCCAAGTGCGCAGATGCGCTGCGCGCTCAAAGTCAGCAAGGCCAGCGACAAGAAACTCGCCGCCCCAAATGGTCCTATCGGTGCCGGCGCCGGTGCCGTCAAAGGCGATGCCAAGGACGCGCGCGTCGGTTGTAAGCTGGCCCGCGGCGATAGCCTCGGCCATTACGCTCGCGATATGCGCATGATGGTGTTGCACCTCGACGAGCGGCAGATTGCATTTTCGCGCCTGATCGCGCGCCCACTGGCTCGATAGATAGCTGGGATGTACATCGCAGGCCAAGGCGGCGGGCGCCAAGTCAAAGAGATCTTCCAAGCGCGTGCGCGCGGCGTTCCAGGCATCGAAGGTCCCGCCGTTTTCAACATCGCCGATATGCTGCGACACAAAACAGGTTGCCTCGCCGTTCGTCCCTTCACGCGTGAGCGCAATCGTGGCCTTTTGTTGTGGCCCGCAGGCGAGCACGCAGGACGGAGCGCCGTCGAGCGCCGGCAACGGCAGCGGCTGGGGTGCATATCCGCGAGCGCGGCGCACGGGCATAACAGCGCCGTCGACCACGCGCACCACGGAATCGTCATAGCGCGAGAGGATTGCGCGGTCGTTACCGAGCAACGCGTCGGCGATGCCGGCGGCAACGAGGTGTTCCCAGGCAAGGTCGTCGTCGGTCTCGATGGGTTCTTCGCTCAGGTTGCCGCTGGTCATGACGAGCGCGTGCATACCGTGCGACGCGGCAGCTGCAAGCAGAAGATGCTGAAGCGGGGTGTAGGGGAGCATAACGCCAAGCTCGGGCAGGTCGTGCGCGACGGACGGTGCGAGTACGAGGGCGTCGGGAGAATCGCCGTCGTTCCCGCAAACAGCACGCCGGCGCAGCAACACGATGGGGCGAATGCTGCCGGCCAGCAAGCCGCGCTCAACATCGCTGACATGGCATAGGCGTTCAACGTCAGCAAGGTCGCGCACCATGACGGCAAGTGGTTTGTTGCTGCGGCGTTTGCGACGGCGCAACTCGGCCACCGCCTGCTCGTTGGCAGCGTCACAGGCTAGATGGAATCCGCCCAGGCCCTTGATGGCGACGATGCCGCCGCTGGCCAGCAGCTCAGCGCAGCGCTCGATGATAGCGTCGCTGGCCTCGCGTGTGGTGCCGGCGGCCGGTGTCGCGGGCGAATTCCCGCACGCATCGCCGTTCACAGCCTCGCGCCACGTAATATGCGGTCCGCAATCAAAGCAGGCATCGGGCTGCGCGTGAAAGCGACGGTCGAGTGGATCGGCATACTCTGCGGCGCAGGCGGGGCACATGGGGAAACGGTCCATCGAGGTAGCCGCTCGGTCATAAGGCAGCGATCGGATGATGGTAAAGCGCGGCCCGCAGTTGGTGCAGTTGATAAAGGGGTAGTGGTAGCGTCGGTCGGCGGGATCGAACAACTCGCACAGGCAATCGTCGCAGGTGGCGATATCGGGCGAGACAAGTGTGGTGTGCGCGGTCTGGTCCTGCGACGCCACAATGTGAAAGCCCTGCTCATCGGCAGTGCTCCAGCCGCCAGGCTCCAAATCCGCAATATCGACTCGCTCAACGCGAGCCGCCGCGGGCGCATGCTCAGAAAGTGCAGCGACAAATCCGTCAACCGCCTCGGCACAAGCGTGCGCCTCGATATGCACGCCGTCGCCCGCGTTGAGCACCCATCCGCAAATGCCATGCGCCATGGCCTCGCGATACACAAACGGTCGCATGCCAACGCCCTGCACAATGCCCGTCACATGAATATGCACATGCCGCATGCGACACCCCTCATCAAAACCGACTAAAAAGGGACAGGTTTATTTTGGTAGGTAAAACTTCTAAACCTGCCAAAACAAACCTGTCCCTTTTTGGCAGGTGCGCTGCGGGAAATCCCGCTATAGCCCCAGGCTCTGCTTGGTGGCGGCGCAGGTGAGCTCGCCGTGCTTAACGCCGCGCAGGCCCAGCAGGCGGTCGGCTAGTTCGTAGACGCGCTCGCCGCGACCCTTGAGCGCCAGAATCTCCAAGCAGTTGTGGTGATCCAGATGCACGTGCATGGTCGATACGATCTCGTTGGTGTAGTCGTGCTGCACCTCGTCCAGGCGGCGCGTCAGATCGCCGGTGTGATGGTCGTAGATCATGGTGAGCGACCCGATAACATGCTCATCGGGCGTGCGCATCTGCTCTTTGGCGATCGAGGCGCGAATCAGGTCGCGCACGGCCTCGGATCGGTTGGCCACGTCGCCGCGGCGCGCGATCTGCTCGTCAAAACGGCGCAGCAGGTCGTCGGGTGCGGTAACCGAAAAACGGACCAGCTCGGAGCCGGAGCCACTACAGTGGCAGCCCGCGTCACCGTCCGCCCCGTGCGGGTGCTCGTGCTCGTACCCGCAGCCGTGCTCGTGTTCGGCCACCTTACACCAGCTTCACGGAGCCGACGGAGTTGTGGTCGGCCTCGATGGCTTCCTCGTAGCCCTCGAGCGCGTCATGCGCCTCGTGCAGCGCGGCCATGGCGGCCTCGAGCTTGGCGCCGATGCGCTCCATGTCAAAATTCTCGGTCGCATGCAGCAACTGATGGCTCCACTCATGAGCGAGCTCGATGGTGTCGTCGACCTGCTTGACGCTCATGGCAAGCTGGCTCATGTTCATTCCAACATCATGCATGGGAAATCTCCTTTTGTATGGGGCAGTTCAGTGGTTCAGATTTTACTACGCCCGCTCTGCGCACAGCTGCATAAGAAAACGGGTACGAGTCTGTGCGACCCGCACCCGTTCACTGGGGGCTGTTTGTGACTACCATACTATCCGTGGTTGCACTCGGTGCATCCAGAAGTCCGGCGAGCGGTGCAAAAGCGCTCATAGACGGCGGGTAAGTAACAAGCGTATTACAGATGCTTTTCCAGCAGCGCCTGCAGCCTCGCCTTGGGCAGAGCGCCAACTGAGCGGTCAATCTCCTCGCCGTTCTTAAACACAATCAGCGTGGGGATGCTCATGACGCCATACTTCATGGCCAGGTCCTGGTTGTCGTCGACGTTGCACTTGGCAACGGCGAGCTTGCCCGCCAGCTCATCGGCAACCTCGTCAACGATGGGCGAGAGGGATCGACAGGGCCCGCACCACGGTGCCCAAAAATCGACCAGCACGGGCAGGCTGTCGTTAACGATGGAATCGAAGTTCTCGGGGGTAATCTGATTAATGTCAGCCATGGTGACCTCCATAATGCGACGCGGCTTGGCCGCGTAAAACTCAGTACGACCGTGCTTATACCCAGCCGCCCGCAAAGCAACCACTCGCGGGCAGCTCTTTTATATAATGGTGGGCACGCAAACGATTGGAGAGCGCATGTCCACGTCACAAAGCCAGAAAAAAGAAGCCATCGCCCAGGCGGCCGAGCAGGAGCTCGCATCGCTCGCGGGCCGTGGCGTGCGTATCGCGGGCAACGCGTGCTCGCCGATCGTGCTGGTCAAAGGCGATTTGGACGAGGCCGAGCGTTCGGGTGGCGAGCTTGCCGCCGGCCCGGATGGCGCGGCGTTGCGCAAGGCGCTTGGGGCCATCGGCTACGCGCCCGAGGATTTTTGCGTGCTGGCAAGCGTCGCCGGCGTGGGTGATGGGACGGTCGCGGTGGGCGAGACTCTGCCGTGCGAGCTGTTCCGTGAGGCGCTTGAGGCTTTGGACCCCGAGGCGGTGCTGCTGCTCGACAACAACGCGGCTGACGCCATGCGCGAGACCTACGCCGATATGCTCGTGGCGATCGATGACTTCGACACCGCCATGCTCAAGCCCGGCCTGGTCGCCCATGTGCAGGGCCGCCGCGTGCTCGCGCTCGATGGCTTTGAGGCGGCGCTGACCGACAAAGCGGCCAAGCAGCGCATGTGGGCCTACATCAAGCAGCTGACCCCGGCGGCCGCTCCGCTGTAGCGGATTGGCGCCGGTGAGCGATTGCCTGGCGGGCAAGACACGCCGCGAGATCGGCGCCGCACTTCTACATCACAGCGCGCAGCTCAAACCGATCGCCGTTAATGCGGAACTGACAGTTGCCGTTCATGCGCTCCACGGCAAGTTTGATGCTCTTGGTGCCAAAGCCGTGGCCCGCATGCCGGGTCACGGGCATGCCGTCGACCATGCGCGGCGCGCGGTCAAACGTGTTGGAAACTAACAGCAGCAGCTGGCCGTCCTCTAATCGCAGGTCAAAGTCGACGAATCGCTTTCCCTGGGGCGCGGCGCTCGCGGCGGTGATAGCGTTTTCCAAGGCATTTGAGAGCACGCTAAACAGGTCGGCGTCACCTACGTGGATGGTTTCGGGTACGGCGGCGCGCAGGTTGGCGGTAATGCCGTTTCTATTGATATCCGAGTTAAATGACGAAAGCGCGATGTTTACGGTCTCGTTGGCGCAGAAGCGGCGTACGGCGGTGCGATCGCCGGCTTCGCAGAGTTCATCGATGCGTTTGAGCGCCTCGTCGGTGTGGCCCTCCTCAATTAAAGCGGCCAGGCCGCGTAGGAAGTGGCGCATATCGTGGCGAAGAATCGACAGCTCGCGCCCAGATTGACGCCAAGCCTCGAGCTCTTTGATGGCGGCGCTGTCGCGGGTTTCGAGCATCCAGCGCTCTCGCTCGGCGGTTTCCTTTTCTTCGTATTCGCGCAGGTAAACGGCAAGAAACATAAGATAGAAGGCACAGAGCGCAAATGCCAAAAACTCAACCGTTACCACCGAGCCCGAGTGGAACAGCGTGGTGTAGACGTTGGTGGCATAGTCAAAGACGTAATAGACGAGCGGCAGGATTAAAAGGATGCCCAGCTCGGTGGTGCTTTTAATCGCCAAGCGTGGACCGATGTCGCCGGCCCAATGCAACAGGACGGCAAAGACGGCGAGTGTGGTCGCGATGCGCGCCAGATAGTACGCGATCTGAGAATCGGTTGCGGCAAATGCGGCGATGCCCATCCAATTGCTGAACTGGCAGCTCAGATAGGCACTCGTAATGCCGAGCACGGCAAGCAGCGGGCTCAGGCGGTAGCGCGCACACAGGTAGACGATAAGCGGCAGGTGCACGGCAAGTGGATAAACCTGTCGGGCAAATAGTTCGCCGCCAACGACATTGGCGATCGAAAAGGCAGCGCCGGTCACGATGCCGACCAACACCAGTTCAAGCGCATGACGCCGGTTGATCTCGACACCGCACAGCGCCGCCGAGGCAAAGACGCCAAAGAGCAGCGTCGTGGCGTGGTGGATTGCCCAAAGGACCATTTCGACCGAGGAGACCATCAGTGTCTCCCACCCTCAAAGCGCACCGCAAAGTAGGCGTCTTGGAATCCCTGCTTGCAACTGCGCGAAAGCGGGATGCACGCGCCCGAGCGCATGACGATGTCCGTGCGGTCAAAGTGATCGATATTGCGCAGGTTGACCTGGTAGCTGCGGTGGCATTTAAAGAAGACTGCGTTTTGCTCCAAGCGGTCCTCGACGCTGCGGAACGACTCGAGTGCCTCGATATCGCGTCCGTCGCGCAGGTGGAAGACCACGTGCTTGTTGCGCGCCTCGGCATATTCGATGTCGGACAGGCGCAGGGCGTGGTAGCCAAAGGAAGTTTTGATCACGAGCTCGTCGGTTGCCGCCGGGCGCATGCTCGAAAGCTCGTCGAGTAACTGCGCCAGGCGTTCGTAAGTCACGGGCTTGAGCAGATAGTCGAAGGCGCGGACCTCGTAGGATTCCAGCGCGAACTCGGGCGACGAGGTGAGGAACACCAGGCGCACGGCGGTGTCGGCCTGGCGCAGTTCGCGTGCGGTGTCCATGCCGTTGACGAGCGGCATGATCATGTCGAGCAGAATGATGTCGGCGCGCGATGCGGCATGGCGGGCCAGCAGGTCCTCGCCGCGTGTGACGAGCGCAACATCGACCGCCGTGCCCGTCTCGGTCGACCAACGGTCGATCATCCGGTGCAGTCTATCTAGAAAAGCGACATCATCGTCGCAGGCAATAATCTTGAGCATTCGGCCCCCTTAAGTAGTTCGATTTTGCCACATCGGGTACGCGCCGCTTGCGGGGGTGCGGACCGTTTGCGCCCCACGGCGTGCAACTCGCGCCAAGCGGTATTGCGGTGGCGAAAGATGCCTCCTGCGCCATCGAGAGCTCAGCTATCCTCAGCTTGCCAGTTCGAATATGGACCTGCCACATGATTGAATCTTTATTTCAACTTTACACCTAGGTTTACAGCTGTCTTGTCAGCTGTAAACCTAGGTGTCATACTAAAGCCCCAAGATTCGCCAAAAGAGAGGGGCCTTGATGGCACAGAGCGCGAACATGGATGCGTCGGAGCTTGCACGCGATATCGCGGCCGGCTTGGCATCGGCAACGACGGCAACGGAGCGTGCGGCACTGGTGCCCGCAGAGCTCGTCGAGGCCATTCAGCAACTAAAAACCCAACGTGACGCGGTGATCCTGGCGCACTATTACGTGGCGCCCGAGGTCCAAGCCGTTGCCGATTACGTCGGCGATAGCTTCTACCTGGCAAAGCTCGCCAAGAGCCTGCCGCAGCAGACCATCGTGTTGTGCGGCGTGGAGTTTATGGGCGAGAGCGCCAAGCTGCTCAATCCCACTAAGACCGTGCTGCTGCCCGAGCCGGGCGCAGACTGTCCCATGGCGCACATGGTCAAGCGCGAGACGGTTGACGCGGCGCGCGCCGAGTACGGCGACGACCTGGCCGTGGTGTGCTACGTCAACTCCACGGTCGAGATCAAGAGCTGGAGCGACGTGTGCGTCACCAGTTCCAACGCCGTTAAGATCGTGTCCGAGCTGCCGCAGCAGCATATCCTGTTCATTCCCGACCAAAACCTGGGACGCTTCGTAGCCGAGCAGGTGCCGCAAAAGCACGTCATCCTCAACAACGGCTACTGCCCACGCCATCACATCATCACCGTCGAGCAGATCGTCGACGCGACGGAGGCCCACCCCGACGCGCTCGTGCTGGCGCATCCTGAGTGCAAGGCCGACGTTCTGGCCGAGGCCGACTACATCGGCTCCACCGCCGGCATCATCAAGTATGCCGAGGAGTCCGACGCGAGCGAGTTCATTATCGTGACGGTCCGCGGCGTGCTCTACGAGCTCGAGCGCCGCTGCCAGGGCACCGGCAAGAAGTTCTATTTCCCCGCGGTGCAGCCCACCTGCGTCAACATGGACCTCATCACGCTCGAAAAGCTCGTGCGCTGCCTGGAGACGGGCGAGGGCGAGGTGCAGATCGGCGTCTCGGACGAGGCAGCAGACCAGGCCAAGCTCACGCTCGACCGTATGCTCGAGTACGCAGCACGCTAGAACAATGTTGCATGAGGGACGGTCCCTTATGTCACATTCAAGGGAGAGGATTCCTGTGGAAACCAAGCAATACCCCGATATGGAGTGCGACGTCGTCATTGCCGGCTGCGGCGTGGCGGGTCTGTACGCGGCCCTCAATCTGCCGACGAGCACGCGCGTGATCATGCTCTCCAAGGGCGCGGTCGATGAGTGCGATTCGATGCTCGCGCAGGGCGGCATCTGCGTGCTGCCCGAAGGCTCGGACTACGATGCCTTCTTTGAGGACACCATGCACGCCGGCCACTACGAGAACCGCCGCGAGAGCGTCGACATCATGATTCGCTCGAGCCGCTCGGTCATCAACGACCTGCTAGCGATGGGCGTGGATTTTGAGCGCAAGGCCGACGGCAGCCTCAATTTTACCCGCGAGGGCGCGCACAGCCGTCCGCGCATTGCCTTCCATGCCGACATTACGGGCAAGGAGATCACGACCAAGCTGCTCCAGGCCGTTCGCAAGCTGGACAACGTGCAGATTTTGGAGCACGTGGCCATGACCGACATCCTGACCGCCGAGCGCGATGACGCCACGGTGTGCACCGGCGTCGTCGCCGTAGCCGTGGACGAGGACAACTCGGTTCGCCCCGCCGACGAGCTGGCAAATGCCGCTGAGGGCGTGCATGCCGGTAAGCCGTTTAAGATCCATGCCCGCCACACGCTGTGGGCGACGGGCGGCATTGGCGGCGTCTACGACCACTCGACTAACTACCCGCAGCTCACGGGCGACGCCTGCTACATCGCTCAGGAGCATGGCATTAAGATGGAGCATCTGGACTACGTGCAGATTCACCCGACGGGACTGTTCTCGCCGCAGCCGGGCCGCACCTTCTTGATCAGCGAGAGCTGCCGCGGCGAGGGCGCGATTTTGCTCAATGCCGCCGGTGAGCGCTTTACCGACGAGCTTCAGCCGCGCGATGTGGTCGCTGCCGCTATTCGCGAGCAGATGAAGCAGGACGGTACCGAGCACGAGTGGCTGAGCTTTGCCCCCGTCGAGCGCGACGTGGTGACCGGGCATTTTGCCAACATTCGCGCGCGCTGCCTTGAGGACGGCCGCGACATCTTGGACGAGCCCATCCCCGTTACGCCCACGCAGCACTACTTTATGGGCGGCGTATGGGTCGATAAGGACGGCCGCACTTCGATGCCCGAGCTCTACGCCGCGGGCGAGACGGCTTGCAACGGCGTTCACGGCAAGAACCGCCTTGCATCAAACAGCCTGCTCGAGGCGCTGGTCTGGGGTCGTCGCGCCGCGTGGTACATGCGTACCGGCGAGTCGCTGGCCGTGGAGCAGGCGGGTGATCCCGCGCTCGATGGCCGTCATCGCGCCCTGGGCGCCGACCCTCTGGCAATCGATGATTTGGCCCGTGCCGCCGGCACGCAGGCCGTGGAGGAGTAGACCATGAATCCCATTACCATGAAGCTCGTCGTCGATGATCTGATTCTGCAGGCTCTGCGCGAGGACATTACGTTTGAGGACGTGAGCACGGCGAGCGTGTGTCCCACGGCGCGTCCCGCCACGGTGGAGCTTATCGCCAAAGCCGATGGCATCATCGCCGGCTTGGATGTGTTTGCCCGCACCTTTGAGCTGCTGGATTCGCAGAGCTCGGTTCTGCTCGACGTTGCCGATGGCGACGAGGTGCACGCCGGCGACCATGTGGGTCAGGTGCGCGGCGATGCGCGCGTGCTGCTTTCGGGTGAGCGCGTGGCGCTCAACTACCTGCAGCGCATGAGCGGTATCGCTACCTACACGCACAGCATGGCCGCGGCGCTCGAGGGCACCAAGACCGTGCTCGTCGACACGCGCAAGACCACGCCGGGCATGCGCGTGTTTGAGAAGGCGGCGGTTGAAATCGGCGGCGGCAGCAACCACCGCTACAACCTGTCGACGGCCGTCATGCTCAAGGACAACCACATCGATGCCGCCGGTGGCGTGACGCGCGCGATCGAGATGGCGCGCGCCCATGCGTCGTTTACCACGACGGTCGAGATTGAGTGCGAGAATCTGGACATGGTGCGCGAGGCCGTGGAGGCCGGCGCCGACATCATCATGTTCGACAACATGACCCACGACGATATGGCTGCCGCCATTGAGCTTATCGCCGGCCGCGCCAAGACCGAGTGCTCGGGCAACGTGGACGCCGACAATATTCGCGCGCTCGCCGACCTGGGCGTTGACTTTATTAGCTCGGGGGCGCTGACGCACTCTGCGCCGATTCTCGACCTCTCGCTCAAGCACCTGCGTCTGCTGGACGGTAAATAATGGACGCCCGCGAGCGTCGCCGTGCCATCATGGCCGTGCTCGAGGGAGCCAAGGGACCCGTATCGGGCAGCGCGCTTGCCCACGAGGTGGGTGTGAGCCGCCAGGTCGTGGTGCAGGACATCGCCCTGCTGCGCGCCGATGGGCACGATATCGTGGCGACCAACCGCGGCTACGTGCTGCAGGAAGCCGCGAGCAGCCCCGCCGTGCCCACGCGTCTTGTTAAGGTGCGCCACAGCGTGGAGCAGGCGGGCGATGAGCTCACGAGTATCGTCGACGCCGGCGGCGCCGTGCTCAACGTGATCGTCAATCACCGCGTGTACGGTAAGATTACGGCCGACCTGGACATCCGCAATCGTCGCGATGTCGAGCGCTATCTGCGCGATATCGAGAGTGGCAAGAGCTTTCCGCTGCTAACGGTGACGAGCGGCTATCACTTCCATCGCATTGCGGCGGAGGACGAACAGACCCTCGACGAGATCGAGGCGATGCTCAAGGAGAAAGGCTACTTGGCAGACCTACTGCCCTACGAGGATGATTTGTCCTAGCCCGACACCGTCCCCAATTAGCTGCCCACACATGCAAAAGGAGGCCTCCGCGGCGATGCGGAGGCCTCCTTTTTTGTGCACGGTGTACTTTTGAGTGTGCAGGTGGGGGAGTTGTTACTCCTCGACGATCTCGGTGATCGCGCCAGCGGGGCAAGCGTCCTGGCAAGCGCCACAGGCGACGCAGGAGTCCTCGTCAGCGACGGTAGCGACGTCCTGGAGCTCCAGAACGCCAGCGGGGCAGGAGTCGACGCAAACGCCACAAGCGATGCACTCGTCGGCATCAATTACGGGATGAGCCATGGTAGTTTCCTCTCTGTTGACCGACGCTACAGGCGATGCGCGCCGGTTTGATTCGGGCAAAAACATACCACGGGAGCGACCGTTTGCAATACCCTCTGACCGGCATCTTCATACCGTTCGCCGAGTATGCCAAGGTTTACTAAAAAACACGCCGGTGGGGCCGTTGATCTGCGTAAATGTTAGCTAAAGGTGACTTGAAATATAGGGCGATTGAGCGTGCTTGCGGAAACCGCATCCCATTATTTTGTCGAAAAACGGGTTGCAGTTTCCGGTTAGGCCCGCTAGCGGAAAATGCGAGCCGGTATCAGCTCTCAAAACGGGATACGGTTTCCGGTTGAGCCTTCAGACGGAAACTGCGACCCGGAATCCACGCTCAAACCGGGACGAGCTTTCCACAAGACGGCCCCCAGGCACCCCCGGACGCAAACCTCAGCCATCTCTACATAGATCTCGATAGATTTGCCGAGAACTCAAACAGTGCGTCTACCTGCGTATTTGCGAACCTAAACTCTCGGCAATAAGAAATCTTATATGAATTGACTTAGATTTTGTATATTCCGGCCCATAAGGGGATACACTACATCCTGAAAGACAAGCCGAAGCGCCGCGCGACAGATCGTCGAGGCGGTGCGAACGCAAAAGAGAGAGGGAATTTCTAATGAGTAAGATTCTTGGCATCGACCTTGGTACTACTAACTCCGCTATGGCCGTCCTCGAGGGCGGTTCTCCGACCATTATCGTGAACGCCGAGGGCGACCGCACCACCCCGTCCGTTGTTGGCTTCCGTGCTGACGGCGACCGCGTCGTGGGTAAGGCCGCTAAGAACCAGGCTGTCACCAACCCCAAGAACACCGTGTTTTCCATCAAGCGCTTCATGGGCCGCAAGTACTCCGAGTGCACCTCCGAGATCAAGACCGTGCCGTATGAGGTCAAGGAGGGCCAGGGTGGCCGTGCCGTCGTCGACATCGAGGGCAAGGATTACACCGCCGAGCAGGTGAGCGCCATGACGCTCGCCAAGATGAAGGCTGACGCCGAGAAGTATCTGGGCGAGACCGTCACCGACGCCGTCATCACCGTCCCGGCCTACTTCAACGACGCCCAGCGTCAGGCCACCAAGGATGCCGGTAAGATCGCCGGCCTCAACGTCAAGCGTATCGTCAACGAGCCGACCGCTGCTGCTCTGGCCTATGGCCTGGACAAGCAGGGCACCGACCAGCGCATCCTGGTCTTCGATCTGGGCGGCGGCACCTTCGATGTCTCCATCCTCGACCTCGCCGACGGCGTGTTTGAGGTTCTGTCCACCTCGGGCGACAACCACCTGGGCGGCGACGACTGGGATCAGCGCGTCATCGATTGGATGGCCGATAAGTTCCAGCAGGAGAACGGTGTCGACCTGCGTCAGGACCCCATGGCCCTGCAGCGTCTGAAGGAGGCCGCCGAGAACGCCAAGAAGGAGCTCTCCGCCGCTCAGCAGACCACCATCAACCTGCCGTTCATCACCATGAACCAGTCCGGCCCGCTGCACCTCAACTACACGCTGACCCGCGCCGAGTTCGAGAAGATCACCCGCGACCTGCTCGAGCGCTGCAAGCAGCCTGTCACCAACGCCCTGCGCGACGCCAAGCTTAAGCTCTCCGATCTGACCGAGGTCATCCTCGTCGGCGGCTCCACCCGTATGCCCGCCGTCCAGGAGCTCGTCAAGACCATGACCGGCAAGCAGCCCAACATGTCCGTGAACCCCGACGAGGTCGTTGCCGACGGCGCTGCCGTCCAGGGCGGCGTGCTCACCGGCGACGTCGAGGGCATCCTGCTGCTCGACGTTACCCCGCTGTCGCTGGGCGTCGAGACCATGGGCGGCATCATGACCAAGATGATCGACCGCAATACCACGATCCCGACCTCCAAGACCGAGGTCTACTCCACCGCTGCCGACAACCAGACCAGCGTCGAGATCAACGTGCTCCAGGGCGAGCGCGAGCTTGCCCGCGACAACAAGTCGCTCGGTAAGTTCCAGCTGACCGGTATCCCGGCTGCCCGCCGCGGCGTGCCGCAGATCGAGGTCACCTTCGACATCGACGCCAACGGTATCGTCAAGGTCTCCGCTAAGGACAAGGGCACCGGCAAGGAGCAGCAGATCACCATCTCCGGCTCCACTGCTCTGTCCGACGACGAAGTCGATCGTATGGTCAAGGACGCCGAGGCTCATGCCGAGGAGGACAAGAAGCAGAAGGAAGAGGTCGAGGTCCGCAACCAGACCGACAGCCTGTGCTACTCCACCGAGCAGACCCTCAACGAGCTGGGCGACAAGGTTTCCGCCGACGTGAAGTCCAAGGCCGAGGCCGCTATCGCCGACGCCAAGAAGGCGCTCGAGGGCTCTGATGTCGAGGCCATCAAGGCCGCCGGCGAGTCCCTGCAGTCTGTGGCCTACGAGCTGGCTCAGGTTGTCTACGCCGACGCTCAGCAGCAGACCGACGGTGCCGCCGGTGCCCAGCCTGCCGACGATGACGTCGTCGACGCCGACTACGAGGTTGTGGACGACGAGGACAAGTAATCATGTCCGCCCGTAAAGCTCGCACGGAGGCGGCTGCCGCTGGCGTCGCCCCCGTTGACTCTGAGGAGAAGGACGTGAAGATTCCCGTAGAGGCCGTCGACGATACTGAGGCCAACGAGGCCGAGGCCGCCGAGGCTGCCGAGAACCAGGTAGAGGATTCCAACAAGGAGGCGACGATGACCGAGGACGAGATGGTGGAAGCCGCTATCCGCGCCGGTGAGGAAGCCGCCGACAACGACTTTAAGCTTAAGTTCGAGCAGGCTCAGAAGGAGCTTAACGACGTGCGCAACGAGCTTGATGCTGCGGCAGAGGCTCAGAAGGCCGCCGAGGACAAGGCAAAGGACGCCACCGAGCGCACCGCCCGTCTGCAGGCCGACTGGGAGAACTTCCGTCGCCGCACCGCAAACGAGCGTATCGCCGAGCGCGAGCGCGCGACCGAGAAGCTTGTCACCGCGCTGTTGCCGGTGATCGACGATATCGAGCGCGCGATTGACCATGCCCGCAGCCAAGAGCTTTCCGACGACTTTAAGCAGTTCGTCGATGGCGTTGACGCGGTTCATGCCAAGCTGCTCGATGTGTTTGCGCACGAGGGCGTTGAGCCCATCGACCCCAAGGGCGAGGCGTTCGATCCGCTCGAGCACCAGGCTGTGGGTCGCGTCGAGGACGCATCGCAGTACGACGAGACCGTCAACGATGTGTACCAGAAGGGCTACCGCATGGCGGATCGCATCCTGCGTTCCGCGATGGTGACGGTGACCTACGGTGGCGAGAAGCGCCCCGCACCGGAGCCCGAAGCGGCGCCCGAGGATGCTGCGGCCGATACGGCCGAGAGCACCGAGGAGTAATTGAGAAGGGCCCCGGGGCAACACCCGGGGCCCTTTCTGGCCTAGTGCCATATGAAAGCATGGGCCGTCGTCTGCATGGGCGGCGGACGTAACAGGAGAGGAGCTACGATGGCTGCAGGCAAAACCTTCTATGACATCCTGGGCGTATCCAAGAGCGCCTCCGACAAAGAGATCAAGAGCGCGTTTCGCAAGCTCGCGCAAAAATATCACCCCGATGCCGGCGGCGATGAGGCCAAGTTCAAGGAGATCAGCGAGGCCTACGAGACGCTTTCGGACGAGAAGAAGCGCAAAGAGTACGACCAGATGCTCATGTTTGGCGGCATGCCGGGCGCGGGCGGCGCGTATGGCGGCGGCTACGGTGCCGGCGCGGGTGCCAGCGGCTGGGGCGACATCTTCGACAGCATTTTTAGCGGCAACGGCGCCTGGGGCAGCGATTGGGGCTCGGGCTTTGCCGGGGCTGCGGGCGCTGCCGGTGCCGGCGCGGGCCGCA
>CABSNR010000021.1:0-35315 GCA_902479145.1 uncultured Collinsella sp.
ACCCTAGAGTTCGTCGGCAGCGTCAGATGTGTATAAGAGACAGGGGGCTCGGGCTTTGCCGGGGCTGCGGGCGCTGCCGGTGCCGGCGCGGGCCGCAGCCGTGCTCGCAAGGGCGGCGACCTGTCGCTGACCGTCGATGTGACGGCCGAGGACGCGTTTCGCGGCGTGACGCACAAGGTCACCTACCGCATTCCCTCGACAGGCGAGCAGCAGACCATTACGGTCTCGGTGCCCGCGGGTGCGGTCGATGGCGGCAAACTGCGCTACAAGCGTCGCGGCGAGTACGGCGTCGCCGGCGGCGAGCGCGGCGACCTGGTCGTAACCACGCACGTGGAGGAGCATCCGCTGTTTAAGCGCAAGGGTGCCGACGTGACCATGGAGGTACCGGTCTCGGTCTATGAGGCGGCGCTCGGCTGCACGGTGGACGTGCCCACGCCCGGTGGGGCGACGGTTCGTCTGAAGGTGCCGGCGGGTACCCAGACGGGCAAGAAGTTCCGCTTTAAAGAAATGGGCGCGCCCGATGTTAAGCACCGTGGCCGCACGGGTGCGTTGCTCGTCGAGATCAAGGTGCAGGTCCCCACGAACCTGTCCGACGACGAGCGCGATGCCATGACCAAGCTGCGCGAGGCCGACACGCGCAACTATCGCGAGAAAGTCAACCGTTACAAGGCGACGTACTAGGGCGGTTGCGGCGCACGCCCACGCCCGCGGGCTTATGATGGACGATAACGAGACGGAAAGGGGTCAGGTAGCATGGCCGAGGACAATAGGAACAAACCGCTGTACATGATCAGCGTGGCGGCCGAGCTGACCGGCATGCATCCGCAGACTCTGCGCGTCTACGAATCCAAGGGCCTGGTGAACCCCCAGCGCTCGGGCGGCAACACGCGCCTGTATTCGCGCGCCGATATCGAGCGCCTGGAGCTCATCAACCAGCTGACCGACGAGGGCATCAACCTTGCCGGCGTGGTGCGCATCCTCGATATGAAGGAGCGTGCCGAGGAGCGCGAGCGCGAGAACGAAAAGCTCCGCGCCCGCGTGCGCCAGCTCGAGGACGAGCTGCACGAGTACAAGATGCAGAAGAAGATCACCGCCCTGGCCCCGCGCGACGGCTCGGTTAACCCCGAACAGGTCATGCGCAAACTGCTGGGCGCCGGCGGGGATTTGTAGTTACGCGGTTTTACGAACCGCGTAACGGCTCGACGCTGCGCGACGTCCAGAGCGACAATTTGTCATTCAAAAGGCAAGGCATGACCAGAAGGTCTATGCCTTGCCTTTTTCATGCCAACTTGTTCGCTCTGGACGTCGCTCGCTGTCCGTCCTCAACCTGCGGCGTTGCCTTGCTCCGGATGCGGTAGTTATTGGGGACGTTCTTAAATGACTAGTCAAAGGGGACATTCTTGCGGCATTTGGCACTTGGGGATGTTCCTTTTATGCCGGCACTTTGGGACACTCCTTGTTAGGAGAGTGATACAAGGGGCTTGTCCTTTACTTTACCGAGATAAAGTGAACGTGCAGATTCGTAACCCACTCGCAACTGTTCTATGGCACGATATTGAATGAATGTATGCTATGCGCCCGAGCCTTTCGGGCAGAGTGGGAGACAGTATGGTCAAGCTGTACGAGGACGGCATCTACCTGCGCGGCGGCAGCGAGGTTGTGCCTGCGGCCGAGGCCGCCGAGCGCGGTATTACGCAGACGCCCGAGGATGCCAAGCGTGGCACCATCGCGTATTCGATCCTCCAGGCACACAATACGTCCGGAGATCCCGAGGCGCTCAAGATTCGCTTCGATGCCATGGCGAGCCATGACATCACCTTTGTCGGCATCATCCAGACGGCGCGCGCCTCGGGCATGGAGCAGTTTCCGCTGCCTTACGTGCTCACCAACTGCCATAACTCGCTGTGCGCCGTGGGCGGCACCATCAACGAGGACGACCACGTCTTTGGTCTCTCGGCTGCTAAGAAGTACGGCGGTATCTTCGTTCCGCCGCACATCGCCGTCATCCACTCCTTTATGCGTGAGAACTTCGCCGGTTGCGGCAAGATGATCCTGGGTTCCGACTCGCACACCCGCTACGGCGCCCTGGGCACCATGGCCGTGGGCGAGGGCGGCGGCGAGCTGGCAAAGCAGCTGCTGCGTGACACCTACGATGTTGCCTATCCCGGCGTTGTCGCCATCTACCTCACGGGCGCCCCGCGCCCCGGCGTCGGCCCGCACGACGTGGCGCTCGCCATCATCCGTGCCGTCTTTGCCAAGGGTTACGTTAAGAACAAGGTCATGGAGTTTGTGGGCCCGGGTATCGCGAGCATGACGACCGACTACCGCAACGGCGTCGACGTCATGACCACCGAGACCACCTGCCTGTCGAGCATCTGGGCCACCGACGAGGACACGCACGCGTTTTTGACCATGCACGGTCGCGGCGAGGACTACCGTGAGCTCAAGCCCGCCGATGTTGCCTACTACGACGGCTGCGTCGAAGTCGATCTGTCGAGTATCAAGCCCATGATCGCGCTGCCGTTCCATCCTTCTAACGGCTTTGAGATCGACGAGCTCAACGAGAACCTCGAGGACATCCTGCATGAGGTGGAGCTCGAGGCCGCCAAGATCGGCGAGGGCAAGACACACTTTAGCCTGCTCGACAAGATCGTCGACGGCAAGCTGCACGTGCAGCAGGGCGTTATCGCCGGCTGCTCGGGCGGCAACTACGACTCCGTGGTCCAGGCTGCCCGCGTGCTCAAGGGCGCCAACACCGGCTGCGGCGAGTTTTCGCTGTCGGTCTATCCCACAAGCCAGCCCGTGGCGCTCGAGCTCACGCGCCGTGGCTACATCTACGACCTTATGGAGGCCGGTGCGATCGTGCGCACGGCGTTCTGCGGCCCGTGCTTTGGCGCCGGCGACACGCCCGCCAACAACGGCCTTTCGATCCGCCACACCACGCGCAACTTCCCCAACCGCGAGGGTTCCAAGCCGGGTAATGGCCAGCTGAGCGCCGTGGCCCTGATGGACGCCCGCTCCATTGCGGCGACGGCTGCCAACGGCGGCATCCTGACGCCGGCGACCGACCTGCCCGAGGAGACTTGGGACGAGGCCTGCGAGTACACCTTTGACGATGCGCCGTACAAGAAGCGCGTGTACTGGGGCTTTGGCAAGGCGGAGCCTGCCGACGAGCTGGTCGAGGGTCCCAACATCAAGCCGTGGCCCGCGATGGAGCCCCTCGGCGACGATGTCCTGCTTAAGGTGTGCTCCAAGATCATGGACCCGGTCACCACGACCGACGAGCTTATTCCTTCGGGCGAGACGAGTTCCTTCCGCTCCAACCCGCTGGGTCTGGCCGAGTTTACGCTCAGCCGTCGCGATCCGGCCTACGTGGGTCGCTCCAAGGAAGTTGACGCCGTGGAGAAGCGCCGCGTGGCTGGTGAGTCCGCGGGTGACCTGGCGGCAATCGATGCCGAGCTTGCCAGCGTGTTTGAGGCGCTGGCCGGTGCGGGCGTCGCGGCAGACGCCAAGGCGACCGAGTACGGCTCCATGCTCTATGCCAAAAAGCCCGGTGACGGTTCTGCCCGCGAGCAGGCCGCGAGCTGCCAGCGCGTGATCGGCGGCCTGGCCAACATCGTCCACGAGTACGCCACCAAGCGTTATCGCTCCAACGTGATGAACTGGGGCATGGTACCCTTCCAGATGGAGGCCGAGCCCAACTTCGAGGTGGGCGACTATGTCTTCGTGCCGGGTATCCGCGCCGCGCTCGATGGCGACCTGAAGGACATCGCCGCCTACGTGGTGCGTGCCGACGGCACGGTCGAGCAGATTGAGCTCTACATTGCCGATATGACGGCAGAGGAGCGTGCCATCGTCAAGGCCGGCTGCCTGATCAACTACAACAAGTTCAAGGCCGCTGCCGAGTAACTCTGCTGTACGCCCCTGCCACACCTTTCCCTCGTGCTCACGCGCTTCGCGAGGGTCGCCCGAGGGAAAGGTATGGCCGGGGCTACCGCGACGTTCTCGTTGGGTCTTGAGGGGCGCTAATAATTGACTGGGACCACCACAAAGGTGCCTGCCCGGCTGGTCCTTATTTCGATGGGGTCCAGGTTATTTCATCGTCAAATAGCCAAGTGCGTGCCGAGCCACTGTTGCGCGCTGTCTGCGGATCGGGCTCGCAGGTTTGTTCGTAGGCATCCTCGGTACACCGATCCATAAAATCGACGACTGCCGTCTGGTCGCCCTCCATGACGTAGATTACGTCGCCATCCGAGATATAGACCCCCGGTCCTTCATTGTCCACGCAGCCGAGGTCGTATGAGACGTTGCACAATTTGCTCCCGTTTGCCGCATCGAGCTCAAGGGTCGAATAATATCCGCCAACCATTTGGCCATTCTTGGCTCGATATATTGCGGCGCCGTACCACCGCTTAAACGTCTTGCCTTTGAGTAAACTGGTTGCCTTGCCGATAAGCTGCTCATCTTTGGTGTAGCGTCTGGCCCCAAGTTCGATGCGGGGATAGTTGCTGACACCAAGCGCTGCGGGCGTACCGTCAAAATCGACGGTGACCGAATCGGGTTTGACGATATCGGTGAGGACCTCGATGGGATAGCTTACGGTCTCAACCGCCGCCTGCGTCGCAGAGGCGGGGAGAAATGCGAGATAGATAATTCCTACGCCGACTGCGGTAATCGCAAACGCTAAGACGAGCAGGCCGATATAGGTGGAGCGTTTCACGGTGGGTACCTCGCAAATAATACGCATTCATTAAGATAAGTGATACCAGCTTACGACAATCTTCAAAAGAAAGCGATCGATCGAAATGACGGGGTGAAAAGGCCCTATTGGGCTTCGATTTGACCTCTAATAGAAATATTTGCCCCACTCATTCTGGGCGTGAGGTCAATAATTGAGTCCACGAGTTTTGAGCGATACTCTTCTCACTAAACTCACTATTTTCACTATAAGCACTATAAATATGATAGGGGGACGACGAGAACAATGTGACGTGCGATAGCTAAGCCGTTTAAGCCGGACTCTGACCTTGAATCTCTGCCTCTATCTGTGCGAACGGGCTATTGTCGGTTCTCGATTCCATCGCTGCGTTTTCGTTGGGTCTTGAGGGACGCTAATAAATAGGCTTGCTTGATGCCGCCTCTGTTATCGGGGCGGCTTCTTTTTGTCGAAAACCGCCACAAAGGGGACGGGCACCTTTGTGGCGGTTCTTGGTTTATCTCGATCTGTAACATCTTGGCCGCTAAAAGTGGGCTTGGTGTTACAGATTTAGATTTTCGATTCGGGCGTCTTCGGTTCGTCTCGATTTGTAACAGATAGAGCCCTATTTGCCGACTAGATGTTACAGATTTAGATAAACGGGTGCCGCTGGTCATTTTATCTCGATCTGTAACATCTAGAGCCATAAACAGCCGCTAGATGTTACAGATTGAGATAGTAAGGGGACGAGGCCGTAGCGGGTGAGCGCACCTGCTCCCTATCTTTCAATCACTCAGAAAATCTTATATATAGAGACTTAGATTTATGTATAAGATCGTACAAAGCTGGCAACAATACTTCTCGAACAACGTGAAGCCGCCCCGTAGGGCGGCCGCCCCAAGAGAGGTGATTCCATGAGAATCGATAAGCTAGCTATGACGTCGCGCGAGGCGCTGCAGACCGCCATGAGCACGGCTGCCGACGCGCAGGCCGGCGCGGTGGAGCCGATTCACCTGCTGTCCGCCCTGCTCGGTGCCGGCGAGCGCAATATCTCCGTGATCATCGAGCGCATCGGTGCCGACCCGGCTCAGCTTGCACGCTCCACGCAGGATGCCATTGACCACGCGCCCAAGGTTTCCGGCGAGGGTCAGCAGATGGGTCTTTCCAACGAGCTCGTCCGCGTCATCGAGAAGGCCGAGAAGAAGGCCACCAAGATGGGCGACAGCTTTGTGGTGACTGAACATTTGCTGATGGCGCTTGCCGAGGACAAGGGCGAGGCCGGTCGTGTACTGCGCGACGCCGGCGTCACCAAGGAGCGCATCGAGCAGGTCTACGAGGAGCTGCGCGGCGATGACCGCGTGACGTCTGCCGAGGACAAGACCCAGTTTGAGGCGCTGGAGCAGTACGGTCGCAATATCTGCGACCTTGCCCGCGCCGGCAAGCTCGACCCGGTCATCGGCCGTACCGACGAGATCCGTCGTACCATCCAGGTCCTGTCCCGCCGCACCAAGAACAACCCCGTGCTCATCGGCGAGCCGGGCGTCGGCAAAACTGCTATCGTCGAGGGCATCGCCCAGCGTATCGTGGCCGGCGACGTGCCGAGCACCCTGCGCGACCGCGACCTTATCGAGCTCGACATGAGCGCGCTGGTCGCCGGCGCCAAGTACCGCGGCGAGTTCGAGGACCGCTTGAAGGCCGTACTCAAAGAAGTGCAAAAATCCGAGGGCAAGGTCATCCTGTTCATCGATGAGCTCCACACCATCGTGGGCGCGGGTGCCACCGAGGGCTCCATGGACGCCGGCAACATCCTCAAGCCGGCGCTCGCCCGCGGCGATCTGCATGCGATCGGCGCGACCACGCTCGACGAATACCGCAAGTACATCGAGAAGGACGCGGCGCTCGCCCGTCGTTTCCAGACCGTTATGGTGAGCGAGCCTACCGTCGAGGACACCATCTCGATCCTGCGTGGCCTCAAGGAGAAGTACGAGATCTTCCACGGCGTGCACATCACCGATAGCGCGCTCGTGGCCGCCGCCGATCTATCCGATCGCTATATTGCCGACCGCTTCCTGCCCGACAAGGCCATCGACCTGGTCGACGAGGCCGCAAGCCGCCTGCGCATGGAGCTCGACAGCATGCCGGTCGAGATTGACGCCACCACGCGTCAGCTCACCCAGCTGCAAATCGAAGAGCAGGCGCTCATGAAGGAGACCGACGACGCCTCCAAGGAGCGTCTGGAGGCCCTGCGCCAGGAGATTGCCGAGGTCCAAGAAAAGCTCAACGTGCAAAAGGCCGGCTGGCTCAACCAGAAGAACGCCATCGACCACGTGCAGGAGCTTAAGGGTCAGCTCGACGAGGCCAGAAGCGAAGAGGAGCGCGCGACGCGCAACGGCGACCTGGGCCGTGCGTCCGAGCTGCGCTACTCCGTGATTCCGGGTCTGCAGCAGCAGATTCAGGATTCCGAGGCTGCGCTCGAGGCGCAAAAGCAGCAGGACGGCGAGGGCCTCAACGAGCAGGTGACCTCCGATGAGATCGCCGAGGTCGTGAGTGCCTGGACCGGCGTGCCCGTGTCCAAGATGATGCAGGGCGAGCTCGACAAGCTGAAGGGCTTGGAGGGTGAGCTGCATAAGCGCGTCATCGGCCAGGACGAGGCCGTCTCCGCCGTGGCCGCGGCCGTGCGTCGCAGCCGTGCGGGCCTTTCCGATCCGGACAAGCCCATCGGCAGCTTCTTCTTCCTGGGCCCCACCGGCGTGGGCAAGACCGAGCTCGCCAAGGCGCTTGCCGAGTGCCTGTTCGACGACGAGCGCGCGCTCGTGCGTATCGACATGTCCGAGTACATGGAGAAGTTCAGCGTCCAGCGTCTGATCGGTGCGCCCCCGGGATACGTGGGTTACGACGAGGGCGGCCAGCTCACCGAGGCCGTGCGCCGTCGTCCCTACTCCGTGATCTTGCTCGACGAGATGGAGAAGGCCCATCCGGATGTCTTTAACGTGCTGCTGCAGGTGCTCGACGACGGTCGCCTGACCGACGGTCAGGGTCGCCAAGTGTCCTTCAAGAACACGATCATCATCATGACGTCCAACGTGGGCTCCAAAGCCATCGCCGATCTGTCCGGTAAGGACGAGGAGGAGATGCGCCATCAGGTCGACGCCGCCATGGCTCAGACCTTCCGCCCCGAGTTCCTCAACCGTATCGACGATATCGTGGTGTTCCATCCGCTCGGCATGGCGCAGATCGAGAAGATCGTCGACATCCAGCTTGCCGACGTCCGCGCGCGTCTGGCCAAGGAGCGCATGACGCTTGCCGTCACCCCGGCGGCCAAGCAGATGCTCGCCGTGGGCGGCCTGGACCCCGTGTTCGGTGCCCGTCCGCTCAAGCGTCTGGTCCAGCGCGAGGTCGTGGACGCCATCGCCGCCGCCATCATCGACGGCACGGTGCGCGAGGGCGATCAGGTGACGGTCGATGTCGACAAGGACGGCGGCTTTACCGTCGTGTGCGATAACACGCCGGCGGCCACCTACGAGGTTCCCGATGCCGAGTAGATTTTTGGGACATGCCTTAAAATCTGCCAGCCGTCTCTAAACGCCAAGGGCGGCGGATCCAATTGGGTCCGCCGCCCTTTTTCGTGCGACAATCGATGATGTTGAACGGATGCGATGCAAGGAGCTATGCAGATGAAAGACGAGATCAAGACAAGTGCGCCGGCGACCGATGCCGCACCCGCCGCACCCAAGCCTGTGCCTAAGCCTGTGCCTAAGCCGGCACCCAAGCCGCGCGACCCCTACATCCGTGCCGAGAACGAGGACGACGACGGCTACGATCCCTACAGCGATCGCCGCCCCGAGCGCGAGCCAATGTTCGAAGCCGACCCCTGGCGCTGAGTGCCACCAAAAAGGCCACCAAAAAGTTGCGGTGAAATAGGGACTGTTTTGCTGTTTGACCAGCAAAAACAATCCCTATTTCACCGCAACTGCGTTGGGCGGCTGTCTTCGGGCCGGCTAGTCCTGGGCTTTGATACTCGGCAGCAGGATCTGCGCGAGGTAGTCGGTTTCGAGCTTAGTGGCACCATCGGCCTTGCCGTCTTTACCCACCAGGTCGTTCTTGATCTGGCTATACGTATAGCGGTTGCCGGTCGTAAGCTCGACAAGCTCAATGGCCGTGTCCATGGGGTAGGTTGACACGGGGTTCTGCGTCCGTCCGTTGATGGTCTGGGGCACCACGTACGGATAGACGGGGCCGCTGGCGTAGACGGTATAACCGTTGCCTAGATTGGCCGCGCCCAAAACCGTATCGCCTTCATCGGGCGTAAAGCTCTCGCCCTCGCGCACCGCGACGAGCGTCACGAGCGGCGTATTGGCGTCGTCGCCCAGATAGATGCATAGCGTGCTTCCGTTTTGCCAAGTTGCGACCTTGCCGTACCACTCGACGGGAATATCGAGCTGGTAGAGGTCGGTTGCCTTGTGGCGAGCGTCAGCATCACGGGACGCCTGTGCTTTTTGCGCGCTCACGGCATTGACGGCGGCGTCGCGCCGCGCGGTTGCTGCCTGCTGGAGCACTTTGGCAGCCGCGGCGGAGCTCGCACCGCCCTCCTCGGCATACTTGGCGGCGGCATCGATCTGGTCGTCAGTCACCGTGTCGGCCGAAGGCACCTTGAGCTTAAAGGTGGCCTGGGCACTTAAATCCTGTCCATCGCTCTTAACGGTGACCTGCGTCTTGGTGGTCGGGACGGTATAGATGGTGCCGTCGGCCGCGATGGGGGAGGCAGCGATGGAGAGCGTGTAATCGCCGGGCAGCAGTTTGATGCCGCGGCCGTGCTCGTCAACATAGAGCGTTTCGCTCACGGAGGAGCCATCAGCGTCCTGACCGCTCACCTGTACGGGAATCTTGGAGCCGGCGGAACAGTCGAGGCCCGCGGCATGCACGCCAATCTGCACCGACATCATCGTGTGGGCATTGGCGGCGGTGATGGCAGCCTGCTCTTGCCGGTATCCGTTCCAGGCTGCGTAGCCTGCGCCGCCGGCGACGAGCGCGACGGCCACAACGCCGGCAACCATCAGGTTGCGGCGCTTGGGCGACATCTTGCGATGGCGAACCTCGGCCTCGCGTGCCGAGGGAACGGACGGCAGGGGAATATCGCCCATGGCGATGGTCTCGTCCACGGCAGGCGCAGAGCCCAGGCCGGGAAGCTCGCGGGTCAGCGAATCTTCGGCCGGCAAGCTGTCGAGCAAGATGGTTTCCTCGCTCGTGTCGGATTCGGGCTGGTCGTCGGCCTCGCATTCGGTGTCTTCGTGATCTGCCTCATCTTCGGCAGGCTCAACGTCGTCTGCATCCTGATCATCGGACTGCGCCTCGGCTTCCGACTCATCCTGCACATCAACGCCCGAATCGTCAAACGCAATCTCATCAAGTGAAATCCGGTCTAGGCTCTCCAGGGCTTCGGCACACGCTTCTGCATCTTGGGCCGCATCCTCTTGGCCCATCGTCTCATCATTCATACATCCCCCAAGCTCAATATCGGGACAACACTGTACCCAAAAATGGAGCCATATAAAGCGCGTGCGAAATATAAGATCCGATTTAACCTGAGCGCATCGTTCGGCCGCATCCTCGCGGCGGCAAAAGGCCCCCGGAACGCGAACGAATCACATTCCGGGGGCTCTACAATGCGTTGAGTTGCGCGGAGCCGGCTATGCTGCTTCGTGCTCAAGCGATGTCTGCGCCGGGCGCGTTACTCGGCGTGTGCGTAATCCACCTTGGCGCGGCGAGCGGTAGCCTTCTCCCAATCGCTGGTGCCCTCAAAGACATCCTGCTTGTAGGGATTGCGGCCGAGCTTCTTGGCGCGGTAGGCGATGTAGATGATCGCGGCGACGTTGGCGACCAGTGCGGCGATCGAGACCGCGGTAGCGGCGCCGGGGTCGAGCGTGGAGTGGGTCACAAAGATGGACTCCTCCTGGAAGTACGGGAACACCTGGGCAAACATGCACCAAATAGCAAGCGTAAAGGCGCGGTTCTGGATCCAGCCGCCCTTGTTCCAGATAAAGGCGGCGACGGTGGGCGCCAGCAGCAGCGCAAAGCCGCAGAACCAGGAGTGGGTGGGCAGGCAGTTGTAGGTGTAGCAGAAGTTCCAGATATCGTAGGCGATAATGTAGACCCAGGTCATATCGGGCCACAGCATGTCGGTCTGATCCTCGGAGGCGTAGACGCTCCACCAACCGGTCATGCAGAAGATGTTGATGATACCGGCGATGCCGTTGAACACGTTGTTCCAGCCGGCCAGCTGCGTAGCACCTTCGGAGGTGACCCAGGTGGACTCGCCCAGGACAAAGAAGTGATAGGCGCTCTCGAAGTCGGATACGACGGCAATCATGATGTTGATGGCGACGATCACAAACGGCCATGCGCGGAACCAATGTGCCTTGCCGATCTTGCCCCACTGGTACTTAATGGCAATGAAGCCCCAGCAGCCGGCCAGCGCCGCGTATACCTTGGCGTAGTGGAACCAGCTGTTCTGGTACACATGGGTGGGGTTGGTGAGCGCCCACTCGGCACCCTGCGAGACGCCGATGGCGATGGCGACGCAGTAGATAGTCATGGCCAGCGGAGCCACGCCAAAGATGATTGCTGCGCCCAGCTTGGTGCGGCGGCCGACCTCGTTGAGCACGATCAGGCCGATAAAGACCATGGCCCAGCCGGCCCAGTGGATAAGGGTATCGCTACCTCAAACATCGAACAGCATGCTGCTCTCCTTTCACACGCCCGCGGCCCCTCTTCTGATCGCGGGCAGTTTGGCCAAATGTCGTCAGTTCTGGGGCTTGCGCTCCGGATACTTGGCGGTATAGCCCTCGATGTGGAGTGTCGAGGCGATGATTTCCTTGACCGTCTCGTCGGGCACATCGGGGTGCGTGCGGATATACATCAACAACCCCATGATGAGGGTGTAGAACGTCTCGTAGACATGGTCGATGCGTAGCTCATGATGGGCGACAAAATCCACTACGGTGGTGTCACAGATATACTGCGCCACGCGCTGGACCACGTTGTGCAAAAAGCCGCCGTAGAGCGCGCCGCTGCTCGAGGTAAGCGTGCTCGGCAGCTCGTGGCCGCTGGCGACCAGGCGCTTAAAGAGCGGGGCGACGGTGTCGAGCGCGCCCTCGATATCACCGACGGTGCGGTCGGCGTTCCACCGCTCGAGTTCGGAGATAAAGCCGTCGATCGCCTCGTCCATAACAGCGGTGACGGCGGCGTCCATGTCGGCGAAGTAGTGGTAGAACAATGAACGCGTGCAGCCGGCTCGCTTGGTCACGGCCGATACCGATAGGTGGGACACGCCCAGCTCGGAGCTTACGGTGCGCACGGCATCGAGGATCTCGCGACGGCGTTCGTCGCCCGTCAGGCGCTTTGCCGCGCTATCGGATGCGGGGACGGCATCGACCACAGAGGTACCTGCTGTGTTGTTGCCCATGTTTTGCCGCCTTTCATCCTCTTTTGCCTGACCGTTCGCCTAACAGTCTTGAATATTGTTGACGGTTCGTCAATACTATTTTTGACACAATGTCAACAATGGCGGGTGAACGGCATGGGGCATGCCCGGCCTGCAAAAAAAGAGGGGCGCTGCGGCCTCGTCGGGCTGTGGCAAGAGAAGGGACAACCATGATTCTCAACGGACCGGGGATTAGCTACACCGAGCCCGACATCGGTTCGGAGTTCGTGCCGCCGCTGCCGGAGCATCCGCGTGAGGCCATCGTCAAGCTGTGCGAGCACTGCACCAACCGTCTGCTGCATCGCGATGAGCTGCTGGGCTACGAGTACTGGTCGTTTGCCGAGGCCGCAACCGACGAGCAGGCCGAAGTGCTCTGCAAGATGAAGATGCGCCGTCCCTATACGCTGCCCGAGATGGTCAAGCTCACCGGCATGCCCGAGACCCAGATCGAGAAGATGCTCGACGACATGAGCTACACGGGTCTGCTCGAGTACAACTGGGAAAATCCCGAGCGCGCCAAGCAGTGGGTGCTGCCCATGCTGGTGCCGGGTTCCGCTGAGTTCCTCAACATGCGCGTGAGCCAGCTCGAGGAGCACCCGGTCTATGCCAAGTTCTTTGAGCAGGCGTCCAAGGGACCGCTGTCCAAGGCCACGCCGATGGTGCCGCCCGGAGGCGCCGGTATCGGCATGCATGTCATTCCGGTCGAGAAGGCTATCGATGCTTCGAGCACCTCGGTGCCGATCGAGCATATCGAGCATTGGCTCGACAAATACGATGGCAAATATGCCGCTAGCACCTGCAGCTGCCGCGCGAGCCGTCGCGTGATGGGTGAGGGCTGCGCCGACGACCCGGCCGATTGGTGTATCGCCGTGGGTGATATGGCCGACTACGTGGTCGAAACCGATCGTGGCCATTACGTGACCCGCGACGAGGTTTACGACATCCTGCGCCAGGCCGAGGACAACGGCTTTGTGCACCAGATCACCAACATTGACGGCGAGAACAAGATCTTCGCCATCTGCAACTGCAACGTCAACGTGTGCTACGCCCTGCGCACCTCGCAGCTGTTCAACACGCCCAACCTGTCGCGCTCGGCCTATGTCGCCAAGGTCGAGAAGGACAAGTGCGTGGCCTGCGGTCGCTGCGTTGAGGTGTGTCCGGCCGGCGCCGCCAAGCTGGGCCAGAAGCTCTGCAGCAAAAAGGCCGGCGGACAGGTGCCCGAGTATCCGCGCCAGGAGCTGCCCGATGCCACCAAGTGGGACCACACCAAGTGGTCGCCCAACTACCGCAACGACAACCGCATCGAGACGCATGAGTCCGGCACTGCTCCCTGCAAGACGGCCTGCCCCGCGCACGTTGCCGTTCAGGGCTATTTGAAGCTCGCGGCTCAGGGTCGCTATGACGAGGCCCTAGCACTCATTAAGCGCGAGAACCCACTGCCCGCTATCTGCGGCCGTGTGTGCAACCGCCGCTGTGAGGATGCCTGCACCCGCGGCCGTGTGGACGCCGCCGTGGCCATCGACGAAGTCAAGAAGTTTATCGCCCAGCGCGATCTGGATGCCGCGACCCGCTATGTCCCACCTGTGGTGACCCCGACGCGTGCCGGCGGCTTTGACCAGAAGATCGCCATCATCGGTGCCGGTCCGGCCGGTCTGTCCTGCGCCTTCTATCTGGCCGAGAAGGGTTACAAGCCCGTCGTGTTCGAGAAAAACGAGCGCCCGGGCGGCATTCTCACCTACGGTATTCCCAGCTTTAAGCTGCAGAAGGATGTTATCGAGGCCGAGGTCGAGGTCATTCGCCTGATGGGTGCCGAGTTCCGCTACGGCGTGGAAGTCGGTCGCGACGTGACGCTCGACGAGCTGCGCGCGCAGGGCTTTAAGGCCTTCTACGTTGCCATTGGCTGCCAGGGCGGCCGCCTTGCCGGCATTCCGGGCGAGGATGCCGAGGACGTGACCGTGGCCGTCGACTTCCTTCGCGAGGTTAACAGCGGCAAGATCGATTCCCTGTCCGGCCGCACCATTGTGGTGGGCGGCGGCAACGTGGCCATCGACGTTGCCCGCAACGCCTGCCGTCTGGGCTCTGAGCATGTTGAGATGTTCTGCCTGGAGAGCGAGGCGCAGATGCCCGCCAGCGAGGAGGAGCGTCGCGAGGCCGTTGAGGACGGCGCTCACATCAGCTGCGGCTGGGGCCCCAAGGAGATTCACCTGGACGAGGCCGGTCGTGTGTGCGGCATCACCTTCAAGCACTGCACGCGTGTCTTTGACGACGAGGGCCGTTTTGCGCCCGAGTACGACGAGAGCGATCTGCGCCGTGTCGATGCCGATCGTGTCGTTATGTCGATTGGCCAGTCCATTGTGTGGGGCGACCTGCTGGCTGGCTCCAAGGTGGAGCTTGGCCGCGGCCAGGGCGCCCTTGCCGATCCCCAGACCTATCAGACTGCCGAGCCCGACATCTTTGTGGGCGGCGACGTCTATACCGGTCCGAGCTTTGCCATCGATGCCATCGCCGCCGGTCACGAGGCCGCCGTGTCCATCCATCGCTTTGTGCAGCCGGGCTCCACGCTCACCATCGGCCGCAACCAGCGCCGCTACACCGCGCTCGACCGCAACGACGTTGTGCTCGAGAGCTACGACAACGCGAGCCGCGAGGTTGCGCATGTGGACCGCGAACGCGAGAAGGCTGCGCCGTTTAGCGAGTATGTTGAGACCTTTACCGAGGAGCAGGTGCGCGCCGAGACCGCCCGCTGCCTGGGCTGCGGCGCCTCGATCGTCGACCCCAACAAGTGCATTGGCTGCGGCCTGTGCACCACCAAGTGCGCGTTTGACGCCATCCATCTGGATCGCGACCGCCCCGAGTGCTCCACGATGGTCAAATACGAGCAAAAGCTCCCAAGCCTCGGCAAGTACGCTCTAAAGCGTGCAATCAAAATCAAGTTCGGTCGTAAATAGGTAACCATGGCGGGTAAGGGGACGGCGCAGACTAGATTTCGCCGTTCCCTTGCTTTGAGTTTGCATCGAATCAACCTCTGCAGAAAGGGTTTCGACTTGCATGAATTAGGGATTGTGTATCACATCATTCGCGATGTCGAGAACGTGGCGCGCGCCAATGGCGTGCGTCGCGTTTCGAGCGTGACGTTGCTGCTGGGCGAGGTCTCGGGCGTCGTTCCCGACTTGCTGCTCGACGCTTGGCGCTGGGCAGCAGATAAAAAGCCTATCACCGAGGACGCGGAGCTTATCGTGGAGCCCGTCGAGGCCGTGACACATTGCGAGGCGTGCGGCTGCGACTACGCGACGGTCGAGCACGGCAAGACCTGTCCCCATTGCGGTAGCGGCGAGACCTATTTGCTGCAGGGCCAAGAGGTAATGATCAAACAGATCGAGACCCCCGACGAGGACCCGGCAGACGCTGCTCCTGACGGCCTCTTCGACGCCCCCGACGCCGTCGACGCCGCCAACCCTCTCCACATCGCCTAACATCTAATGTCTACATGGGCTAGAGTTCTAAACATATTTGCTTCGGTTAGTCAAGTCATGTCTGTTTAAACAAAATGGTGGCACGCAGACGCATTGGGATTCACCTAAAAGCGGTATTAATGAACAGTGCGCCTGTATATGTCTTTGAAAGTAATCACAAATCACGTTTTAGCAGGCAATGAGCTGTAAACAGGCAACGTAATCAATTTGTAACAAACTTAGACGTTTAAACAAATAATCCAACCTTTTGCGGATTTAGCTATAATTCCACAAACCAAACAGCTATACTCCTTTCATGTCGTGTAGGAAATACGTAGACAAAAAGGAGGTTATGTGATGGTAAGTATTGTTCTTGCTAGCCACGGGGACTTGGCAGCTGGAATCAAGCAGACGGGCTCGATGGTCTTTGGCGATCAGCCGTCTGTTGCCGTGGTCTCGCTCGAGCCGAGCATGGGGCCCGACGACTTCCGTGCCAAGGTCGAGGAAGCAATCGCTTCCTTCGAAGACCAGGAGCAGGTGCTCTTCCTCGTTGATCTGTGGGGCGGCACGCCGTTCAACCAGATCAGCGGGCTCATCGAGGGCCACGATTCCTGGGCTATCGTCACCGGTGTCAACCTGCCTATGCTCATCGAGGCATATTCGCAGCGCTTTGACGCAAAGAACACTGCACATGCGATCGCAAAACATCTCGTGACTGAGGCTAAGGCTGGCGTGCGTGTCAAGCCCGAGTCTCTGGAGCCCGAGGAGAAGAAGCCGGCTGCGGCCGCCGCTGCTCCTGCAGGCGCCATCCCTCCGGGAACGGTCATCGGCGATGGGCACATCAAGATCGCCCACGTCCGTATCGACACCCGTCTGCTTCATGGTCAGGTGGCCACCACGTGGACCAAGCAGATCAACCCCAACCGCATCATCGTGGTTTCCGACGGCGTTGCTCACGACGAGCTCCGCAAGACCATGATCGAGCAGGCTGCCCCTCCGGGAGTCCATGCCAACGTCGTGCCCATCAAGAAGATGGCCGAGGTCGTCAAGGACACGCGCTTTGGTGACACCAAGGCCATGCTGCTCTTTGAGAACCCGCAGGATCTGCTCAAGGCCATCGAGGCCGGTGTCGACATCAAGGAAGTCAACATCGGTTCCATGGCTCACTCCAAGGGCAAGGTCGTCGTCACCAACGCCGTCGCTATGGGCGATGATGACGTCAAGACTCTCGAGGCCCTCAAGGCCAAGGGCGTCAAGTTCGAGGTCCGCAAGGTTCCTTCGGATTCCTCCGAGGATCTCGACGCCATGTTGAAGAAAGCTAAGGCCGAACTGGCCGCTCAAGCATAGTAAAGGAGGGTCCGATACATGTCTGCAATCACTATTCTGCTTGTTGCGATTGTCGCGTTGCTTGCCGGTATGGAAGGCATTCTGGATGAGTTCCAGTTCCATCAGCCGCTCGTGGCATGCACGCTTATCGGTCTCGTAACCGGTCACCTTCAGGAGGGCATCCTCCTGGGCGGTTCGCTCCAGATGATGGCCCTTGGCTGGGCTAACGTCGGCGCCGCTGTCGCGCCTGACGCCGCTCTGGCCTCGGTCGCTTCTTCGATCATCATGGTGCTCGCCCTCAACGGTGGCGCCACCGATTCGGCCAAGGCCGTTACCACCGCTATCGCCGTCGCCGTCCCGCTGTCGGTCGCTGGTCTGTTCCTGACCATGATCTGCCGTACCATTGCTACCGCTATCGCTCACGCCATGGACGGTTGCGCCGAGAAGGGCGACTTCTCCGGCATCGAGCGCTGGCAGTATGCTGCCATCCTCATGCAGGGCCTTCGTATCGCCATCCCGGCAGTGCTTCTGTGCGTCATCCCGGCCGAGGCCGTTACCAACGCGCTTAACGCTATGCCCGACTGGCTGTCCGGCGGCATGGCTGTCGGCGGCGGCATGGTCGCTTCCGTCGGTTACGCCATGGTCATCAACATGATGGCCACCAAGGAGACCTGGCCGTTCTTCGTCCTCGGCTTTGTCCTTGCTGCCATCCCTCAGCTCACGCTGATCGCCCTTGGTCTCATCGGCATCTCCCTTGCCCTCATCTACCTTGGCCTTAAGGATCTGGCCAAGCAGGGTGGCGGCATGGGCGGTGGCTCCGGCGACCCGCTCGGCGACATTCTGAACGATTACGAGTAGGAGGGGAGTGATACATATGGCAGAGAACAAGATTCAGCTCACCAAGGCTGACCGCAAGAAGGTTTGCTTCCGTCATCAGTTCCTTCAGGGCTCGTGGAACTACGAGCGTATGCAGAACGGCGGCTGGTGCTTCGCAATGATCCCTGCGATCAAGAAGCTCTACACCAGCAAGGATGACCAGATTGCCGCTCTTAAGCGCCACCTGGAGTTCTATAACACCCACCCCTATGTTTCCGCCCCCGTCATTGGCGTTACCCTCGCCCTCGAGGAGGAGCGCGCCAACGGTGCTCCGATCGATGATGTCGCCATCCAGGGCGTCAAGGTCGGTATGATGGGCCCGCTCGCCGGCGTCGGTGACCCCGTCTTCTGGTTCACCCTTCGCCCGATTCTGGGCGCTCTGGGCGCTTCCCTGGCCATGTCCGGCAGCATCGTCGGTCCGCTGCTGTTCTTCTTCGCGTGGAACATCATCCGTTACGCTTTCCTGTGGTACACGCAGGAGTTTGGCTACAAGGTCGGCTCCTCCATCGCCAAGGACCTCTCCGGTGGTCTGATGGGCAAGGTCACCGAGGGCGCTTCCATCCTGGGTATGTTCATCATCGGCGCCCTGGTCGAGCGCTGGGTGTCCATTTCCTTCACCCCGATCGTCTCCACGGTCAAGCAGTCTGCTGGCGCCTTTATCGACTGGGCTAGCCTGCCCTCCGGTTCCGAGGGTATCAAGGAAGCGCTGACGATGTACAACTCCGTCGGTGCTACCGCCCTTGATCAGATGAAGGTCACCACGCTTCAGGCCAACCTCGATCAGCTCATCCCCGGCCTTGCCGCCGTGTGCCTGACCCTGCTGGTCTGCAAGCTCCTCAAGAAGAAGGTCAGCCCGATCGTCATCATCCTGGCTCTCTTCGCCGTCGGCATCATCGGTCGCTTCTGCGGCTTCATGTAAGCACGCTTCGGCTTAAGACCGAGAGTTGCTAGGTAAGGGCTTTTGAGCCATTGAAACGGACCGCACCCGGTGGGTACACTGGATGCGGTCCGATTGTTTTTATTGGAGGGCGAGGCGCGTATGGCGCAATCTCAGAACAGCACGGTCGATCTGGCAACGCCGGCAACCTGCCTGATGGGGCTTACCAGCCACGGTAACGTGATGGTGGGCAATAAGGCGTTTGAGTATTACAACGAGCGCAATCCCGAGGATTATATTCAAATCCCGTGGGACGAGGTCGACTATATTGCCGCCGAGGTTTTGCGCGGCACCAAGAAGATTACGCGTTTTGCCATCTTCACCAAGGACAACGGTCACTTTACGTTTTCGACGCGCGACGACAAAGAGACGCTTCGTGCGGTCCGCAAGTACGTCGACGAGGATAAGCTCGTGCGTTCGCCCGACTTTATCGATGTGACTGCCAAGGGCGCCAAGAGCATCCCCTCCGTTATCAAAAACCTCTTCCACAAAGGTAACTAGCTCCTCATAAGTTGCGGTGAAATAGTTCCTAAATACGGCTTTAGATGCTTCAGACAGGAACTATTCCACCGCAACTTCGAAGTCTAGTCATGCGACGTATGGCAGTGCAGTAAATCTGCTACACTAGTACAACATGCCTCCGTAGCTCAGGGGATAGAGCACCGCTCTCCTAAAGCGGGTGTCGACGGTTCGAATCCGCCCGGGGGCACCAGAAGATTATGACGGCGTCGCGAGAGCGGTGCCGTTTCTGGTTTGTGGGGACCGCCGGCAGGATTCGAGCCGTCGACACCCGCGTCAGCAATTTCCCCGCGGGGGGGGGTCGAATCCGCCCGGAGCACCAGAGATTTGTCGAGCCCGGTACCGCTACGGTGCCGGGCTCTTCTGGTTCAATGCCATGTCAAAAACGAAGCGCCCGCTTGCTGGGGGAGCAAGCGGGCGCCTGTGAGCGAATATGTTTGCGGCGAAAGCCGCGATAAGCGGTGGGGTGGCGACTAGTTGGTCGTACCGGAATCGTCGCCCGTGCTCGTGCCCGAGCCCGAGCCCGAACCAGAAAGTGCGACCGTCAGCGTAATCGTGCTGTCGGTGGACTGCTTGCCAGTGGGGGAGACGCCCGTAACGGTGGCATCCTCGTTACCGCTTACGGGATTGCCGTTCTGGTCACAGAAGCCAATGTTATAGAAACCGGCGTTGTTGAGCGCGGTAACGGCGGCGGAGATGCTCTTGCCGTACAGGTTGCCCGGGACGGTGGCCTTGCCGGACTTCTTGGCAATGACGACGGTAATCGTGGCGCCGGGCTTCTGCTTGCCGCTGGGGTTCCAGCTGATCACGGTGCCCTCGGTAACCGAGTCGTTCTCCTGGTAGCTCACGTCGACGCCAAAGCCTGCCATATCGAGGGCGTTGCGCGCCTGGGCCTCGGTCATGTCGGTCAGGTCGGGGACGGACGTGGTATCCGGGCCGCTCGAGACCTTGTACGAGATGGTCGTGCCCTTCGCGACTTCCTTACCGGCTTCGGTGCCCTGCTCAAAGACCTGGCCCTCATCAGCCTCGTTGGCCTCCTCGGAGGCGTTGCCCTTCAGGCCAACGCTTGCCAGTGCGGCTTCTGCTTGGTCCTTGGTCAGGCCGACAAGTTTGGGAACCTCAACCTTTTCGGAGGGCTTGGGGCCCTTGGAGATTACCAGGTTCACCTTGGTGCCCTTGGTCTTCTTGGTGTTGCCGTTGGGCGTCTGCTCGGCGACCTTGCCCTCGTCGACATCGTCGTTGTAGCTTTGGTCGATGGTGCCGACCTCGAGGCCGGCTTCCTTGATCAGCTCGACGGCAGTCTGCTGGTCCTTGCCCAGCACATCGGGCACGGTGACCTGCTCGCCGCCAAAGAGTCCTGTGGCAAAGGCCACCACGATGCCGATGACGGCAACGGCTGCCACCACGGCGGCGATGATCTTGTTCTTGTTGGATTTGGGCTCTTCGACCTCGTAGGAGCCGGTGGAGCCCGAAACCGAGCTTCGGGCGGTATTCTGGCCGCTCACGCCCGAGACGGGACGCACCATGGCGCGCGTCTGATCGGAAAGCTCGCGAGTCTTGGTGGCGCCCAGCTCACCGGGGGCACCGATGATGCGCGTGGGCTCCGAGACGTTGACGGCACGGCCCGACAGGTAGCTGTTGAGCACCTGACGCAGCTCGTCGGCGGTCTGGAAGCGGTTTGCCGGGTCCTTCTCCATGCACTTGAGGATGATGCGCTCAAGGTCGGCGTCGACACCGGAGTTGATCTGGCTCGGCGGAATAGGCAGCTCGTTGACCTGCTTGAGTGCGACCGAGATAGCGTCGTCACCGTCAAAGGGCACGCGGCCGGTGGCGCATTCATACATCACGACGCCCAGCGAGTAGATATCCGAGGTGGGGCCGAGGTCCTGACCACGGGTCTGCTCGGGGCTGACGTAGTGGGCGGTTCCCAGCACGTTGTTGTCTTGCGTGAGGTGGCTGTTCTTGGCGCGCGCGATGCCAAAGTCCATCACCTTGATGTTGCCGTCGGGCAGCACCATGATGTTCTGCGGCTTAATGTCGCGGTGGATGATCTCGTGCTTGTGAGCGACCGAAAGCGCGGAGCTGATCTGCGAGCCGATCTGGGCGACCTTCTTGGGGTCGAGGGCGCCGTGGCTCTTGATGCCGCTCTTAAGGTCGGTACCGCGCAGGTACTCCATGACGATGTAATAGGTGTCGCCGTCCTTGCCCCAATCGTAGACGCCCACGATATAGGGGGAGGAGAGACCGGCTGCTGCCTGGGCCTCCTGCTTAAAGCGTGCGGCGAAGGTTGCGTCGCCAGCATACTGCGGCAGCATGATCTTGACGGCTACCGTGCGGTCGAGGACCTGGTCCTGTGCGCGGTAGACGGTCGCCATGCCGCCTGTTCCCACCTTATCCTTGAGGAGGTATCTTCCCCCGAGGACCCTCTGTTCCATTCCTGCTCCTAACATAACTATTCGCTCAACGATGTGTGTAGTACCTACGATGTGGCCGCTGGGGCCGTGTGGCGCGTTGCCGCTAACTCTTCGGCCGCGGCGCGCCTTGGGTGTCCGATTCGATCATGGGCATCACGCTCCCTGTGCGGCAAGCGCCGCGGTCAGGACGATGCCGGCAATCTTGGCGGCCTTGACGTCATGCTTGTCGTAATCCTCTAAGGCTACCGAGATGGCGACTGTGGGTGAATCGTAAGGTGCAAAGCCAACGAACATCGAGTTGACGGTGGTGCCGCCAGTCTCGGCCGAGCCGGTCTTGCCGGCGACCTTGACGCCGGGGATTTGGGCATCGGTGCCGGTGCCGGACTGGACGACGGCAAGCATGGCCTGCTTGACCTGGTCGGCCGTGGCGGAGCTGACGGCCTGACCAAGCGAGCGGGACTGCGTGGTCTTGACCACGGTTCCGTCCGGGGCGAGTACCTGGGCTACAAAGTACGGGTCCATGACCACGCCGCTGTTAGCGATGGCGGCGGCAATCACGGCGTTTTGCATGACGGTGGTCTGCGGGCCGGGCGTGTGGTCCATGCCGACAGGCTGGCCGGCGCCGGCCCAGGCGGTCTCCCACTCGGTCATGAGTGACGGGTCGGCCATGATGGAGGCCGCGGAGGTCAGGTCTTGGCCGAGCTTTTGGCCGTAGCCAAAGGCGTTGGCAAACTGTACGAGCGTGTTTGCGCCAACTTCGTTTGCCACCTGGCCAAAGACGACGTTGGAGGACACGGCAAAGGCCTGCTGCAGGCTGATGGTGCCGTAGCTCTCGTTGGCATAGTTGGTGACCGGTGCGTTGCCGATGTCCATGGAGCCGGGCGCCTGGTAGGTGCTGGTAAGGCTGGCGGTACCGGTCTCGAGTGCCGCGGAAAGCGTAACGACCTTAAACGTTGAGCCCGGCGTGTACAGCGCGTCCATGGCGCGATTGTACATGGAGCCGTCCTCGCCGCCGCCCGTCTGCAGCAGGGCATCGATGTTGGTGTTGTCGTAGGTGGGCGAGCTGGCACATGCGAGCACCGCGCCGGTACGCGGGTCGATGACCACTACAGCGCCCTTAAAGCCCTTGAGTGCCTGCTCGGCCGCCGTCTGGATGCGCGAGTCGATGGTGAGCTTGGCGGTGTTGCCCGGCTGGGTCTGGCCCGCGAACGACGCGATGGCGTTGTTCCAGCTGGAGTAGTCCTTAGAACCGGTGAGCGTGCCGTTCATGACGCTCTCGATGGCGGTGGTGCCATACTGCTGGCTCACGTAGCCAACCACGTGCGCTGCCAGGTTACCGTTGGGGTAGGAGCGTACGTAGGTGCCGTCCTCCTGCTGCAGCGACTCGGCCAGCGTCACGCCGTCGGACGTGATGATGGAGCCGCGCTGGATGTACTTGGAGCGGGCGATGGTGTGGTTGTTGGTCGGCATGTCCTGATAGTCCTTGGCCTTAATGACCTGGACATAGGTGAGGTTGCCGATAAGGATGGCGAACAGCGCCGTAAAGGCGAGCACCGCACGGGTTAGACGGTTGGCGAGCGCAACGCGGCCGAGCACACCGGATTCAGGCGTGTCGAGCAGGCGACGGCGCATGCGCGAGCCGACGGAATGGCTGCCGCTGCCGTAGGAAGACGAGGTGGCAAAGCGCGTGCCCGTCGGGGCGGCGGAAGATGCGACCTGATCATCGGTGATGGCGGCCATGGTGCCGGTGCCGGTAAGCTCGGCCTCGCGTCCGGTCGCCTCGTCACCGGCGCGCAGCAGGAGCGCGACGATGATGAAGCTCGCCAGCAGCGAGGAGCCGCCCTGGCTCATAAAGGGCAGGGTGACGCCGGTCAGCGGGATCAGGCGGGTTACGCCGCCAACGATCAAAAAGGCCTGGAAGCTGATGGCTGCCGTAAGACCGGTGGCGCTAAAGGCGGCAAGGTCGGACTTTGCGCGGGCAGCTGTGGTGAGGCCACGCACGGCAAAGAGCATAAACAGGATGAGCACGGCGCCGCCGCCCAAAAGGCCCATCTCCTCGCCGATAGCCGAGAAGATAAAGTCGGACTCGACGACAGGGATGTTGTTGGCCATGCCGTTGCCGATGCCAACACCGACCAGACCGCCATCGGCAAGCGAGAAGAGCGACTGGACGATCTGGTAGCCCTGGCCCTGGGCGTCCTTAAACGGATCGAGCCAAACCTGGAAACGCACCTGAACGTGAGACAGGAACTTGTAGGCGCCCACGGCCCCAACAGCTAAGAGCGCAAGGCCGATAACGACATACGAAAAGCGCCCCGTGGCAACGTAGAGCATCAGCAAGAAGATGGTGTAGAACAGCACGGCCGAACCCAGGTCGCGTTCGAAGACGACGACGAGCAGGCACACACCCCACACGGCAAACAGCGGCAGCAGCAGTCGCAGGCGAGGGATCTTAAAGCCCAGAATCTTGCGGTTGGAGATAGAGAGCAGCTCGCGGTTCTCGGCCAGGTACCCGGCTAGGAACAGCACGATAAAGACCTTGGCGAACTCGCCGGGCTGGATGGTAAAGCCCGCGATGCGAATCCACAGCTTGGAGCCCGAGATCGTGGTGCCGATAAAGATGGGCAGCATCAGCAGGATGATGCCGATAATGCCAAAGGTGTACTTGTAGCGCATGACCACGTCGAGGTTTTTGACCAGTGCGAGCGTTCCCACCATGAGCGCCACCGAGACAAACAGGATGATGAGCTGTGAGATGGCGAGAGCGGGTGCGAGACGCGTCACGAACGTGATACCGATGCCCGAAAGCACAAAGACAATGGGCAGGATGGCGGGGTCGGCACCGGGCGCCAAGATGCGCACGGCAATGTGGGCCGCGGCAAAGGCGGCAAAGAGGCCGATCGGTACGGCGAGCGTCTCAAAGGAGATGGCAGCGCCCGCGGTGAGGACGTACATCGCATACAGCAGGATGACGGGGAACGCCGAGGCGATGAGCAAGAGCAGCTCGGTGTTGCGGCGACTCATAAGCGGCACTCCCTTTCTAATTCTTATCGGAGGCTTCGGCCTCGGCGGACTGTTCGGCGGTTTTCTCGGAATCTGATTCGGAGGTCGATCCCTGATTGGTGTTGTCGCGAATCGTTTGCGCGTCGATCACCTGGCGGGTCTGCTCCTCGTCGATCTGGTGGCGGTACTTGGATATCGTGTCCTGCGCATCGTCGACACTTGTTTGCGGAATGCCCGCCTTGAGGCGGTTTTGCGTGTCTTCGGGCAGGTCGGACAGCTTGATGCTGGTTTCGCTTTCGAGCCAGTGGAGCTTGAGTCCGAGTGGCTTGCCGGGCAGGCCGCGCCAGACGGCGACATTGCCCTGGTAGGTACCCAGGTAGTACGAGCCGGTGACACCCGTGTAGGCCCAGATGCCAGCTGCCAGCACAAAGACGAGGGCCAGGATGGCGGCGATAGTAACGTTGCGGCGACGCACGCGTTGCGCCTCGCGCATGACGCCATCGTCAACCAGGTCAACGACTACTACGGTCACGTTGTCGTGGCCGCCGGCGGCAAGCGCCGCGTCCACTAGGTTGTCGACGCAGATTTGCGCGGTTGAGGACTGCGTGGCGATGTTCTCGATATCGCTATCGGGAATCATGCTCGAAAGGCCGTCAGAGCACAGGATCAGACGGTCGCCTTCCTCGATATGCAGAGTGAAGTGGTCGGCATACATGGCGGGGTCCGAGCCCAGCGCACGGGTGATGACCGAACGGTTGGGGTGGACGCGAGCCTCGTCTGCCGTAATCTCGCCGGCGTCCACGAGCTCTTCCACATAGGAGTGGTCGCGGGTCACGCGGATGAGCGTGCCCTCGTGGAGCAGGTAGGCGCGCGAGTCGCCCACGTGGGCGATGGCGAGCGTGTCGTTTTCGATATAGGCGCAAGTGGCTGTGCAGCCCATGCCAGGCTTGCCCAGGCCGTTCAGGGCCGCCTCGATTACGGCGGCGTTGGCTGCCTCGACGGCTGCGGCCAGGCGTGCTGCGTCGGCGGACTGTGGGGCCGTCTTGGCTATAGTCTCGACAGCGATAGAAGAGGCCACCTCGCCGGCGGCGTGACCACCCATGCCGTCGCATACGCAAAAGAGCGGCGACTGCACCAGGTAGGAATCCTCATTGTGCGGGCGCACACAGCCAACGTCGGAGCGGGCGCCCCACATGAGTTGCGTGGTGGTACCGGCATCATAGGTCGAGTCGGTCTCGATGCGCTCCTCGGTCAGGGGCTCAAAGCTCATGGTCGAGCCGGGATCTTTGAGCTTGGCCTCAACGGCAGCAACGTCGATCTCGGCGGTGTCACCGGGAGAGACGGTGTCGGTCTCGGCGTTTGATTCGGAATCACCGGTGTCCGGGGAGTCGGGCTCCTCGGAAACGCGGGCGGTCGACTCGTCGTCTTGCGGGCTGACGTCTATAGGCTCGGGCGCCGGCGCAGACGCGGGCGCAACCTCGGATACCGGGGCTATGGGAAACGCCGGCGCGGCGGGCTCGGGTGCCGCAAACACCGCAGCGCTCTCGTTGATTGCCGCGGCGACGGGCTCTGCAAAGTGAGCCGGCACCGGGGTTGCTTCGGGCGCTGTGGGCTGTTCCGCAGCATGTGCGCCGATGGGCGCCGCTACGGCATCCTCTTCGTCCTCGTTATCGGCGAGATCCGAAATATCATGCGTTACATGCGAAAGAGGCAGGGAGAACACAGTGTCCTCGGGTTCCACGGGTGCGGAGCCCGCCGGAGCGGCGTGGGCCGGCGCAGCTGTGGCGGCAGCCGGTGCCTCGGTCATAGTTGCGGACTTGTTCTCCTCGTCGATCATCGACGGTTCACCTTCATGACCACATCGCCAATCTGGACTTCGTCGCCCTCGCGCAGCGTCGCGGGCTCCACGAGCTGGCGGCCGTTGACGAGCGTGCCGTTAAGCGAGTTGAGGTCCTCGATGATGAGCGCCGGGCCCTGCAGCGAAAAGCGCGCATGCGAGGCCGAGACGAACGGTTCATTGATGCAGATGTCCGAAGATGGCGAGCGACCGACGATGACGGGGCCGAGCATGTCTACGTGGATGCCGCGGATACCGCGCGGACCCTTGTCCACATCAATCGTCCAGATAGCCGAGTCGCGGCGCTGCCCGCGCACAAGTCCCACGCCGGTCTTCATGACGGCGAACAGGAAGATATAGAGCAGGGCGACCAGGACGATGCGGCCTGCAAAAAGGACGATATCGATGTTCATAAGCGACTATCCCCTAAATTCAAAGGTGCTCAGGCCAAACGTCAGCAGATCGCCGTTGCGCAGCGGGCAGCGCGTAATGCGGCGGTTGTTGACGAGCGTGCCGTTGGTGGAATTGAGGTCCTCGATCGACCAATCCGAGCCCGTAAAGGTGAGCTGGGCGTGGCGGCGCGACACGTTGGGGTCGCGCAGGGCAATGTCGGAAACTGAGCGCTCGCGACCGATGGTCACCTGTGCGGAGGTGATGCTATGGCTCTCGCCGCTCACGACGTCGACGAGCTGGGCGAGCGGGCGCTGCGGGGCGCGAGTGCTCGCCATGTTGGAGGCGATGCCGGCTGCGGCGCCTAGGCCCACGGCGGCACCGGTCGCGGCGGCTCCGCCCATGCCGGCAAGCGAGTCGCGCGAGACGGTCTGCGGCACCGGGATGGGTGCGGCGGCGGGGTCGGGGACGCTAGGCGCGAAGGGGTCTGCCACGGCAAGCGGGTCGGGAGCGGCGGCGCGAGGCGTCGGCTGCTGCTGGGGCATGGCGGCGGGGCGCTGCTGCTGCGGGGCAGCAAACTGCTGCTGGCCGGCGCGCGGGGCGCTGGCGGCACGGCTTGCCGCGGAGTTGTTCTGGCCCAGGCCGTTTTGATAGGCGCGCTCTTCTTCGTACAGGCGGCCGAGCGTGGGGGCATCGACGTTCTCGGCAAAGACCGAGAACTTGCCGGCGCGCAGCTGCGGATCGATCATAAAGCGCACGAGGGGCTCGCCGACAAAGACATAGCGGCGCTTTTCGGCCTGCGCCTTCACGAACTCGCGGACCTCGCGCGAAAGCTCGGGGTAGAACGGGGCGAGCATGGGATCGTCGTCGGCGGCGATAAGGATGGTATAGAGTGCCGGCGCCGTGTTGACGCCGTTAATCACCAGAGTCTGATCCTCCATGTCGCGAGCGGCCTGCTTAGCAAGCTTCTTAAAGGAGAACGGGGCACGGGTGGCACCGAAGATGCCGGCCACGTGGTCCTCGAAGATGTTCAGGAAGTTCACGAAAGATCACTCTCCGTATAGGTTCTTTGGTATCCGAGCAAATATAGGCATATCCCAACGATTATAGAGGATAGGGTTCCCGCAACCGCCGCCTTGGCGACGACCGCGGCTGCAAGGCTGGCAATTTCCATATGGTGTGCAAGACAGGACGCCGCTGCGCAGCCGATGCCGGTGACAGCGATGGCGGCGATTGCGGCAAGGTTTGAGCCCTGGTCGGCACGCTTGGCATGGGCATTGAGCAGCGCGGATGATGCTGCGGCAGTTGCCGCGACCAGCACAAAGGCAGTCCAAAGGAGCGGATCTCCCAGCGCTGCGGCAACGTTACCGAGCCCCAGCACGCCTCCGGCTGAAAGCGCGACCGTGGCCAGACGGGCAAAAAGCGCGCCCATGCCCGTTGCCGCGGCGGCGCTTGCCGGGCCGAGCCAAAATGAAGCGACGCCGGCGGCGACCCCAGCTGCCAGGAAGGTATTGCCGGTCAGACAGCCAAGCGCGAGTGCACAGGTGAGCGCGGAGCTCGCGGCAGCCTCGGTACGACCCCAAGCGATCCACCAACCGGACATGGCGGCGGCAAAGATCACCGCGACGGGCAGTATCGACAGGATGCCCTGCGCCTGCATGGTGGTGTTGGCCATGAGTACCAAAAAGCCCACAGCCGAGATGGCCGAGCCGATCTGGGGGGCCAGGCCAGCCGCCGCTCCGATCGCGATGGCCGCAATGACCAGGCCGGGAAGCGCCGCGACCCCGGCCGTTTGCATCAGCAAAAAGCTAAAGGTACCGCACGTTAGCGCCGAGATAGCGCGCATGGTGTAGTCGCGCGCATGGCTCCAGCGCGTGCCCGCCCAGCCGAGTGCGGGGTCGATCTCGATGGCGTCGTCCTCGTAGTGCGACGGCTCGATATCGTCGAGCTCCTGCTCGTCATCCGAAAGCTCGCCAACCATTTGCTCCAGGCTGCGACGGCCTTCGCGCACGCTGCCCAGACTGGCAAGGAGCTGGTCGCAAAATGCCTCGATGCTGTTGGGGCGGTCCTGCGGCATGGGGGAGAGCGCGCTCATGAGCGCGGCCTCGGCTCCCGGGGGAAAGTGTGGTATCAGCTCGCTGGGATAGGTGGCGCCGCCGATGATGCGGCCGAGCGAGTCGGCGGGCGTGGCCGCCATAAAGGGAGCGCTGCCGCACAGGCCCTCGTAGATCACACAGGCAAGGGCAAAGACATCAGCGCGTTCGTCGACCGTGCCGGTCTCGATATCGAGCTGCTCGGGCGGCATGTAGCCGATGGTGCCGCCGCGCGAACCGCCAAAGCCACCGGCGGACGACAGTCGCGCCATGCCAAAGTCGGTGAGCTTTACATTGCCCGAGTGGTCGATGAGCACGTTGGCGGGCTTAATGTCCAGGTGGAGTACGCCATTACTGTGGGCGAAGGTGAGCGCCTGGTCCAGGGCATCGGCAATGGCCGCGGCCTCGTCAAAGGTAAGTGAGTGGCCGTCCACGCGATGCAAAAACTCGGCCAGCGACATGCCATCGACATATTCCATAACCAGGTAGGCATAGGCTGTGTCGTGCGTAAAGTCGATGACCTGCACGATGTTGGGATGTTGAAGCATAGCGGCAGTGTGCGCCTCGCGCAGGACATCCATGATGTCGCTGGCGGGCATGCCGGCACCGTTGATAAGGGGGATGCGCTTAATGGCGACGCGGCGGCGCAGATGCGTGTCGCGGCAGATCTCGATGGAGCCAAAACCGCCGGTCGCAAGTGTCTCGAGCGGCTGGTACCGCTTGAGCAGCTCGCGAGAGCTGGTGCCCTCCAAAGGAACGTCCGGCGAGAACCGGGCGGTATGTTGCGAGAAAAGCGGCATGGCCAACCCTCGTGCGTTTAAAGTTCGTTTGCGAGTGGCGGGCGCGGAGCCGAGCCGTTCGCGGTGGCATAGATGCTGCTAGTGTAGCACGCTCGGGTGCATGGGGAGGATAGCGGGATGCGAGGCTACCTGCCTGGCTTGGCCTTAGCGCTTTTTCTTGTTCTTCTTCTGCTTGCGCTTGGTCTCCTGGGGCTTGTCGCCCTGTTTGGCTTCGGCAGCGGCCTTTTCTGCCTTCATCTTCTTGCGCTTGGTCTCGATGCGGAGTTTTTTGTTGATGCGGGCCTTGAGGAAGGGGCCGAACTGCTCGGCATCGCCACGGACGAAGGTGTCCTTGGGGATCGTCACGCCCTGGTCGGCGAACATGGCCACAAAGATGCGCTCGCCGTCGAGTACGTGGTCGAGCTTGTCAAACGGGAAGAACTGTGACTTACCGCTCTTGCCCCAAACCATCAGGCCGTCCTCGTTGGCGGCGACGCGGCGATAGCGGCCACCCATTGACTCGTCGGCCTCAACGGCGTCGATAAAGTCGCGGGCGAGGGTGTGGTGCAGGTTTTTGCTCCACCAGGCCAAAAAGGCGCCGAATACGATCAGGACGACGCCAAACTTGATCCAGTTGCCGCCGGCCACCAGCATGCCGATGCCGATGAGCGCGGCAATTGCCGCGGCGACATACAGCGAGCCGCGACGCCTGGGCGAGGCGACCAGACGGGCGAAGTCGGTGACCAGGTCGTTTTCGTACTGGTACTCGTTGAGGTACAGGATGCCGTCGTCGGCTGCAGCCTGCTTCTCGAGCGCGACCTCGACCTGGTCGGCTGCTTCGGAGGGAACGAGGTTGCTCTCTGCGTCTGCCATGCTCTTTGGACTCCTATCGCGGCGGGCTCGCCGTACGGGTTATTATGAATGCAGTATGCCGTGCGACCGCTTGGCCGTCGCGGCAACAAGACTCAGTATACCCGGGGGAGCACCCATGGAATCGTTGTACCGAAAGTATCGCCCGCTCACCTTCGACTCTGTGGTGGGCCAGCAGCATATCGTCTCGACGCTCGAGCACGCCATCACCGAGGGGCGCCTGTCCCACGCCTATCTGTTCTGCGGACCGCGCGGCACGGGCAAGACCACCATGGCGCGCATTCTGGCCAAGGCACTGCTGTGCCGCAATGCCGAGGCGGCGCGCGCCGAGGGTGCAAGCGGCTGCATGCCCGACGGCACTTGCGAGGAGTGCGAGCTCATCGCCGAGGGCAACCACCCGGATGTCTACGAGCTCGATGCTGCAAGCCGTACCGGCGTGGACAACGTGCGCGAGGAGATCATCAACTCCGTCAACTTTGCCCCGGTGCGCGGCAAGTACAAGATCTATATCATCGACGAGGTCCACATGCTCACGACGGCGGCGTTTAACGCGCTGCTCAAGACGCTCGAGGAGCCGCCGGCGCACGTGATCTTTGTGCTGTGCACCACCGACCCGCAAAAGATTCTGGAGACAATCCTCTCGCGCTGCCAGCGCTTCGATTTCCACCGCATCGGTAACGAGGATATCGAGCGCCGCCTGGCATACGTGTGCGAGCAGGAGGGCTTCGACTACGACGATGAGGCGCTTGCCATCGTGGCGCGCCATGCCAAGGGCGGCATGCGCGACGCGTTGTCCACGCTGGAGCAGCTGAGCGTTTTTGGCAACGGCGCCGTGCATGCGGACGATGCCCGCTCGCTTTTGGGCGAGGTTTCGGACCAGATCCTGGGCGAGTTTGCCCGCGCCATTGCCGATCGCGATGTTGCCGAGCTCTATGGACTGATTCGTGCGCAGGTCGAGGAGGGCAATGACCTGCTTGAGCTGACGCGCGACCTGGTGGCGCATGTGCGTGACGTGTATGTTGCCTGCGTTGCCGGTGCCCGTGCCGAGCTGTTTGAGGGCGGCTCGGAGCAGGCCGAGGCGCTTGCTGCCGAGGCCGCTGCCTTTGGCGAGCATCCTGCCGACCGCCTGGCCCGTGTGCTGACAGTGCTCGACGATGCCGCATTGGAGATGAGGGGCGCGAGCGACGTGCGCCTGGTGCTCGAGATCGCCTGCACGCGCCTGGCGCGTCCCGAGGCTGATTTAACGATTGAGGCATTGGCCGAGCGCGTGGCGCGTCTGGAGGCCATGGTTGCCAACGGCGCCGTGCCGGCGAGCGTGGCTGCTGCTCAGGCCGCCGCGCCTGCAGCATCCGTACCCGCTGCTGCCCAGCAGCCGACGCTCATTTCGGGCGCTCGTGCTGTTGCTCCGGCGGCATCCGCTGCCCCTGCTGCTACGTCCGCGCGCCAGGGTGGCATGCCTTGGGACCGCGGCGCTGCTGTTCCGACTGCCCAGCCTGCGCCCCGTTCTGCGTCCGTGTCAGCCTCCAAGCCTGCAGCGCCTGCGCCTCAGCCTGCGCCGGCTCCGACGCCTCAGCCCGTTGCGGCCCCCGCGCCTGCCATCGCTCCGGCACCTAAGCCCCAGTCCAACAATGCCGCCCAGGTTGCCGCCGCCGGTGCTGCCGAGACGCCCGCGGTCGAGGATGCCGGAGAGCTGCAGCGCAAATGGGCCGAGGTTGTCGAGCGTGTCAAGGCACGTCAGGCTTCCTACGCAGGGCTTTTGCTCAACGCCCGCGCCACGGCCGACGACGGCTCCAAGCTCACGGTCTCGTTCCCCGCAGGTTCGACTTTTGCCATTAAGATGCTCGGTCGCGCCGATACGCAGTCGGTGGTCCTGCCGACGGTCTGCGCGGTCTTCGGTCGTCGTACCGTCGACTATGTCCTGGATGGGGGTGGCACGCCGGCTCCTCAACATGAGGAGCATTCTCTATCTGCACGGGCCGCGGCATCTGCGGACCCGCAACCCGTGTCCTCGGCGGCCCCTGTATCCTCGAGCGCCAGCGCGCCGCAGCAGCAAACGGCGCCGGTAGCGGCATCGTTCCCGTCGGCGCCTAAGCCCGCGGCGCCCAAACCGGCTGCTCCGACACCAGCGCCCAAGCCCGCCTCGCCCGCGCCCAAGTCGTCTGACCTGGGCAAAGCCCCCTGGCTACGCTCCGACAACCCTGCCGGCGCTCCTGCCACGGGTAAGCTCCCGACCGAGCCCGCGCCCCGAGCGCCCGAGCGCGCGTCCGCCCCCAAGGCTCAGCCTGCCGCGCCGTGGGAATCCGAGCAGGTGCCCTACGACGACGCCATGGTCGGCGGCTTCGCTGGCGATGCGAGCGGGGACGATCTGCCCCCGCTCGACGTGCCGGGTGCGGCGTCCGCGCCCAAGCCCGCTGCAACTGCCCCCAAAGAGGAGGACGCCCCCGCTGCCCCTTGGGAGTCCAACTCCGGCGCCGGCAGCCCCTTCGGCCACCAGGGTGCAGCCCCGAGCATTCCGCAGACCGAGGACGAGGCCAAAGCCCTCATCCGCAACGTCTTCGGCCAGGCCACCATCTTCAAACCGGTGGAGTAACCGTGCGGGCGGGTATGCTGCTCAAGAAGAGATCTCTTTGCCCGGGCGCATCTGTATTTCGGACATGTGTAGTGTGGTGCCGCTTATATCGCATTCGAGCAGACAGGTACGCGACGGTCGTCCTAGGGTGCTGAGGTCGACACGATACGTCGCACGACTGTCTGTGTACTCGACTTGCATGCCGTTGGCAACTGCTCCGATTGTCAAAAAAGAGCCTGGCTCGGCATCAACAATCTTGGAATCTTTTATCTTGACCTTGAGCTCTTGGTAAAGGGACGGGCTGTTGTAGTAAACGGTCCGGGTCCCGTCGGTGCACTCATCGGTCGCTTCCCATTTGACGACGGGCTGGTCCGAGCTGGCTATCAGCAGTTCTGCTCCAAAGGCTATAGCATGGGTGATGACAACCAGCAATGCCCAGCCGACAAAGAGATAGAGAATCACATATGCAACGGGGTGTTTTGAGCGGATGTTTTGGAGCGCGTCGGGGGCATTCATGGGGGCACCTCCAAATTGCTGTCTGTGACAATCAAATTATACCCTGCCATCATGAGCGCCGCCTCGAGCAGCGGTTCGGCATTTTGTTATCTAGCTGGATGCAGAAAATGCCGGATTCCGGCTCTACAAGATTTAGCTTTCAATATTATGCAGATGCGAATTATTCAACTTTGCATAATCTTTGGGTGCAGCTTGCACTCCAGGACATGTATATCGACTGAGGGAACACGTCCGCCCCGCTTGCTTGCCCCGCGCCGTGGTACGATTTTTGAGTTTGAAAGTCCCGCCGTGCTCCGGCTGCCCTTGCAGCTTGTCGCGCGGCCGCACGTAAAGGAGCCATCATGGCCGGTATGAACATGCAGCAGATGATGAAGCAGGCTCGCAAGATGCAGGAGCAGCTTGCCGCCGCGCAGGAGAATCTCAAGTCCCAGACCGTCGACGCCTCTGCCGGCGGCGGCATGGTCAAGGTGACCGTTAACGGCGAGATGGAGCTCGTCAACCTCACCATCGATCCCGATGCCCTCGATCCCGAGGACGTCGATATGCTGCAGGACATGATCATGGCTGCCGTCAACGAGGCCGTCCGCGGCGTCAACGAGCTCGCCAACAAGCAGATGGGCGCCATCACCGGCGGCCTCAACATCCCGGGCATGCCGTTCTAAGACACGCATATATATGAGTGCGAATCACAGTCTGCAAAAACTGCTCGATGAGCTGGGCCGTCTGCCGGGCATTGGTCCCAAGTCGGCCCAGCGCATCGCCTATTACCTGCTCGAGGCCGATGCCGAGGAGGCCCGCCGCCTGGCCGAGGCCATCCTGGAGGTCAAGCAGGAGGTCCACTTTTGCAGCCGTTGCTTTAACTACGCCACGGCCGACGAGTGCTCCATCTGCCAGGACCCGATGCGCGATACCACTCGTATTTGCGTGGTGGGCGAGCCGCGCGACGTCCAGGCAATCGAGCGCACGGGCAGCTACCACGGCCTCTACCACGTATTGGGCGGTGTGATCAGCCCCATGGACAAGATTGGTCCCGAGCAGTTGCACATCCGCGAGCTGCTGGCACGCTTGGGCCACGAGGACATCCACGAGGTCATCATCGCCACCAACCCCAATATTGAGGGCGAGACCACGGCGAGCTACCTGGCCCGCACTATCAAGCCGCTGGGCGTCGAGGTATCGCGTCTGGCAAGCGGCCTTCCCGTGGGCGGCGACCTGGAGTATGCCGACGAGCTTACGCTTGGGCGCGCCATCGAGGCCCGTCGCGCGATTTAGGTGGCGAGCCTGCTCCTGCCGTATGTTTTCCTCGCGACGCACGGGGTAGTCATAATTTCCCCGTGCGACTGTGAGTTTGTTGTGCAACAAAGATGCTTCGTATCCGCTTATCGCATGGATGCTTCCGCTCGCATCCTTAATTTGCCCATTCGTTGCGCAACCTTTTGGGTTCGCTGATACACTCAAATATGGATTTGAATGAATGCGCCGCTCCCAAGCGGCGTGTTTTTGTTCAAGACTTTAGTCCGCTGGCCGCGCAGCGGCCAGCTTTAAACCACCCGCTACG
>CABSNR010000022.1:0-35062 GCA_902479145.1 uncultured Collinsella sp.
CGAACTCGACAAGACGCTCGACTCCACGTTGTTTGTGCCCTATACGGCCGATGCCCGTGCGCACCTGCGTCCGATTCGCTTCCGCGCCGATATCGCCAACGTCAACCGTTGCGTGGGCACCATCCTGGGCAATGCGGTGACCAAGGCGCATCCCGAGGGCCTGCCCGCCGGCTCCATTACCATCGATTGCGATGGTTCGGCCGGTCAGAGCTTTGGCGCGTTCCTTCCGCGTGGCATTACGCTCAACGTGTGCGGCGACGCCAACGACTACTTTGGCAAGGGCCTTTCGGGCGGCGAGGTGTCGGTGCGCCCCAACCCGCATGCGACCTACAAGTTCGACGAGAACATCATCGTGGGCAACGTTGCATTCTTTGGTGCTACGAGCGGCCGCGGCTTCATTAATGGCTTGGCCGGCCAGCGCTTTGGCGTGCGTAACTCCGGCGCCACCGTGGTGGTCGAGGGCTGCGGCAACCATGGCTGCGAGTACATGACGGGTGGTCTGGCGCTCATCCTGGGCGAGGTCGGGCAGAACTTCGCCGCCGGTATGACGGGCGGCGTGGCCTATGTCTTTGACCAGTACGGCACACTCGATGCCCGTGTGAACCACGAGAGCGTTGAGCTTAAAGCCCCGACGGCCGGCGAGCTGGCGCAGATTCGAGAACTCATCCAGGAGCACGTGGATGCGACGCAGAGCCCGCGCGGCATTAAGTTGCTCTACAGCTTTGAGACGATGAGCAAACACTTTGTGAAGGTCATTCCGACCGAGTACGAGCGCGTGCTGGCGATTGTCGCTGCGGCCGAGGCCGTGGGCAAGACGCATGCACAGGCTGAGGAGCTGGCGTTTGACATTGTGACCGGTCGCGCGAGCGCCGCGGATGTCGCTCGCTTCGATGTCGCGGGCGGTGCTGCGAGCACTGCGTCCGTGGCTGCCAGCTCTGTTGCTTCGACCAAGAAGGAGGCGTAAGTGCCATGGGTAAGCCCGGTGCTTTTCTTGATATCGATCGCGTGACCCACGAGCTTCGCCCCGTGGAGGAGCGCAGCCATGATTTTGATCCGCTGTACGTGGAGCTCGATGACGACGCACGTCGCGCCCAGGCGAGCCGCTGCATGATGTGCGGCGTGGCGTTTTGCCAGATGGGTGCGAGCTTTGGCAAGGCGCGTCCGAGTGGCTGTCCGCTGCACAACCTGATTCCCGAGTGGAACGAGCTGGTGTACCGCGGCCGCTGGGGCGAAGCGGCCGAGCGCCTGTCGCTCACCTCGCCCATGCCCGAGTTTACGAGCCGCGTGTGCCCGGCCCTGTGCGAGGCCGCGTGCAATTTGGGTTCGGTCGACGGCCAGCCCACGACGATTCATGACAACGAGCGTGCGATCAGCGACCATGAGTGGGCAAATGGCGGTCCGCGTCGCTTTGAGCCGGCGGGGGAGGACGCGCCCTCGGTCGCCGTGGTTGGTTCTGGCCCGGCTGGCCTGGTGGCTGCATGGGAACTTGCGCGTCGCGGTGCCCGCGTGACGGTGTTTGAGCGTGACGATCGCCCGGGCGGTCTGCTCATGTACGGCATTCCCAACATGAAGCTCGAGAAGTCCGTGGTCGAGCGTCGCGTGGCGCTCATGCGCGAGCTGGGTATTGTCTTTGAGCTGGGCGCTGACGTGAATGATCTTGCGGTGGCTGCCAAGCTCGACGACTTCGCCGCCGTCGTGGTGGCTGCCGGCGCCCGTGCTCCGCGTGGGCTTTCGGCTGCGAACATTGATGCCCCGGGCGTAGTGTATGCCGTGGACTACCTGACGGCTTCGACCGTCTCGGTGCTCGATGGCGGCGAGCCTGTCGTCGATGCACGCGGCCTGGACGTCGTGGTCATTGGCGGCGGCGATACCGGTAACGACTGCGTGGGCACCGCGGTACGTCAGGGTGCGCGCAGCGTGCGCCAGTTTGAGTTCTTGCCGGCGGCGCCTGATGCGCGCGCGGCGAGCAACCCCTGGCCGCAGTGGCCCAACATTAAGAAGACCGACTACGGCCAGCAGGAGGCCATCGCTGCCATGGGCGGCGAGATGCGCGCTTGGGGCGTGGATACGCTCGAGGTGCTGCTGGACAAGAAGGGCGCGGCCGCGGGCCTGCGCGTGGTCGATCTGGATTGGTCGGCTGGCAAGCCCGAGCGCATCGCGGGCTCCGAGCACGAGGTACCGGCGCAGCTGGTGCTCATCGCCTGCGGCTTTACGGGTCCTGAGCATGGCGTGTTCGATGCGGTAGGCGTGCCTGTTGCCACCGCTGGTCGTCCGCTGCCTGTGATGGCTGCCGAGGGCTCGCATCTTGCGGCACGTGTCGACGGCGTCTCCGCGGATGCCGTGCCGGTGTATGTTGCCGGTGACGCTCGCAACGGCAGCTCGCTCGTGGTGAGCGCCATGGCCGACGCCCTGGCCTGCGCTGCCGAAGTCGCCGAGGCGCTGGAGCTGTAAGGCGGCTGTCCACAGCTGAATCGTCAAGGGCTGTCCCCAACGGCCGGCCCAAAAGGAACGTCCCAAAGTGCCGGCAGTTGGGGACGTTCCTTATGTGCCGGCATTCGGGGACACTCCTTGCGGGTTTGCGACTGATTTGTTCGTTTGCCGACGTACGGGTGTTCATTTGTCGACTTCTTGGGCTGTGGTCACCTGTTGTTTCTGTGGTTGCTGCGGGCATCTGGCTCAAAAGGGCGGGTTGGCCGTCTATGTTTACCTGCGGTTTTGTTGCGGTGCGCATTTTCGGTCAAGCATCCCGTCAAGTGTTTGGTCAGCATCCGGTTTGCAGCCGGAGGCCTATTTTGTCCGTGCCAACAGTGGCTGCCCACCCTCCTCGTAAGCTCAAATTGAGGTTCATCAGTTTGAGGAGGATGCCGTGACTGACCAAGTTTTTGACCGAGCGCAGCTGGCCGAAGCCGTCGGCAACGATATTGCCGACATGGCTCACTTTTGGATGCTGCGGAAGTTTCAATTCCTGGAGCCGGCGCGCGAGCAGTTCGAGATCATCGTCGACCCGTGGCTCGGCTATTGCGAGGAACCTTCGCAAAACGAAATCATGGCTTACAACATGGCATTTACCGATTGGCTGCTCTTTGAGCGCCCCTATCGCCATGACAAGACGCTGCTCGAGCTGTATGTTGACGAGCCGCCGGCATCGCTTTCGCCTGCCTCGCTCAAGCGGCTCGAGCAGGTACGCGACACGCAGTATTTCTCGCGCTTTGGCATTTTGGACAAGGATCCTGCGAACGGCATGGCTGCGCTGAAGGATACGCGCACCGACCGTCGCTTTGATGTCTACGACCCGCATATCGTGCAAAAGGAGCATTGGAGCGACGGCGCGATTGCGGTGCGCCTCGCCTACGTCGACGATATCTGGCTGACGGCGGGACAGCTCTATCTGTATGACATCGCGCGCCTGAGTGACACGGCGTTCGATGGGCCGGGCGCGGTGCATCCGGAGGACCTGCAGGATGGCTTTGACACCTCGTGCATCAGCTTCTTTTTGCGCCTGGTCCGCGACATCATGGGCGCCCAGGGGCGGTACGTAAAGTTGCTCAATATTTATGAGCAGGAGTGGGAGTAGGGGATGTGACTGGTGTCGTCCTGCTGCCCCTGATTTTGTCTCGATCTGTAACGTTTGGCCGTCAAAACGCGGTCTAACTGTTACAGACTGAGACGGAAGGTTGGCGGCTACCGAAAGATCTTGTTCTGTAACAACTAGAGGCTCAAAGACTGTCTTTCTGTTACAGATCAAGACATTTGTCAGCGGAGGCAACGGTGACGATGGACCATTTGTCTGACGTGGTGGTGATGAAAGTGTCTAATACCGTTCTCAAACACAAACATGCGACTCGCAACACGTTGGCGCGGAATAGGATGCTCGCGCGGCTCACGGAGACGGCCAAGCAAGGTGCGCTGCTCGCAACGCATGACAATACCGAGCTCATGTGGCTGCGGCGCCATGTTGGAACCGACGATATCGCGGAGCCCGAGCCGTACCTGTTCTGTTTTCAGCATGATTGGGATGCGTTGACGCCGTCGGAGCGGGCTCGGGGGACCATCAAGGGGTTTGCGGAGTTTCATCCCGATTGGGCATTTTGGGGATATGACGCCGCGCTGATATGGGATCTGGAGGTGCCGAATGATCCGCTCGGGCCGCGTTATCTTGTTAAGACGGGTTGTTCGGTGACGTTGAGCAACGGGTGCAGGTTGTTGCGTCCGCAGATGGCGGGCGCGCTCGAGCGTGTCGATGGCGTGCGGGTGACGCCGTTTTGGCGCACGGTGGAGGATTGTCTGCTGCGTGCGCCGTTTTCGTATGGTCTGGCGATCGCCGATTCTGCATTGCGGGCGAAAGGCGTATCACGTGGGGATTTGTGCGAGCGCCTCCGCGCCGATTGCGAGGGCAGGCGAGGGTATCGCAGGGCACAGGTGATTGCGTCGTATGCGGACGGGCTGTCCGAAAACGGTGGCGAGTCTCGGTTCCGAGCGTTCTTTATTGCGTACGGCTTTCCGGTTCCGGAGCTGCAGGTGGAGTTTCGCGACCCGCTCGATCCGAGCCAGGTGTTTCGCGTCGACTATTTTTGGCGGCTCGAGGACGGGACGTGTGTCATCGGCGAGCTCGACGGAAAGGGGAAGTACACCTTGCAGAACGGCGAGGGTCGGGAGTCGGTCGACCCATTCGTGGCAGAACGTCAGCGGGAACCTCATCTGACAATGCTCGGGCACAAGGTGCTTCGGTTTACGTTTGATGAGCTCAAGAATCCGGGGAAGCTGGTTGAGAAGATGAGGTTGGCGGGTATTCCGCGACGGCCCGATTTGGCTGAGGAGTGGAGGCGTCAGTGGTATGGGCGCTGAGAGGTTTTGTCTCGATCTGTAACGTTTAGAGGTTGTTTGAGCTCGTAACTGTTACAGATCGAGACAAACCGGTGAAACGTCGACCGAATGTCTCGATCTGTAACATCAAGGGGCCCAATAACCCTGTACCTGTTACAGATCGAGACATTTCCCTAGTGTCGCTGGGGCGGGACTGCAACGTATTCCGTCCCCCACATCCCCTCTTCCCTCCGTTAACCGATATGCTCGACTTTAGGTCGCTGCATTAGGTGATAATGGACAAATGTTCAAGTTAATCGTGAGGGAGGAGCTCGATATGGCGTCTGCCGATCGTTCTACGTTGTTTATCAATGCGACCGTCCTGGATGGTTCGGAACATATGGAGCCGCAGCCCGACATGGCCGTGGTCGTTGAGCGCGGTGTCATCACGTGGATGGGGCTGAGTGCTGTGGCGCAGGCGCCTGCGGGCGCTGAGGTTATCGACCTGGCGGGTGCGTATCTCATGCCCGGTCTCATCAATATGCACGTGCACCTGTGCGGTTCGGGCAAGCCGGTTTCGGCGGGCGATGCGGGTGCGTTGATGAAGAAGCTCGATAACCCCGTGGGGCGCGCCATCGTGTGCCATATTCTTAAGGGCAGCGCCCAACAACAACTGGCAAGTGGCGTGACCACGGTGCGCGGCGCGGGCGACCCGCTGTTTGCGGATCTTGCCGTGCGCGATGCTATCGATGCCGGCAAGTATCAAGGTCCTCGCCTGGTGGCGCCGGGAACGGGCGTCACGGTGCCGGGCGGCCATGGTGCGGGACTGTTCGCCCAGGTGGCCAACAGTCCCGCCGAGGCAGCCGAACAGGTGCGTGACCTGTATGCGCACGGTGCCGACGTCATTAAGCTGTTCGTGACGGGCGGCGTGTTCGATGCGACCGAGGTGGGCGAGCCGGGCGTGCTGCGCATGCCGGTCGAGGTTGCCGCGGCGGCGTGCAAGGCTGCGCACGAGGTGAGCCTGCCGGTTATGGCCCATGTCGAGAGCACCGAGGGCGTGAAGGCCGCGCTTGAGGCCGGCGTTGACACGATTGAGCACGGCGCTCCGCTGACGCCCGAGATCCTGGAGCTGTACCGTGGCGCCGCGGGCACGCAGCTCGAGGGACGTGCGCCGAGTGTGACCTGCACGATCAGCCCGGCGTTGCCGTTTGTATTGCTCGACCCGGAAAAGACCCATTCGACCGATACGCAAAAGAAGAACGGCGATATCGTGTGCTCGGGCATCATCGAGAGCGCCCGTGCTGCACTGGAAGCTGGCGTTAAGGTGGGCCTGGGTACGGACTCGAGCTGCCCGTTTGTGACACAGTACGACATGTGGCGCGAGGTGGCCTATTTTGCCAAGTACGTGGGTGTGAGCAACGCCTTCGCACTGCATACGGCTACGCAAGTCAACGCCGAGCTGCTGGGGCTGGGCGGCGAGACCGGCACAATCGAGTGCGGCAAGGCCGCCGATATCCTGGTGACGCGCGAGAACCCGCTCGATGACCTGTGCGCTCTGCGTGAGCCGATGCACGTGATGTGTCGCGGCAATCTGGTACGCAAGCTCAAGGTGAAGCGCATTCCCGAGGTTGATAACGAGCTCGACGCGATTATGGCCATGCCGGCCGAGGCGTTGGCCGAGGAGCTCGCCCGCGACGGCGTGGCGTAGATGTGACAAAGGGACAGCTCCGTTGCCGCATACAAAAAGCCGAGGTCTCAACACGAGGCCTCGGCTTTTTTATCGAACAAATACTTAAGATTTGGGACAAACAAACCTGATTAATTTGTCCCGCGTGCGGGCGCTAGGAGCGGGTTTCCATCTTGGCGTGGCACTTGGGGCAGGTGACGCGGATCTTGCCCTTGCCCTTGGGGACGGAGAGCATCTGGCCGCAGTTGGGGCACTTGAGGTATGCCGTGGTCTTGCGCCCCTTCCACATCTTCTTGGCCGTGCGCTTGGCACGCTCAAAGTCTTCCTTGCTGGTGCCGGCCGCGCGTGAGGCGCTGGCCGCTGCAGCGCCGCCGCCCAAGCTGGCGACGAACTTGCCCAAGCCGGGAACATTGGCGGTCGTGGCGACAAAGGCCTCGTTCTCCTTGCGACGTGCGTCGATATTTTTGGACAGGCCGCGCAGCACGCCAATCACGATTACGGCGATGGCAATCCAACTGAGCCACTGGATGCGGGCTATCGATCCGATCATCGCGATGACGATGCCGGCAAAACCCATCACGATGGTGAGTTCATCGGCACCATTGCGACCCTTCATAAAGTCATTCATGCAAATTGCCTTTCATTCGATATACCGCACGCCTTTATACCCGATTTAGAGCAAGGGGGACAGGTTAATTTGCACCAATGTGGTGCAAATTAACCTGTCCCCGGAATACCAAGACGATGCAAAGAAGTCTGTCCCCAATGTCCCCAATTACTTGGAGAGCTTGTCGACGACGCGTTCGATCTCGGCGAGCTTGGCGGCTTTGAGGTCTTCGTCGCCCGATTCGATTGCCGAAGTCACGCAGCCCTCGATATGCGCCTTGAGCACGTCGGCGTTGATGCGCGCAATGAGCGCCTGTGTGGCCATGAGCTGCGTGGAAATATCGACGCAATAGCGGTCCTCATCGACCATCCGCAGGATGCCGTCGATCTGACCGCGTGCCGTTTTGAGCATGCGGGTCACCGATTTATGGTCTGCCATCATGGCGGGTCCTCGTTTCTGGTCGATCTTCCGGATGCCCCCGTCAGTTGCGGTGAAATACGGACTGTTTAAAGGCCTAGGGCGGCTCAACAGTCCGTATTTCACCGCAACTTCTGAGGATTGAGTAGGCGGCGTCTGCTACGCGGCGGCCACGGACAGGGCGTGGAACTTCTCGTCCGCGCCCTCGACGGCGGCGGCGAGCTGCTCGGCGGTCACGGTGTCGGCGCACTCTACCTGGACGGTCTGGGTCTCGTGGTCGGCATCGGCATCGGTCACGCCGGCAACGTTGAGCAGTGCCGTCTCGACAGTGGCGTCGCAGTGGCCGCACATAAGGCCGGAAGTCTTAATCGTGTAACGCATGGATATTCCTCTCTGTTGTGTCGGCTTTCCCAGGCACCCGACCTTGACCTTCACGCCGTCGCTCGCGTATCAAAGTACGCGTCGCTCCTCTTTCAGGTCAATCTCGGGCACCTGGAAAACCCGTTCTAAATGGACTTAATGGTGAGCCTATTTTGCCACTTTTGGCTTAAAGGATTTCAGGCGCAGTGCATTGCTTACGACGCAGACACTCGACAGGCTCATGGCCGCGGCGCCAAACATCGGCGAGAGTTGCCATCCCGTGAGCGGGAAGAACACGCCCGCGGCGAGCGGAATGCCGATGCCGTTGTAGAACAGCGCCCAGAACAGGTCCTGCTTGATGTTGCGAATCGTGGCGCGCGAAAGCTCGATGGCGCGGGCGACATCCATGAGGTCGCTGCGCATGAGCACCACATCTGCTCCTTCCTTGGCGATGTCGGCACCGGTGCCGATCGCAAGACCCACGTCGGCGCGCGCCAGGGCGGGGGAGTCGTTGATGCCGTCGCCCACCATGGCGACCTTGCTGCCCGCATCCTGCAGTTCGCGGACGTGGCGCTCCTTGTCGGCGGGGAGGACGTCGGCGATGACCTGCTTGCTGTTCAGTCCCACGCGGCGGGCGATTGCTTCGGCCGTCACACGGTTGTCGCCGGTGAGCATGCGCACGTCGACGCCGAGCTTGCGGAGCGCGGCGATGGCCTCGGCGCTCGTCTCTTTGACCTCGTCAGCCACGGCGATGGTACCGACAAGCTCGCCGTTCTTGGCAAAGAACAGCGGTGTTTTGCCCTCGGCGGCGAACTGTTCGGCAAGGCCGGCGGGCACCTTCGCGCCCAGCTCGTCCATCAGACGTATGTTGCCGGCTGCGATGGCGTTTTGCCCCTCGCGCGCTGTAACGCCACGACCGGGCACGGCGGCAAAGTCCTCGACCATGCGCGCGACAATTCCGCGCGCCTCGCACTCGGCCATAATCGCCTCGGCCAGCGGGTGCTCACTTGAGCGCTCCAGCGCGGCGGCCAGCTTGAGCAGCGCCTTTTCGCTCATGGCGGGCGAGCCGTCGGCGCGCGTGGCTACCACGATATCGGTCACGGCAGGCTTGCCGCGGGTGACCGTACCCGTCTTATCGAGCACCACGGTGCCCACGCTGCGCAGGTTCTCCAGCGCCTCGGCACTCTTAAACAGAATGCCCATCTCGGCGCCCTTGCCGGTGCCGACCATAATGGCGACGGGCGTGGCCAGACCCAGTGCGCACGGACAGCTGATTACCAGCACAGCGACGGCGGAGGTGAGCGCCTCATTCACGCTACCGGTCAGTGCCATCCACGCCACGAAGGTCATGGCCGAGATCACGAATACCACGGGAACAAACACACCGGCGACCTTGTCGGCCATGCGGGCGATGGGCGCCTTGGTGGCGTTGGCGTCCTCGACGAGCTGGATAATCTTGGCAAGCGACGTGTCGGCGCCCACACGCGTAGCGCGGAAGGTAAACGAGCCAGTGCGGTTGACGGTGGCGGCGTTGACGGTGTCGCCGGCGGTCTTTTCCACGGGGATGGACTCGCCGGTGAGCGCACTCTCGTCCACGGCCGAGCTGCCCTCGAGCACCACGCCATCGACGGGGATGGACTCGCCGGGGCGCATGCGCAGGACTTGGCCGGGAAGGATGGCGTCGACATCAACGGTGGTTTCGGTGCCGTCATCGGCAACGACGGTCGCGGTCTTGGGTGCCAAGTCGATGAGCGCCTCGATAGCGCCGCCGGTTTTGGACTTGCTGCGCGTCTCGAGGTATTTGCCCACGGTGACGAGCGATAAGATCGTACCTGCGCTCTCAAAATACAGGTTGTCCATGCTCGTCATCATGGCCTCGTGGACCTGACCCGCGGCTAGCTGGTCGGCCATGATGAACATGGCGTAGAGCGACCAGGCGACGGAAGCGGTCGCGCCCACGGCAATAAGGGCGTCCATGGTGGGCGCGCCGTGCGCGAGCGATTTAAACCCGTTGATAAAGTACGCGTCGTTGACATAGACGATGGGGATGAGCAGGACGAGCTCGGTGAGGGCGAGCGTCATGCTATGGGTATGGTCGGTGAAAATGCCGGGCAGCGGCCAGCCGAGCATGTGCCCCATGCCTATGTAGAACAGTGGGATGAGGAATACGATCGAGATGATGAGGCGGGTGCGCATGGCAGAGGCGGCGGCCTCCAACTTTTTGGTCGGCGACTCCATATGGGTGACGCCAGACCTGGCCTGCGAGCTGCCGCTTGAGCCGGCGGCACCGGTGCCTGCGTCGACGGGTGAGGCCGAGTAGCCCGCGTGGTCGACGGCGGTGCAGATATCGTCGGGGGAGACCTGCGCAGGGTCGTAGTCCACCAGCATAGAGCCGGCGAGTAGGTTGACGGCGACGCTTTGGACGCCGTCGAGCTTGCTCACGGCACGGTCCACGTGCGCCTGGCAGGCGGCGCATGTCATGCCGCCCACGTCGAACTTATCTTGAGCCATGGCTTCTCCTTTCTGTGGCTCGGTGGCGTGAATGTTAACCTGTCGATACTATACACCCATACCCCCGGGGGGTGTCCAGTAATAGTTTGAATGTATGACTTTTCATTACAGATGAGGGTGGCTGCTCAATCGGTGGCCGTCTCTGCCAAACATCTCAATCTGTAACGTCTGGACCGGTTTTTGAACCATAGCTGTTACAGATTTAGACAAATATTTCAGCCGAAAACTAACGTCTCGATCTGTAACAACTAGACCCCGTTTTACCGAGTAGATGTTACAGGTCGAGACAAACCATCCAGGCCAATCCGAACATCTTGATCTGTAACATCTAGACCAGTTTTTGAGTTCTAACTGTTACAGATTAAGACAATTGCCGGGGAGGGGTCCCGCCGCGGCAAGACGCCCGCCGCCTAGATACAGAATCCGGGGATCACGCAGGTTCGCTTGTTTGGCTTTTCCGCAGGCGTTGCGTACGTAAAGACGTCGCCGTCGCGTCCCACGCGGTTCATATAGAGTGTGCCTTCGCTCTCCGATGTGTCGGGACTTGCCGTTCGTTCCCACCAACAGATGTCCTTGCCCTTCCACTGGCGAACCAACATCTCGTTCGTGGTATACGGACTTACCTTGAGCTCGCGGAACAGCTGGTACTCCTTGCCTTCGCCGTTGTAGATGTCGGCCAGGTAGTGAAAGCCCTCGGCAAATGACTCGGGCGGCTGCACTCCGCACAGCTCGACCATGGCGGGCAGCCAAAGAGTTGCGGGCAGCTCGCTCAGACACGATGCGCTTCTGGCGGCGCCAACGTTATTCGAGATCTTTTTGACAGATTTGATGAGTGCGCGCAACTCGTTGGGCAGCAGCTTAAGGCCGTCGCCGTCGAGCCATTCCCGCAGTTCGCAATCTGCCCAGCCGGCGCTTAACGGTTGGGCCGCGGCGTCGCGTTCGGCAATGCCGGCGTCGAACATAAACGTCAGTCCAGCCTTGCCCGTCCCATCCAGAAGCTCGTCGTGGCGGATGCCCACGAGCTGCGCGCCAACCTGCAGCCCGTTGGTGAGCCTCACGCGCTTGGTGCATGGATAGGGGATATGCCCGTTGTCATCGAGCAGATGATAGCGCTTGGCAATCTCGCGTGCCTCGCTACGGGTCTCGGCAGCCTTAATCTTGAGCGAAATCTCCTGCAGCTGATCCCAGGTGTAGTCGTCAAGTGAACCGCGGATGCCGTCCAGGTAGTCGGGGATGCCAAAGCCACGGGTTGCGGCCCCGATAACGCAGAACCCCGCAACGGCTGCGACAACGCCACCGATAATAAAGCGGCGGCGGGTCATGGCATCGTGCCGGGCCTGCTCCAGAATCTCTCGCGCTCGCTCGCCGGCGACGTCGACCTTAAGGTGCGTACCAGAATCGATATCAATCGCGGCCTCGTCTCCTGCGCCTTCGCGGCCCTCGGATTCGGCATCGGTGAGGTATGCCGAGAGCACCTCGAGCATCTGCTGCTCGGTGGGGCGATTGCACTGCTCTACTGAGATGCCTTTCATGATGATCTGGACGAGCGCTTTGTCGCCCTCGCAGCGCGGCTCGAGCGGTGCCGGCTTGGTCTTGGTCTTTATGAGGTAGAACGAGCCGGTTGCCGCGGCACCCGTCGACTCCACATCGAACGGTTTGCGACCGCTGTAGAGCTGGTACAGAACACTCGAAAGCGCGTAGACATCGATTGCCGGCGAACGGCGAAGGGCCGCGATGCCTTCGATATCCTGCGTGAGCATCTCGGGCGCGGCGTATGCGGGCGTGGCAAAGCGCCAGATGTCGGCGCGCCGGGTGATCGTGTCGTCGCCGAGAGCCATGGTCGCGGAGCCCATGTCGATGAGGCAGGGGTCAAAGGAGCAATCGGCAATCTGCTGCTCGAGCGTTCGGCTGGTGGTGCGGAACATAATATTGGCAGGCGAAAGGTCGCGATGGACGACCGGATTCACGAGGCCTTGGGTCATCAAGAGCGCACGAAGCACGGCGTTTCCGACGGCGGCGACCATCTGGGTGGTCAGCCCGCCCGAGGCGTCGTGCGGAAGCAGGGGCAGCGCCTGCTTGAGTGATGTTCCTTCGACCCACTCCATGAGGATGAGCGGGTCGTCCTCGCACGATCCATAGCCATAGACGCGCGGAAATCCGCGCAGGTGTGAGACGGTGCACAGATGACGGTACTCCTCGAACAGCGCGGCGGTGTTGGCCAGATGCGCGGCCGATTGCTCGGCGGAGCGGTCGGGGGCTTGGCCGGAAAGGATGGCGTTGTCCTTGAGTAGCTTGACGGCAAAGACCTCGCCGCTCGTGTTGGTCGCGCGCAGCACGTGCCCGATGTTGCCGTTGTCGCGGTGGGTCGTCTGGAGAATAAGCGTCATAAACCGACGCTTGGCGTCGTCCTCGGCGCTGGGGTCGACCGCCACGGCGGTGTCGAACGTGTCAAGACGGATGAGTTTGTCGCCATAGGCGCTGTCGGTAGTATCCATGGCGTTCCTTTGTCTGGCATGGGTTGTCGCACGTATACGCGAGCAGTGCGGATATCGGTAAAGTACCATGATAGTCGCACTGCCCACGTATACCGCTGAGCATTGTCGTTTACGACGCAGAAGGCAGAAGACGTAAGACGGACGGCGACCGTCTTCCGATCGCTGTCCGTGCTAGTCCACAATGACAAGGAATGTCGTGTAGAGACCCAGATGGAGCCTGTCGCTGTTTTCGATTTCCACTGGGGGATAGATCTTGCCGGGCTCGCGTTGGTCGCGCGGCGGCTCAATCACAATATCGCCGTCGCCTGCACCCGATTCGAGCACCGTGCCGTTGGTCGATCCAAGGCCCTGGGCGTACCAGTGCTCACCCTCAAGCCAAATGCGAAGATGCTCGCGCGATGCGTCGGCGCCCACATCGGTGATGCTGGGCGAGGTTTTGGGCAAAGAACCAATCACGGTGCCGTGCGGATCGCGTGTGAGGGGATGGATTTGCATGTCGGCGCAGTTGTCGGCATGGGTTCTGAGCAGACCGAGGTTGGGGGCGACGGTGCGCGGCTGCTCCAGGCTGCTCATAAAGCCACGTCCGACGGTAGTTTCGGTGGTGCCAAAGTGCCCGCCCGTCTTGCTGTCGCAAAAGCGCTCGACGGTGGCCACGCCCTGAACGGGATCGGCGAGCGCCCCCGTTGCCACAAAGAGCATCAAGAAGAGCGTGCTTTTCTCACGCACGGCATTGCCGTCAAAGTTGTCGATGCGATTGAGGGCATTTGCATATAGGCGGCTGTCCAGCTTGTAGCTGGCGAGAGCCGACATCATTTCGTTGGCGGCCGGACCGCGATAGTGCTCGGCGATTGCCCGATAGGCGGACTCGCCGCCGCCGAGCTTGCTGCAGATTGCCGAGGAAAGGTTGAGCGTGGTGACGGTAAAGTCGCTGTAGATGGAGGGCGCGCACTGGTCAGGCTTGCGATGGACGATGTAACGGGTGAGATACGAGCGGTTGGAAGAGCATTTCTCGAGCAGGGTACTGCCGAGATAAGAGTTTCCATTGATGAGCATTCGGGCGATCTCGAGATGTTTAAGACCGCCGAACGAGCGAATATCGTTATAGAGGACCGAACAAGGCGTCTCTGCTGCCACGGATACCTCCTTTGATTGCTTCCTAGCCAATATGGCGATAGGAATTAATGGCCCCCGGTGGGCGACGTATTAAATGGCTGCGCAATATATAGCGTAACCAAAGCAACATTATAGGCCACATGTTCGAAATTGCAGGAAGACTGAGAGATTTGGTTTGGACTGGACGGAAATCCCCCTCTGTCTTGATCTATAACAATTAGGGCCGATTTTACTCCGTAACTGTTACAGATCGAGACGTTTGTGAACCGTGTCGACCGTTTGTCTCGATCTGTAACACGTAGAGGAAGATTTGCCCTGTAGATGTTACAGATTGAGACAATCAGCCGGGCCCGCCGCGTCCGCCTCGTCATCTGTGGTTTACGTGGGGGCATGCGAAGCACGGGTATACTAACCCGCGGCGAATCTGCTCCATCGCTTAGAGCTGCTGCGTCTGGACGGCGCGTGATAGGGCTGCCAAAGCGATCGCCAGCGTGCTGAGCAACGTCCTCTCTGTGCGCACCTGTTTTTGTATGTATTAGCGCACTACCAAGCACGCCCGCGCGGCCGCATGCCGTGCCCATTGCGCGTGCAGATAAGGAACAACAACATATGCGTAATTCTGTATCCGACGTTACGGACGCCGAGATTCTGGACGAGGCCCGCGAGGCCATGACCCAGGCTGCCTTCGATGCCGCCGACGAGGCAAATGCTGCCCAGGCCGTCGAGTCCGCTACCGAGAGCCTGCCCGCCTTTGACGAGCTGGGGCTTTCGGACGAGATGCTTCGTGCTATCGAGAACCTGGGCTACACGGCGCCAACGCCTGTTCAGGCCGGCTCCATCCCCGTGGTGCTCGAGGGCCGTGACCTGCTTGCCGCCGCTCAGACCGGCACCGGCAAGACGGCTGCCTTTTTGCTGCCGACCATGAACAATCTGGAGCACATCGCTCCTCCCAAACCCGTGCGCGAGCGCGGCGGCCGCAACCGCCGTCGCGGTGTTAAAAAGCCCGAGGGCAACGGCCGCGGTCCCGTGATGCTCGTTATCACCCCCACGCGCGAGCTCGCCCAGCAGATCGACGAGGTCGCCGGCAAGATTGCCGACGTCACCGGCCATGTCGCCGTGACCGTCGTGGGCGGCGTGAGCTACAAGCCCCAGACCGCGGCCCTCAAGTACGGCTGCGACATCCTGGTTGCCACGCCGGGCCGTCTGGTCGACCTGATCGAGCAGGGCGCTTGCCACCTGGACGAGGTCAAGGTGCTGGTGCTCGACGAGGCCGACCGCATGCTCGACATGGGCTTTTTGCCCGCCGTCCGCCGCATTGTGCGCGAGACGCCGGCCGAGCGCCAGACGCTGCTGTTCTCGGCGACGCTCGACGAGGAGGCCGTGGGTGAGATCACCGACCTGGTGAGCGACCCGGCCCGCGTGGAGATCGCGCCCGCCACGTCGACCGCCGACACCGTCGACCAGTTTGTGTTCCCGGTGTCCATCGAGGCCAAGAATAACCTGTTGCCCGAGTTCCTCAAAAAGGAGGGCCCGGAGCGCACCATCGTCTTTATGCGTACCAAGCACCGCGCCGACAGCTGCTGCCGTCGTCTGGAGCGCAAGGGCATCAAGGCCGCCGCGATTCACGGCAACCGCAGCCAGGCCCAGCGCGAGCGTGCCCTTTCGGCCTTCCGCGACGGTACCGTTGACGTGTTGGTGGCAACCGACGTGCTCGCCCGCGGCATCGACATCAGCGACGTGCGCTACGTCGTGAACTTTGACGTGCCGGCCGAGCCGACCGACTACATCCACCGCATTGGCCGTACGGGCCGCGCCGGCGAGCTGGGCTGGGCCATTACGTTTGTGACTGAGCAGGACGTGGACGAGTTCTACGAGATCGAGAAGCTCATGGACAAGACGGCCGATATTTACGAAGCCGGCGACCTGCACGTGGGCCCCAACCCGCCCGCCGTTGACCCCGAGCGCGATCCTGCCGCCTTTAAGGTGAAGAAGAAGACCAAGCGCGGCAAGTCCAAGAGCAAGAAGAAGCTTGAGCAGGCACGTCGCGACGGCAAGCGCAACGGCGATGACTACGGCGATGTGGCCGGTCGTTCCAACCGCGGTCGCGACGAGCGTCGCGGCGACGGCGAGCGCCCGAGCCGTCCTAAGCGCGGCGGCAAGACCCGCGTGCGCGAGGGCGTTCAGGCTCGCGTGGACGAGGCCGTGGAGAGCGTGGCTCGCGAGGTGGCTGCCGAGGAGCGCGCTGGTGCTGGTGCCGCTGAGCAGCCTGCGCGCGGCAACCGTGCCGAGCGTCGTGCCAAGCAGTTCCAGGGCGAGGCACACCGCCGTCGTCGTGAGGACGAGGACCGTGGCGGCCGTCGTCGTGTCGAGCGCGAGGACGAGGGCCGCGGTTCGCGCGGTGGCAAGCGCGGTTCGGGCGACCGCCGTCGTTCCGGTCGTGATGACGAGCGCGGTGGCCGTGATGAGCGTCGCGGCGGCGAGGGTCGCGGTGAGCGAGGTGCTCGTGGCGGTGAGTCCCGTGGCGGCAAGCGCTTTGAAGAGCGCGTTAGCCGCGGCGGCGAGCGTCGCGAGGGCGCTCGCGGCAATGGCGGCCGCGGCGGCGCTGGTCGTTCGAATGAGTCGCGCGATCGTCGTGACCCGCGTGCCAGCCGCGATCGTCGCGATGACTGGCGCAACTACGACGATACCCGCGAGGAGCGTCGTGGCGGCTATCGTGGCGGGCGTGGCGGCAACCAGGCCGGCTCCCGTGGCGGCCGTGCCGGCGGTCGCGATAACCGTGGCAGCTATGGCAATAGTCGTGGTGGCAAGCGTGGCGGCAGCTCCCGTCGTCCCGGTGACGGCGGCGGCAAGCGCAAATAACACACGCATCGCCCGCTAGAGCGAGGTGAACCAAGGGCCCCGAGCAACTACGCTCGGGGCCCTTTTTGTTTGCCGTATCCGATCGCTAGTTCAAATGTGATTTCCTCGGGAATGCGTCTAGAGGATGCCGTGGGCCTGTTTCCTACCATGCGGCAATGGGTCCCATGGGGTGCGCCGTGCATTTTTTGGAGTATTTTGCAGTTCGAGTTGTCTGCATATGATTTGACGTCGCCAACGGTGGCTTTCGGATATCCCTAGCGAGCGTTCTGAGTCAGATTTCGTCGTTTTCCGGAGCAGGGGCGCGTCATTCTCGCCATGTCGGAACCCAAAATGACGCAGCGCCCTAAAGGTTTGCCCGCCCGCGGCGGTGCTGGCGCGGTCACGTTGCAGAATACTCCGTTTTTTGCACGTGCCGGGATGGGGTACCTCAGGAGAACGCGGCGGTATCCAGTAAGTATATGCAATCTGTACCGTAATTTATACAAAACGAAGAGGCAGACAGCGTAGGGTGGGTGCATTGGGGTGCTTGGTGCACCAAAACGGGGATCCCATGCGCCGTATACTCTGGCTGGATGTGAAAGCGGCTTGACGCGTTGCCAGGCGTAGGGGAGGGTGCCTCGATGAGCGTATTCGAAATTGTGTTTAGTCCGACGGGTGGAACGCGGAAGGCGTCTGGCCTTGTGGCCGGGGCACTGGGCAAGAATACCGTTACCGTCGATCTGACCGATAGCGGGTTGGATTTCAACGCTGTCTCGATGACTGAGGACGACGTGGCCGTAATCTCTGTGCCGGCGTATGCCGGTAGAATCCCGGCTGTGGTGGCTGACCGGTTGGACATGGTGCGCGGCAACGGGGCTCGGGCTGTTTTGGTTTGTGTATACGGAAACCGCGCGTTTGAGGACACGCTCGTAGAGCTGGAGGACGTTGCGAAGCATGCGGGATTCCGGGTGATCGCGGCAGTTGCAGCCATTGCAGAACATTCCATTGCGCGACAGTTTGCTGCCGGTCGTCCGGATGCGCAGGATGCGGCGCAGCTCGCAGAGTTTGCGCAGCAAATTCAGCAAAAGCTGTTGGCTGAGGATACATCCGAGCCCTCTATTCCCGGCAATCGTCCTTATAAACAAGCCGGAGGTCACCGCATGGCACCCGAGGCAACAGAGGATTGCGTCTCCTGCGGTGCATGCGCCGCGGCGTGCCCCGTTTGTGCTATCGACAATGGTGACCCCAAACGAGCAGCTGGCGAGGCGTGCATCTCCTGCATGCGCTGCGTTGCCGTATGTCCGCGAGGCGCTCGTAAGCTTGATCCCAGCAAGCTATCCGCTGTTTCCCAGATGCTGAGCAAGGTTTGCGTCGTGCGGAAGGAATGCGAGCTCTTTATCTAGCGCAAGTGAGATTGGTGCAAACAAACCTGGCCCTTTTGCACCAAAAATGATCCGTTTTCCTCCGTCCCCAAGGGATCATGTGATCCGAAGAGGACGGAGGAAAACGGATCAAAAGGAAAAAAGTAAGGCGTTCCTTTCCACATTGGATATTGCTATTTGGTAACGCGTTTTATCAAATATGGCATTTATCTGCGGTAATGTTCTGTTTCACCGCTGAGGGTGACATTTCATGCCGCCTGCCGAACTGCGTGGAGACCTAACAACTTTCTAGGTCAGTGTTGTGCGTGTAGCAATTTCGCCCGGCCTCGCCTCCGGGCTGCCATGTGAGAGGGGATCTTATGGCTCGACTGCACGTAATGGAACGCAGCCACGCTCAGGCCGTCATGGACGACCTGCACGATGCACTCGGACGTCGTCTGGCGGTGAGTTCGCTCGCCCCGTGCCCCGTCGAGTTTACGGCGGCGCTCGTCAACCTGTGCTCCACCCAGAGCTGCGGCAAGTGCACGCCCTGCCGCGTGGGCCTGAGCGCGCTGAGCGACCTGCTCGCCGATGTGCTCGAGGGCCGCGCCGACGAGTCCACACTCAACTTGATTGAGCGCACGGTCCGCACCATCTATCTTTCGAGCGACTGCGCCATCGGTTACGAGGCCGGCGCCATGGCACTCACCGCCATCCGCGGTTTCCGCGATGATTTTGAGCACCATATCCGCGAGCACTCCTGTGGCTTTGACCGCGAGGCCCGCGTCCCGTGCGTCTCGGGCTGCCCGGCGCACGTCGACATTCCCGGTTACATTTCGTTGGTCGAGGCCGGCCGCTATGCCGATGCCGTCAAGGTCATCCGCAAGAACAACCCGCTGCCGCTCGTCTGCGGTTTGGTGTGCGAGCATCCCTGCGAGATGCACTGCCGTCGCGGCATGGTCGACGATCCCATGAACATCCTCGCCCTCAAGCGTTTTGCCGTTGAGCACAGCGACCTCAACGATTACAAGCCCAGCGTGGCCGACAACACCGGCAAGCGCATCGCCGTGATCGGCGGCGGCCCGGCCGGCCTTTCCTGTGCCTACTACCTGGCCGTGATGGGCCATAAGGTGATCATCTTTGAGCAGCGCCACCACCTGGGCGGCATGCTGCGCTACGGCATTCCCAGCTACCGTCTGCCGCGCGAGCGCCTGCAGGCCGAGATCGACTGGATCTTGAGCGCCGGCATCGACGTGGAACTCGACCACTCCGTCAATGGCGAGGAGCTTGCCCGCCTGCGCGACGAGTTCGATGCCGTCTACCTGGCCATTGGTGCCCATAGCGATAAGAAGCTCGGCCTTCCGGGCGAAGAGGCGCCCGGCGTGGAGTCGGCCGTCAAGATGCTGCGCGCCATCGGCGACGACGAGCTGCCCGACCTGAGCGGTCAGCGCGTGTGCGTCATCGGCGGCGGCAACGTGGCCATGGACGTGGCGCGCTCTGCCGTGCGCTGCGGTGCCGAAAAGGTGAGCATCGTCTACCGCCGTCGCATCTGCGACATGACGGCCCAGGATGCCGAGATTGCCGGCGCCCAGGCCGAGGGCTGCGAGGTTCTTGAGCTCACCGCACCGCTCGCTATTGAGACGGGCGAGGAAGGTCGCGTGAGTGGCCTGCGCGTGCAGCCGCAGATTATCGGCGAGCCCCGTCGTGGGCGTCCGGCCCCGCGTGCCGCCGCCACGCCCGAGCGCGTCATTCCCTGCGAGCGCGTGTTTGTGGCCATTGGCCAGGACATCGATTCCAAGCCGTTTGAGGAGATGGGCGTTGCCTGCAAGTGGGGCTGCATCGTCACCGATTCGGATGGCGCCGTGCCTAACTTCGATGGCCTCTTTAGTGGCGGCGACTGCCAGACTGGTCCCGCCACCGTCATCCGGGCCATCAACGCCGGCCGCGTTGCTTCGGCAAATATCGACCGCTATCTGGGTTTTGACAACAAGATCAAGCTCGACGTTGAGCTGCCGACCGTGCAGTTTAAGGGCAAGCACGAGTGCGGCCGCTGCGAGCTGGGCGAGCGCGAGGCCGGCGAGCGCATCCACGATTGGAATCTGGTCGAGCAGGGCCTTACCGAGGAGGAGGCACGCCAGGAGGCAAGCCGCTGCCTGCGTTGCGACCACTTTGGCTTTGGCGCGTTCCGCGGAGGGAGGAACCTGGAATGGTAGAGCCCAACAACCCCACTGTCAGCGACAACACCGAAAGCGGAGCACTCAACATGGTCAAGCTCACTATCGATAATTGCGAGGTCGTGGTGCCCGAGCACACCACGATCCTGGACGCGGCCAAGTCCGTCGGTATCCAGATTCCCACCCTGTGCTACCTGCGCGATCTAAACGAGATCGGCGGCTGCCGCGTGTGCGTGGTCGAGGTTGAGGGCTGCGACCAGCTGGTTGCCGCCTGCAACAACTACGTGCTCGACGGCATGGTGGTCCACACCAACAGCCCCAAGGCCCGCGAGGCGCGTCGCACCAACGTGCAGCTGCTACTGTCCCAACACGACTCGCGCTGTACGAGCTGCGTGCGCAGTGGTAACTGCAACCTGCAGACCATCGCCAACGACCTGGGCATCTTCTATCTGCCGTACGAGCAGCACCTGGCGCGCGAGGGCTGGGACTTCGATTTCCCCATCATCCGCGATAACGACAAGTGCATTAAATGCATGCGCTGCATCAAGGTGTGCGAGAGCGTGCAGGGCTTAGGGATTTGGGACCTGACCAACCGCGCCACGCATACCGCCGTGGGCACCCGCGGGCGTGCGCCGATCGGCAAGACCGATTGCGTCGCGTGTGGTCAGTGCATCACGCATTGTCCGACGGGCGCCCTGCGCGAGCGTGACGATACCGAGACCGTGTTCGACGCCATCGCCGATCCCGACAAGATCGTGCTGGCGCAGATTGCGCCGGCCGTGCGTAGCGCCTGGGGCGAGGAGCTCGGCATTCCGCGCGATGAGGCCACCGTCGAGCGCCTGGCCTGTGCGCTGCGCCGCGTGGGCTTTGAGTACGTGTTCGACACCGATTTCTCGGCCGACCTCACCATTATGGAGGAGGGCTCCGAGCTGCTCGAGCGCCTGGGTAAGGCCGCCAAGGGCGAGGGCGACAGCCGCAGCTGGCCCATGTTCACGAGCTGCTGCCCGGGCTGGGTACGCTTTGTGAAGGTGCGTTACCCCGAGTTTGTCGACAGCCTGTCCACGTCCAAGTCGCCGCAGCAGATGTTCGGCGCCATCGCCAAGACCTACTACGCCAAGGTGCTGGGCGTGGAGCCCGAGCGCCTGTTTGTGGTGTCCGTGATGCCGTGCACGGCCAAGAAGGCCGAGTGCGCGCTGCCGAGCATGGTGGGCGAGGACGGCACGCCCGATGTGGACGTTGCACTGACGGTGCGCGAGATGGTGCGCATGGTCCGCGCGAGCCACGTGAGCGTGGATACGCTGATCGAGGAGCCGCTCGATACGCCGCTGGGCTTTGGCACGGGCGCGGGTGTGATCTTTGGTGCCACGGGCGGCGTGATGGAGGCCGCCGTGCGCTCGGCATATTACCTGGTGACGGGCAAGAACCCAGATGCCGATTTCTTTACTGACGTGCGCGGACTCGACGGCTGGAAGGAAGCCGTCGCCGATATCGATGGCACTAAGGTGCGTGTTGCCGTGGCGCACGGGCTGGGCAACGCCGCCCGCCTGCTCGACGCGATTCGCGACGGCCGTGTGAGCTATGACTTCGTCGAGGTCATGGCATGCCCGGGCGGCTGCGTCGGTGGCGGCGGTCAGCCCATCCACGACGGCTGCGAGCTGGCAGCCGAGCGCGGTCAGGTGCTCTGGGGCCTCGATGCGAACGCCGAGATTCGCTTCTCGCACGAGAATCCCGATGTCCAGGCGTGCTATCGCGAGTTTTTGGGCGCGCCGCTCTCGCCGCTGGCCGAGGAGTTGCTGCATACCGACCATCATGCCTGGTCGATGCCTAACGAGGGGACGTGCTAGCGATGCGCGCGTTTGATTTTGAGATGTCGCGCCGGGGGTTTGCCTCGGCGCTCGCCGCGGGCGCCCTGTCGCTTGCGCTCGCGGGCTGTGGCGGCGGGGCTGCCGGTGCCGGGTCTGCCGCGGGCTCGGCTGCCGGTGGTGCGGCGACCGCCGCGGAGCCCGTCGAGGTGCACGTCGCCTCGCTCAAGGGGCCGACCTCGATTGGCCTGGTGCAGTTTATGGACCAGGCTGCCGATGGCGAGACGGACAATAAGTTCGACTTTGCGATCAACACTGCCGCCGACGAGATTGTGCCCAAGGTCATTCAGGGCGATATCGATATCGCCCTGGTGCCCGCCAACGTGGCGAGCGTGCTCTACAACAAGACCGAGGGCGCGGTGCAGGTCATCGACATCAACACGCTGGGCGTGCTGAACGTTGTGACGGGCGACGCGAATGTGGCCTCGTTTGGCGATCTGGCGGGCCATACCGTCTATATGACGGGCAAGGGCACCACGCCGGAGTACGTCATGAACTACTTGCTGGAGCGCGCGGGCCTGACCGGCCAGGTGGCGCTTGAGTTTAAGAGCGAGCCCACCGAGGTGCTGTCGGCGTTGCTCGTCGACCCGTCCGCCGTGGGCGTGCTGCCGGAGCCGTTCAAGACGGCGGCCATCGCCAAGAGCGAAGGCAAGCTGTCGGCGCCGGTAAGTCTGACCGATGTGTGGGATGAGCTGGCGGGTGACACGGGCTCCCGTTTGCTGACGGGCGTGACCGTGGTGCGCCGGGCCTTTGCCAAGGAACATCCCGAGGCCGTGGCGGAATTCTTGAGCTGCCATGCGGCGAGCGTTGAGGCCGTGAACGCGGCGCCGGCAGACTGGGCTCAGGCCGTGGTCGATGCGGGCATCGTCGATAACGCCGCGATTGCCGAAAAGGCGATTCCCAGGTGCATGCTCGTGTGCCAGACGGGGAAGGATATGAAGGCGGCGCTCGACGGGTATCTGCAGGTGCTGGCTGATGCGGACGCGAGCGCCGTGGGCGGCAAGCTCCCGGCCGATGATTTCTACTACATGGAGTAGCCCGTGCGTGTGTTTGCTCGACAAATGACAGTGCGTGTGAAGGCGGTGGCGGCAGCAGGTGCCGTTGCCGCCTTTTGGCTTGCCGTGTGGGTGCTGGTGGCGGGTCTCGTGGCGCAACCATTGATTTTGCCGGGGCCGGTCGCTGTCGTGGTGGCGTTGCTGCGGCTGGCATGTGATGCCGGGACGTGGGCGATTCTGGTGGGTTCAGGCGCACGGATCTTGGGCGGGCTGGCGCTTGCCGCGGTGTGCGGCGGCGTGATGGCGGGAGTCTCGGTGCGGTCGCTGACGTTTGTCCGCTTGGTGGCGCCGGCGCTTTCGTTTGTTAAGGCGACACCGGTTGCCTGCGTGGTGGTCCTGCTGCTCATTTGGTTGGGGTCGGCGCGTGTGAGCGTCGCGGCGGTCTTTTTGATGGCACTGCCGGGCGTGTATTTTTCGCTGGTCGAGGGCTTGGCGCAAGTGGATAAGCCGCTGGAGCAGATGTTTCGTCTGCATGGCGTGCGGGGTTGGCGTCTGTTTTGTGCCCACACCTGGCGCGAAGTCCTGCCGTTTGTGCTTTCGTGCGCCCGCGCTGTGATCGGCATGAGCTGGAAGGCCGGCGTGGCGGCGGAGCTCATCGGCATGGCGACGGGCACCGTGGGCGAACGCATCTATCAGGCGAAGCTGCTCATCGAGACGGCTGATCTGCTGGCGTGGACCGTGTTGGTCGTTGCCGCCTCGTGGGCGTGTGAGCGCGTGCTGGTGTGGCTGCTGCGGGTTTCGGGACCCGTGGCGTGGCGCGCGGCCGTGCGGGCACATGGGCATGGACTGCGTGGGCGTGCGGGCGGCTCTGCTGGTGGCGGGGCTGCGGCGGAGCTTGCGCTCGCCGTGGGCGACCGGGCACCCTGGGCTCCGGCGCTGGATGGTCTGGTGCTCAACGTGCCCGCGGGCGGGCGTATCTGCGTGATGGGCGCTTCAGGCGTGGGCAAGTCGACGCTGCTTTCGTTGACAGCGGGGGAATGCGCACCGTGCTCCATGGTGTTTCAGGATACGCGCCTGGTTGAGGACGCCTCTGCTTTGGATAACGTGCTGGTGTGTGCCGACGCGCGCGTGGACGCCTCGAGTGCCGCGGCCCTGTTGCGCCTGCTGGTGCCGGGGATCGATGTGCATGCCCGCGTGGCCGAGCTCTCGGGCGGGCAGCGCCGTCGCGTCGAGATTGCCCGAGCCCTGCTGTGTCCGGGCGACGCGGTGATTCTGGACGAGCCCTTTACCGGTCTAGATACCGCTGCGCGCGACGCATGCGCCGAGGTCGTGCTCGACTTGCTCGACGGCCGCATGCTGTTGCTTGCCACGCACGATGCCGTCGATGCTCGGGCCCTCAATATCTCGGACATCATCACGCTCTAAATACTTACTCAGCAACAAAATGATTCGTTTTCCCCCGTCCCCATGGGGTCGGGCGTGGTATTCTATCTGCGGGGTAATACTTAGGAATACCAAGTAATACCAATGCCGTAGAACAAACTCCAGATGCGGGCCAATCGGGTTGCCTTCACAGCCCGTCGCCCAGCCGCGTGGCCCGCATCCATCCGCACCACCGTCGTTTCAAAAAGGAAGCGCCATGGCAGAACACATGACCCCGGTTGTCGCGAAGGTCTTGCCCGAGGAAAAGGCGGCCTTCGCGGCGGCAACCCAGCTCGTGGGCACCACGCCGTCCAACGCCATCCGCATGTTCATCGCCGCCTTCAATCGCTGCGGCACCTTCCCGTTCGACATCTCGCCGAGCGGGGCTTTTGGCGCTGCGCCCGATTCTCATCAACAATGACTGTCCCAAACTGCCGGCACTTGGGGACGTTCCTTTTCTGCCGGCAGTTAAGGAACGTCCCTAAGTGCCGGGTTTTGAGGAGGTTGGCATGCTCAATGCGATGGCGTGGGCGCTTGCGTGTTTTGGCGTTGTCGCTGCCGATATAGCCCTGAGCGTGGTTCTGTTTTCAGTTCTCGATGCCGTATCGGCGCTGACGGGCTATCCGATCGACAACCTCGATATCCAATGGTTCCAGGCTGCCGCTCAGACGACGTCGTTTTTGATGGCGCTGCTGTGGTGGCGCTATCTGTGGCCGCGGTCGTTTATCGCGCGCTGGCAAGGTGAGCGTCCGCTTGGCGGGGGAGTGCGTAGCGCGTGGAAGCGCATTGCCTGCGTTATCGTGATCGGCTTGGCACTGCAGGTGGTCGTTGGCTACGTGACCGACGCCGTACTGTCATTGTTGCCCGAGGTCGCGGTCGATTACAGTGAACTTGTCGAGGAAACAGGCATGGGCGACACCAGCTATCTCGCCGTCCTGACTACGGTGCTCGGCGCTCCGTTTTGCGAGGAGCTGCTGGTGCGCGGCATCATTTTTGAGTTTTCGCTCCGAGCGTTTAACCCGCAGTGTCGCCCACTTTGGAAGCGCCGACGTCTCGTGCGACCGCAAGACGGCGCCATGGTGCCCTGGGCGGCCCCGAGTACCTGGGGTATCGCCGCGGCGATTGTGCTGCAGGCGGCAATCTTCGGCTTTATGCACATGAATTGGGTACAGGGCTGCTATGCGGGTGCCGCCGGCCTCATCTTTGGCTGGGTACTCGTGACCACCGGAAAGCTCCGCTACACGATTCTGCTGCACTTTGCCTTTAATGCCGGGTCGTATCTCATGACGATGCTCTGGTTTGTGAACACGCCGCTCGACGTGGCGGTCACGGTTGCCATCGCCGGCATCATCCTCGTGGAGGCGATGCGCTCACTGCGCCACGCATGCGAGACGGACATAGCGACGGCACCGCTGCCTTAGTTGCGCCTGCCGCCTCCGTTGGCGCCCTGCCGTCCCTGGGCCGCGCGGTTGCGGCCGGCAGTGTTCTGCGCGCGCGACATGCCGCCGTGACCCTTGCTGCCCTTAGGCCCCTTGCCGGCGCCGCCAGCGCCACCGTGGGCCTTGCCGCCCTTATTGCCGGCGCCATGTCCGCCGCCAGCAGACGTCTCGCCCGGTCGCGGCGGCACGGGACGGATCAGGCAATGCTTGGTGTAGCCGATCAGATCGCGGCGGCCGGCCTTCTCCAGCGCCTCACGTACCAGCTTGTAGTTCTCGGGCTTGCGATACTGGATGAGCGCGCGTTGCATGGCCTTCTCGTGCGGGTTGCGCGCCACGTAGATCGGCTCCATGGTGCGCGGGTCCACGCCGGTGTAGTACATGCAGGTCGACATGGTGGACGGCGTGGGGTAGAAGTCCTGCACCTGCTCGGGCATGTAGCCCATGTCGCGCACGGCCTCGGCAAGGTCCACGGCTTCCTTCATCGTCGAGCCGGGATGGCTCGAGATCAGATATGGCACCACGTACTGCTTGAGTCCGTACTCGCGGTTCAAACGTTCAAATTTACGGCAGAACGCGTCGTAGACGGAGCGGCTCGGCTTGCCCATCACGGACAGCACCGCGTCGCTCACGTGCTCGGGCGCTACGCGCAGCTGGCCCGAGACGTGATGTTCCAACAGCTCGCGCAAAAACTCGTCCGAGGCATCGGCCATGGTGTAGTCAAAGCGGATGCCGCTGCGCACGAAGACCTTCTTGACGCCCGGCAGCTGGCGCAGGTCGCGCAGCAGCTGCGTGTAGCCGCTCTCGTCGACCACCATGTTCTTGCACACGCTCGGCCATAGGCAGCGCTTGTTCTTGCACACGCCGTGTTTGAGCTGCTTGTCGCAGGCCGGGCGGCTAAAGTTGGCCGTCGGTCCGCCCACGTCGTTGATGTAGCCCTTGAACTCGGGGTCGTGTGTGAGCAGCTCGGCCTCGCGCATGATCGAGTCGTGGCTGCGCATCTGCAGCACGCGGCCCTGGTGGAAGGTCAGCGCGCAAAACGAGCACTCACCAAAACAGCCGCGGTTGGAGCTAATGGAAAACTTGATCTCGGCAAAGGCCGGCACGCCGCCCGCCGCGTCGTAATCGGGATGCCAATCGCGTGCGTAGGGGAGTTCGGCCACCTCGTCCATCTCGTCGGTGGTGAGCGTGGCCGACGGTGGGTTCTGCACCACATAGACGCTGTTGGGGTAGGGCTCTACCAGACGATGCCCGGTGATGGGGTCCATGTTCTGCTGCTGTACGTTAAAGCTGCGCGCGTAATTGAGCTTGTCGGCGGCAAGGTCGTCCCAGCCGGGCAGCAAGTCGTAGTCGTAGACCTCGTCGAGCGAGCTGGTGCGGTAGACGGTGCCGTTGATATAGGTGATCTGATCGACGGGCAGCCCCGCGTCGAGCGCGTCGGCGATCTCGACAATCGCGTGCTCGCCCATGCCGTAGATGAGGATGTCGGCGCCCGAGTCGAGCAGCACCGAGCGCTTGAGCTTATCCTGCCAGTAGTCGTAGTGGGCCAGGCGGCGCAGGCTTGCCTCGATGCCGCCGATAATGATGGGGGCGTCCTTGAACGTCTGACGGATGAGATTGCCGTAGACCGTGACGGCACGGTTGGGGCGGTGACCTTCCTCGCCGCCGGGGGTATAGGCGTCGGTGTGGCGGCGGTGCTTGGTCACCGAATAGTGGTTGACCATGGAGTCCATGTTGCCGGCACTGACCAAAAAGCCCAGGCGCGGCTCACCGAGCACGCTGATGCTGGCGGGATCGGTCCAGTCGGGTTGGCAGATGATGCCCACTTTGTAGCCGTGCGCGTCGAGTACGCGGCTGATGATGGCCATACCAAAGCTGGGGTGGTCCACGTAGGCGTCGCCGCAGATGTAGATGAAGTCACACTGGTCCCAACCGCGCGCGTCCATATCGGCGCGGCTGACGGGGAGGAACTTATCGCGGCCCGGGCGCCAGGGGCGGGCAGGCGTCGCTTGGGAATGCTTGGCGCGGGCGACCGTGGCCTGCGCCTTGCCGCCGCGCTTTTGCTGCTGGCCCTGTTTGCCCTGCTGTTCGCGTTGGCTGTTCTGAGCGTGCTGAGGCTTTTTTGCCACGATCCCTCCCGGTGTCTGTATGCTGCACGTAATTGTAACCAGTCTTTTTGGGACGGCGCTAAAAAGACTGGTGGAGTACATGAGCTGGTGAGTGAGAGCGTCGCTGAGCCAGTCGTTTGTTTCCAGACTGTGTATCTGCGCGTTGGAGAACCCGTCTCGCGCGCACGCCATGTTGTCAATGGGTTACAGTATGAACGGCGGTTATGTTTCCGCCAACGCACGAGAGGGTCGTCAACAAGGAGGATGCACGACGATGCAGCGTGCCAAACAGATATCAGAGTCCATCGAGCTGGGCATTATCTTGGCGCTCGCCGGTGGCTTTATGGACGTCTATTCGTACATTGGGCGCGATCATGTTTTCGCCAACGCGCAGACAGGCAACATCCTGCTCGTGGGCGTGAGCATCTCGGAGGGCAACTGGGCACTTGCGGGACGCTATTTCTTCCCCGTGGTGTCGTTTGCCGTGGGCATTATGCTTGCCGACCTGGTACACGAGCGGTTTGGCAGCGTGATTCACTGGCGCCAAGTGACGGTGTTCTTTGAAGCCGTTATCTTGCTGGGCGTGAGCTTTATCCCCGGCGGCAATTTCAACCTGCTCGCCAACTGCCTCACTTCGTTTGCCTGCGGCATGCAGGTCGAGAGCTTCCGCAAGATACATGGTCACGGCATCGCCACGACCATGTGCATCGGTAACCTGCGCAATGCGCTGCAAAACGTGGACGACTACATCATCACCCACAAGCGCGGCTTTTTGGAAAACGGCGTGCTGTACTTTGGCGTGATCTTTACCTTTGTGTTTGGCGCCGTGCTGGGCAACTGGTGTATTGAGCGCATGGGGCTGCACTCCATTGCGGTGGCGAGCGTGCTGTTGTTTATCGCGTTTGCCATCATGTTTATCGACCGCGAGCGTGACTTGCGCTCTCGCTGGAAGCGCGCCTGCGAAGATTGGAAAGACGCCTGCCAAAAATAGCGGCAGGATGTGGCAAGGGGGCAGTCCCCTTGTCAGATAGATCGATAATGGGGAGGGGACGGCCATCTCGGCCGCCCCTTTTTGTTTAGTGGTCTGGTGGTGACGATACCAGTTGTTGAAACGCTTTAACACTTTTGACGTTCTCACGTGTTTTTTGTTTCAAAAGCGTTAGGATGGGACTTATAGTGCGGGGCGTAACGGGTGCTCCGCGCACGATAGGAGGCTATCAATGGCTAATCGTTTCGTTCTCAATACCATCTCTTATCATGGTTCCGGCGCCATCAAGGAGATCCCCGGCGAGCTCCAGCGTCGCGGCTACAAGAAGATCTTCGTCTGCTCCGACCCCGATCTGGTCAAGTTGGGCGTTACCGCTAAGGTGACCGACGAGCTCGACGCCGCCGGCATCGCTTGGAGCCTCTACTCCGAGATCAAGCCCAACCCCACTATCCAGAACGTCAAGGACGGCGTCGAGGCCTTCAAGGCCGCCGAGGCTGACGCTATCGTGACCATCGGTGGCGGCTCCTCCATGGACACCGCTAAGGCCATCGGCATCATCATCAACAATCCCGAGTTCGCTGATGTCCGCAGCCTCGAGGGCGTTGCTCCCACTAAGAACCACGCCGTGTTCACCATCGCCGTGCCGACGACCGCCGGTACCGCCGCCGAGGTGACCATCAACTACGTCATCACCGACCCCGAGAAGGTCCGCAAGTTCGTGTGCGTCGACACCAACGACGCCCCCGAGGTCGCCGTCGTCGATCCTGACATGATGGCTTCCATGCCCGCCGGCCTGACCGCTTCCACTGGTATGGACGCTCTGACCCACGCCATCGAGGGCTACACCACCAAGGGTGCTTGGGAGCTCTCTGACATGTTCCACTTTGAGGCTATTAAGCTGATCAGCGAGAACCTGCGTGACTCCGTCGCCGAGGCCAAGTCCGGCCAGCCCGGCTCCGGCCGCGAGGGCATGGCCCTTGGCCAGTATGTTGCCGGCATGGGCTTCTCCAACGTTGGCCTGGGCATCGACCACGCAATGGCTCACACCCTGTCTGCTCACTACGACACCCCGCACGGCGTCGCTTGCGCCATGCTGCTGCCGATTGCCATGGAATTCAACAAGCCGGTTTGCGCCGAGCGCCTGGCCAAGGTCGCCGTTGCCATGGGCGTTGACACCACGGGCATGAGCACCGACGAGGCCGCCGACGCCGCTATCGCCGCCGTCAAGCAGCTTTCCGCCGACGTGAACATCCCGCACGTCTGCGAGGCCATGAAGGCCGACGAGATCGAGGTCCTGGCCAAGGACGCCATGGCCGACGCCTGCTTCCCGGGTAACCCGCGCGAGGCGACGCTCGATGACGTCATCGAGCTCTTCAAGAAGATCTGCCCGGCTGCCTAATTTGGTTCGGCGGGCCCCTGCCCGTTAGCCCCACAATCGTCCTCGGACATGTCGGAAGCCCCCGCTGCGCACTTCGTGCGGCGGGGGCTTCCTCCGTCCTGCGGGACGATTGTGGGGCTAACGGGCAGGGGCCCGCCGGCTCGTTATCGTGGCGGGCGCAGTTCTGAGGAGCTCAATGGGTTATCTCGCTAAGTAAAAAGATGGTTCGCGGTGGTATTGTTGCTGTGGGTTTAATTCGATATGAAAGGGTGACTTTGGTGTCCAAGATGGATTCTACGCTCTCCTATATTACTGACCAGCTGAAGGCGCTGACTTCTATTGCTTCGCCGACGGGCTATACCCGCGCGGCGACTGATTATCTGATGGAGACCCTGCGCGATATGGGGTTTGGGCCTGAGCGTTCCAATAAGGGTAACGTGCTCGTTGAGCTTGGTGGTGAGGGTGAGCCGCTCGTGTTGGCGAGCCATGTCGATACCCTGGGCGCTATGGTGCGCTCTATCAAGGACAATGGTCGTCTGCGCCCCACGACGATCGGCGGGCATCAGTGGTCTACGGCCGATGGCGAGAACTGCACCGTCTACACGCGCGACGGCAATGTGTACACGGGTGTGGTCCTCAATACCGAGCCTTCGGCGCATGTGGCCGATGAGCCGGTCAAGACTATCGAGAAGAACATGGAGATCCTGCTCGACGAGAACGTCGACAGCAAGGACGATGTGCTCGAGCTGGGTATTCAGACTGGCGACATCATCGCTATGGACCCTCGCACGACGGTGACGGAGAGTGGCTACATTAAGAGCCGCTTCCTGGACGACAAGCTTTCGGCCGCCATTTTGCTGGGCTTGGCGCGTGCCGTCGCCGCTGGCGAGGTGACGCTTTCGCGTAAGGTTTCGCTGCTCTTTACCGTGTACGAGGAGGTCGGCCATGGCGGTGCCTTTGTGCCGGCCGACACGCGCGAGATGATCAGCGTGGACATGGGCTGCGTGGGCGACGACCTGGGCTGCACCGAGCGCATGGTGTCGATTTGCGCCAAGGATTCGGGTGGTCCGTACAACTACGACCTGGTGACCACGCTGTCCAACATCGCGCGCGAGCTGGAGCTCGATTACGCCATCGATGTGTATCCGCACTACGGCTCGGACGTTGAGGCCACGCTATCGGCCGGCTACGACATCCGTCACGGCCTGATCGGCCCCGGCGTTTACGCGAGCCACAACTACGAGCGCAGCCACATGGACGGCGTGCGCAACACCTTCGAGCTCGTCCGCGCCTACGTACAGCGCTAGGGGAAGCGGTTCATAGCTTGGCTGACCAATTGCTCTAAGGCCCGATTGCTCGGGCCTTTTTTCGCTTCAGTCTGTTTAGTATTATGCTGTATGTAACTAATTAACTTTACGTTTGGAATACTTAACGAGGTGATGCAGCGTATGGATACATCTGAGTACTTGTCTATGGGTGATGCTGCCCGCCTGTTGGGCGTTACGAAAGCCCGCATATCTCAGCTTGCCGCATCGGGAACGCTCGTGTGCGATATTGTGGGCGGACGGAAGATGGTTGAGTATGATTCTGCGGTCGCTTATCAAAAGGTCCGCAAACGTGGACGCCGTCCTGCGGCCGATGTGGGGCGCAAGTTTACGCTGATGTCCGCCGATTACGAGGTTGCACGTGTTTCGTTTGATCCGACGCGCGAGTTTTCCTTCGAAATCGCCGAGGTCCTCGATGCGCAACGAATGCCGTTTGGCACGTGCTCGAGCTCTTCTCCAACGGTGAATAAACGGGAGCTCAACGTGTGGTGGGGCCATCGGTCGGTGCCTGACGTCCGCCCCGGACTCGTCTCGCGCTATCGTGAACTGGGAATTGCCAGTGGCATCGAGGCTCCGGTTCGGTGCCTGGGTCTCTCGCTTTCGGATTGCTATTGGCTGCGGCCGGCCGATTGCGGCGAACTCAAATGGCAAAACATCAATTACTTTGAGAACGAATTTGAGCGATCGGCGCCCGAAGAGCGTTCGGGTTGGCTGGAAGGCATCGGTCTTAAAAATCCGGATAACACGTCCGAGGGTGAGCTCCCTAAATCGTGGATGATTCGCAACGGCGTTCGCGTTCTGGTCAAGGGATGCGGCATGGACGATCAACGTCCCTTTAACGAGGCGGTTGCAACGGCTCTACATCGTCGCTTGCTGTCAGAGGGTGAGTTTGTTCCTTATGCGGTTGAGCGGATGTTCGATGCCCCTGTGTGTCTGTGCGACGACTTTCTTGACGGCCGCGAGGAATATGTTCCGGCTGTTTACGTTAAGAACGCTCTTGGCGGCCAGCGAGGAAACTCGACGTACGACCGGTACTGCCGCTTCCTTGGTAAGCATGGAGCAGACGAGACTGCCGTGAGAAGGTCTATGTCGCAGATGATTGTTTGCGACGCCCTTTTGGCCAACAGCGATCGCCATTGGCGAAACTTCGGCATCATCCGCAATGTCGATACCTTGGAGATAAGGCATGCACCGCTGTTCGATAGCGGCAACTGTCTATGGTATAACGTGCCAACTGCTGTGCTCGCAGCTGGGGAGTTTGGGTTTGCCGCTAAGCCGTTTGGACCCAATCCTTCCGTCCAGCTGGCGCTTGCGGACTCGCTCGATTGGTTCGACTCATCGCGGCTCAACGGATTTGTTGATGAGGCGATCGAGATTCTTTCGCAGAGCAAGTGGGCCACGGCGGAGGGCCGGCTCGAGTCCATTCGCCGCGGCCTGGAGCGTCGCGTTATCGAGGTGAATGCTGCTGTTGAAGTGCTTCGACACGTGCGGCGATAAGCCCGCGGCTACTTAAGCGCGCCGGTCACGGTGCCGCCGCCGAGGACGATGTCGCCGCGATAGATAACGACGGCCTGGCCGGGGGCGATGGCTCGCTGCGACTCGTCAAAAGTCAGTAGCATTTGTCCGTCGGCGCCACGTGTAAGGGTCGCTGCCTGGTCCTTTTGACGGTAGCGGTACTTGGCGCCCAGGCGAATGCCACCGGCATCGAGCTCTGCCTCCATGCGGTCGGCAGGGGCGCTCCAGATCCAGTCATTGGCCGTGAGCGCTGCGGCCGTCAGGTCCTCGGCCTCGCCCAGATGCACGGTGTTGTTGACGGCGTCGACGCCTGTCACGTATACGGGATGCGCCATCGCTACGCCCAAACCCTTGCGCTGGCCGATGGTATAGCGCAGTGCGCCGTTGTGGCGCCCGACCACGCTGCCGTCGCGCCATACGATGTCGCCCGGTGCAGCGGCATGTCCGCAGCGGCGCTCGATATAGCCCGCGTAGTCACCTTCTGGAATAAAGCAAATGTCCTCGCTTTCGGCCTTCTTGGCGTTGATGAAGCCCTGCTCGGCGGCAATGCGGCGCACGTCGCGCTCCTTGTCCAGGCCTGCCAGCGGAAAGATTGTGCGTGCCAGGCGCTCTTGCGTGAGCGAATACAAAAAGTAACTCTGGTCCTTTTTGGGGTCCTCGCCGCGGTGTAGCTGCCAGGTTCTGTCGGACGCCTGACTCGTTTTGGCGTAGTGGCCTGTGGCGATGTAGTCGCAGCCCATATCCAGTGCCGCATCCAGCAACGCGCCAAACTTAATGTGGCGGTTGCAGATGATGCACGGGTTGGGCGTCAGTCCCTCCTGGTAGGCGGTCACGAAGCGCTCGATAACATTGCGGTCGAAGGTCTGCTGCAGGTCGAGCACATGGTGAGGTATCCCCAGGCGCTCGGCGACGGCCTTTGCATCGGCGATGTCGCGGTCGACCTTACTCATATCCGTGGCGGAGTCGGGTGCGGGACAGGTGAGGCGCATGGTGGCGCCAACGCATTCGTAGCCCTGGCTTTTGAGCAGGTACGCGGTCACGCTGGAATCGACGCCGCCGCTCATGGCGACGAGCACGCGCTTGTTGTGCATGGGGAGGTTCTCCTTGGTGGCATGCGGCCAAAAAAGAAAAGCGGCGCGGGAGGCTGGTTCCGCGCCGCAGACATTGTAGCAAGTTCGGACGTCTCGTGGGACACCCTGTTGGGATGGGCTCAGGCAGCCAGAAGAGAGGGGAGGCCGGCGTGCCTTGGGCCTATCGACAAGCGACGGGCCCTTAGTCCTGGAACAGTGCCGTGGACAGGTAGCGCTCACCGGTGTCAGCGAGCAGCGCCACGATGGTCTTGCCCTCGTTCTCGGGGCGCTTGGCCAGCTGCAGCGCGGCCCACACGGCGGCGCCGGACGAAATGCCCACGAGCACGCCCTCCTTGTGGCCCACGGCGCGGCCGGTCGCAAAGGCGTCGTCGTTCTCGACGGGGATGATCTCGTCATAGACCTGGGTGTCGAGGACGTCGGGCACAAAGCCGGCACCGATGCCCTGGATCTTGTGCGGACCGGCCTGGCCCTTAGAAAGCACCGGCGAGGTGGCGGGCTCGACGGCGACGACCTTGATTTCGGGGTTCTGCTCCTTAAGGCTGTCTCTTATACACATCTCCGAGCCCACGCGACCGT
>CABSNR010000023.1:0-34342 GCA_902479145.1 uncultured Collinsella sp.
GGATATCGGACACAGGGGCCGCAAGGGCCCTTACACCAACTTTCTCGACACTACCTACGGGGCTGGATAGCGAACCTCCGACCATACAGGAAAATACAAAAACAAAATCGCAGGTAGATAGCCTGCCGTTTTTGAAAAAATGAAGGTATGGATGAGGGCTCCGACTTTTGCCCCGTAATCCGGCATAGTTTTGAAATGGAACCATATCCATAACAGCCCTTGGTTTCCCGTGGACAGAGGGAAACGGATCATTTTGGCCTTGCGAGGATATCCGCGTGACCCGTTCGCCATGAAATGGGCCTATCTACTACGTTTGGGTGGCTGCCCTCAACCACGGCGAAAAACGCGAAAAGAAAACCGCAGGTAGAACGCTTGCGGTTTTTCGTAAAACGCGGTTATGGTCAGGGGTATCGGGTTAAACGTAGTAGATGGGCCGGTTTCGTGGCGAACGTTACCAACTAATCCCCCGGGGACGGAGGAAAGTGGGTCATTTTTGCCTGATGGCTCCGAGTCGCACCCGTTTTCCTGCGAAAACGCCGTGTCTCAACTTTGGTGAGACATTTGTCTCACGCCCAAAACAGAATCTGGAACATGTGTCACCTGCCCAAATTGTGTCTCATTTCGTAACTTTAGGCTGTTGCAAGGTCTGAGACCGCGAGAAGGGAGACGCGATGAGTAAGTACACGAGGGGTCTCTTGGCGGTGATACTGGCCGTGGTGCTGGTGTTGCCGGCTGCAGCATTTGCCATGCTGCCCGAGGCCAACGCCAGGTCCAGCACAGGAATGGACGGACCGGCCATGACCGGAAAAACGGTCGTCGACCCCGACACGAGCGGTCGGTGGGAAATCTGGGCAGCCGGCCATAGTGGCAATAAAGTAACGACCCAACACGTCGGCCGAATCTGGACCGACAAGACGGTCAAGGCAACTGAGGAAAACGAAGAGTCGGATTTTCTGACTTCACTTTCGGCCATGTCCTCGACGTCTAATTCAACCGTGACGGTTACCACGCCGCTCGACATCGTGATGGTGCTGGATGCTTCTGGCTCGATGGATGATCCTATGGGTGGCGGAGATCCCACCAAGCCCAAGCGTATCGATGCACTGGAGAGCGCTGCCAGCAGCTTCATCGACACCATTGCCAAACAAAACGAGGGTATCGAGGGCGTGGATAGGCAGCATAAGGTTGCTATCGTTAAGTTTGCGGGCAAGAAGTCCAGCAAGATCGGCAACGATACGTATCGTGACGGAGGATACACCTACAATTACACACAGGTTATGAAAGACTTGACCGATTGCTCCGGCAGCAACGTGAAAGCTCTTAAGGATAGGATTGCCGAGATTACACCCGCTGGTGCAACGCGCGCCGACAATGGTCTAGAACTGGCCGAGGGCATTTCTGGTCGCGCGGACGCCAAGAAGATTATTGTGTTCTTTACCGACGGTACGCCAACAAAGCAAAATAAATTCGATGCGGGTGTCGCCAACGCTGCCGTGACAGCTGCTAAGAATATGAAGGACGGCAAGGCCACCGTTTATACCATCGGCATCTTTGATGGCGCGAACCCCAAAGCCAGTGTCCAAGATTCGAAGACAAGCCAAGAGAACAAGTTCATGCAGGCCGTTTCAAGCAACTACCCCAATGCCACGGCATGGGATACTCATGGCACACGCGCGGAAAACTCCGACTACTCCGACTACTACAAGTCGGCGACCAACGCCGAAGAGCTCAAGAAGGTCTTCGACGACATCTCACAGGCCATCACATCGGAGGCGCCTTATCCGACCGAAATTGATAAGGGCTACGACGCGACCAAGTCCGGCTACATCACGTTTACCGACGAGCTGGGCGACTTTATGCAGGTCGACAGCTTCACCGAGGTCGTCATCAACGGCACGCCGTTTACCAAGGCGAGCAAGACGGTCAACAAAGAGACCAATACCGACACCTACGAGTTTGCCGGCAAGGCAAAAGACCTGCTCATTACCGTGCAGCGTGCTGGTGATGACAATCCCCAGAAGGGCGATGTCGTAACGGTCAGCATTCCTGCGTCGTTGATTCCGCTGAGCCACTTTAAGACCGTAGACGGCAAGCTTTCGGTCGACAGCGCTCAGCCTATCCGCGTGAAGTACACCTCGAGCGTGAAGAGCGCCGCACTTGACAACCTGTTTACGCCCGAGAAGGTAACGGGGCTCAAGGATTACATCGAGAACAATACGACCGTTGCCAACGGCGCCAAGACCGTGAGTTTCTACGCGAACAAGTGGGCTGCCGGCAATCTGGGCAATACGGTTGCGACCTTTGAGCCGGCCGACACCAACCGCTACTACTACTTCCAGAAACAGACCCCTATTTACACGGACAAGGACTGCACGCAGCCTGCAAAGAATTCGCTGGCAGATACCGGCACCTATTACTACAAGGATGAGTTTGAGGAGCAGGGCGAAAACGGCGAGGCCAAGCCCGCCTCTGCCGTCATCGAGTTTATCGGCGGCGACGCTGCGAAGTTTGACGGCGCTATTGTTGCTGACGAGGACGGCAACCTTTCGTTTAGCGTGGGAACCGCGCGCCTAGCCTTTATCGACGAGCTCCACACCACCAAGGAGAGTGTGGGAGGCAACAACACTGGTACCGTGACTGACGTTCTCAATCCCAAGTGGAACAACGTGTCCGCCAAGGCGACCGCGACGCATGTCAATTCCTACCTGGGCAACAACGGCAAGATTAGCTTTGCGTACAATATGACGCCGGCAACGGTAGAAACCAAGGCCAGCTTTGGCCTGACCAAGGTGCTCGAGGGTCGCGACTGGACGAATGCTGACGCGTTTGAGTTTGGCCTGACATCCGAGAGCGGCGCCCCGATGCCTGCGGCTAGGACTGCGACCGTGCGCAAGGCTGACCTGGACCAGGGCAAGGCTGCCATCGACTTCGGCACGATCGAATACACCGAACCTGGCACGTACGTCTACAAGGTCAGTGAAAAGCATGCCGGGACCACGATTGACGGCATCGCCTACAGCAAGAACGTCGCGGAGATCACCGTGACGGTAACGCCCGACAAGAAGGGCGAGCTGAGCGCTGGCGTGAAGGTGACCTCGGGCGAGACCGAGTTCAAGAACGTTTACGCCACGAATCCTGTTGAGTCCAGCGTCACCGACCAGATTACCGTGACCAAGTCTCTGACCGGGCGTGACCTTACGGCCGACGAGTTCAGCTTTGAGCTGCTCGAAATCATTGACAAGGAAGTTAAGCCTGTCGAGACCGTTGAGAACGCCGCCAACGGCAAGGTGACGTTCAGTGCCATCAAGTACACCGAGATCGGCCAGCACACCTACATGCTGCGCGAGGTCAAGGGCGACGCCGGCGGCATCACCTACGATGACGCGACCTACATCATCGTGACGACCATTGCCGATAACGGCAAGGGTCAGCTGGTTGCCACGCACGAGCTGAAGGGCGCCAAGGACGCCAAGAGCATCAAGTTCAAGAACGTCTACACCACGAATGCTGCCGAGGTATCACTTGTGGGCAAGAAGAACCTGCAGGTCGCCGACGGCTTGACCCCGGCTGACATTGCCGGCAAGTTCACCTTTACCGTGACCGGTGAAGATGGTGCACCCATGCCCGCGAACGCGAGCGTGACCAATGATGCCAAGGGCAAGGTCGACTTTGGCAAGATCACCTTTACGCTCGACGACCTTAACAAGGCTCTGGGCGAGAAGCCCGAGAAGCGCGAGCACACCTTTACCTACACCGTGACCGAGTCCGGCGAGGTCGCTGGCGTGACCAACGACGCCAAGCCGTCGCGCGAGGTTTCCTTCACCGTGACTGATGACGGCAAGGGCAATCTGAGCGTATCCCACAAGCCGGACGGCGATGTGGCATTTACGTTCACCAATACCTATAACGTGACGCCTGTCGAGACGAGCGTCACCGACCAGATTACCGCGAACAAGGTTCTGATCGGCCGCGACCTCAAGGAAGGCGAGTTCTCCTTCGAGCTCGTCGAGGGCAACAAGGTCGTTGCCACCGGCATCAACGACGCCGAGGGCAACATCACGATGAGCGCCGTGAAGTACACCGAGGCCGGCGAGCACACCTACACGCTGCGCGAGGTCAACGGCGGAACCATCAGCAAGGGCATCACGTACGGCGGCGCCAAGTACACCATCGAGACCACCATTACCGACAAGGGCGATGGCACGCTCAAGGCTGAGCATGTCCTGAAGGACGCCACGGCTGCGACCTTCAAGAACACCTACAGCGTGACCCCGCTCGACGCAGAGCTCGACTTTGATCTGAGCAAGGCTGTCGACGGTCGCGACTGGACGGACTCCGACAAGTTCAGCTTTACCATCACCGCCGCCGAGGGCACCCCGCTGCCCGATCCTGCAACCGTGACCGTGAACAAGCACGATGCGAAGGATGGCATCGCTGCCGTCAAGTTCGGCAAGATCCGCTACACGGCTGCCGGAACCTACACGTACGAGATCCGCGAGAACGCGGGTAACGCGGCCGGCATGGCGTATGACGGGCATGTCGCGACCGCCGAAGTGACCGTGACTGAGGACGGCGAGGGCAAGCTGACCGCCAATGTCACCAAGAAGGAAAGCGGACGCTTCACCAACACGTACCGCACTGAGCTTAACTACACCGCGGCCGGCGGCCTCAAGCTCAGCAAGAGCCTCTCCGGACGTCCTATGACCGAGGGTCAGTTCACGTTTACCGTGAAGCCTGCCGACGAGGCCTCGGCCAACGCGCTTGGCCTGCTGCCCGGAGCCAACAACTTCAAGTCCCCTGCGACGGCAGAGGCAACGGTCGGCCTGATCGACATCCTAGCTGGCCATGAGGTCAAGTTTACGCTGGCTGACGCTGGCAAGACCTTCACGTACACCGTAGCCGAGAAGAATGACGGCAAGCCCGGTTACACCTACGACGACGCCGTGCGTACCGTGACGATCGCCGTCGCCGATGACGGTGCCGGTACGCTTACCGCCACGACGACCGTCTCCGGCGGTCCCGAGGGTACGCATACGACGGTCCACAAGAGCGGTGAGAACAAGGTCGAGAGTGCCCTGGTCCCGTTCCACAACAGCTACAGCGCTACGACCAATACGCCTGGTGGTACCGCTGCTCAGGTTGTCGCCACCAAGACCCTGACCGGTCGTCCGATGGCCGACGGCGAGTTCTGGTTCGGCATTGCCTATCAGGGCGAGCTTGTGGGCTACGAAAACCTCAAGCCCAATATCGGCGGGCATGTGAGCTTTGATGCGTTGCACTACGACACCGAGATGCTTGCTAATCTTGAGGCTGCTGGGCTTGCTTATCGTACCGATAAGGACGGCAAGCTTGCCTGGACCATTAACTACACGGCCTACGAAGATTTATTCGGGCTGCCGAATGGCGTTTCCGCTACAACGTGGAGCTTTGGCTTTAAGGTTATCGTCGTCGACAACGGTGACGGTACCCTGACGGCGACGGTCGACTACGGCGGCGTCGAGCCCTTGTTCGAGAACGTCTACGGCGCCGACGCCGTGGATGCTGCGCTCACCGGTACTAAGAAGCTCCAGGTTGCCGAGGGCCTGACCCCGGCCGACATCACGGGTAAGTTCACCTTTACCGTGACCGCCGACGAGGCAGGTGCCCCGATGCCCGAGCGCACGACCGTAACCAACGACGCAGCCGGTAACGTGGACTTTGGCAAGATCCACTTTACGCTCGAGGACCTCAACCGCGCCCTGGGCGTGACGGACGATGCAACCGATAGGGCCGAGGCAGACGAAGCTGACGAGGTCGAGGCCGACGAGGCAGAGGCTGAAGAGGCCGACGCCGACGTTGATACCAACGCCGATGAGCCCAGCGACGAGTCCGAGCCCACAGCCCCCACCGCCCCGCGCTCGCACACCTTTGCCTACACGGTGACCGAGTCCGGTAGCGCCCCTGGCGTGACCAACGACGCCAACGCCACGCGCAAGGTTTCCTACACCGTGACTGACGATGGTGCCGGACATCTGAGCGTCGTGCGCGACGGCGATGACGGTGCGGCCTTCACGTTCACCAACACCTATGGCGTGACGCCCACCGATTTTTCCGTGACCGATCAGGTCAAGACGGTCAAGCGTCTGACCGGCCGCGACCTTGCAGCCGGCGAGTTCACGTTTGAGCTGCTCGAGGACGACGTGGTTGTCGCTAACGGCACCAACGACGCTAACGGCACCGTGACGCTGAGCCCGATTCGCTACGAGGCGCCCGGCACGCACACGTACACGCTGCGCGAGGCTTGCCCCAACGCGCTCGGCCTGTACAAGGGCGTCACCTATGACGGCACGACCTACACCGTCGTGACCACCGTCTCCGACAATGGTGATGGCACGCTGACCGCGGCGCACAAGCTCGAGGGAGCTACCGAGTCGGCTGGCTTTACCAACAAGTATCACGCCATGCCCACGCAGGTCTCCATCGGCGCCATCAAGGTGCTCGAGGGACGCGAGCTCAAGAAGGACGAGTTTAGCTTTAAGCTCGTTGGCGAGGACATCGAGTCTACGGTTGCCAACGATGCCGACGGCAAGATCAGCTTCGACAAGTTCGAGTACGACGAGCCCGGTACGCACGTCTACACCATCAGCGAGGTCAAGGGCGACGAGGTCGGTATGACCTACGACAAGTCCGTCTTTACCGTGACCGTCAACGTGGTCGATGACGGCGAGGGCAACCTCAAGGCGAACGTTACCTATACTAAGGGCGACAAGAGCGTCGAGGGTATTGTGTTCAACAACGCGTACAAGAAGCCCGAGACGCCCGTGCCGACGCCCGATCCCGGCACGCCCAAGACCGTGACGAACATCGTCAAGACGGTCAAGGGTTTCCTGCCCACCACGGGTGACCAGCAGGCCGCCGCTCTGCTTATGGCATTTGTTGTCGCCATGGCCGGCGTCGGAGCCCTGGTCTGGGGTATCCGTAAGCGCTAGGCACGTCGACAGCGCCCGGGGCCAAAAGGCCCCGGGCGGCCGGCAGGGCTAAATCCCGACCTACTCCTACCCCCAGCCGCCACGGAGGCATCTCCCTCCTCCGTGGTGGCACTTTTGTGCGTTGGGGAGGAGGGCGCGCCACGAAACCGGCCCATCTACTACGTTTAGCCCCTTACCCCCAACCATGCCGAAAAGCGCAAAAACAAAACCGCAGGTAGAACGCCTGCGGTTTTGCTTAAAACGAAGGCATGGTCAGGGGTACCGAGTCAAACGTAGTAGATGGGCCGATTTCGTGGCGGGCACCGTCAAATGATCCCCCGGGGACTGAGGGAAACGGGTCATCTTGGTTTCACGAGGCTTGCGGAGGCGCTCGTACAGGGCCGTCCGAAAAAACTATGCCGGTTTACGGGGCTGAATCACGAGTCCCCAACCATGCCGATATTCGTGAAAATAAAACCGCAGGTAGACGAGCCGTCATCTTGCAGAAAACGCAAGTATGGATGGGGCCCTGAGTTTAGCCCCGTAATCCGGCATGGTTTTGAAATGGCATTAAATCGATAACAGCCATTTTGCTATGCCGGGGCGGTCGGTCGTTGGGTAATTACCCTCGCAGATAGGCGATGGCGATCTGCGTGCGGTTGCGTAGGCCCATCTTTGCCAGGATCGAGCTGATGTGGTTGCGCACGGTGCCTTCGCCCATATAGGCGGTGGCGGCAATCTCCTTGTTGTCGAGGCCGCGGGCGATGAGCTCTGCGACTTCGAACTCGCGGTCGGTCAGGCTGACAAAGGCCGCGGGCCGGCGGGTCGTGCCGGCCTCGACGTCCGCCCCATCAAAGTTGATATCCTCGATCGCCTTGCCCTCGAGCACGCGTTTGCCATCCATGACCTGCGTCAACGCGGGAGGGATGGCAGCGACGTCGGTTTTAATCAAGTAGCCGCGCGCGCCCAGTTTGAGCGCCGACACAATGTATTCGTCATCCGAGAATGTCGTCAGAAACACCACGCGCGCCGCAGGGTCGCGCTCAAGGATTTCGCGTGCCGCCGAAAGTCCGTCGCGCCCCGGCATCTGAATGTCGAGCAGTGCGATATCAGGCGCGTGTTCGGCATAGAGCAAAACCGCGTCGTTGCCGTTGGCGCCGGTGCCCACTACCTCGATCTGCGGCTGGGCGCCCAGGATAATCTTGAGCGAATCGACCACCAAGCGGTCGTCGTCGACAACAATGAGCCTCATCGGGCGTCATCTCCTTGCTGTTTGGGAACGGTGGCAAACACACGCCAGCCGCCGGCGCCGGCACGCGGGCCGGCGGTGAAGGTGCCGCCAAGCGCCTCGATGCGCTCGCGCATGGAGGCGAGCCCCATGCCCTCCGCGGTGCCGCGGCCGCTTGCTTGGACCTCACCCACGCCATCGTCGGTAACAATGAGCTGGTAAAACGACGGATGCTCCATGCACCGTACGGTGACGGTCTGGGCGCAAGCGTGGCGCATGGTATTGGAGAGCGCTTCGCGCAGGACCGCCGCAAAGCAGTTGGCGACGTTTGCGGGCGCATGTTCGGCCATAACTTCAAGCTCAATCTGCGGGCCGCCGTCCGAGCGTGTGCCTTCGACAATGCGTTCGAGCTGCACGGAAAGGTCGACGGCGTTGTCGTTGAGCGCGTGGACGCTGGTGCGCACAAGCTGGAGCGCCTCGTCAACCGTGCGTTTAACGTCGGCGAAATCGGCGGCGACGCCAGGCTCGTCGGTGTGGACCACGCGTAGGGCTTCGGCCTGCAGTGAGGCGCGCGTGAGCTGGTGCCCGACGTTATCGTGGATCTCGCGCGCGATGCGGGCGCGTTCGGCGAGCGTCGCGAGCTCGACTTCGTAGTCCTGGCGATCGGCAAGATCGCGGTTGCGCGCCTCGAGCGCGAGGGCTCGTTCCTGCAGCTCGTCGCGGGTGCGGCGCATGCGCCGCTGCTCGCGCTCCAACTGGGCGGTGCGTAGCGATAGCAAGGTGGCGGCAACCGAAAGGATGGCGGTCAGCAGGAGCGTTCGTGCGGTAAGCGCATCGGCGCGAAGGTCCGCGACGAGCGCAAAGGCAAAGACGGAGCCAATGCCCAACGCGACCCAGGCGTGCTCGCGGCGCACGCGTCGCGCGATGTCATAGAGAGCGAGAGGCGCAAACGGCACAAACGGCGGCACGACGACGGCCGCGATGATGTAAGCGCAGCTCGCGGCCTCGCTCGCGCGCCGGGTGCGTTTCCCCTGTGTGGCCTCGGCCAGCGAGGTGGCAATAATGCCAAGGCAAAACGCCACAACCAGACGAGCGTCCACGGCAAGACCCATGGCGGCCGCAATACAGCACGCCAGCACGATCGATTTGTCGAAAAGCCTGTTCATACGGGTATTGTACGCGAAGCCGCGCATGGGGGAGGCGCCACCCGGAGCAACCGTGACATTCCTCCCACGCGGCAAAGCGGGGGCACCGGCAGGCTACGCGGCCAAGCCTCGCACTCGTGACAAAGCTCACTGGTGCGCGCCGGCGGCTCCTGCGATGATGCAATCGTACCGGGCCGCAATCAACAGAAGGGCCGCCTCATGACAGACATCGTCCACGTCGAAAACCTCGTCAAGCGCTACGACGATCTTATCGCGCTCGACCACTTTAACCTGAGCATCGCCCCTGGCGAGATCTTTGGCCTGCTCGGACCCAACGGCTCGGGCAAGACCACGTCCATCAACTGTATTCTGCAGCTGCTTGCCTACGACAAGGGCACCATCGAGCTGTTCGGCGAGCCCATGACACCCGCCCGCTACGACCTCAAGCGCCGCATCGGCGTGGTGCCGCAGCAGGTGGCGGTATTCGACGAGCTCACGGTGCGCGAGAACATCGACTATTTCTGCAGCCTCTACGTCAACGACCGCAAGCGCCGCCGTGCGCTGGTGGACGAGGCGATCGACTTTGTCGGGCTGGGCGACTTTACCAAGTTCCGCCCCGGCAAGCTCTCGGGTGGCCTGGCGCGTCGCCTCAACATCGCCTGCGGTATCGCGCACAAGCCCGAGCTTATCTTTTTTGACGAGCCCACGGTGGCGGTCGACCCGCAGAGCCGCAACGCCATCCTGGAGGGCATCTGCCGCCTGCGCGACGAAGGGGCCACGGTGGTGTATACCAGCCATTACATGGAGGAAGTCGAGCAGATCTGCAGCCGCATCATGATCATGGACGGCGGTCGCGTGCTGGCGCAGGGCACCAACGACGAGCTCAAGCGCATGATTCAGATGGGCGAGAAGATCGTGATCGAGGTCGGCGAGGTGCCGAGCGCGGCGCTCGGTGCCGTCGCGAGCCTGCCGCATGTCCTGGATCTGTCGGCGACGGCAGGCCAGCTCACGTTTTCGTGCGAGGCGAGCCCGCATAACCTGACGGACATTCTCGATGCGCTGCGTTCGCATGACGTGACGCTCGGCCGCATTTATTCCGAACCACCGACCCTCAACGACGTGTTCCTCGAGATCACCGGCCGCGAGCTGCGCGACTAGGGGGCGGCCATGTTCAACACCATTATCATTACGGTCAAGACGCTGCTGCGCCGGCCGAGCACGTGGGTTTGGGGCGCTCTCTTTCCCATCGCGCTTTCCACGATGTTCATGTTTATGTTTGCGAATCTCAGCTCCGACGGCAAGATCGACCCGGTGCCGGTTGCCGTTGTTGCTGACGAAGCCTGGGGCGCTTCGTCCTTTAAGGACGTGGCGACTTCGCTTGCCAAGGAGGGCGAGAATCAGCTGCTCGATGTGAGCGAGTACGAAGACTTGGCTGCCGCGCGCAAAGCGCTCAAGGCCTGTGAGGTCGCGGGTATCTATACGGTCGACGACGCGGGCACGCCCAAGCTCACACTGCTTTCGAGCTACGACAGCTCGCGCGCATCATCGGTGCTCACCGATCGCAGCATCCTGGAGACGGTGGCAAGTTCGTATACACAAAATGCCGAGCTCATGTCCCAGATTGCCCAGGACAACCCGGCGGCGCTCGCCGACCCGGAGGCGGTTGCGCGCGCCCTGTCGCTCGAGGGCGGCACCCGTCGCGTGAGCCTTACGCGCACCACGCCCGACGGCACGGTCATCTACTATTACGCGCTCTTTGGCCTGGTGGCGATGATGTCTGCCGAGTTTGCCGCCTTGAGCGTCGTCGATCTGCAGCCCAATCTGTCGGGCCTTGGCGCGCGCCGCTGCGCGGGCGGTCTTTCCAAAACGGCGTCGCTGGCCGGTATCTTTGTGGGCTCGTGGCTGGTCTCCTTTGCCTCGATGACGATCGCGATTGGCTACGTGCGCCTGGTCGTGGGCGTCGACTTTGGCGGGCGCGAGGGGCTGTGTCTGGTGGGCGGCGCCGTGTCCGCGCTTGCCGCGACGGGCCTGGGCCTTTTTGTGGGCACGCTTCCCGTTAAGGGCGGCAAGGCGTCCAAGTCGGGCATCCTCACGGGCTTTGCCACCACGTGCGCCCTGTTCGCCGGCCTCTACGGCGAGCCGGCGATGGCGCTTGCCGACGACGTCGCCCGCGCCTGCCCGGCCGAGTGCTGGCTCAATCCCGTCAAGCTTATCTGCGACATGTTCAACCGCCTGTATTTCTTTGAGGACCTGGGACCTTTTGCCGTTCGCGCCGGCGCGCTGGTCCTCATGACGCTGGTGTTTGTTGCCGCTGCCACGCTGATTTTTGGAAGGAGCCGCTATGAACACCTTTAAGACTGCGCTGCGCATGGCGCTCGCGCATCCGTTCTACCTGCTCATCTATACGGTGTTCATATCGCTCATGGGCGTATTCATCGCGGCCTCGGTGAGCTGGAACTCGTCGCAGCTCACCGAGTACAAGCCCTACGACGCCAATGTGATTGTGGTCGACCGCGACGGCAGCGATCTTTCGCGTGCGCTCACCAAGCACTTGGGCTCGCGCTTTGACCTGGTCACGGGTGTTGGCGACGACACGTACGACCTTGCGGACGCGCTCTCCAAGAGCAACAGCGCCAAGGGCAGCGCCGACTGCGTGTTTTTTATCCCGGAGGGGTTTGAGGACGACCTGGTCGCGGCTGCCCGCGTGGGGGAGTCCCTGCCCAAGCTCGATGTGACCTACGGTGCCGGCACCATGGCGGCGGCGCTTTCGTCTGCCGAGGCCTCGCGCTGGATCTCGCTCGCGGGCGCTGCGGCGGCCCTAGAGCCCGCCGCCTCTAACGGCAGCGTCGCCAAGGCCGCCGAGCATGCCGCCGCCAAGCGCGCGGAGGTCGAGATTGAGCAGGTCAAGGTCGACTCGACTGCCGCCGCCACGCTCGAGTCGTATTTCAACTTTGGCGCGTACGCGATTATCTCGTCGGTCATCGTATCGGTGGGGTTGGTGTTCTCGGGCATGAACGAGCCCGAGCGCGTGCGTCGTATGGATGCCGGCCCAATCTCCGAGCGCCAACGTTCGCTTGCCGTGTTTGCCGCCGCCGCCGTGCTCACCGTCTGCATTTGGCTCGTGTCGAGTATGATGGGCGTCGTGGGCTTTGCCGGCGCGGTTGCCGAGGTCGGCGCGGGTCGTGTGTGTCTGGCGCTGGCGGCGACGTTTGCCCTGGCGTGCACGCCGCTGGCCGTTGGCTTTGCCCTTTCGAGCCTGGGTGCGCGCGAGGAGCTGCTCAACGGCGTGGGCAACCTGCTCGGCATGCTCATGACGTTTTTGGGCGGCGCTTGGATGTCGCTGTCGCTGATGGGTCCGGCCGTGCAGACGGTGGCGCACTTTGTGCCGACGTATTGGGTGAACGACGCGATCGGCAAGGCGCTCGCTTCGGACCTGACATCTGCCGTGTTGGGCGACATCGCCTGCGACCTGGGCGTCACCGTGCTCTTCGCCGCCGCCATTGCCGCCGTAGGCCTGGCCCTCTCACGCGCCAAATCCCGCGCCTAGTCTGAAATAAATCCTAGGCCTCGCCCCAAAATAGTTCACCAAGGTTTACTATTACGTTCATAAAGTAGTACGAGGCTAACAATGGGGGATACCATGGCAACGCAGGAAGCCTACGTCCAGGTTAAGGATCTCAAAAAGCACTACGGCGACGGTGATGCGCGCCTGACGGTACTCGATGGCATCGACGCGTCCATCAACCGCGGCGAGATCTGCGTCATGCTGGGGCCCTCGGGCTCGGGCAAGTCGACCTTTCTCAACCTGATCGGCGGCCTGGAGGATGCCGACGGCGGTTCCATCATGGTGGACGGCTGCGACCTCACGGTGCTCAAGCCTACCGACCTTGGCGAGTATCGACGCCGTGAGCTGGGTTTTGTCTTCCAGTTCTACAACCTGGTGCCCGATCTCACCATCAAGGAGAACATCGAGGTCACGGCGCACCTGCCCAAAAACCCGCTCAACATCGACGAGCTGCTGCGTTCGCTGGGCCTTTACGAGCACCGCAACAAGTTCCCGCGCCAGGTCTCGGGCGGCCAGCAGCAGCGCTGCGCCATCGGCCGTGCGCTCGTCAAAAACCCGGGCCTGCTGCTGTGCGACGAGCCCACGGGCGCGCTTGACTACAAGACGTCCAAGGAAATCTTGCAGCTCATGGAGGATGTCAACCGCACCTACGGCTGCACCATCATCATTGTCACCCACAATGCCGCCATCGCGCGCATGGCCAATCGCGTGCTGCGCCTGCGCGACGGACGCATCGTCGAGGATGAGCTCAACGAGTCGCCCGTCGCGGCCGCCGAGCTCGATTGGTAGGCGGCGCCATGACACCTCTCGCAAAACGTCTCCCGCGCGAGCTGCGCCGCAATATCGGCAAGTACCTGGGCATCTTTTTGCTTATGTGCGGAAGCATCGCTCTCACCTCGGGATTTTTGCTCGCAGCGCATTCCATCGGCTGCCTTATCGATGACATGCGCGATGCGTACGCGATTGAGGACGGCCGCGTGACCACCTCCTTCGAGGCTACCGACGATCAACTCAAGGCCGCCGAGGATGCAGCCGGCGACGTCGGCGGCGTCACGCTCTACAAGAATTTCTCCATCGACGCCATCATCAAAAAGACCGCCGGCGACGACGGCACCAAGCGCACGCTGCGCACCTATGCGCACCGCGCTAAGGTGGACATTGCGTCCTACTGTGAGGGCAAGGAACCCAAGGCGGATGACGAGGTGGCCATCGACCGTGTCTTTGCCACCAATAACAACCTGTCCGTGGGCGATAAAGTCGAGCTCGAGGGCCGCACCTACATCATCTGCGGCATCATGACCCAGCCCGATAGCCAGGCGCTGTTCCTCAACAATTCGGACTTTACGGTGAACACCATCACGTACGGCGTGGCCGAGGTCACCGATGGCGGCTTTGCCGCGCTCGAAGATGCTGGCGGCGCACCCGCCTACACCTACTCCTTCACCTTTACCGATTGCGACCTCCCCACCGCGGACCGCATCGACGCCGAGCAAGATATGGTCGAGGCACTGACCGACGCCGATGCGCGCGTGGACGATCTGATCGACGCCGATTCCAATCAGGGCATTGGCTATGCGCGCGACGACGTGGACGGCGACTCCATGATGTGGATGACGCTGCTCGACATTATCATCGTGATCATGGCGTTCGTCTTTGTGGTCCTTACCGACGCCACCATCGAGGAGGAGAGCGCCATCATCGGCACGTTGCTCGCCAGCGGCTATCGTCGACGCGAGATCGTGCTGCACTACCTTGCGCTTCCCGCTATCGTGGGCGTGGTCGCGGCGCTTTTGGGCACTGCGCTCGGCGTTGTGTTCTTTACCGAGCCCATGCGTAGCCTCTATTACGGTTCGTACAGCCTGCCGCCCTTCCAGGTGTACTGGAGCTGGGAGATCTTTGTGAAGTGCGCCGTGGTTCCCGCCGCCGCGCTCATCCTCATCACGCTGGTGGGCCTGCTTCGCAAAATGGGCAAGACGCCGTTGCAGTTCCTTCGTCACGAGGCGAGCGGCAAATCGGGCACCAAGCGCGGCTTGCAGCTGCCGGAGCGCATGGGTTTTGTTTCCCGCTTCCGCCTGCGTATCTTCCTGCGCAACCTGGGCAACTTCGCCACGCTCTTCGTGGGCATTGCGTTTGCCTCGCTGCTGCTGCTCTTTGGCCTGGCGATTCTGCCCACGATGACGCACTATGCGGACAATCTCGAGACGAGTCTGGTCGCCGAGCACCAGTACACGCTCAAGGCGCCGCTGGAGCTCGAGGGCACTGCCGAGGAGCGCGAGCAGTGGTCGGCACTCGAGCGCTTGCAGTCGGTTGACGGCGCGCTGCTTTCCGCCGCTCAGGATGCCGATGACGAGCTTGACGACGCGGCCGATGCGGCGCAGACGGCAGCCGATGCCGCGACCGCATCTCCGTCTGCCGAGAGCCTGACTGCGGCGCAGGATGCGCTTGCAAACGTCCAGGACAAGAAGGATGCGCTTTATGCGCGCCTCGATGACCTTGCCGATGCCCTCGGCTGCGACCGCGACGAGGCTATCGACCTGATCGACAAGGCCTCTAAGATCGACACTGACAACGACGACATTCACCCGGTTAACACGACCGATAACGGTGCAGACAAGATTGCGCAGACCGAGAAATATGCCGTTTACCAGCTGCAATACGGCCGCGGCGATGGTAATGGCGAAGAGACGATTTCCGTCTACGGCATCTCGCCCGATTCGCGCTATTGGAAAGACCTCAACGTTGGCGATGGGCGCGTCGTCTTTGGCGGCGGCCTGCTCGACAAGTTTGGCTGGAGCGAGGGCCAGAAGGTCACGCTCATCGACAAGTACGAGGGGGAGCATTATTCCCTTGAGTACGCGGGCAAGGACTGTGCCTGGGGCTCCAAGTCGGACATGAATATCTATATGAGTATCGACGACTTTAACGAGCTGTTCGGCAACGACGCCGCCTACTTTAACGGCTATGTGAGCGACGAGAAGCTCGACCTCGATGCTCGTTACTTTGCCGGCGACACCACGCCCGACGACATGCGGGCCGTGGGCGACCAGTTCATCGGCATGATGAGCAAAATGATCGGAATGATGATCGGGCTCGCGGTGTTTATCTTCCTGCTGTTTATGTACCTGCTGACCAAGGCGGTGATCGACCACAGCGCCCGTTCGATCAGCTACATGAAAGTCTTTGGCTATCGCGATAGCGAGATCTCGCATCTGTACATCCGCTCGATCACGCTGTGCGTGGCGGCGTCGCTCGTGCTGAGCCTGCCGGTCATTATTGGCTCGCTCACGGCCATCTTCCGCTCGATGCTGCTCGCCTACAACGGCAATATCGAGATCTACGTGCCCGCTTGGTCTATGGCTGCATGCGTCGGCATTGGCTTTGCGACCTACTTGGTCGTGGCGCTGCTACACACGCGCTCCATCAAGCGCGTGAGCCTCTCCGAGGCGCTGAAGGTCCAGGAATAGGAGGGCTCATGGCAAGATCGGCAGAGGAGCTCAAGCAGCTCTCCATCAAGGAGTTCACCGAGGCGGCAAAGGTCTACGAATCCGGCCATGCCGGCATTTACGAGATGTGCAAGGACGACTATCCGCAAATGCTCGAGGAGCTTGAGCTCGAACCGTTCGAGGACGCGCTCGACGTGGGCTGTGGAACCGGAGCCGTCCTAGAACTGCTCCACGCCCGGTACCCCAGCAAGCACTTGACTGGACTCGACCTCACACCCGGGATGATCGACGTCGCCCGGGCAAAGCAGCTCGATAACGTCAGCTTTGTCGTCGGAGACGCGGAGGCACTGCCCTTCGAGCCCCGGAGCTTCGACGCCGTGCTCTGCTCCAACAGCTTCCACCACTACCCGCATCCGGAGAGGTTTTTCGCCGAGGTGGCACGCGTCCTTCGGCCCGGCGGGCGACTGGTCCTTCGCGACTACACCTCGAACGATGTCGCGGTCTGGCTCATGAACAACATCGAGCTACCGCTGGCACGCCTCTTGGGCCATGGCGACGTGCGCATCCTCAAGCTGTCCGAGCTACGCGCGCTCGTCGAGGAATCCGGGCTCACTCCGCTCAAGCTCGAGGCACAGAAGGGATTCCGCGCGCATCTGGTCGCGCAAAAGGGCTAGCGGTCCGCGCCAGGACGCTCCGTCACGCCAGGGCACGCCGTCAACGCCGCCACACCAGGGCACGCCATCAAACCAGATTGTGGCCACGCCAGAACGCGCCGCAAAACCAAGGCGCGCCGCCACAAACGTGACGGCGCGTCCCTCTTACCAGATGCCGGTGATTCGCCGGTCTGCCGGTCGGGTTGGCAAGGACTGTCCCTATATGCCGGCCTTCGGGGACGTTCCTTTCCTGCCGGCACTTGGGGACTGTCCCCAACTGCCGGGTGGCGAAAGAGTGTCCCTTGCGACTACTCATTTAAGAACGTCTCCAATGACTAGGTGCCGTACTTGACTTTAACTCTGCTTTAACTGGTACCATCCTCTATGTCTGTAACGCCATATAGACCGAGGGGATATATCTATGACCGTAACTGCACCCGCAGCACCCGCTAAGGTGTACTTCACCAACCTGCGCACGCATGCTCGCGAGAGCCAGCTCGACAAGCTCAAGCGCCTCATCCGTCACGCCGGTATCGAGCAGATCGACTTTGAGAACAAGTTCGTCGCCATCAAGATTCACTTTGGCGAGCTGGGCAACCTGAGCTTTTTGCGCCCCAACTACGCCCGCGCCGTCGCGGACGTCGTGAAGGAGCTGGGCGGCAAGCCCTTCCTCACCGACTGCAATACGCTCTATGTCGGTAGCCGCAAAAACGCGCTCGAGCACATCGATACCGCCTACCAGAACGGCTTTACCCCGTATGCCACGGGTTGCCAGATCATCATTGCCGACGGCCTCAAGGGCACCGACGAGGCGCTCGTCCCGGTCGAGGGCGGCGAGTACGTGCACGAGGCCAAGATCGGTCAGGCGCTCATGGACGCCGATATCGTGATTAGCCTCACCCACTTTAAGGGTCATGAGCAGGCCGGTTTTGGCGGCGCCATGAAGAACCTGGGCATGGGAGGCGGCAGCCGTGCCGGCAAGATGGAGCAGCATGCCGCCGGCAAGCCGAACGTCGCGACCGAGCACTGCGTTGGCTGCCATGCCTGCGAAAAGATCTGCGCGCACAACGCTATCTCGTTCGATGGCACCCGCGAGCGCGAGCTTGCCAACGGCAACACTCGCACGGTGCACGTGGCTGCCATCGACCACGATCGCTGCGTGGGCTGCGGACGCTGCATTGCGGCATGCAACCAGGACTGCATCAAGCCCGGCTATGAGGCCGCGGCCGACGTGCTCAACTGCAAGATCGCCGAGTATACGAAGGCCGTCGTCGACGGCCGCCCGAGCTTCCACATCTCGCTTGCCATGGACATCAGCCCCAACTGCGATTGCCATCCCGAAAACGACACGCCTATCGTCAACGATATCGGCATGTTCGCGAGCTTCGACCCGGTCGCCATTGACCAGGCCTGCGCCGATGCCGTCATGGCATCCGAGCCGCTGCCCAACACCGAGCTCACCGATAGCGCGGCCAAGATGGAGCACAACCACGAGTATCTGGAGGGCGAGCAGGCCAAGGATCCCTTCTGCATCACGCATCCCGACACCGACTGGCGCGTGTGCATCGCGCACGCCGAGAAGATTGGCCTGGGCACGAGCGAGTATGAGCTCATCGAGGTCAAGTAGCGCCTAGCTATTGGACAAAATAAGCGCCTTTGTAGCGTTAGTTGAGCAAAAGCCGCCCGTGAGCACAGCGCTCACGGGCGGCTTTTTGGAAGTGCGGCGAAAAATCGAATCCCGCCGACCACAAACCGTTTTTTGGCAACAAAACCCCAGACGTTGCTTTTTGCCTAAAAATACTCGTCGAGGAAGTTGTCGACCGTGTTCCAGTAGAGTTCGGGGTCGACCTGCGCGCTCTTGGCGTGGGTGGCGCCATGGATAGTGAGCTTTTGCTTGACCTTGCTGGCGCACGCGTCGTAGTTTTGGTCGAGCATGCTGTACGGCACAAAAGTGTCCTGGTCGCCGTGGATAAACAGCATGGGAACCGTCGCGTGTTTGAGTTGCTCCACGCTGCTCGCCTTATGAAAGTCGTAGCCCGCGCGCACGTTGCATACCAAGTTTGCTACATCGAGCAAGGGAAAGCTGGGCAAGCCGAACACGTTCTTGAGCTGCAGAGAAAACTCGTCCCAAACACTCGTATAACCGCAGTCCTCGATAATGCATTTCACGTTTGCGGGCAGAGGTTCCCCCGCGACGTTCATGGCGGTTGCCGCACCCATCGACTCGCCAAAGACCAGGATGCGTGCCTCGGGGTCAGCCTGAACGATTTGCTCGATCCATGCGACGACATCGAGCCGCTCGGGCCAGCCCATGCCGATATAGTCGCCGCCGGAGCGCTCGTGGGCGCGCGCGGCGGGCGCGAGTACGTTCATGCCGCGGTCGTGGAATCGCTTGACGTATCGGGCCATACCGATGGGCTCGTTGGTATATCCATGCAGGCAGACGGCGTAGTCGTGCGTGCTCTCCGACGCAGCAAAATACCAGGCGGCAAGCTCGGTCCCGTCGTCCGCGGTGAGGCTCCTGCTCTCGCGGTTCTCTTTAAACCATGCCCGCGCCTCGGTATCCTCGGCATCCGGCTGCTCACCTTCTTTGTCGTTCTTGCTATCCTGCATCATCTTCATGGTGTATGGTGCGCGGGGATTCAGCGCGAAGTCAAACAGAAAGTTGCCGGCAAATCCGAGCAGCGCAACGACAACCACCAGTGCAACGATGCCGGCTATCTTGAGCTTTCGATGGGAACGTGCGTTTTGAGCCATGCGGTATTCTCCTATAAGATGTTAATACATCAACATTTAATGCAAGCGCATTATGGACGTTCGCCGTTGATGCGTCAACAGACAAAGAATGGGTAAACAAAGGGTCACGTATGGTGCAAATTTCGCACGTACCTAGACGCTTTGATATAGTGTTGAGAACTCTTTACGTTGGAGGATGTAACCGGCATGTCCGATTCGAGCGACAGTTCTAAGCCGCGACCCAAGACCGCGGCCGTTCCACACTACACGGTGGGTGAGGAGATCATGAACTCCGTCACCCATGGTGTCGGCTGCCTGCTGGGTATCGCGGGCCTGGTGCTCCTGATCGTATTCGCCGCCCTGCGCGGCGGAGGCCCGGCCCACATGGCCGCGGCAATTGTCTATGGCGTCAGCATTATCCTCGAATACCTAGCCTCCACGCTCTACCACGCGATTCAGCCCGCGCGCGCCAAGCGCGTGTTTCGCATCATCGACCACAGCTGCATCTACCTGCTCATAGCCGGCAGCTATACGCCGTTTTGCCTCATCACGCTCGCAAACGACGGCGGCGCTGTGCTGTTCTTTGCCGTATGGGCCATCGCTATTATCGGCATCGCCCTCGAGTGCTTTTTGCGCGAGCGTCAGCCGCACTGGGTAAGCGGCTTGGTCTACCTGCTGATGGGCTGGCTTGTCGTCTTTAAGCTGCCCGAACTTGTGGCGCTGCTCAACCCCGTGGCACTTGCCCTGCTCGCCGTCGGCGGCGTGTGCTACACCGCGGGCGTGCCGTTCTATATCGCCAAAATCGTGCGCTATCTTCACAGCGTGTTTCACCTGTGGGTACTCGCCGGCAGCATCTTCCAGTTCATGGCGGTGATCCTCTTCGTAATCTAGCGACCACGCCTGCGCACCCGCGTCCTTGTTTGGGCGCCGGTGCAATTGCCGTATCCGCCGTCAACGTTTTAATCCGACGTCCCGAATCTTGGAGGTTCGAGAAACTCCCGATGGACATAACCATCTCCCTTATCACCACCCTCGTTTTGACCCTCATCAACGGCTACTTCTCTATGTCTGAGATGGCGCTCACCACGGCCAAGCGCGCCGTGCTGGAGCACGAGGCCGAGGAAGGCGACAAGCGCGCCGAGCGTGCCATTAAGCTGGCTGCCGACTCCGACCAGCTGCTCGCCACCATCCAGGTCGCCATCACGCTCGTGGGCTTCGCCTCGTCCGCCGTCGCCTCGACGAGTCTGTCCGACCCGCTCGCCACGTGGCTCATGAGCTTTGGCATCGCGCCGCTCTCCGCCATCGCGCGCGGCCTGGCGCCGGTCATCATCACCGTCGCGGTCGCCTTCGTGTCCATCGTGATCGGCGAGCTTGTGCCCAAGCGCATCGGCCTGGCCAACGCCGAAGGCGTGTCCAAGCAGGTCGTGGGGCCGTTGTCGTTTTTCCAAAAGATCGCTCGTCCGCTCGTGTGGCTGACCGGCGCTTGCTCCGATGGCCTGGCCCGCATCCTGCGCATCAAGAGTGCCGACGACCGTCAGAACGTCTCGGAAGAAGAGATCAAGTACATGGTCTCGGAGCAGGACGACCTGCTCGACGAGGAAAAGCGCATGATCCACGAGATCTTCGACCTGGGCGACACCGTTGCCCGCGAGGTCATGGTGCCGCGCGTGGACACCACCATGTGCGAGGACGACGAGACGGTCGCCGACGTGCTGTCCACCATGCGCCAGACCGGCTTTAGCCGCATCCCCGTCTATCACGAGGATCCCGACAACGTCGCCGGCATTGCGCACATCAAGGACCTGATTCAGCCCGCGCTCGACGGCAAGGGCGACCAGCCCATCGCCGGCTTTTTGCGCGACGCCACCTTTGTGCCCGACACCAAGGACATCCTGCCGCTGCTGTCCGAGATGCAGACCTCGCACGACCAGATCGTGGTGGTCGTGGACGAGTACGGCGGCACGGCCGGCATTATCACTATCGAGGACATCGTCGAGGAGATCGTCGGCGAGATCGAGGACGAGTTCGACCCCGACAACAAGTATCTCACGCGCCTTTCGCGCCGCGAGTGGCTCGTTGATGGGCGTTTTTCGTGCGATGACGCGATTGAGCTTGGTTGGCCGCTTGAGGAAAGCGATGATTATGAGACCATCGCCGGCTGGATTTTGGAGCTTTGCGACTCGGTGCCCGACATCGGAGAGGTGTTTGAGGTTGCGGGGTACAAGTTTAAAGTGCAGTCGATGCGTGGCCAGCGCATCTCGCTCATTCGCGTGATCGCTCCGGCCGAAACCGATAAGAAGGATTCCGAGTCTTCGGTAGACGAGCCGACGACGTCGGGTGCGGGTTCCGCGAATCCGCACGACGGCGACGAGTAGGACAAGGAAGAGTAGGGGAGAGTTATGGCAGGCCTGTTCAACATCCTTAAGGTCACCGTCAGCGAGGACAAGATCTGCGCGCACGTGCTGGTGAACCCCGGCATGCCGCTCATGACCTCGGAGGATATCGAGGCTACGGCGCGCGTGTATTACCTGGTGCCGGCGATTGCCAAGCACCTGTGCCTGGGTGATTCCGGTCGCGAGTTCCAGGACTGCATGGGTCAGACCGAGCTCTGCCATCTGCTGGAGCACGTGACGGTCGAGCTCATGAACGAGACCGGGCTTGCCGGCAGCATCTCGTGCGGCCGCACGCGCGTAAGCGAGCACGACGAGCGCGTTTTTGAGGTTGAGCTTTCGTGCCCCGACGACGCGCTGGCCATCGGTGCGCTGTCTTCGGCCACCTTTATGATGGACTGGGCCTATCTGCACGCCGACCAGCCTGCCCCCGATGTGGAAGGCACGGTCGCGGGCCTGCGCAACCTGGTGCTGGGCATGCGCGCCGAGGCCGAGGGCAAGGATCCTCACGAGGCCGTCGCCGCTGCGAACGGCGAAGATGCTGCCGAGGACGAGGGCGCTGACGAGGGCGATGTGCCGGTCGACGCCGAGCCCGTTGCCGATGCGACTGCCGAGTCCGTTCCCACCGAGCCCCAGGGTGTCCCCAACTTTGACGACGAGCCCCAGGTGGCGATTGATACCGAGGGTGCGGTTGCCGAGAACCACGAGGCCTCCGCTGCCGTCTTTGGCGGTGCGGCGACGGTTCCGGCAGGACCTGCGCATGAGGGCGGCCTGCCGCTCGTGGACGGCGCCGGCGAGGACCCGGGTGCCACGGTGGCCATGCCGGCCGTGCCGCAGGAGTAGGCTCATCCGCTTATCACCATCATGTACCTGCACCTTTACCGTACGCAGATGAGCGAGACGGCAAGTGCTGTGCTGCGGGTATAATGGACAGCATTCAAACGGTGGGCGCTGAGGTGCCCGCAGGAGAGGAATGAACATGGGTAAGACTTTCAACTTTATCTCGGGTGCGCTCTTCGGTGCTGCCGCCGGCGCCATCATCGGCGTCGCCCTGGCTCCGCGCTCGGGCGCCGAGACCCGCGCCATGGCTGCCGATATCGCCAACGACGCCTGGGATAACATGCGCGACACCTACGAGCACGGTGCCGAGGAGGCCCGCGCCGCGGTCAACGATTTTGGCCCGATGGTCGACGCCAAGACCGATGACCTGCGTGCCAAGGTTGACCTTGCCCGCGAGCGCATGGACCAGCTGCGCGAGCAGCTCAACGACGCCATCTCGGGCGGTAACGTGACGCCCGCCGCCGATGTCGTGGTCGAGAACGCCGTCGAGGCCGACACCGAGGCCGCGGAGCCTTCGACCGAGGCATAATGCGCGCTGGGGATTTTGTCGGCGCCAAGATCTATCGCAAGCCTACCGAGGATAAGCGCACCAAAAAAGACGGCACGCCGCGCAGCCCTAAAAAGCTCGGCAAGATTCACTTTCCGGTCTTTACCCCGGGCGGTACGCGCGTGGTGGGCTTTATGGTTCGCCAGTCCGATATCGCGGGTATGATCGAGCGCCCTGATCGATTTGTGGCGCTCGATGCCATTGGCGTCTACGAGGGCGCCATCGCGGTTGATGACGTCAAGGGCACCTACGATGCCGCTGCGGCCAAGCGCCTCGACATCAACCTGGACGATTGCATTATCTGGGTCGGTATGGACGTGCGCACGGAGTCGGGCGATGTCGTGGGCTATTGCTCGGATGTGGAGTTCAAGCCGCGTTCGGGTATTGTGCAGTCGTTCTATGTGACCGCCGGCACCGCCTCGAGTGTGCTGGTGGGCGACACGCAGATGCCGCCGACGATGCTGCGCGGTTATGCAGACGGCGCGATGATCGTTTCGGACGAGGTCAAGTCGCTCGGGTATTCGGGCGGTGCGGCTGCCAAGGCCGCCGAGGCCAGCGTCGTGGTGGGCGACAAGGTCAAAAAGGGCGCCAAGGTGCTCGACGACAAGGGATCGGTTGCCGTGGACAAGGGCAGTCGCGCACTGGGCAAGCAGCTCGGCAAGACGCGCGGCATGTTCAAGGCCTTTAAGGACGAATACCAAAAGGCGAGCGGAGGCTCGTCAAAAGCTACAAAATAGCGACGTACCAAATGATGGGAGGCAAGCCGGAGACCTGTTGCTCCGGCTTGCTGTGTTTATGGGGGAGGGCATATGCGCCAAAACGGATCCAACTTAAACGGGCGTTCGGGTGCGCGTCCGACGGCGCGCCGCGACCTGGGGCAGCTGCCCAGCGGTCAGCGCAAGCGTCACCGTAAGCCCGGCGCGATGTACCTCAACCATAGCCGCGGCTTTAGCGACCGCAGCGCTCGCATCGGCAACAGCCGCACACCCCGTCGTTCGTCTCGCCTGCCCTATGCGCTCATCGCCGTGGGTTGCGCGCTCGTGCTGTTTATCGCTGCCGTCGTGGGCTACGTCAACCGCAGCGTGGACGTGGAGCTCAACGGCCAGAAGACCGCAGTGCGCGTCGGCTCTACGCTACAAAACCTCATCGACGACCAGGAGTTGACTGACACCTACGACGCAGGCGACCTGCTAGCCGTCGATGACAGCGTGCTCAAGCGCCATGGGGGCGAAAAGCTGTCGGTGAAGGTCGACGGCAAGCGCGTGAAGCAGGGCAAATGGGATAGCCGCGAACTTGAGGGTGGCGAGAAGGTGACGGTCAAGGATGGCCGTAACACCTACGAGAAGCACGAGGTTCAGGCTACGGTTATCGAGCCCAAGCTCAAGGTCGAGGGCACGGGCGCTATCGAGTATGTGCAGACGTGGGGTGTCCAGGGCCGCTCCGAGGTGTGGGTTGGTGAGCAGTCGGGCAAGACGCAGGACCGCGGCGAGGTTGTGCCCGCCACCGATTGCGTCGTTGCGTGCGCCAGCGTGGCGCCCAAGGGCAACAAAAAGTACGTGGCGCTGACGTTTGACGAGGGTCCGAGCGGCGCTACCAAGCAGATCTTGCAGGTGCTCAAGGAAAAGGGCGTCACCGCGACGTTCTTCCTTTCGGGCGATGCGGCCGAGGCCTCGCCTGCCACGGCCAAGGCGATTGTCGATGCCGGGTGCGAGATCGGATCCAACAGCTACAGCGACGATTCGCTCAAGGGCCAGGACCGTGAGGCGGTACGCGAACAGATCACGAAAGGCACCGATGCGATTAAGTCGGCGACCGGCGTGAAGACGATGCTACTGCGTGCTCCCTACGCTGCCTTTGACGAGCAAAACTGGATTGATGCGATGGACCTGGTCTCCGCCGTGGTCTCGTGGAATATTGACTCGGGCGACTGGCTGCTCAACGGTGCCGACGAGCAAGTCTCGACGGTGCTCGATTCGGTGACGCCGGGCAATATCGTGCTGCTCACCGATAGAGACGAATGCGCTGAGCAGACACTCGAGGCGCTGCCGCAGATTATCGACGGCCTCATTGCCGACGGCTACAAGATCGTGACGCTCAGCGACCTGGTCAAGACGGACACGTCGCTGAGCAAAAAGCTCACCTTGCTGACGAAGGTCACCATGCCCAAGGACGCCGTGTTCCCCCAGCTTGCTGAGGACAATGACACCACGGGGTAGTTATTGGGTAGTCATTTAAGAACGTCCCCAATGACTATGTCACGGATGCGTCAGCGTTTGGTATGCCTGCAATGTGCAGCGCATAAATTCGATGCCGCAGGGCGATGCTGATGCTATAGTTACTGCGGTTAATGAGGGTCAAGAGAAAGGTTACAGGTGAAATCCAAACCTCGACCATACAGTCGATGACCCCATGCAGGTGCTTTTTGCGCATGCACGGGGTGTAAGCGTCGAGCGGCGTGCCGCCCGCGCATGCGTATACATATCCAGAAGCCCCCAGACGCCGCACGCGCGGCCGCGTCCGGAGGAATAATGATGGGGAGCACCATTGAATTATCTGAGTGAGATGCTCAAATTGCCGGTCTTGGACGTCGACGGCGAAAAGCTCGGCGTGGTCAACGATTTTGGTATTGCTACCGGCGAAGTTTTTCCGCACGTGACGTCGCTCGCGTTCCGCGGACCCGGCAAGACGCCGTTTATGATCAGCTGGCGCAAATGGGTCGACCGTATCGACGAGACGGGTGTACACCTTAAGACGTCGGCCACCGAAATCCGTTTTTCGTACCTGCAGCCGACCGAACTCTTGCTTGCCCGCGACGTGCTCAACAAGCAGATTGTCGATACGCAGGGCATGAAAGTCGTGCGCGTAAACGACATCAAGTTTTCCATGTCGGGCGAAAATCAGCTGCGCCTGCTGGGCGCCGAGGTCGGTGCCCGCGGTCTGCTGCGCGCCATCAGCCCCGCGCTCGAGCATATCGTCGAGGGCTTTATGAAGCACCTGGGCAAGCCGCTCAGTGAGGACATCATCGCTTGGTCCTACATGGACCTGCTCGATCGCTCGACTAAGAACATCCAGCTCTCGGTGTCGCACAAGACGCTTGGCGAGCTGCACCCTGCCGACATTGCCGACATCATCGAGCAGCTCGACCCGCGCCTGCGTGCGCAGGTGTTCGCGCAGCTCGACACCGCCCAGGCCGCCGAGGCCATCTCGGAGTTCGATGATGACGAGCTCATGACCGAGATGCTCGAGGGCCTGTCCGATACGGACGCATCGTCGATGCTGGCCATGATGGACCCGGACGACGCCGCCGACCTGATCGACGAGCTCGATTACGAGAAGGCCGAGAAGCTCCTGCGCCTGATGGGCGTCAAGGAGGAGAAGGCGATTCGTAACCTGCTGGGCTATGAGGACAACACCGCCGGCCGCATCATGACCTCGGAGTTTGTCTCGCTGCCCGCCACGGCGACGGTCGGCGATGCCATCGAGGCGATTCGCAAACTCGATGAGGACTTCGAGAGTGTCTATTACGTCTATACCGAGGATCCGAGCGGCATGCTCACCGGCGTGCTCTCGCTGCGCACGTTGATCGTGGCCGACCGCGATGCCACGCTGGGCCAGCTCGCCTATCGCGACCTGGTCTACGTGTCGCCCGACGAGGACCAGGAAGACGTGACGGACGAGATGACCAAGTACGACCTGGTTGCCATCCCTGTCTGCGACGAGAACCGTCATATCCTGGGCATCGTGACCTTCGACGACGCCATGGACGTTATCGCCGAGGAGCATCAGGAGGACCTGCAGATCGCCGGTGTCGGCTCGGGCGATAGCGCGTCGGACGACTCGACGAACGTGCTCAGCTGGTTCGTGCATCGTCAGTACTGGGTCGTCGTGTGGGGCATCGCCTCGTGCATTATGGCGACGGTGCTGGGGACGGCGCTGGGCTCCGCGCATCTGGTGGTGTTCCCCATGTGCGCCATGCCGCTCGTGCTGCTTGCTGCCTCGCGCATGGTGTCGTTCGTCAAGAACTACTTCCTCGAGTACGACGGCCACGACGACGAGCCCAAACCGTACCTGGGATTCTTCTTCCAGAGCACGGGTATGGGCCTGATCCTTTCGCTCGTGACCTACCTGTGCGCGCAGCTGGTGCGCACCGCCGCATTCCCCGATGCGTCCATGTTTGAGGAGCAACTCTTTACCGGGTGTTTTAATATCGCTGCTATCATTTGCCTGGTTGGCAACATGAGTGCCGTGATTTACCTGATAGTGCTGTTCTGGCGTGACGAGCATGACCTCAACACGTCGGGCACCGCCATGAACGTTATTGCCGTCATGATCTCGTGCGTAGCGTACTGCGCCGCTGCGGTGCTGCTCACCATGTCGGTCATGGGTTAGGTGGTCGCGTGCAAAATACCAAGCAAAAGTCGGGCATCAAGCAAAAGTTGACCATCGCGGCCATCTTTGGCGCTATGGGTCCCGGTCTGCTGGCGGCGCTTTCGGGCAATGACGCCGGCGGCATTGCAACGTATTCCAGTGCGGGCGCCAGCTATGGCTACAAGATGCTCTGGATGCTTCCCGTCATGACCGTGCTGCTCATCGTGACGCAGGAGACCGCGGCGCGCTGCGGCTGCGTCACGGGCAAGGGCCTGGCATCGCTCATCCGCGAGCGCTTTGGCGTGCGCAAGAGTGTACTTGCTATGGCGGCGCTGTTGATCGCCAACACGGCTGTGACCATTTCGGAGTTTGCGGGTATCGCCAGCGGCCTTGCTCTCTTTGGCGTGCCGGCGAGCATCTCGGTGCCGTTGGTGGCGCTGCTGGTGTGGATGCTTACCATGTCGGGTAGTTTCCAGCGCATCGAGAAGATTTTGCTGCTGGTAAGCTGCGTCTTCGTGACCTATATTGTCGCCGCGTTTATGGCTGGCCCCAACTGGGGTGAGGTCGCGGTCGACCTGGTCGTGCCTAACATTCAAAATGACCCCAGCTACGTGTCGCTCGTGGTCGCGACGATCGGTACCACCATCGCGCCGTGGATGATTTTCTTGGCGCAGAACAACGTGGTCGATAAGAACGCGGGCGAGGACGATATCGTGCTGCAGCGCATCGATACCGTGAGCGGCTCGCTTGCTGCCGATGTCATTGCCGGCTTTATTATCATCACGACCGGTACGGTGTTGTTCCCGGCGGGCATTCAGATTAGCGATGCTGCCGATGCTGCCCGCGCGCTGGAGCCTATTGCGGGTCAGTGGTCCACGGTACTGTTTGCCTCGGGCCTGGTCGCGGCGAGCTTCTTGGCTGCCTGCGTGCTGCCGGGCGTTACGTCGAGCGCTATCTGCGAGGCATTTGGCTGGGAGCGCGGTGCCGACCGCAGCTGGGACGAGGCCCCGGTTTACCGCGGCATCATTACGGCCATCATCGGTATCTCTGCCGTGCTGGTGCTTATGCCCGGCGTCGATCTGTTCCAGATTATGATGACCTCGCAGGTCATCAATGGCGTGCTACTGCCCGTGGTTCTGGTGTTCCAGGTGGTTATCGCCGCCGACCGTCACATTATGGGCGCCAACCGCAACGGCCGCGTGTGGAACGTGCTCACTTGGGCGACTATCGGCGTGATTACGGTGCTCACGGTTGTCATGTTTGTCCTGCAGGCGATGGGCTACAGCGCTTAGCGCCTCTTTTGCTTCCGAACAGGCCGCAGCGATGGGCTGCGGCCTGTTTTTTGCCCACGACCTCTTGGGGCCGGCTCGAAAAGAGTGATTTTGGGTTGTTTGCTGCGGGCTACTTGTCGGTGCCCAGCTTGTGTGGCTTGATAGCGAGAGCATTGACGAGCGCGTCGGTGGCGGACTTGACGGCTGCCGGTTGCGGATCGTTGACGTGATCCTCGGGGTGTACGGGCAGGTCCTTCTTGACAGCATCGTGGATCAAGTTGAGGTACTCAGTCACGCCAGTGGTCGATAGGTGCGTGCCATCGCCATCGAACAGGTCGTTGCGGTTAGCACTGTATCCGTACCAATCGATAACGCGCGCGTTCTTGTAGCGCGTAGCGGCGTTGGCGATGGCCTGGTTGGTAGAGCCAACCCACGGCTGCGGGCTGCGCGTGTTCACAAACACCACAATACGCTTATCTCCTGCATCGGCCATGATGGCGTCGATTTGGTCATCCGTTACCAAACCGTTGGTGCCCAGCGCAAAGACCACGATCTTGCCGGCAAGGTTCTGCTGGATATAGCCCTCAAATGTCGCGCGGCCCGCATCAAACTGGCGGCCCTTTTCGGCATCGATATGGCTGTGCGGGAACACACCGTCAAAGGTGTCTACGGCACGCAGCGACACGGAGTCGCCGATCATAAGCAGATCGTAGGAGCCATCGGGGAAGCCGTCGTTGTCCTTGTCGGTGTCGTCGGCCGCCTGCTGGTCGGTGGGCGCGGTGTTCTTGGCTTCCTTGTTGAGGACTTCGGCGCCCTCGCCGCTCAGCGCAGACGTCTCGGGCACAAAGATCAGGCCGCCCAGTGCAACGACCAATACGACAGCGCAGACTGCGCAGACGGGGACGTGCGTGCGTGCCCAGTTGGCGGGCGTGGTGGTGCCATCGCGGAATTCGGCAACGGTGCGCCCAAAGGCGCCCTTCCTAAACGGCGTCTCGATAAAGCGATATGAGCATTCGGCCACGGCGACCACCAACAGCACCTGCAAAATGTACTGCCACCACGGTGTATCGTTGATGTTGGCGACCGGGTTCATGAGCAACAGCAGGGGATAGTGCCACAGGTAGATGCTGTACGAGCGCTTGCCAACCCATACGAGCGGCTCGGCGGACAGCGCGCGGGCAACCATTCCCTGGGGCTGCACGCAGGCCGCGATGACCATGAGTGTGAGGATCGAGCACAGCAGCGTGCCTCCGCGATACTGGAACGCGGTGTAGCCGTTGGTGAGCGCGACCATGGCGGCAAGGCCAACCAGACCCACGAGGCCCAACACATCGATGGATGCGGGCGAGGACCAAAAGCGCACGAGAGCGCTCGGCTGTGCCGGGCCGGTCTCGGCTGATTCGTCGGCCTTCTCGCCAGGCTTGCCCTCGGCGTTCTTGCCGTGCTTGGCGGCGCCGGCCAGGCGATTGAGCCCCAAACGACGAGCGAGACGCACCGGCGCCAGGTCGCGATCGGGGATAAAGGCCATCCAGGCACCCAGCAGCAGCGAGAACACGCGGGTGTCGGTGCCGTAGTACACGCGGCTGGGGTCGGCGGCAGGGTTGTAAAGCACCATCATGGCAAGGGCAGATACCGCGGCAAGGCCCAGAACCACGCGGCGCGTGTTGGGCTTGCTTATGTGCATGGATACCATAGCGAGCAGCAGCGGGGGCCAAACCAGGTAGAACTGTTCCTCGATGGCGAGCGACCAAAAGTGCGTAAGCGGCGAGGGATCGCCCAGGGCGTTGAAGTACGAGACGTTTTGGGCAATCTGCCACCAGTTGTTGAAGAACAGCAGCGACGGCAGGATATCGGGGCGCATCTTGGTGAGCATCACGTGGTTGAAGACGGTGCACAGCGCACAGGTCACCACCACGACGGTCACCACGGCGGGGACCAGGCGACGGATGCGGCGGATCCAGAAGCTCTTGAGGTCGATACGGCCGGTCTTAGCGACTTCGTTGAGTAGCAGGCGTGTGATCAGATAGCCCGAAAGCACAAAGAAGATCGTGACGCCGAGCAGACCGCCCTGCGCCCACGTGAGGTTGAGGTGATAGAGCACCACCGCGACGACGGCAAGCGTGCGCAGGCCGTCAAGGGCAGGGATGTAGCGGGACTTGGGGCGAGCAGGCGTCTGCTCCGCGGCGGGAGTGTTGGCGCGGCCCGCGTTGTTGGCAGAAGCGCGATGGGGGCTCGTGGTGCGTCGCGGCTCGTTGGCACGGCGTTCGCTCTTCACGCGTTCGTGCGGCGCCGGCTCGTTGCCCGTGCGGCGTCGACCGCGCGAGCCCGATTGCGAGAATTGTTCCATAAAACATCATCCAATGACGAGAATAATCAGCACGTATTCATTGTAGCTGCCTGCTCCTGTGAATGCTTGCTGCTGGCGCAACCTCAAGGGTGCGTTCACATCAAAGTGAACTAAAGTTATAGAGGTGCGAAGGCGCGCAATCGACGGTCGACGGTGGGTGCAAAGCCCGCAGATGAGGAGGTTTCCATGGCAGATCGCGGCATCGTTGCGGTGTTCGGCAGCATGAACATGGACCTTTCGGTGGCGTGCGAGCGCATACCGCGCGCGGGCGAGACCGTTGGCGGCAGCGGGTTTATCACCAACGCCGGCGGCAAGGGCGCCAATCAGGCCGTAGCTGCCGCGCGTATGGGCGCGTGCACGCACATGATCGGCGCGGTCGGTCGCGACGCGTTCGGCGCGTCGCTCGTGGTGGGGCTCCAAGACGCCGGCGTGGACTGTGACTTTGTAGTGCATCGCGATGACGTGGAGACGGGAACGGCGACCATCATTCGCTGCGAGGGCGACAACCGCATCGTACTGTCACCGGGCGCCAACCATGCGCTTGCGGGCGCGGACGTTGCCTGCGCGCTGAGGCGTCTGGTGGCTCATGAGCTCGACGGCGACGCCAGCGAGATTGCCCCGGCTGCCGGAAGCGTCTTTATCGCCCAGGGCGAATGTGACCTTGCAGCGACGGCCGAGGCGCTTGTTTGCGCTCACGAGCTGGGGTTCTATACGGTCTTTAATCCAGCGCCCGCCTGCGAGCTGCCTGCGGAGGTCTGGCCTGCGGTCGACTTGGTCTGCCCCAACGAGACCGAGTGCCAGGTGCTGACGGGCATTCTGCCCACGGATGACGCGAGTTGCGTCACCGCGCTCAATGCGCTGCTCGACAAGGGTGCCGGAGCTGCGGTCATCACGTTGGGCGGTGCCGGCTCGGTTACGCTCGGCGATGGCGGTGAGCTGCTGCGCATGCCGGCACTTTCGAGTACGGTAGTCGATACCACGGCCGCCGGCGATACGTTTATCGGCGCGTTGGCGGCGGCTCGCCTAGAGGGCTTGCCGCTCTTTGAGTGCATGGCCGCGGGTGCTCGCGCCTCGGCAGTGACGGTGTCGCGCCTGGGCGCTCAGCAATCGATTCCCACGCGCGCCGAAGTTGAACATTGGTTTGGTTAAACGATAAAGACGGAGAAGCGGAGTAGAACAATGGCAATCAAGAAGCTGATCCTTGATCTGGATATGGGTGTTGACGATGCGATGGCGCTGGCCTATGCCATCGCGAGCCCCGAGGTGGAGCTCGTGGGCATCACCACGTGCTTTGGTAACGTGCGCGTCGAGCAATCGGCGCACAATTGCCTGGCGGTGCTCGATCTGCTGGGTCGCCCCGAGGTTCCGGTGTACCTGGGTGCCGACCGTCCTCTGCAGGCGACTGAGCCCTATACGCCGCCGGCGTCCACCGCGCTCATTCACGGCAAGAACGGCATCGGCGGCGCGAGCGTGCCCGCGTCGCCCTACGAGCCGGTGGGGGCGACCTCGGCCGACGGCAACGCTGCGGTCGATTATCTGATCGATGCCGCGCGCACCTATGGTCCCGATCTGGTCTACGTAGCGACTGGCCCGCTCTCCAACCTGGCGCTCGCCCTGGAGCGCGATACGGCGGCGATGATGTCCATCGGCCGCGTGGTCGTGATGGGCGGCGCCCTTACCGTGCCCGGCAACGTGAGCGCGGGCGCCGAGGCCAATATGGCGAGCGACCCCGAGGCAGCCGACGCGGTGCTGCGCTCGGGCCGTAAGCTCACCATGGTGGGTCTGGACGTGACGCATCGCGTGGTGCTCACACGCCGCGACATTGCCGGCTGGACGGGCTCGGGCACCATGGCGGGCTGCGCATTTGCGAGCATGGTCGAGCACTACATTGGCTCGTACGAGATGAACGCACCCTACCTGGGTGGTTGTGCGCTGCACGATCCGCTGGCCGTTGCCGTGGCGATCGACCCCACGCTCGTAGGTGCGCTCGGCTGCAACCTGCGTGTTGATCTGCTGGGCGAGTACCGCGGTCGCACCATCTGCGATGAGCGCCGCCTGTCCGATCCGGACAAGAGCACGCTTGTGGCACTGACCGTGGATGCTCTGCGCTTCCTGTCCGAGTTCAAGACACGTATGGCCCGTGTCCTTGGCTAAGTTGTCTTTTTGGGACGGAGCTTTTTTGACTGGTATGATTGGTGCGACCATTCGAACCAGCTAAAAGAGCCCCGTCCCAAATTGACTACCGAGAGGATCTGCTATGGAGCGCATTGCGAGTTTTTCCGTTGACCATCTGCTGCTTGAGCCCGGCGTGTATGTGAGCCGCATCGACCGCGATCCGGCGACCGGTGCTGCCGTCACCACGTTTGACCTGCGCCTGACCACGCCCAACAAGGAGCCGGTCATGAACACCGCCGAGTGCCACACCATTGAGCACCTGGGCGCGACGTTCCTTCGCAATCATGCCGAGTGGTCGAGCCGCATTGTCTACTTTGGCCCCATGGGCTGCCGCACGGGCTTTTACCTCGTCGTATTTGGCGAGGTGACGAGCGAGGAGATCCTGCCGCTCGTGCGTGAGCTGTTCGAGTTTGTCGCCGACTTTGAGGGTGATGTCCCCGGTGCCGCTCCCGAGGAGTGCGGCAACTACCTGGACCAGAACCTTCCCATGGCTAACTGGCTCGCACGCCGTTACCTCGACCGCGACCTGGCCGATATCGACGAGGAGCACCTGCACTATCAGCAGGCGTAAGGGCTTTATCGCCCAAAACGCGCGCATTGGGCGCCTTCGCTTATGCGGGGGCGCCTTTTTGTTCAAGACTTTAGTCCGCTGGCCGCGCAGCGGCCAGCTTTAAACCACCCGCTACG
>CABSNR010000024.1:0-34119 GCA_902479145.1 uncultured Collinsella sp.
CATGCGAACCTCCAGTCCGGACCGCCCCGCGGTCCAACTTTCTGTCCGCACCCCCAACAGGAACTATTTCACCGCAACTTTTCTTTAAATCGGATTTCGGGCTGATGCTAATTTGTAACATTTCAAAACTCTACCGGATTACGGGGCTGAATTGACAACCTCTATCCATTCCGGTAATTTGAAAATTTCAACAAGCCATCTACCTGCGGTTTTATCTAAGCCATTTTTGCTATGGTCGGGCATCACCAATCTAGCCCCGTAATCCGCCCTACTTTTGATAACAGCAAGTATGAGTCGGGCTATTTTTCCCGCTCTTTACCGCTTTTGCGATCTCCACTCGCACGACCTTCTGAGTTGCGGTGAAATAAGGACTATTTGGCGGCAAGCCGCTATTCAATCCCTATTTCACCGCAACTTAGTAGTTACTTGTGGACCAGGCGGGCGCAGAAGTGGCCGTCGTAGGAGTCGGCGTTTACGGGGACGCTTTGGAAGAGGCCGCGGTCGTTTTGGCGTACGGAAACGAGCTTCTTGGCCTGGGCAAACTCGGGGAGCTGCAGAATCTGCGATTCGGAGAGCGGCACCACGGTAAAGCCGGCGCCCTCGGGAGAGGCCAGGAAGGCATCCACGACCTGCGTGTTCTCTTCATCAAAAACCGAGCAGGTGGCATAGATAAGCTCACCGCCGGCAGCAACGCGCGCGGCTGCTTCCTTGAGCATCGTCAGCTGTAGCTTGGGCAGCTCAGTCGTAACGTCGTTCTCGGTCAGACGCCACGGTATCTCGGGGTGACGGCGCATGGTGCCAGTGCCAGAGCACGGTGCATCGATAAACACCGTGTCGAACAGGGCGGGCTCGCCAAGCATGGCATCAAACGACGTAAGCACCTCATTGAGCTCGCAGGCATCGCCCGAGACCGTACGTACACCCGTAATACCCGCCTTATGCAGGCGCGCGAGATTCTGATCGCACTTGCGATCGTGCAGATCGAGCGCGGTATGCTGATGCTCGTACCCAGCGCGCTTGGCCTGGCACATCATCACATAGGTCTTGGTGCCGCGGCCGGCTCCAATCTCCAGGCAACGACCGGGACGTGTAGCGGCAGTAGCGATAAGCTGAGCGTTGAGGTCCGAGGCAACCGCGGCAGCGCGCTCAAAAACGCCCGAAGCAACCGTGACCTGTGCATCGACCGGAGCATGGCAGCCCGGGAAGACAGGCGCAACGAGCTGCGAGATATACGGGACGGCCTTGGTCGCAAACGCATTCTCGTGCAGTGCAAGCGGCGCGGGGGCCAGATTGCCGGCAAAGTTGAGCGCGCCCTCGGGCGTATCGAACGAGGCCATAATACGAGCGCACAGCCAACGAGGAAGACCCATCAAACGCGAAAGGCGAACCAAACGGCGCTCGGACTCATCCACGTCAGATGCCGTGGCAAAATCCTCCACGTTGTCCGCAACCTTGTGCAGCACCGCGTTAGCCAGGCCCGCGGCAGACTTAGCACCGCTGCGCACCAGCTCAACACCCTGGCTCACGGCAACGCGGCCCGGCGTATGCAGATAGAGCATCTCGAAGGCCGAGATGCGAAGCGCCATGCGAACGCGCGGCGCGACCTTTTTGGGCTTATCCAAAAACTGATCGAGCAACTCATCCAAAATACCCTGCGTGGCGGCAACACCGAGCGCCAAACGAGCGGCAAAAGCGGAATCGCGCTGGTCAATGGCCTTGGCGGAAGCGCGGGACGAGAGCACGTCGCGCGCATACATACCGCGGCGATCGGCCTCCATCAACACATCGAGCGCAAGCTTGCGCGCGGGAGAAAGCTTGCTCATGACAAAACACCCCACGAAAGATCGACACCCTGCAGGCCAGCAGCCCAAGCAGAAGCAGTCATGGCACGCTTACCATCGGGCTTAACCTCGAGCAGTTCAACCGCACCATCGGAAAGGCCAAGGAAAACACGCTTATTCTTAACGTCAACGCCGCCCTTGCCAAGCGAAACATCGGCCAGCGCAGCATCGAGCACACGCACGGTCTTGCCGGCAATCACGCAACGAGCAGGCGCGGTATCGGACGAAGCCAGCACATGACGCACACAATCAAGCGCCGCCATCTGCGGATCCAGACGCATCTCCTGCTTAGAAATCTTGGCAGCATGGGTAACGAGCGACTCATCCTGCTCAGTCCAAACAGCCGAGCCATCGGCAAGTGAGGGAAGCGTATCGGCAAGCAACTTGCCACCAAGCTCACCAAGCTCCATCGTGAGCGCCTCGGCATGCTTACCGGCAACCGACGTAGACGCCTGCGCGCAATAAGCGCCAGTATCCACGCCATGCCCAATGCGCATAATGGAAACGCCAGCAATCTCATCACCAGCGAGAATCGCACGCTGAATAGGAGCAGCCCCACGCCAACGAGGCAGCAAGGACGCATGAACATTTACGATACCGAGCGGCGCCATATGCAGCACCTCATCGGGCAAAATGCAGCCATAGGCAGCCACGCAGAAAATATCTGCCCGAGCAGCTTGAAGCGCCTCAACGACCTCCGGCGTCATACGATTAGCCTCAATAACCGGCAACCCCAGCTCAAGCGCCTTAGCCTTAACAGGAGACGGCTCCAGCTTCTTACCACGCCCACGAACAGCATCAGGACGAGTAACAACAAGCGCAATCTCGTTACCAGCCTCGACAAGCGAAGTCAACGAAGGCACCGCAAAATCAGGCGTGCCCATAAACACAATACGCATAAAGATCGTCTCCTCTCAACCAAAGCCGAGACGGCTACAAATAGCGGCGGAAAGCCAAGTCACCAGCCCATCCGCAATAACATTTCAACAAAAACAAATATACCCAAAACCAAAGAAAGAGCCGCATAAAAGCAGCCCTCCCAACAAAGCACCTATCAGCGAAGACGCCCCTCCCTGGCCCGACGGCACCCGGGCGAAACGAAGAGCGACAACGTAGTCCCTGGGATGGGGCCCACACATATCGTCCCGCGCGCAGTTTCGCAGCGCAGCGAGAATGTTTGAGCACGGGATGATATGTGTGGGCCCCATCCCAGGGACGGACAATTAACCTATTCGGTCTCGCCCGGTCGAGCGCCGCGGGCCAGGGCGTCCTGGTACTCCTTGACGGCCTTGATCCTCTGCATGGGCTTAAGGCGCTCGAACATGGTGTTGCCGTGCAGGTGATCGATCTCGTGCTGCAGGCACACGCAGAACAGGTCGCCCGTGGCCTCATAGCGAATAAGGTTGGCATCCAGATCGTACGCCTCGACGACAACGTGATCGGGACGCTCGATCTCGCAGCTAATGCCGGGAATGGACAGGCAGCCCTCGCTAAACGGCACCAGATGGTCGCTCTGCTCAACAATGACAGGGTTGATGAGCACGTACGGGTCATAGTCGTTCTTGTCGCTATAGTCGCAGTCGATGGTGACAAGCTGGATGAGCTCGCCGATCTGCGGGGCGGCAAGGCCGCAACCGCCGTTCTCGAACATCATCTTCTTCATCTTCTTGGCAAGCGCCTCGATCGCCGGGGTGATCTCCTCGATGACGGCGCACTCCTGGCGCAGACGAGGGTCAGGCGACAGTACGATTCCGTTGGCTTCCATGGCCATCCTTTCGGGTTGTTACATCAAATCATAGGCGTCGACGTCAACGCTCACGCTCACGCCGCGCACAGAGCCCACCTCTTTGAGGCAGGCGTCGATATCATCAGAGACATGGTACCCCACGGGCGACTTCACAAGCAGATGGAAGCGGTAACGGTCCTTGGCTCTCTCGATTACACACGAAGCCGGACCAAGCACCTGGGGCACGGCGCTCCCCGCCCGCAAAAAGTCGGGCGCGGCGGCATGCCAGCGACGCTTGAGGAGCTTCGCGATGCGACCGATGTAGTCTTGCGCGTCGTCTCGGATCGCCGACCACACCAAGATGTTGACCAGGCGAACAAACGGCGGGTACAGCGCGTCGCGTCGCTGATCAAGATCGTGGTCGGTAAAGATCGAACGGTCATGTTCAGCGACGGCGCGAATGACCGGATCCTCGGGCAGGTAGGTCTGGATGATCACCTCGCCGGGGCGATCACCACGACCGGCACGGCCGGCGACTTGCTCCAGCAGATCGTAGGCGCGCTCCCCCGCTCTAAAATCGGGGAGCTTTAACGCAAAGTCGGCATTGACCACGCCCACGAGCGTAACCTCGGGAAAGTCGAGACCCTTGGCGATCATCTGGGTACCTAGCAGCACCGCGCAATCGGCGGCATCGAACCGCTCGAGCAACTTTTTATGCGCGTCCTTTCCGCGCGTGGAATCGGCGTCCATGCGAATGATGGCGACGTCCTCGGGCAGCATCTGGTGCAGCGCGTCCTCAATCTGCTGCGTGCCCAGGCCCATTTTTGCCAGATAGCGGCTGCCGCATTTGGGGCAACGACTCGTGGGTGCCGGATAGGGCTGCACGCGCCAGGACGAACCGCAGGTGTGGCATTGCAGCGTGTGCGTGCGCTCGTGATACGTGAGCGCGGTGGAACAATGATTGCAGGTAGGGACGCAGCCGCACTCGCGGCACATCAGGAACGGCGCAAAGCCGCGGCGGTTATGTAGCAGCACAGCCTTCTCGCGCCGCTCAACAACGCGCTCCAGACCTTCCATGAGCGGTTTTGAGAACATTGAGCGGCTACCGTGCGAGAACTCGCGACGCAGGTCGGCAATGCGAACCGTAGGCAAAACAGCATGTCCCGGGCGCTCGGGCATCTCAACGCGCGTCCATGTGGCACCGTTATACGTGCCACGGCGGCAACGATCGAGGGCCTCAGAAGAAGGCGTGGCCGAGCCCAGCACGAGCGGGCAGCGATAGCGGCGCGCCATCTCGGCCGCCACGTCGCGCGCATGGTAGCGCGGGCTAGAACCCTGCTTGTAGCTGGTCTCGTGCTCCTCATCGATGATGATGAGACCAAGGTCGCTGAGCGGGCAAAAGAGCGCCGAACGCGCGCCGACGACCACGCGGGCCGCACCGCTGGCGACCATGTCCCACTGGTCCAGGCGCTCGCCGGCCGAAAGGCGCGAGTGGAACACGGCGACCGTCTCGCCAAAACGCGAGCGAAAACGGCCGACGGTCTGGGCCGTCAGCGAGATCTCGGGCACCAGCACGCAGGCCGAACGGCCGTCCGCCAGCACGCGCTCAATCGCCGAAAGGTAAACCTCGGTTTTGCCGGAGCCGGTGACGCCGTCGACAAGGACCACGTCTCCGTGGGCGTCCAGACGGGCGCGCTCAATCTGCGCGAGTGCCTGTTGCTGGCCGTTGGTAAGGGAGACCGGCGCCTTACCGCTTGCCGAGGACAGCGTGGTCTGCTCGCTGCAGCCACGCCACGCACGGCGCTCTTCCACCACCACGACGCCGCGTTTTTCGAGCGCCTTGATGGTCGCCGACATGCTGTTATAGAGCAGGATGAGGTCGCGCGTCGTGACCGGCCCGCACTGGAGCGCCTCGATGAGCTGACGCTGGCGGACCGCGGTCTTGGGCGGCGTATAGTCGAAGCCCTCGGGCGTAAGCATGACCCAGCGGTTTTGGATGGGTTTGACGGCAGGGCGCTCGACAGTCCACACGCCGTCGTCGCCCTTGACCACGCGCGAGCTTCCACCCGGTGGCAAGAACAGGCGCAGGCACTCGGAAAGCGTCGCGACGTACTCGCGGCTCATCCAGCGCGCGATACGGGCGGCCTCTGCGGTAAAGAGCGGTTTGCTGAGGATAGCCTCGATAGGCTTGATGCGCGCGGGATCGAGAGCGCTGTTGCCCTGCAGGTCGTCCAGCTCAGGCGCAATGTCGACGATATAGCCCGCGGCGGCACGGTTACCAAAGTGGACCAGGACCGTGGATCCGATCTGCGCCTCGTTGGCAAGGGACCGGGGAATGCCGTAAGCAAACGGCTCGGGCAGCGCACGTGTGGGAATGTCGAGGACTACGCTCGCATAGGCGGCGACGGGTTCAGGTGCGAACTCAGGCTTGGCCGGAGTCTCCTCCGGTTCCGGCGAACCAAACAGTGACAGTTGCTCGGCCATGGTCTCTGTACCTCCCATCCCATACGTCTTTAGAAACAAGAGCCCCACTCGTGGTGAGCGGGGCTCGGATACATGCGTTTACGCGACTGTTACAGCGCCATCGTGCGGGCGCGGTCGATACGCGCCAGACAGTCGTCGCGGCCGACGAGCGCCATGGTCTCACCCAGCGGGGGGCTCACCATGTTGCCGCAGACGGCGACGCGCACGGCCTGGAACACCACGCGCTTCTTGAGGTCCATCTGCTCGGGCAGCGGCTCAAGCGCGGCGTCGATGTTGGCAGCCGTCCACTCGTCCACGCCCTCGAGCGCGGCCTTGGCGGCATCAAGAATGGCGCCCATGCCTTCCTTGGCCAGGCCCTTGTTGACGGACTTCTCGTCATACACGAGCGTCTCGGCCGTAGCAAAGATGGGAGCGGCGACGGTCACGGCATCGGCCGGCATCTTGGTGCGCGGCTTGACAATGGCGGCAAGCGCGTCGATCCAGTCCTCGCCGTACTCGACATTACCCTCGATGAGGCCTGCCTCGTGCAGCTCGGGGACCATGATCTCGTCGGCAAACTGGGCATCGGTCATGCCGTTGATGTACTCGGCATTGACCCAGTCGAGCTTCTTGGGGTCGAAGGTCGCCGGGTTCTTGGAGATGCGGTCGAGCGAAAACTTACTGGCCAGAACATCGCGCGGGATGATTGTAGTCTCGCCGTCGAGCGACCAGCCGAGCAGCGCCAGGTAGTTGACGAAGGCGTCGGACAGGTAGCCGGCGTCGCGGTACTCCTCCACGGAGGTGGCGCCGTGGCGCTTGGAGAGCTTTTTGCCGTCGGCGCCCAGGATCATGGAGATGTGAGCGAACGTGGGCACGGGAGCGCCGAGGGCCTCGTAGACCATGACCTGACGCGGGGTGTTGGACAGGTGGTCGTCGCCGCGGATGACATGGGTGATCTTCATCATGGCGTCGTCGACGACGGTCGCGAAGTTATACGTGGGCGTACCGTCGGAGCGGAAGATGACAAAGTCGTCGAGCTCCTTGGCGTCGAAGGTCACCTCTCCGTGGACGGCGTCGTGGATGACGACGTCGCCGCGGTCCTCGGGCACCTTGATGCGCAGGACGTAGGACTCCCCGGCCTCGATGCGGCGGCGGGCCTCCTCGGGATCAAGATCGCGGCAACGGCGCTGATAGCCCTGGAAGGGGTCCTTGCGCTCCTGCGCGGCCTTGCGGTCGGCGTCGAGCTGCTCCTTGGTGCAGAAGCAGGGATAGGCCTTGCCCTCGTCCCAAAGCTTCTGGGCGGCCTGCTTGTACAGGTCCAAGCGCTCGGTCTGGGCGTAGGGGCCAAAATCGCCGCCCACCTCGGGACCCTCGTCCCAGTCCAGGCCCAGCCAACGCATGGCGCGCAGGATGATCTGCGTGTTCTCGTCGGTGGAGCGGGTGGGGTCGGTGTCGTCGATGCGCAGGATGAACGTGCCGCCGTTAGCACGGGCGAAAGCCCAGTTATAGATAGCGGTGCGGGCGCCGCCGATGTGCAGCTTGCCCGTGGGTGAGGGTGCAAAGCGGACGCGAACGTCTGATGCCATGGAAATCTCCTCGATTGCAGGATGGATGTCTAACCGCACCAGTATAAAGCATCAAAGCAACCTCCGCACAAAGGGCACCGACCTACTCATTGGGGACAGACTTAAATGACCAGTCGTTGGAGACGTTCTTAGTTTAAGGCTGGTCATTTATGTCTGTCCCCAATGAGTAGGTGCGGAAAGGGTGTGAATGTTTGATTTACGCGCTATGATGTGCCCTTGCATAGAGAGCCCGGCGGAATGGTAACGGTCGCCGGGACACGTTTTTGAAAGGACAATCATGTCAGAAGAACTTCGTTCCATCCCGCCCCAACACGGGTCCTTTGTTTTTACGTCGGAGTCGGTGACCGAAGGTCATCCCGATAAGATCGCTGACCAGATCAGCGACGCCGTCCTCGACGCAATCCTCGCCAAAGAAATAGAGCTCCAGGAGCAGGGCTACATCGCCCCCAACGGCGTGCCTGCCAACGTGGAGAACGTCCGCTGCGCCTGCGAGACCCTCGTAACCACCGGCGCCGTCATCGTCGCCGGCGAGATTCGCACCCAGGCCTACGTAGACGTTCAGGAAATCGCCCGTGGCGTTATCCGCCGCATTGGCTACAACCGTGCCAAGTTCGGTTTTGACTGCGACACCTGCGGCGTCATGAGCCTCATCCACGAGCAGTCGCCCGATATCGCCCAAGGCGTTGACGAGTCCTTCGAGACCCAGACCGGCGCTACCACCGACCCGATCGACCTGATCGGTGCCGGCGACCAGGGCATGATGTTCGGATATGCCTCCAACGAGACCAAGACCCTCATGCCCATGCCGCACTACCTGGCAAGCCGCCTGGCCGAGCGCCTGGCCGCCGTGCGCCACGACGGTACCCTGCCCTATCTGCGTCCCGACGGCAAGACCCAGGTCACCGTGCGCTACGAGGAAGGCAAGCCCGTCGAGGTCACGACCATCGTCATCTCCACGCAGCACGCTGCCGAAATCGAGGACATGGGCAAGATCAAGGCCGACCTCATCGAGCACGTCATCACCCCGGTCATGGCTGCCGAGAACATGCCGTGGGATAACGCGGACATCTACGTGAACCCCACCGGTCGCTTTGTCGTGGGCGGCCCCATGGGCGACACGGGCCTCACCGGCCGCAAGATCATCGTCGACACCTACGGCGGCTACGGTCGTCACGGCGGCGGTGCCTTTAGCGGAAAGGACTGCACCAAGGTCGACCGCTCCGCCGCGTATGCCGCGCGCTGGGTCGCCAAGAACGTGGTCGCCGCCGGTCTGGCCGACCGCTGCGAAGTCGAGCTTGCCTACGCCATCGGCGTTTCCAAGCCCCTCTCAATCATGGTCGACACTTTCGGTACCGCACATGTTGCCGAGGACAAAATCGTTGAAGCCGTGGAGAAGACCTTCGACCTGCGCCCGGGTGCCATCATCCGCGACCTAGACCTGCGCCGCCCCATCTATGAAAAGACGGCAGCCTACGGTCACTTCGGCCGAGAAGACGCCGACTTCACCTGGGAGAAAACCGACCGAGTCGAAGAACTCAAAGCAGCCTGCGGCCTGTAATTGAGAACCACCAAGGTCAAAACAAGCACGCGCTTTCAAAAGAAGTACCGCCCCCAAGCGGTACTTCTTTTTTATTAATCCGGTGGTGAAGATGCTTCGATATGAGTCTACACTGCGTCCCTAGCTAATGAATTTTGCCATCTAGCAGCTCCAACCATGTATCCTTAGTCCCGAGGGGCGGGGCATAAGGTCGATCGCGAGTTCCGCACGAGCCGGAGAGCACTTAATGTGCTCTCCGTGCGAGCAGGACTGCCCGAGCAGGCGACCTTATGCCCCGCTCCTCGGGACGACGAGCCACGTAAAGGAGCAGCCATGGCAGGCAAGCCGCAAACACTAGCTACGACCTCGGCATTCGAGATCTTGGGCCCCGTCATGGTCGGCCCCAGCTCATCGCACACCGCCGGCGCCCTGCGCTGCGCCCAAGTTGCCGCCAGCCTGCTGGAAGGCCGCATCACCAAAGTCACCTTTGGCCTGTGGAACTCCTTCGCCCACACCTACCGCGGCCACGGCACCGACCGCGCGCTCGTCGCAGGCATCCTGGGCCTCGACACCGATGACGAGAACATCAAGCAGGCCTTCGACCTCGCACGCGAGCAGGGCCTCGAATATCACTTTGACATCAAGGGCGACGACGCGTCCATCCACCCCAACACCGTCGACATTGACATGGTCGACGACACGGGCGCCACGGCACAGGTCCGCGGCGAGAGCCTGGGCGGCGGCAAGATGCGCATCAGCCGCATTAACGGCGTCGGCGTCGACATCTCGGGCATGTATTCCACGCTCTTCGTGGCGCACAAGGACGTCCCCGGCGTGCTCGCCGCGCTCACCAACCTGCTCGCCTACGCCCACGTAAACATCGCCTTCTGCCGCACCTACCGCACCGAAGTGGGCGGCCAGGCCTACTCCGTCTTTGAGACCGACGGCGCGCCCGACGACACCGTCGTCCCCATGCTGCGCAAGCTCGACAATGTCGATTACGCGACCTTTATCGAGCTCCCCGGTTCTGCCTCGTCGCTCTCTCCCGGCGTCTCGGCCAAGGAAATCTTCGACGACGGCGAGCAGCTGCTCGATGCGTGCGAGGAAATGGGGCTCAGCATCGGCGCCGTCATGGCCGTTCGTGAGGCGCGTCTGACCGGCGAGGCCCACGCCGTCGCCGCCATGCGCCGCGTGCTCGACGTCATGCGCGAGGAGACCACGGCCCCCCTCGCCAATCCGCAGCGCTCGCTCGGTGGGCTAATCGGCGGCGAGGCCAAGCTCGTCGAAGCCACCGGCCGCAACGATTTGAGTGCAAGCCTGATGGGCACCGTTCAAACCGACGCCGTGGCCCGCGCGATGGCCGTGCTCGAGCGCTCCGCCACGATGGGCGTCATCGTCGCCGCCCCCACGGCAGGCTCAGCGGGTGTTGTACCCGGCTGCGTGCTTGCGCTCGCCGATCGCCTGCAGCTCGACGACGAGCAGGTCATGGACGCGCTCTACTGCGCAGCCGCCATCGGCCTCAACCTCACCACAAGCGCCTGCGTCGCCGGCGCCGAGGGCGGCTGTCAGGCCGAGGTGGGAAGCGCCGCCGCCATGGCGGCCGCCGCGCTGGTGCAGATGCTCGGCGGCACGCCCGAGCAGGCGCTCGACGCCAGCTCCATCGCGCTGAGCAACCTGTTGGGCCTCGTTTGCGACCCCGTCGGTGGCCTCGTGGAGGTGCCCTGCCAAAACCGCAACGCCATCGGCGTGGCAGCGGCCTTTAGCTCGGCACAACTCGCCCTCGCAGGCATTAAGAGCTTGGTGCCGTTTGACCAGATGGCACATGTCATGCTCTCGGTGGGTCACGCGTTGCCGGCCACGCTGCGCGAGACGGCAAAAGGCGGCATCGCGCAGGCTCCGGCCGCACTTTCGGCCTGTGCAAAATGCGGTGTGTGCGGATAGCGACAAAGAACGACTCAAAGGTGGGACAAATGTCCCACCTCTTTTGAATGCCACCGTTTCCGTACCACAAACAGCAGGGCAATCGCTATAATGCAAGCCCAGTAAAAACACGATGAACCGCAAGGCGAAAATCGAAGGATATGCATACGATGTCGCAAAACGATCGAACTCAACTGATTCCCGATCCGCAGCAGCCGAGCAGGCACGCCGGCGGCGTTCAGTCGCCGCGTCCTATCGCGCCGAGCCACGGTCAGCAGCGTAGTGCAACAAACGTTTCCCAACGCCCGAACCAACAGCGACAGCAGCGTCAACAACGTCAGCAGCGCCAGACAAACGGCAATGCGCCCAAGCAGCCCCCCACGCACGCTCGAGGCGATCGCGGCCCCGCGCGCAAACCCGCCGAGAACAATAAGTCGGGCAAAAAGACGACGCTCTTTGTCGTCCTGGGTCTAATCGTCATTGTCTATATCGTAGGCGTCGTAGCATTTTCTCAGGTAGCCTACCCCAACACCACCATTGCCGGCGTCGATGTCTCGTTCTCCAACGCTTCGTCTGCCACTACCAAGGTCAATTCGGCATGGAAGCACTATAAGCTCACCGTGACAGGCGATGACTTTAGCTGGACCTATCAGCCCGAGTCCGATGAGCCCATCGTCGACGGCGAAGCTGCCGCAAAAGAGATCATCAGCCACAACGAAGCCTTTGCATGGCCGGTCCGCCTTGTGGAATCCTTAAGCGGCAAGACCAAAACAACTGCTACCTCCAACGAAGTCGATCTTGATCAAGACGTCGACCTGTCCATGCTCTCCGACACCTTTGACCAAAAGAAGTTTGAGAAGGATCTGGGCACCGCCATCGACGAGTTTAACGAGGGGCGTTCGGGCACGTTCGAGGCCAATAGCTCCTATGACGAACAGGCCGGCAAGTTTACCGTCGAGAAGGCGCGCTCCAACGAAAAACTCAACCGCGAGCATGTCATTAAATATGCCGAGCTCGAGCTTGCCTCGCTGGCCGAGACCGTAGATCTTTCCAAGCTCGGCAACGATGCCTATGAGCCGCTCAATGGAACGCTGACCGATGATCAGATTCAGGCCGCATGCGATGCCGCCAACAACTTCCTGGGCGTCAACGTGACCCTCAAGCTCAACGGCGAGGATGCCGGCAAAGTTGATGGCAGCTCCGTATTGCAGTGGATCAGCTTTGCCGATCCGGCCAACCCCACGCTCGATACGACGCAGATCAGCAGCTGGGCAGCCGAGCTCGCTAACGGCTTTAATACCGTGGGCTCCACTCGCTGGTGGACGCGCGCCGATGGCAAGCAGTGCGCCGTCGAAGGCGGTAACTTTGGTTGGTCCATCGACAGCAGCTCGCTCGCCAAGCAGGTCGAGGACGCCATTAACAACAAGCAGACCGGCGAAATCGAGATTAAGTACTCCCAGAAGGCCGACACCTTTACTGCAAAGGGAGAGCCCGACTGGAAGGCGTATATCGACGTCGACCTGTCCGAGCAGCACGCGCGCTACTACGACGAGAGCGGCAATATCGTGTGGGAGGCCAACTTTATTTCCGGCAAACCGGGCGAAGACGCCACCCCCGAGGGTGTGTGGCAGATCAACAGCAACGACGGCGGCAGCACCCTGATCGGAGCCAAGGATCCCGAGACCGGTAAGCCCAAATACGAGAGCCCGGTGAGCTACTGGATGCCGTTCGAGGGCAATATGATCGGCTTCCACGACGCTACATGGCAAAACGACAAGAGCTTCGACAACGCCGAGTCGTACAAGTGGTGCGGCAGCCACGGCTGCATCAACCTGCGCCTGGCCGACGCCAAGGCACTTCACGACTGCATCAAAGTCGGCCTATGCGTGGTTGTCCACTCGTAGTGCAACGCGCGCATTCCTACAACGTGGAACCGCTGCGACCAATCTAACAGTTCCGAAAGAAACCGTCCTATGCGCCCGCCCCAACCGGTGGGCGCATATAATTATCGAGGTTCTTTCTATAAAGGAGACGCTATGCCGAATGTCCCCACCATCACCCCGGGCCCGGATGATACCGAGAACACGCCCGAAGGTGCCACCGAAACGATTCCTCTGATTACAGACATACCTGCCGACAAACAGGGCGGACGCACAAACGATACGGCCGAGATTTCCGATGAAGAGGCATATGCCAAGCTCAAGGCAAAACGTGCCGAACGTCGACGCAAAAAGCTGATTCGACGCGGTATTGCCGCCGGCGTCGTGGGCGCCATCGCGCTCATTGCCATTGTCGCAACCCTTGTTATAAATACGCAGCCACAGGGCGCTAGCGGGCCTGTGACCGACATGGTGACCGAGGGCACATTTACCACAACGGTCGAGGCGAAAGGCCAGCTCAAACCCATTTCGTCCTCAGTGGTCTCCCCTTCTGTCGACGGCACGGTCGATTCGATTAACGTGCAGGCAGGCCAATCCGTCAACGAGGGCGACGTGCTTATGACCATTAAAAACGACGAGCTCGACCGCAACGTTGCCGAGGCGCAGCGTGCAGTTGCAGCCGCCCAGGAAGACCTCACCAACGCACAGAAAGCCGCCGCTGCCGCACAGGCCACCCCGACGACGGACGTCGATGGAGCTTCCACAGCGGCTGGCGTCTCCGCCGCATCGGCGGACACGAACGCCGTATCGGCCGCGCAGCGCAGCCTCGCATCGGCCCAGGCAAACCTCGACCAGGCGAACGCCAAGGCCTCCAGTCGCACGGTCACGGCCCCGAGCTCGGGCAGCATCGTGGAGCTCAACGCCAAGGTGGGCGCCACGGTAACAGGCGGCATGATCATGGGCGAAAGCGATACGAGCGGCGGCAAGCAGTGCATGCAGATCGCCGACCTATCCAAGATGAAGGTGACCGTGCAGGTGGGCGAAAAGGACATCGCCAAGATCGCCGTTGGGCAGAGCGCCAACGTCACGTATCCCGCGTTTCCCGATATCGTGAGCCAGGGCACCGTCACGGCTATCGCGTCGGTGGCAAACTCCGACGCCGCCAACGGTGGCGGCGGCAGCGTAACCTTTAACGTCGACATTCTCATAGAGGCGCCCGACGCGCGCCTGAAGCCGGGCATGACAGCCGAGGTATCAGTGGTGACCGAGCAGCTCGACGACGTGGTGATGGTGCCGACGATGGCGCTCATGACCGAAGACGGCGAACACTATTATGTCAACGTGGCGACTGATGACGAGGGCAAGCAAACCCGTCGCGTGAAGGTGACCGTCGTGACGCAAAACGACAACGAAGCCGTAGTCGGTAAGACACAGGTCAAGCGCGACGACCAGGGCAACGAGATCAACCCCAACGTGCCGGTTACCAAGCTGCGCGATGGCGACACCCTCGTCATGGACACCGGAGCGGATGCAACGGCTGACGGCGGCTACAGCGCGGATTCGGGCAGTATGTCTGACGATGAGGGCATGTAATGCGTCCCGTTATCGACATCCGCAACGTGCACCGCATCTTTGAGAGCGAGGCAGGTTGCGCCCACATCTTGCACAACGTGAGCCTGGCGGTAAATCCCGGCGAGTTCGTCGCCATTACCGGCCCCTCGGGCTCGGGCAAATCAACGCTCATGAACATCCTAGGCTGTCTGGATAAGCCGACGGCGGGCGACTACTACCTGCAAGGGCTCAACGTGGCCGAGCTTGACGATGACGAGCTCACCGAAGTTCGCGCCTTGAGCATCGGCTTTGTCTTTCAGAGCTTCAACCTGCTGCCGCGCCTGTCGGTTATCGAAAACGTGATGCTGCCGCTGGCCTACACCAATGTGCCCCGTAGCCAGCGCGAAATGCGCGCCGTGCACGCGCTGCAGGCTGTCACGCTGCCCGTCGACCACTGGGACCACCGCATATCCGAGCTCTCGGGCGGCCAGATGCAGCGCGTCGCAATCGCGCGCGCCCTCGTCAATGACCCGCCCATCATTCTGGCCGACGAGCCGACGGGAAACCTGGACTCCGCTACCGGAGCGCTTGTGATGGAGACCTTCCATAAGCTCCAGAAGCGCGGCAAAACCATCGTGCTTATCACACACGACCCCGGCATCGCCGCCGAGGCCGACCGTGCCGTGACCATACGCGACGGTCGCATTCACGACGGCGCGTATATTCCACATGCACCGCGGACCCTGCGTGGCGCCGTAGATAGCCTGCCCATGATTTCCGCCTCCGCCAACCCGCCGAAAGGAGTGATGGCATGAGCGCCCGCGATCTCATCCAGGAAGCCCTTCACTCGCTCGAGGCCAACAAGGGGCGCAGCCTGCTCACCATCCTGGGCATTGTCATCGGCATCGCCTCGGTAATCGCCATGACTTCGCTCATCGGCGGCATCCAAAACAGCCTGGTCAACAGTCTGGGCCTCAATGCGGCACGCATGGTGCAAATCTATTCGTCGCAAGAACTCACCGAGTCGGACATCGAGAAGCTTCAAAAACTGGTGCCGCAGATAGAGCAGATCGGCATTGTCGACAGCGCGTATACCGAGTACAAGACCGGCGATAAAATCTATACCGTCATGGCACAAGGTGTCGATAGCGACATGCTAGACGCCGTGGGGGCCAGCAAGCTCGTTGCGGGGCGCACCTATTCCCAGGCCGAGTCCCAATCAGGCTCGCGCGTGGCGCTCATCAGCCGCAACGGCGCCGATCAGCTTTACGGCAACGAACAGGATGCGCTGGGGAAAACCATCAAGGTGTCCAACGGCGAGGTGCAGATTGTAGGTGTGATTGATGGCGGCAACGACTCCATGGGCTCGCTCACGCTGTATATGCCACGCGAAACCATCTCCGGGCTGTTTGGCGACGAGAATCCTTCATTCCCCAGCGTGACGGCACTTGCCGCCGAGGGCACGGACATGGATGAGCTTTGTAAGACCATCGATTCCAAGGTGCGCGCGATGAAGGGCATCGAGGAGGAGGATGAGTACGACAGTGTATCGGCGACATCCATGAAAAGCGCCATCGATGCACTCAACTCCTATATGGGCGCATTCTCGCTCATCATGGGCGCTGTCGCCAGCATCTCGCTGCTTGTCGGCGGTATCGGCATTATGAATATGATGCTCACCAACGTGACTGAGCGCATCCGCGAGATCGGTATTCGCCGTGCTCTGGGCGCCAGTCGTCGCAATATCACCGCGCAGTTTTTGGCCGAGTCTTCGGCATTGTGCATCACCGGCGGTCTGCTGGGTGTCCTGATTGGCTATCTGCTGGCCTGGGACCTCGCGATGTTTGCCTCCGAATCCGGGATTCTTGGCGAGCTCGGTGCCAGCGGGCAAATCACACCGAGCTTTTCAATCGCCACGGTGCTGCTGGCCTTCGCCGTCTCCGTCGGCATCGGCGTAATCTTTGGCTTCTACCCCGCTCGACGCGCGGCAAAGCTCGACCCGGTGGAATGCCTACGCTACCAGTAAGCCACCACCAACAAGTTGCGGTGAAATAGGGACTGAATGCGCTATCTAGCAGCAAAAACAAACACTATTTCACCGCAACTTATTGAAGGGCTGCTTGCGCCAGTTCCGCGCGTCGTCCTCGAGCTTTTGGCGGATGACGGGCTTGTACGGGTCGAGCTTACTCGGGGCGCTCCTCCTCGCGGGCGGGAGGGCACGCAGGCGCGGCGAGCGCCTAGCGCGCGAACTCCCGTAAGAGCGCGTCTTCCACTTCCCTAAGCGAAAGGGCCCCGCCTCCCTCGGCGGGACGGGTGACCACGATGCAGCGCGCTCCCGCGTCGCGCGCGGCGGCGAGCTTCTCGGCCGTGCCGCCTACGGTTCCCGAGTCCTTGGTCACAAGCCACTGGGCGCCCACCTGCCGAAGCATCGCCTCGTTGAGCTCGTGGGTGAAGGGCCCCTGCATGCCGATGATGTGCGATGGCGAAAACCCCGCGTCGATGCACTTCGTTATAGCACCGGGCAGCGGGAGCACACGCACGAAGAAGCGCTCCGCGTAATCGGCGACGCGCGTGTAGGGAGCAACCTCCTTGCTCCCCGTCGTGAGAAGCGCGCGACCCGGGTTCTCGGAGAGAAAGCGCGCCGCGCAGGCGATTGACGCGACCGGCACGACGCCTTTGGGCAGCGTCTCGACCGGGCGCGCAAGGCGCAGACATCGTGCACCCACGGCGAGCGAAGCGGCCCGGATGTTGCCGCTTGCGAGCGTAGCGAAGGGGTGCGTGGCGTCGACGACGATGCGCACGCCGGAAAGCTCGCGCTCCATGTCGGCCTCGTCGAGCCTGCCCGCATGCACCTCGATGCCCGGAAGCTCGCCCAAAAGCTCGCCTCCGTACTCGGTTGCCGCGTAGGCACGGGCGGGGATGCCCGCCCCGCTCGCCCATTCGCACAGAAGGCGGCCCTCGGTGGTGCCGGCGAAGATGCGCAGCGCCGGCGCGGATGCGGGGGCCGTCACTTCGGGCCGCCTGGGCGCGTGATCTGGTAGAGCAGCGCGTTCATAATGGCGGCCGCCACGGTCGAGCCGCCCTTGCGACCCCTCGCGACGATGGCCGGCACGCGTCGCGCGAGTAGCTCCTCTTTCGCCTCGACCACGTTCACAAACCCGACCGGCACCCCAACGACGAGCGCGGGCGCGATCTTCCCCGCGTCCATGAGCTCGGCGAGGCGCAGAAGTGCTGTGGGAGCGTTGCCGACGGCCACGACGAGCGGACCCTCGATACCGCAAGCTTTGTCCATGCTCGCAACGGCGCGAGTCGTGCCCGCGGCGCGCGCAGCCGCGGCGACATCAGGGTCGGCCATGTAGCACACGGCCTTGCAGCCGAGCTTCGCGAGCGCGGGCTTGCTTATGCCTGCGAGCGCCATGTTCGTGTCGGTGAGCACCGTGGCCCCTGCGCGCAGTGCGTCGAGCGCACGGTGCGCGGCATCATGGGTGAACACGAGGGAATCGGCGTACGAGAAGTCGGCAGTGGTGTGGATGACGCGCTTCACGACGGGCTCTTCGAGCGGCGGGAACGTGCGGCCGCCGAGCTCTTCGGTGATGATCTCGAAGCTGCGCCGCTCGATGTCGCCGGGCGCCATCTCCTTGGAATCCATCTAGTACTCCACTCCTTCCCTTGCACATATCCCCTGCTCGTAGGGGTGTTTCTCGCACCGCATCTCGGTTATGTAGTCGGCCTTCTCCACGATCTTGCGGGAAGGCGCGCGCCCGGTGAGCGCTACTTCGACGCCGCGCGCGGACATATCGAGCGCGCGGTCCACGAGCGCCTCGTCGACAAGCCCCTTCGAAAGCGCGTCGAGCGCCTCGTCGAGCACGAGCAGCCCCTCCTGCGCGCCCTCGAGCTCGGCGAGCGCGGAAGCGAGGTTCCCATCGTGCAGCTCGCGCGTCGCGGCAAGTTCTTCCGACGTCATCGACCAGGTAAACTTGTCAGACACCTTCCCCGCGAACACGGGCACGCCGAAATGCTCGGCGAGCAGGCGCGCCTCCCCGCTTTCGCCGTCTTTCAGGAACTGCACGACGACGACGCGGCGGCCTGCGGCGAGCATGCGAAGGGCGAGGCCCATCGCCGCCGTGGTCTTGCCTTTGCCGTCGCCATGATACACGTGGATCATACGCCCTCCTCGATAATGCGATAGACATACTCCATGTCGAGCGCCCCGCGCACGGAGTCGGCCAGGCGGTCGAACTCGCGCGCACGGTGATCGGCCGCGGACACCGCGCCCTCAGCACCCACGACGCTCTCGGGCAGGCCGCGCATGCGCGCGAGCGAGCGTGCGAGGGCGAGCGCCACCCCCGGTTCGTCGAACAGGCCGTGGAGATAGGTTCCGAACACGTTTCCGCAGGCCGCGCCTTCTGGTTTGCCGCCAATCGTGCCCGCAGGGGCGCAGAAGACGGTCGTTACGCCGTCGTGAATCTCGTACCCGCGCGCCGTCATGCCGTTCCACACCGAGAACGCGCCTTGGGCGCCCGTGATGCGCAGCTCCGACTGGGCGAGGCGCTTTTCCTCCTTGAACACCGTACTTGCAGGGATGAGCCCGAGCCCGCGCGCGGTGCCAGCGCCTTCCCTGCCGTGCGGGTCGGAAAGCTCGTCTCCCAAAAGCTGGTAGCCTCCACATATGCCGAGCACCGGCGTGCCCGCGCCCGAAAGCGCGCGTACACAGGCTCCGATGCCGCTAGCCGCAAGCCAGCGTGCGTCGTCGAGCGTGGTCTTCGAGCCGGGGAGCACCACCAGGTCGGGTCGGCCCAGATCGGTCGTCGAGGAAACGTAGCGCACGCCCACGCCGGGCACGCGCGAAAGCGGGTCGAAGTCGGTGAAGTTCGACAGATGCGGAAGGCGCACGACGGCGACGTCGATGACGCCGCGCGCCTCGCGGGCAGATAGGCGCGGCGCGAGCGAGTCCTCGTCGTCCAGGTCGAGCGTAAGATACGGCACGACCCCCACGACGGGAACCCCGCACATCTTCTCGAGCGGGACCAAACCCGGGCGCAGGATTTCCACATCGCCGCGGAACTTGTTCATCACAAGCCCCCGCAAAAGCGCGCGGTCCTCGGGCGCAAGGAGCGCGACCGTGCCGTAGAGCTGGGCAAACACCCCGCCTGGATCGATGTCGCCCGCGAGCAGCACGGGGGAGGACACGGCGCGCGCGAGCCCCATGTTGACGATGTCGTTTTCGGCAAGGTTGATTTCGACGGGACTGCCGGCGCCCTCGATGACGATGACGTCGTTTTCCTCCGCGAGCGAATCGAACGCCTCCAAAATCTGCGGCATGAGCGCCTTCTTTCGCGCGAAGTAGTCCCTCGCAGCGAAGGCTCCCTGCGCCTTGCCGGCCACGATGAGCTGGCTTCGGTGGTCGCTTTCGGGCTTGAGCAGGATGGGGTTCATGCGCACGTCGGGCGCGATGCCGCACGCCTGGGCCTGCATGATCTGGGCGCGCCCCATCTCGAGACCGTCGGCCGTGACACCGCTGTTGAGCGCCATGTTCTGGCTCTTGAAGGGAGCCACGCGCAGGCCGTCCTGCGAAAGAACGCGGCACAGCCCCGCCGCAAGCAGGCTCTTCCCCGCGTTCGACATGGTGCCCTGGATCATGATGGGCTTCGCCCTACCCACGGGTATCGACCTCCTTCGCCGAGCCTCGGCCATCCGCGCCCGCCATAGCACCGCTGCAAGAAGCGCCGCCCCGTTCGTCGGGTTCGCCTTCGCCTGATGTACCTTCCGCCCATAGCGCGCGGCTGAACGCCATCGCAAGCCGGGCGTTCTCCTTGCGCGTGCGCACCGCGACGCGGCACCAGAAACGGGACAGTACCGAAAACGAGTCGCACGTGCGGACCAAAACCCCCTGTTTATACAGGCGTTCGGGAATGTCTTTCGTCGGCGTGCGGACTAAAAGGAAGTTCGCATCCGACGGCACGACGGAAAGCCCGAGCGAGGAGAGCTCGTGGGAAAGCCACGCTCGCTCGCCCGCCAATACATCGCGCGTGCGCGAGACGTATTCGACGTCTTCCAGGGCGGCGATGCCCGCGGCCTCGGCGACCGAGGAGACGGGCCACGCCTGCCCCGCCCGGCGAATTTCATCGATGAGTTGGGCGTTTCCGCTGATCAGATATCCCAGCCGTAACCCCGCCATTCCGTAGAGCTTGGTGAACGCGGAGAGCACGGCCACATGGCGCGAACACGCGGCGCGTACGGCCACGCTCCTATCGCGGGCGTCGGGCGCAAATCCGAGGAAGCACTCGTCCACGACGAGCAGCGCGCCCACCTGCTCGCAGCGGCAAGCCGCGGCATCGATCACGCGGGGGTCGACGAGGCGCCCCGTCGGGTTGTTCGGATTGCAGAGGTACGCCACGTCTCCCGGCCCCTCGATCGCGCGGGCGAAGGAGGCGGGCACGTCGAAGTCGTCCGCTTCGGAGAGCGGGAACTCCTGCACGCATGCGCCGTAGTACGATGCCGCCTCCGCATATTCAGAGAACGTCGGCGCGCACACGACGATGCGTTTCGGGCGCACCGCCGCAGCGAGCCGCCAGATGATGTCGGACGCGCCCGCGCCGCAGACGATAGTATCTTCGGGAATGCCCTGGGCGCGCGATAGGGCGCGAACAAGGGCGAGGCTTTCCCTATCGGGGTAGGCGTCGATTCGAGAAAGCGCCTTGCAGGCTGCGGCGACAGCGCGAGGCGAGGGGCCTGCCGGATTCACGTTCACCGAGAAATCGATGAAGTCGGAGGCGCCCCCTTCGCAAGCGATGCCAAGCGATTGCGCACTGCCCCCATGCGTACGGGCGCGCAGGATTCCCCCGGCAGCCCGGGACGCAGCGTGGTCTTCCCTCATGACATCGCCCCCACGGCGAGCACGACCGCCGCGCGCGCGGCGCCGAAGACGACGAGCGCGCATACGGACGCGGCGAGCATGAGCCTTGTCGCCCGGGCGATGTCGCCCCACTCGATTTCGCGGGATGCGTCGCCTATCGTCGGTTTCTCAACGAGCTTGCCGAAATACACCGCGGGTCCTGCCAGGCGCAGCCCGAGCGCGCCCGCACACGCTGACTCGGTCTGCGCCGAGTTGGGGCTCGCATGGCGACGCCTGTCGCGGCGCCAGATGCGCGCCGCCCCGCACGCGTCGAGCCCGACGATCGGGCACACGGCGATCATGAGCAGGGCCGATAAGCGCGAGGGAATCCAGTTCACCGCATCGTCGAGGCGCGCCGAGGCGCAGCCGAAGTCGATGTAGCGCTCGTTTTTGTAGCCCATCATGCTGTCGAGCGTGTTCACCGCCTTGTACGCCATGCCCAAGGGCGCACCCCCGATCATAAGGTAGAAAAGCGGCGCGATGACGCCGTCGCTCGCGTTCTCCGCCACCGTTTCCACGGCGGCGCGCGCAACGCCCTGCTCGTCGAGAACAGACGTGTCGCGTCCCACGATGAGCCCGACGGCTTCACGAGCCGCGACAAGGCCGCCCTTCGAGAACGCGCGGGCCACGGCCAGGCTCTGGCGGCGCAGCTCGCATGCCGCGAGAATCTGATAGCTCGCCCATGCCTCGGCCACAAAGCGCAAGCCGGTGTGAACCATGCCGCAAAGATACAGGATTCCCCAGGTCAAAAGCCCACACGCAAGCGGAAGCGCCACGGCGAGCACAAGCCCTGCGGCGCGCGTGCCCGCGGACGTTTGCGGGAATGCGCCCCGCAGGCGGCCTTCGGCCCACGTGATCGCGCGCCCCATGGCGACGACGGGATGGGGAAGCCAGCGCGGGTCGCCGAAGGCAAGGTCGGCCGCGAACCCGGCGGCGACGGCAAGAATCGTCATCACCGGGCATCGCCCCCCGAAGCGGGGCGAACGTCGCGAAGGCAGCGCCCATCCCAGGTGGCGGCCCATGCGCCGCCCGGCTCGGTATGCACGTCGAAGTATTCCATTTTCGGGACAGCAAGCTCGGAAAGCAGCGCTTTCACGGTACCCGCGTGAACGACGAAGACGGCGCGCCCACTCCCCTGGGCGCGCTCCGATTCGCACGCCTCCCGAAACGCCGCGACGACGCGGCGGGTGAAATCGCTCTTGCCCTCGCCATGCGGGCACCGCGTCTCGCACCAGGAGTCTACCCAGGCGCGGTAGCGCGCATCCTCTTTAAGCTCGGCGGCGCTTCGCCCCTCGAAGTCACCGAAATCCATCTCGCGCAGACCGGGGCATGCCATAAGCTCCGCATTCGGGAAGAGGATGCGTGCCGTCTGGTCGGTGCGGGCCATGCCGCTCGTGATAACACGGAACACGTCACGATCGCACGCGAGCTCGCGCAAAGCGCGCTCCCCCGCGCTCGACAGGGGCTCGTCGGTGCCCGCCCCGCTGTAGCGATGGTCTTCCGTGCCCGCCGTGGCACCATGGCGCACGAAGACGACTTCCAAAGGCGCGCCCGCGTCCTGCGTCCCTCGAGGCGCATCGGCAAGGTTTCCTTTGATGACCTGGGGAATCCCGCACGTCATGCGCACGACGACGTCGGCGCGCGCAGCAAGCGCGCATCCCAGGCGCCCCGCGCGCTCGCGCCATTGGGCGTCTTCCGCACGCATGGGGACGACCCCCGAGCCGACCAAGGGCAGAATCACTGCGTCGAAGCCGATCAGTCGCTCGAGCGCCCGGTCAGCGTCGAGCGCGCGTACGAGTTCCTCAGCACGGTACGCGACACGGCCGGCAAAAGCCGCGGGCACGCCGCCCTCCGCAAGCTGCGCCGCGTCGACGAAATCGTCCGCCGCGAACCCGAGCTTTTCGCGCACGAAGGTCCTCTTCCCCGAATGCGCGCCGCCTACCACGAGAATCATAGGAGCATACCCCCCGCCACCAGCATGGCAAGCATCGCGAGCTCGGCCCATTGCAGAAACCATCCGGCCAAATCCCCCGTCACCCCGCCGAAGCGGGACAGGGCAACATGACGGTACCACGCGAGCGCCAAAAGTCCCGCCACCGCCATAAGGGCGCCGACGGCCTGAGCGCACGCGACCATCCCTGCAGCCGAAGCCGCAGCGAAAGCGCAAAGCGGCACGACGATCGCCGCGCGCTTCTTAGCAGGCGAGAGTCCCGCGGCCATGCCGTCCGCCCGCGCGGCAGGCCAGCATTCTACGGCGAGCCCCGAAAGCGCACGGGAGAACACGAGCGAGCACAGAAGCGCGAGGGACGCCCCCGCCGTAAGCGGCAGCGCGGTGAACAGGGAAAACTGCAGAATAAGGTACACGACAACACCGATGACCCCGAAGGCGCCCGCCCGCGGGTCGTGCATGATCTCGAGCTTTCGCTCGCGCGGGGCCCAACTTGCAAGCGCATCGGAGGTGTCGCAGAGCCCGTCTAGGTGGATGCCTCCCGTCACCGCCACAGGCAGCGCCATGAGCACAGCCGCGACGATGGTCGCGGGCACGCCGAGCAGGTTCGCCACGTGCCCCCACGCCGTCATGAGGAAGCCTTCCGCAAGGCCCACCAGGGGAAACGCGGCAAGCGCATGGGTTGATCCGAAATCGGTCCAGGCCGATTTCGGGACGGGGATGCGCGAGAACGTTCCGAACGCCGCGCCGATTGCCTCTGCTATCTTCACCTTGTAGGTCCTTCGCCTTTCATCCACACGGGAATCCCGAATACCACTTCGACTGCGCGGTCGGCCAGCGCCGCCACGCCCGCGTTCACGCGCGCGAGCGCGCGCCTCCATGCCTCGGTCCCCTCATCGTAGCGCATCCCATCGGCGAACACGTCGACGGTGACCACCACCGTATGCGCAGCGGCCTGAGCGAGCCGTTCGATGCCTCCGAGCACCTCGCGCGCCGCAGCATCGGGGTCACGTGGGGACAAGCCGCCTTCCGCGAAGAGCTCGTTCGCAACCAGGTTGCCCACGTCCTCCAAAAGAAGCGTGCAGCCGCACGGAAGCCCGGACGCTGCGGCGCCCACGTCACGCGTGCGCTCGAGGGTGGAAAACCCCTTGCCCTCGCGCAGCGCCCGATGGCGCGCGATGCGGCGGGCGCCCTCTTCCCCGAAGGGCTCCATCGTTGCCAGGTACACGCGGGGGCCGTCGTGCCCGAGGCACAGGGACTCGGCATAGGCGCTCTTGCCGCTCGCTGCGGCGCCGATAACGAACGTCACCGTCATTTCCCAGCCTCGAAATGCTCATAAGCAACCATGCCAGTCGCCGTGAACGTCTTCCCATCCCGGTACACGCGCAGCGCCGAATCCAGAAGGGGCAGATACGCCATGGCGCCCGCGCCCTCGCCCAAGTGCATGCCTGCGACGAGGGGTGCCTTTATGCCGAGCTCGCGAAGGAGCTCCTGGCTTGCGGGTTCGCTAGATGCGTGGGTGCCCACGAGGTAGCCCAAGGCGTTGGGGCACAGGCGCACCGCGCACAGGGCCGCCGTGCAGGATATGACCCCGTCGAGGAGCACCGGCACCTTCGAGGCCGCGGCCCCCAGGTAGAAGCCGCACATCGCCCCGATGTCGAAGCCGCCCACCTTCGAGAGCACGTCGATCGGGTCGGCGGGATCGGGCGAGTTCGCGTCGATAGCGCGCTCGACCACGTCGCGCTTGCGCGCGAGCGAGGCGTCCGAGAGCCCCGCGCCGCGCCCGACGAGGCTCCGCGCGTCCGCCCGGATGAGCACTGCGGCCACCGCCGCCGAGGTGGTCGTGTTGCCGATGCCCATCTCGCCCGCAGCGAGAAGGCGCACGCCGGCGCGGGCAAGCCCGCACGCGACGGCGATTCCGACCTCGATCGCGCGCACGGCCCCATCGCGAGACATGGCGGAGCCGTGCGCGATGTTGCCGCTCCCCCGCCGCACGTTCGCGCGCACCATGCGCGCGTCTTCTATGCCCCGGGCCATACCCACGTCGACGGGCACGACCTCGGCACCCGCGAACGCCGCCATGCGGCAGGCGCTCGTGGCCCCCTCGCACATGTTGCGCGCGACGGCTCGCGTCACGTCTTGCCCGCTTTGCGACACGCCTTCGGCAACGACCCCGTTGTCGGAGAAGAATACCGCGAGCGCACGGGGAAACTCGGCCACCTCGGCGCTCCCCTGAGCTGCGGCGATACACGCGACGGCGTCTTCAAAGTCGCCCAATCCCCCCAAGGGGTGCGCGATGGAGTCCCACGCGGCGTACGCGGCGGCGCGGGCGCACTCGTCTGCGGGCGCGATGCGGGAGAGCGCGGCTTCGAGCACGGCGCCCGGCGCCGACGAGAACGCGCGCTCGACTTCCTCGCGGATGCTGGCAAGCGCGGTTTCGGTTGCTTCAGCCATGCCGTCTCCTCTCTGCGAACGACGCTGCGGCAGACGCGAACGCGCGCGCAACGTCGGGGTTCGCAGGATAGTACACATGCGGGAAGCCCGCAACCAGGGACGGGGTGGTCGTCATGCACGGCCAGCCCTTGTCGCGCCGGGGCTTCTGCGCCCAGAAGTCGCCGCCCGGGCAGGTGGACTGCCAGTAGTGGAACTCGTGCGCGCGGATGCGTGTGCCGCACGGCCCGTAGAGCCCGTCGCGTTGGGAAGTGAGCTCCACGTACCCGAAATGGGACAGCCTTCCCCCGTTCTCGCTTGCGCCCTCAAGGGCGCCCGCAACAGGCCGGCGCCGCCCCTCGCTATCGGAGATTTCGCGCTGCAGGTACAGAAACCCACCGCATTCGGCGACCGTCGGCATGCCGGATTCAACCGCGCGCCGCATCGCCTCGCGCATCGGCGCGTTCTCGGAGAGCTGCCGCGCATGGAGCTCCGGGTAGCCGCCCCCCAGATAGAGGGCGCTTGTCCCCCGGGGCAACTCGCTATCACACAGGGGGCTGAAAAAGGCCAGCTCGCAACCCAGGTCCTCGAGCGCGCGCAGGTTCTCCTCGTAGTAGAACAAGAACGCCTCGTCACGCGCGACGGCGATGATGGGCCGCGCTCCCGCGATCGGCTCCAACCGGTAAGGATCCTCGCGGATATCGGGTGCCGTCGCCGCTATTTCGAGCAAGCGGTCGACGTCGACGCTCTTTTCCACCAGCTCGGCCATCTTGTCGATGCGCGCGGAGAGCTGCTTGACTTCGTCGGCGGTCACAAGTCCCAGATGCCGGCTTTCGAGCGAGAACGCCTCGTCGGCGGGGATATTACCCAAAACCGCGACGCCCGTGTGCTTCTCGATCGCAGGCTTCGCGTAGGCGCAGGCAGCGGCGCTCGTCTTGCTCAGCACGACGCCGCGCACGTTAGCACAAGGCAGGAACTCGGCGATGCCGCGGATTACGGCGGCGAGCGATAAAGACGCCCCGCGCCCGTTCACCACTAAAACGACCGGCGTTTCCGTGTCGCGCGCAACCTGGTAGCTGCTCGCGTCGGCCACGCCGGGCGCCATGCCGTCGTAGAAGCCCATGACCCCCTCGAGAACCGCGACATCCGCGCCCGCGGCGCCGCGTGCGAGCAGGGCGCGCAGCGTCGGGGCGTCGGTGAAGAAGCCGTCTAAGTTGCCCGAGCGCGCGCCCACGACGCGGCGATGAAAGAGCGGATCAATGTAGTCGGGGCCGCATTTGAAGGCCGCGCATGCGAGGCCGCGGCGCGCGAGCGCGCGCAGGAGCGCGCACGTAACGACTGTCTTGCCGCTCCCGCTCGAGGGCGCAGCGACCATGAAGCGCGGGATGGACGTGCTCACCGGGCACCGCCTTCCCCACCTGCACCACGCGCGCTGACGAGGAACACGGGGTTTTGCGCCTTCATAAGATGGTGCGAGCCTACAGCCTCGGCGCGGGCGGCCGACACCTGGCACGCCTCGAACCCCTTAAAGCGCGAACCAGAGAGGAGCGCGCACGCCTCGGTGAGCGTCTCAACGGTGACGCATGACACGCACAGACGAACCTGCGAGTTCTTCTCGAGCGCCGCCTCCACGATGGAGGGAAGCTCGCCCGCGCTCCCGCCGACGAACACGGCGTCGGGGACGGGCAGTTTCGCGAGCGCTTCGGGGGCGACACCGGGGACTGCATGCACGTTGCCGCACCCAAATGCATCCGCGTTCTCTCGGATGAGCCGCACGCCGGCCGCGTTGCGCTCGACCGCCCATACCGACCCCGCTCGTGCGACGAGCGCCGCCTCGATCGACACACTCCCTGTGCCGGCGCCGACGTCCCACACGGTGTCGGTCGCGGTAAGGCGCAGCTTCGCGAGCGCGACGGCGCGCACCTCCTGCTTGGTCATGGGAACGTCGCCGCGGATGAAGAGCTCGTCGGGAATGCCCGAGGAAGCGTACGGCCAGCGGGAGCTCGCGGCGCGAGATGCGCCCGCAGAGTCCACCGCGGAAGAAGCCGCCGCGGGCGCAGACGCGCCGGCCGGCGCCTCGGAGGCTGCGCTAGATCCCGCAGGCGACCCGGCGCCGCCTGCGAAATCGATAAGCATCACGTTCAAGTCGTCGAACATCTGACCTGCGATTTCACTTGCGGTCGCACAGGTGATGCGCTCGTCGGGGTACGACAGGCGCTCGGCCACCGTCACGCGCGCGTCCCCGAAGCCCGCCTGCACAAGCTCGCCGGAAAGCCGCGAGGGGTCTTCCCCGCCCGACGTGACGAGGAAGAGCTCACCTGCGCGCTCGGCCTCGGCCACGATGTCGCACGCCACGCCGTGAGCGCTCGCAAAGCGCCAATCCTGCCATGGACGCGCGAGGCGCGATGCGAGATACGACGCTGAGCTTATGCCGGGAATGACGCGAACGTCCACCTGCGCGTCGCCGGAGAGCGCCTCCACCAGGCGGCGCGCGCCGCTGAACAGCCCCACATCGCCCGTCATCACGACCACGGCGCGCTGCCACGACGCCACATCGGTGAGCGCGGCGACGATGTCCGCCGTCTTAACGAGCTCGCATCTCACCACGTCGGGCGGCACGTCGATGCCGGCAAGCGCGCGATGAGCGCCGATGACCACGTCGGCGATGTCGATCGCGTCGAGCGCCGCGCGCGAGAGCAAGTCGGGGTTTCCGGGCCCCGCCCCGATGATCGTTACCTTTCGCATGGAATCTCCCGATACCCGCGCGGCGTAACCATACGGCCGCCTACGAGCTTCGTATCCGCGTTGCCGACGAACACGGTGGTGAACATATCAGCGTCGATCTCCCCCAGCTCGGAGAGCCTGCACATGCCCGACTGCTGCCCCTCGCGCCCGATGTTGCGTACCCAGCCGCAGAGCGTGTCGGAGGCCTTCCATTCGAGCATAATCTTCGCCGCGCGCGAGAGCCTGTCGGCGCGCTTTCTGCTGCGCGGGTTGTACAAACAGATGCAGAAGTCTGCGCTCGCCACGGCGGCGAGCCTGCGCTCGATGACCTCCCACGGCGTGAGCAGGTCGGAGAGCGACACGACCGCGAAGTCGTGGGCAAGCGGCGCGCCGAGCACCGCCGACCCGCTCTGGGCCGCGGTGGCTCCGGCGATAACTTCCACGTCTACATCGGGATAGTCCTCCGCAAGCTCCAGCACGGGACTCGCCATGCCGTACACGCCCGCGTCACCGCTGCACACGAGCGCCACGGCTTCTCCGCTCTGCGCGCGCGAAAGCGCCAGGCGGCACCGTTCGACCTCGTGCATCATCGGCGTCGCGAGATGCGCCGCATCGGGCACGGCGGCGAGCGCGAGCTCCACGTATTTCGTGTACCCCACAACGATGTCGGCCGCCTCGAGCGCGCGCCGGGCCGCAATCGTCATGCCGTCGGGGCCGCCCGGGCCAATCCCCACCACGAAGAGCTTTCCCATCACCGCTCCTTAAACGAAAGTTCGATAGTTACCTTGGAAAACGCGACGGTCACGCCGCCGTGAGCGAGCTTCGGGAAGATAAGTTTGCCCCCGTCCGCGAGCGCCGCGCGCTCGCACACGTTGTCGACTCCCACCGTCGCGCACACGAAATCAGATGGCGAAACGCTGCCTTCGACCTGCGACAACTCCTCTGCGGAATACGTCGCAAGCGGGATATTGCGCGCGCGACAGAAGGCGAGCAGACCCTCCTCGTGCGCCTTCACGTCGATCGTCGCCGCCTCGCGCACGGCCGAAGGCGAGATGCCCGCCTGCCCGCACGCGAGAAGAAACGCCTCCCCGATCGCTTCGGCGCACGCACCGCGACGGCACCCTATGCCCGCAACGATGCAGGGCACGACAAGGCGAAGCGGCTCGGGCGCAGGCGCCTGCGCCCGCACGCCCGCCGGCTTCCCCGTCTCACCGACGGGCACGACCTCGCCCGTTGTCTCCGCCGCGCGAACGGGCGCACCTGCATTCGCGTCAGCGAACGGCGATACGACGATATCGGCCCGAGCGCGGTCGGACGCAATGTCAACCCCCTCAGGCAGCTGTCCCGAAATCGGCATGTCGGAATAGAGCGTCACGCGCCCGCCCGAAAGCAGCCGCGCCGACACTCGCTTGATGGCCTCGGGATTCGAAACGGCGAGCCCCGCACAGCGCGCCCACGTATCCACCGCCCACACGCCGCGGACGTCGGTCGCCGTGGTGATGACGGGGATGGCCCCTGCCGCGCGTGCCACAGTTTGCGCAAGCTCGTTCGCACCGCCCAAATGCCCCGACAAAAGCGGGACGGCAAAGCGCCCCGCCTCGTCAATCACCACAACCGCGGAATCGGTTGCCTTCGAGGCGACATGCGGCGCGATCGCCCGCACGGCGATGCCCGCCGCGCCCACGAACAGAAGTGCGTCCGACGCTTCCCACGCGAGCGCCGTCCATGTGCGCAGGTCGGCCTTCCCCTCGCCGAACCCGCGCGAAACGGAAACGTCCCAGCCAGGGTCATCTTCACCTGTCTGCGCGCAATCGGAAAGCGCGCGTGCGGTGCGCTCCGCCAACGCATACCCCCTATCAGTGAACGCTATGCAGGAAACCCTCATCTAGCGCACCACCATCGTCGAGAAGTAGCTGCCCCGATCGGGCACATCGTCGAGCGAGCGGTACACGCGCTCGCCCGGAAGCCCACAGTCCTCTACGAGCTCGGCACCGTCGAAGGCGCCCTCCTCGCGAAGGATGCGCTTCGTGTCCTCAAGCGAGCGGCGCGCCTTCATGACCACCTTCGTCCCCGGCCAGCCGATTGCGCGGCGCACCCCGCACAGCACGCCTTTACTCATACGTCGCCCCCAATTCCCCGATAACTGCATCGGCGCCCGACGTTCGGAAAAGCTCGCGGCGCTCGGCGTCGAACACGACCGCGGCGATGTCGCATGCGCCCGCCGCGCGGCGGCGCAACCTGTCCTCGATTGCCGCAGCGAGCGAGGCGCGCGCAGCGTCCCCCACGCCGGCGGCCTCGATTACCTCGAGCGCCGCCGTGGTCGTGACCGACGACATGATCTCGCGCACGGTCTTCGCGCCCGCGCCGGCCAAGGCCGCGTGGGCGGCCAGAATCTCCCCGCGGCAGTCGGCGGTACGCGAATGGGTGTCCATGATGCCGCCAGCGACCTTCACCAGCTTGCCGATGTGTCCCACAAGAAGGACATTGGTGAATCCCTCGCGAACGCAGCAATCAATCGCATCGCCCACAAAGTTGGAGATGAAGACCACCGGCGCACCGTTTAGGTGGAAATGCCCCGAGATGAACTGCCCGCCGTAGTTGCCGGGCGTGAGCACGACTCCGCGCCGCCCCATAGCCGCATGCTGCCGGATCTCGAGCTCGATGCTGTCGCGCAAGGCAGCGAGGCTGCGCGGCTCGACGATGCCCGTCGTGCCCAGGATGGAGATGCCGCCCTCTATCCCCAGGTGCGGGTTGAAGGTCTTTTCGGCAAGGGAAACGCCCTCGGGTACCGAAATCGTCACAGCAATATTTCCAGAAAAGCCGTGCGCGGCGCACACCTCGCGCACCGCCGAAGTGATCATCGCGCGCGGCGTCGCGTTGATGGCGGCAGCCCCCACCGGCTGCTCGAGCCCGGGCAACGTCACGCGCCCCACGCCCACGCCGCCATCGACGGAAACTTCCGATTCGCGCGTGGGCACGCCCTTGCTGCCCGCAGCGCCCGTGCCCGACCCCGCATGTTCCACGCGCGCGTACACAAGCACGCCGTCGGTCACATCGGCATCGTCGCCTGCGTCCTTTCGCACGGCGCACTGGGCACACCCCTCGCCGATGCATGCGTCGACCACGTTCGCCTCGACGGGCAGCCCGCCGGGGGTGACGATCGACACGAGACCGACGGGCTTTCGTGACAAGAGCATCTCGCAGGCCGCCTTCGCCGCGAGCGCGGCGCAGCTCCCCGTGGTGTAGCCGCAGCGCAGGCGGGTCGTCCCGGTATATATGTAGTGCTCGAAGGCCACGCTAGCTGCTCGCCTTCCGATACCCCGTGGCAAACGAAGGGTCGTAAAGCTTGCTGCGCTCGTACGACTCCGCTTGCGCGCCATCGTGCGCAAGCCCGCCGCGAGCTCCGAGCACGCGGCCCACCACCACGAGCGCCGTGCGGTCGATGCCCTCTCGCGCGCCCGCATCGGCGAGCGTGCCCACTGTGCAGCGTACCACGCGCTCCTCAGGCCAGGTCGCCTTGTACACGAGCGCCGCCGGCTCGTCGGAGCTGCGGCCCGCGGCCAAAAGCTCGGCGGAAAGCTCGGCGAGCATACCCGAGCTCAGGAAGATGACCATAGTCGAGCCGCTTTCCGCCATGGTGCGCATGCCCTCGCCCGCGGGCATGGGGGTACGTCCGGAAAGCCGCGTGATCACGACCGACTGGCTGATTCCCGGCAGCGTGTATTCCTGGTGAAGCGCCGCCGCGGCACCGCAAAAGCTCGACACGCCGGGCACCACCTCGTAGTCCACGCCGCGCGCGTCGAGCGCGTCCATCTGCTCCTGGATGGCGCCGTACAGGCACGGGTCGCCCGTGTGCAGGCGCACCACTTCCTCGCCCCGCGCATCTGCCGCGCACATCACGTCGAGCACTTCCTCCAAGGTCATGTGCGCGCTGTCGTAGACGATGCAGGATTCCTTGCACTCAGCGAGCAGCTCGGGGTTCACAAGGCTTCCCGCCCAAACGACCACGTCGGCTGCGCGCAGAAGGCGCGCCCCGCGCAGCGTGATAAGGTCGGCGGCGCCCGAGCCTGCGCCAACGATATGAATCATCCGAGCCTTCCCTTCCCGTTTCTCATCGCAACCGTTTACGCCGCCATTCGCGCAGCAGGCAAAACACGGCGCCTGCGGCGGCAATCGGCGCAAATACGCAGGCAGGAGGCGCAATGCCGCCCGCCCTGGCTTTGACACGTTCACAAGTGCCCACTATCATAGTAAAAGATTCGGCAACGAGCATATGACAATCGGATAAAAGGAAATGACCGGCGCGGCGCCCGCACAGCCCGCGCTGGCTTGCGGAGGGAACCAGGTGGGAATCCTGGGCAAGGGACATTACTGTATAGGACGCGCGGGCGAACCGCCTCGCGCCCCAAGCCAGACTGCTTCGCCTTTTCCTCACGGCATCGCCGTGGCGTTAGCTCCTTGTGAACCCCGAGGGGTGCGCTTTTCTTTCGCTTGTGCCGACAAGCAACTGTCGCCGGGGGACCGGCAAACCGAGGAAAGGAAAAACCATGTCCGACCAGATGTCACGCCGCGGCTTCATGGGCGCCGCAGCAACCGGAGCCTTCGCGCTCGCCGGAGTCGCGCTCGCGGGCTGCTCCAGCACCTCCGCGAGTTCCGAGAAATCGAGTGAAAAGGAGAAGGCCGTGAAGCCGGTCATCCTCGTCACGAGCTTCGGCACGAGCTACAACGACTCGCGCCACATCACCATCGGCGCCATCGAAGACGCTATCCGCGAGAAGTACTGGCAGGACTACGACATCCGCCGCGCCTTCACCGCGCAGATCATCATCGACAAGCTGAAGAAGCGCGACGGCATCACGATCGACAACATGACCGAAGCGCTCGACCGCTGCGTGGAAGACGGCGTGAAGGAAATCGTCGTGCAGCCGACGCATCTCATGGGTGGCCTGGAATACACCGATGTGAAAGACGAGCTCGACAAGTACGCCGACAAGTTCGACAAAATCTCGCTCGGCGACCCGCTGCTCACCTCCGACGACGACTACAAGAAGGTGGCCGCAGCCATTAAGGAGAACATGGCGTCCTTCGACGACGGCAAGACGGCGCTGTGCCTCATGGGCCACGGCACCGAAGCCGATTCCAACGCCGACTATACCAAGATGCAGGAAGTGTTCAAGAACGAGGGCTTGACGCAGTTCTTCGTCGGCACCGTCGAGGCTGAACCGACCTGCGAGGATGTTATCGCCGCCGCGAGCGCCGCAGGCTACAAGAAGGCCGTGCTCGCGCCGTTCATGGTGGTCGCGGGCGACCACGCGAACAACGACATGGCAGACGAGACCGACCCCGACAGCTGGGCTGCGAAGTTCGTGGCCGCCGGCTTCGAAGTGACGTGCCTGCTCCAGGGTCTGGGACAGAACGTCGCGGTCGACGACATCTACGTCTCGCACGTGGACGACGCCATCGCCAAGCTGTAAACTCGCCGCGCACGGGGGCGCCGGTCGCGTCCCCGTGCAACGGGCATGCGCCTTCCCCGACCGACGGCGCATGCCCGTTGCATTCGCATCCCGCCCGCCCACCGCACGGCGCGGGCGGTTGAAGCGATTGAAAGGAACCCCTCC
>CABSNR010000025.1:0-34020 GCA_902479145.1 uncultured Collinsella sp.
CCCCTATATAAGGCTCAAGACAATATAGAGTACGATGCCCGAGACGCAGCACCACAGCATCGATTTTGTCTTGACCGCCACGACCACGACGCCGACGGCCGCAATCCAGGGAACCAAGGCAGGCCAGAGTCCCGCGTCGAACGCGCCGGGGCTCACCAAGTCGTTGGCGACCAGCGCGGCAAAGGCAGCGGGCGGGATATAGCCCAGGGCCTCGGTAATGCGGGGCGACAGGGTCCGCCCGCGTAAGGCGAACGCCGGCGCGATGCGAAAGAACGCGATAGCGGCCCACGACGACAGCCACAGAACCAAGAACTCGTTAACGGGCATCGCGGGCACCTCTTCCGTCAAATACAGCATCGCACGCCAACGCAATGGCAATGCCGGCCACGACGCTTGCCGGCACGGCAATATTCGTGAGGCCCAAGAACTTGCATACGGCGACGGACACCGCGCCCGAAACCGCCGCGACAACGTTGCCGCGCGACAGCCGCTGCGAAAAGAGCAGGCAGATAAAGAGCGAGGTGCAGACAAAGGCTGCAATGGCGGTGGGAACATCGACAACGGCGCCGACGATGGCGCCCATCGTACACGAAACGCCCCATGTTGCGATGAGGATCACGTTGAGCACAAAGGACTCGCGCGGGCCCCAATCCTCCCCTTCAACCAACTTGGCAAGCGAGATGCCATATGCCTCCTCGGTAAGTGTCGCGGCAACAGCCAGCGTCTGACGCTTCGAGGCATTCTTCAGATGCGGCGCGATCGATGCCGAGTAAAGCGCAAAACGCGAGGAGATGGCAGCAACGCTCGCGATAATCGAAGGTGCCGGTACACCCGCCAGCCACAGGTTGCAGATCATAAACTGCCCGCTGCCCGTCACAAACGTGCTGCTCAGAGCAAAGACCATCCAGGGCTCCATTCCCGTCTGCCCCATGATCATTCCGCACGGCGCGCCTATTGCAACATAGGTAAGCATCACCGGCCAGACGGTTCTAACGATTTTGAGCACCATACGCTTCTCATCCTGACAAGGTCTCCGAGCCGCATGTAGCGATACGGCAGAATCATCATCCGACAGCAACCGAGTTCACCTACAATTGCCACCGGATCGAAAGACACAACTTTTTAGGAAGTCATTATGACAGCTATCGATCGAGACCGGGCGCGCGCGGCCTTCAAAAGCTACACCGATGCCTACGACGCCACCAACCCACGCATCGCGCTCAAAATCGAGCATACGTACCACGTGGCCGAGGCATGCGATGCCGTAGCGCGCGAGCAGGGCTGGTCGTCAGAAGATATTGACCTGGCATGGCTTTGCGGCCTGCTGCACGATATGGGCCGCTTTGAGCAGCTGCGACGCTGGGACACCTTTAAGGACGCCGAGAGCATGAGCCATGCGGTGCTGGGCATCGAGATCCTCTTTGGCGAGAATCCCGCCGATGCACCCGCCGTAACGAGCATCCGCGACTTTATCGATGACCCGGCAGAAGATGAGCTCATCCGAGCGAGCATTGCCTATCACAGCGATTTCCGTCTACCCGCGCAGCTCGACGAGCGCACGCGGAGCTTCTGCGATATCGTGCGCGATGGCGACAAGATCGACATTATGCGTACCATCGCCGACAGCACCGTCGACACCATCCTCAAGGTGGACGAGAAGACGTTTCTCGGCAGCCGTTTCTCGTCGCCGACACTTGCCGCCTTTGACGAGCACCGCTGCGTCGCGCGCGACGAGCGCAACGAGCCGGCGGACTACCTGGTGGGGCTCATCTGCTTTATGTTTGAGCTCGTCTATCCAGCGAGCCGCGCGCTGGCGCGCGAGCAGGGCAATATCTACCGCCTGCTCGACGCGCCTTTTGGCATCACGCGGCCCTTTACCGACCCCGCCACGCAGGCAACTTGGAGCCGCCTTAAGGACGAGATGCGCGACTGGCTGGCGCGCGCCTAGCGCTCAAGCTGGGCCAGCAGCTCCTCGACGACCTCGACGGCATCCCCAACAACCTTGTACTGGGCAGCACCAAAAATGGGGGCATCCGGGTCCTCGTTGATGGCGATAATGCACTCCGCCCCACCGATGCCGGCAAGATGCTGGATGGCGCCCGAAACACCGATACTCACGAGAAGCTTGGGCAAAACCGATACGCCCGTCTGGCCAATCTGATGGCGATACTCCAACCAGCCGGCCTCCACGACAGGTCGCGTGCAGCCAAGCTCGGCTCCCAGAGCCTCGGCGAGCCTTCGCATCAGCGGCAGATTTTTCTTGGAACCAATGCCGCGACCCACCACGACCAGGCGCTCGGCATCGGCGATCGAAGCCTGCTGTCCCCGCTCCTCGGCGGGAATCGAGATCTCGACACGAGCCTTAGCATCATCCGCAAGTGATATCTGGGTGATCGTGCCGGAGCGGCCGTAGTCGAAGTCGGGAGCCTTAAAGATACCGGAGCGCACCGTTGCCATCTGCGGACGGTGATTGGGGCAAATGATGGTGGCCATCAAGTTGCCGCCAAACGCCGGGCGCGTCTGCTGCAGTAGGCCCGTCTCCGCATCCATCGAAAGCACGGTGCAGTCGGCCGTAAGACCCGTCTGCAAACGCACGGCAACGCCGGGTGCCAGTTCGCGACCAAAAGCGGTCGCACCGTATAAGATGGCCTCGGGTTTGCGTTCGGCTACCAAATCGCAGATCAAGTGGGCGTAGACCTCCGCATCGTTTTGGCGCAGACGCTCGTCGCGACAGGCCAGGACTTCGTCGGCGCCCGCGCAAACCAGATGTTCCAGGTCCCCGAGCGAGCCCTCGGGGCTCATGCCGACCAGTGCCACCAGACGGCAGCCGCGAGCATCGGCAAGCTCGCGCCCCTTGCCCATGAGCTCGTAGGCCACGGGAGCCACGGCGTCGTGCTCGTCAGTCTGCACGAAGACCCAAATGTCTCGATATGCATCAAGGTCCACCGCACCAGCGGCCTTGTCACGCTCGATCGAGATAGCGTTGACGGGGCAGACGTCGACACATCCGCCGCATAGGATGCAGCCGTCGGTTACGCGGGCGCAACGGTTGGGCCGCTCGCCTTCCACTACGATGCCGCCCGAGGCGCAGGCGCGAACGCAGCGACCGCAGCCGATACAGGCTTCGCTATCGATAATCAGTCCGCTCATCTATGCCATCCCCTCGATAATCTTGGCAAGTTTTACCGCCTGCTCGGACGCCGTTCCCTCAACGGCCTCGCACGTTTGATCACGGTCGGGTACAAACGAGCGCACGACCTGCGTCGGTGATCCGGCAAGGCCACAACGCGAGGGATCGGCGTTCACGTCGGCGGCACTGACCACGCGCACGTCCGCCTCCTCTGCCGCGCGAATACCGGCAATACTCGGCATACGCAACTGGCCAATCTCCTTGGCGGTCGTCATCGCGCACGGCATCTCAAGGTACACCGTCTCCTCGCCGGCATCGCATCCGTGAACGAGCGCCAGCGAGCCACACGTCGTAAAGCCCGCGCTTTGCACGCAGCTCACGTCGGTCACGCAGGGGATCTCAAAGGCACCGGCAAGCTCGGGACCGATCTGGGCCGTATCGCCATCCACCGCCATCTTGCCGCAGATGAGCAGGTCGAAGTCCTCGTCGAGCGCTTCGATGCCGCACTTGAGGGCGTAGGTGGTTGCCAGGGTATCGGCACCTGCAAAGGCGCGATCGGTCAGCAGCAGCGCGTCGTCGGCACCGCGGGCGATGCAGTCGCGCAGCAGTGACTCGGTCGCGGGGATGCCCATCGACACCACCGTCACGCGCACATCCATGCCAAAGCCGATAAAGTCGTCCTTCAGCGTCAGCGCGCATTCCAAAGCACTCGCGTCAAAGGGATTAATGACCGCCTGCTTGCCATCGCGAACGATGGTATTGGTCTTGGGGTCCATCTTGACCTCGGTGCTGCCCGGCACGGCCTTGACGCACACCACCATATGGAAATCGCTCATCTTCACGCGCCCCCTTTCTGGACGAGCTCATCCAAGAGCTTCTCCGAAAACAGGTTACCGCGACCCAGCTGCCCGGCAGGATCGAGCTGGAGCTTGAGCCGCGCCGACTCGACCATGGCCTCGTGACCGTACATCGTCTCCAAGAAGCCCGCCTTGATCTTGCCGACGCCGTGCTCGGCAGAAACGGCACCGCCCATGGCCGTGACCTCGGAAGCCCACTGGGCAAAGAGTTCTCCGCCGCGGCGATAATCCTGTGCATCGCGCGGCAGAATGTTCACATGCAGATGGTTGTTGCCGATATGTCCCCAGGCGGCAGACTCAAGCCCGCTTTCGGCCAGCGTACGGCGATAGAGGGCCACGACATCGGCCAGGCGCGCGTTGGGCACCGACATGTCCGACCCCAGCTTGGTAATGGTGGGGTCGGTGCGGCGACGCTCGTCGATGAACATGTTGACACTCTCGGGGACGGCGTGGCGGAAGAACCGCTGACACTCGCGATCGACCTCGGTGCGCGCGACCCATGTCGCATCGTCACTGCCGCCCGCAAGCTCCAGTACCCACCCCAAGTGATACAGCTCCTCAGTCGCCTGAACTTCGTCGTCGCAGTCGAGCTCCACGTAGACACAGACCTTGACCTCTTTGTCGAGCGGCGGCAGCGAGGCGAACGCGGTCGACTGCTCACGCTGACGACGCAGGATATCCAGGGCGCCCGCATCGAAATATTCGATGGCAGCCGCGTGGGACAGGACGGGACGCACAGAATCGGTGAAGGACACGGCCTTGTCTTCGCTGTCAAAGAAACAGCTCACGCCCCAAACGACCGCAGGCGCCGCCTGCAGGGCAATCTCGAGCTCAGTGATGACGCCGAGCGTGCCGCAAGCACCGATAAAGAGGTCGATGGCGTCCATTTCGTCCGCAACGAAATAGCCTGAGGCATTTTTTGTCTTGGGCATGGTATAGCCGGGAAGATCGAGCTCGAGCGTACGGCCCGCTGCCGTCACGAGCGACAGGTGGCGGCCCTGGGCAAAAGCCTCGCCGCGCTGAAGCTCAAGCAAATCGCCATCAGCCAGTGCGACGTGGAGTCCCGTGATATGTGGGCGCATGGGACCGTAGGCGTAGCTGCGGGCACCAGAGGCGTTACATGCCGCCATGCCGCCCAGACAGGCAGACGTCTCGGTGGGATCGGTGGGAAAGAACTGCTCGGGGGCCTCTTGAAACTCATCGTAGGCCTTAAGCGATGCCTGGTCCCAACCAACGGTCGGCAGCACCTTCTTGCTCAGCTGCTTGCGCAGCTCCGAGAGCACAACACCCGGCTCCACGCGCAGTAGAAAGCGGCCTTGTTCATCGCGGCGAAGGCCCAAGTAGCGATTCATACGGGAAGTATTGAGGATATGCCCGCCGTGGGGCACGGCACCGGCGGCAAGGCCGGTTCGGGCGCCCTGAACCGTTACCGGGACACGCTCGGCATGGAGCTTTTCCAAAATGGCACGGACCTCGTCTTCCGTTGTCGGAAACGAGATGCTCGAGGCCTCGCCCGATGCGCGAGATTCATCGCGGCCATACTCTTCGAACTCGTCGGTGAAGGGTTTGATGGTTGCAGACACGCGAACTCCCCCTTTAGCTAACTACAGTGTTTGCAGGGAGATGTTACCGCATCGTTTCGTCGACGTGTTCGAGACCGTCTCCAAAATTGGCGATTTTTACGTTCGTGCAATTCGGCGAGCGGCTTGATTTCCTCGGCAGACGATGCTTTTGACACATATGGCCCCGCCGTCGCCGACCGCGCGATTGTCGCTTGAAAAAAGTTGGGGTATTTTTTGCCGCCTTTTACCTGCGGAGACACCAATCCGTCAAGCATTTGGTCAGCAATTGGTCAAGTAGCGGCTGATACCGTCGGCATCGACAGCCAAAACCGACAGAAGTTTTGGCCCCAGAAGCAGGGAGGTTCCCATGGCATATTACTGGCCCCAGTACGGCATCGCCATCGAAGTCGACGACGATCCCCATCTCCTGCCTTTCGACGAAGAGGCATTCCCCGATACGACGGTCTACCACGTTACCACCGATGTGATCTGCGACCCCGAGTCGTTCTCGGCGCTCGCCCACCGCATCGCGCATATCCACGACATCGAGCTCCCTCCCGACTTCGACGAGCTTGTCTACTCACGCCGCCTGATGCTTCACATGCTCTTTGGAGCGAACCCGTCCACCTTTGCGCGCATCTATACCGCCAAGGATGCCGCATGAGCGCGAAGAAGCCACCCCACTTTGCAGGCCTGGGTCGTCGCAAGAAGCTCATCGTTGCCTGCCTGGCCATCGTCTGCGCCCTTGTCGCCGTAGGACTATACGCTTGGCAGTCGCAGCCCGTACCCGAGGCGGGCGCTTCGGTTACGACGGCCGAGGGCAAAACGCGCCAGGAAATCCAAGATGAGCTCGACGCCATCGTCCGCGACAACATGATGACGATTTCGGTCGCGCCGGTCGCTCAGCTGCAGGAGGACGGCAAGCTGCGCGTCAACGTGCAAAACGTCCAAGACAATAAATTTCCCCAGCGATTCCGCGTCATCCAAAACGACGAGACCATGTACGAATCCGGTGTGGTCGAGACCGGCAAGACAATCGAGACGTGCCCCGCCGGCGACATCAAAGAAGGCGAGGCGTACATCGAGATCCAGGCACTCGATGCAAAGACCCTCGACAGCCACGGCAATCCGACACGTGTCAAGGTACGGGTTGAGCAAACCGAGAACTAGCCTTCCGGCCGACACGGCACCGCATGCAATTCACCAGCATTCGTCCAATCATCGCGGGGACGGCCCGCGGCGAATAGAAAGGAACGACCATGGACATCACCAGGAACATGAACGGAGTCAGAGCGCTCGTCGTGGGCACAGGGCTCGCGCTCGCGCTCGCAATGGGCGCCGCCCCGACGCCAGCTATGGCAGCCGGGCGCGTTGGAACCACGAAGGTAATGGTCAGGACCGAGATCGACAACGTTGAGTTCAAAGTTCCGACGGTTATTCCCTTCGTCGCCAAGGCCGACGGCACGCTTCAAGGCCCCTCAGAAGACGCGACCACCATCGACAATCATTCGGCCTACGGCATCCATGTCACCAACATGAAGATCGACGCCATGAACACCTGGACCATTGCCGCCGACGCCAAGGCCGGAACCGCGCAGAACTCCATCGACTTTAAGGTCGGCCCCGACGGCGCGTTCCAGAACGCCAGCGCCGCAATGCAGGGGACGGGCCTCGATCTTTCCAAGAATGCAGCCTTCGACATGGGCTACCAGGGCATTGCCGGTGGCACGGACAAAATTAAGCTCAAGACAAGCGGAAACGTCGCCCGCGTCACACGCGACATCTTCCGCGTAACCGGCGAAGGCGATCAGGTTGCAACGATCACCTGGACGGTCGAGCCCGGTGCGCACGCGGCATAAGGCCGTCGCCCTGGCCGCCGCCGTCAGCATCCTAGCGTTTGGGCCAGCCATGGCCTTTGCCCAGCAAGAACAGGCTCAGGCCGCCACGCAAGTGACGGTCGACCTCTCGGAGCTCGACCGCGGCGACCGCGAGGAACCGTTGGCGCAGACAGGCGACAGACGATGGCTCTTGGCAGCAGGCGCCACAGCAGCAGGCGCGGGAACCGCCGGCCTCGGTCTGCACATCAAACGCAGCCAGAAACAAAACATGGACAGACCGCACTAAATTAGCTAAGGAGACCCCATGGCATCGAAGAACCTTTTGCCCGTCGTCGCACTCTGCGGCGCGCTCGCAACCGGAACGCCTGTCACCGCTTGGGCGACTCCCGCCATGGCAGACTCCTTACCAGCAGCCCTAAGTTCCGCACCAAATCCGTCGAGCGCCATTGCGTGCAAGCGTTTTTCGATCGCACAGGCCGCGATCTCAACCTCGGGATGCCTTCGTCGTAATACGGACGGCTCGATAGTCGTGGATATCAAGCGTTCGAACAAGGCAAACGGCTCCCAGGCGGGGTACGCCGTCTGCACGTGGCGCTCGGTTGTGCTCGATGCGGATGGCGATCCATGCAATTTAGAGCTGCGCATCGACATCGCTTCGGTCGATGACTCGGCGAACGGAGCGAAGGTCGCCTTCGACGGTACGTTTTTTGAGAAAGGAGGCGGTATATGTCTGGGCTGCGCCGCCGCGAATGCAGACGACACGCAGCCCACCCTCTCATTCACGGCATCGTTGCGGCTGACCAAAGCCGGTACCGATGCCATCGCGGCGGGAGAAGCGTCCCTGCTGTTCTACACCGTCAGCGCCAAAGACACAGACGCTCATTTCGAGAAGCCAGCCGGATCACTCAGCCTTACACGAGGGTTAGAGGCAGGCCCTATTGAAATCGATGCCCACGCGCAAAGCAGACAACGCATTCTTGCCGACCCGGCGCTTCTCGAAATGGAATGGAACGGATCCGGAGCCATCGGAATTCTCCCCTCCGCGTTTGACGCCAAGACGCTCCCCTCAAACGACGAACCCATTAACGCAACCATACAAGAAGAGGGCGCGGACAAAGAAGCAGATGCGGGCGACACGCCGCCGCCGACAAACAGCGTCCCAGCTTCTTTCGAAGCACCGAATGAGCCCGCTACCGATCCAAACGATACCGAGCTCGCGGACAGCCTGGGGCTTGCTGATCCTCAAGAGATAGATGAAGGTAACTGCTGCGTGCTTGCCGCGCTCGACCACACAGAGGTCATCGACGCTGCGAACATCGAAGTTGCCGCCGCCAATCAGCCCGTCCGCAAGTCGGCTATCATCGCATTTCCTGAATCCATCGAAGTCGTCTTTTTGCCATCGGGCGAGGTCGTGGCCCCAACACTGCTCACCTTGTTGGGCGCCAAGAATACTCGAAACGAAATTAAAAAGGTCACGGTTGTCGACCCTGCAACCACCGCCAAGCTGCGTCTATACGCCGTTGCCGCAAACGGAAGCAAGACCCTGGAATTCGATGGCGACACACTTCTAGCCTGGCGACGTCTGGACATTATGCAAGACGTCTCGTACCAGATCGAGCTCGAAGGGTTTGATCGTGCCCGCGATGCCAATATCATCGCCGCGGCTATTGAATCCCCGCAGCGGCTTATGACACTGCGCTTTGAATACTATCCCTATGTCCCGACAACCACCTGAGGCTTAAATGCTGCGCATCATTCCTAATACCACTTATATAACGTATTAGATGGGTTGCGATGTGCCTCGCATTTCGTTCTGCTACGATTGCCACGTTGGCATCAATACAGGAGGGCTCATGCCGGGCTTGGGAACAATCATCAACGTTGTGCTTTTAGTTGCGGGCGGTCTTTTAGGATTAGCGGGCGGCCGCTTCATTACACCGCGCATCCAAGACACGCTCATGAAAGCATCGGGGCTGTGCGTCCTGTTTATCGGCCTGGGCGGCACCATGCAAAAGATGCTCATCATCGATGGAAAGGCGCTAGCGACCACCGGTACCACCATGCTCATCGTCTCATTTGCGCTCGGTTCGCTCATCGGCGAGGCCGTCAACTTGGAAGCCGCCATCGAGAACCTTGGCGAATGGCTCAAGCGCAAAACCGGCAGCGAGGGCGATAACGAGTTCACCAACGCTTTTGTCTCGACTTCACTCACCGTGTGTATCGGCGCCATGGCCATTGTGGGATCGATCCAGGACGGTCTGCTCGGTGACTGGTCAACGCTTGCCCTGAAGGGAGCGCTGGACTGCATCATCGTCTGCACCATGACGGCCTCGCTTGGACGCGGCTGTATTTTCTCCGCCCTGCCCGTCGCCGTGTTCCAGGGGACGATTACGCTGTTTGCCGGCGCGCTCTCCCCCATCATGACCACAGCAGCCCTCAACAGCCTTTCGCTCGTAGGCTCCATGCTCATCTTCTGCGTCGGCGTCAACCTCATCCGTCCTCAGACCTTCCGCACGGCCAATATGCTTCCCTCCGTCGTCATCGCCGTCATCTACGCCCTCCTGTTCTAAATCTATCAACGCAGCAGTATCTCGAACATCTGTTTGATGCTGTGCTATGATATGAGGTCACCGTAGCTGCGTTCGAGAGGAGGAGCGGTGGCCGACCAGGACATCAAGATGCTCATCGAGCGCATTATGGCCGAGGCCCGGACCCATCAGTCCGCCCGCTTCTCAAACGAAATCTACGCAGACGAGCCGATTCTCAAAACCGGCCGACAGATGCAAAATTTCCTCCCCGACCAGTACCGCAAGATGCGTGAGATATCGCGTTGGCAAGAAGACCCCAAGGGCGGTGCGGGCCGCTGGCTTTCGGAAGCCGAGCTTTTTTACCGCCAGGGCCTACTGATGGCCGACTTTGAGGATGACTGTCCCTACAACGGCACCTTTAAGTCGTACTTTCCCACCTACAATGCCATGAGCGATCGGCAGCTGCGCGGCTACTTTACCTGGCGCGCTCAGGTGCGCCGCGGAACCGTCGAGAAAACGTCTACGTCCTTTGCCTTTCTGTATCTCTATGAGCTGATTTGCGGCATTGGCGTAGATAATCCGCTCGATGGTTTTAACAAGATCAAGGCCTTTTGGGATGCCTACCGCGCCTTTGAGCCCGGCATCGACCGGTTTGCGCGCGTGTGGCTGCAGGATTACGCCGTGTTCCACGGGCTCGACCTCAAGCTGCTTCGTGACTCTAAAACCGTCATGTTCGATAACGCCCTTATCGAGCTGCGGCGCGCGGCACGAGACCTTATACCAGCACCGGCACCGCCCGGCCAGACCCCTAAGCGTCGCAAAACCTCCGAGCCCACGCTCCCCCTTCCGCCCGATGAGGTGCGCGAGGAGCGACTCATGGCCGCCATCAACGCCCTCTCCACGTACAACCTAAGTAACTCGCGGCTCGACCGCAGCCACCACCGCGATCTGCGCCACGTGGCATGCGCCGTGTATGTCCGCATGGCGCGCTACTATGACACGCACCGAAAGACCGGCATCGTGGCGAGTTTATTTGGGGAGGAGACGGCCATGCCCTACACCATGTTTGCCTCGGCCGTATTCTTTGCGCCCGAGCGCCACGAGGACTGCGAATACCGCCTGGATCCTATCCATATCTACCGTTGCCAAAACGGCTTTTGGGAATGCATGCGTATCCATGGCAGCAGGCAAAAGAGCAGCAAGCTCGGTGAAATGATGCGCGCCTGCGACCAACGCCTGCGCCTGGCGCTGGACCCCGCCCATCCCCTTAAGGAAGAAAAGGTCCCCAAATATCTGGCCAAGATTATCGATGACGAGATTGTGGCATGGCTTTCGTGGGACGCCGCACACCAGCCCGTCAAAATCGATATCGATCTGAGTCAGCTGGGGCACATTCGGAACGCCGCTGCGCAAACGCGCGAAGCGCTTTTGATCGATGAGGAACGCGAAGACGGCGCGTCCGCAGAAGCTGAGGCAGCGGACTCAGGGCAACCGGAAGCCGAGCCCGTAGCCGACGCGATTGTCGAGGCGGTCGCGGCACCCATTCGGCAGGACGAGGCCGACGAGCCGACCATATCCACCGAACAGTTTGGTGTCGTGGCACCGCTTCTCGCGTCAACGTCAGCGTTCGCAGCCGCTGCGCCCGCTGACGCAACGAACGAACTCGCGCCCGCCGCAGACGCTTATCTCCGCGCGCTGCTCGAGCACAACGCAGTACAGGCGGAATCGGCGGTAGCGCAATCGGGGCAGAGCGAGGACATGCTCGTCGATACCATCAACGAGGCGCTCTTTGACCTGGTAGGCGACACCGTAATTGAATTTAGCGCGGCAGGGCCGCAGATTATTGAGGACTACGAAGCAGACGTGAGAGGATACCTAGACCATGAGTGATACCGCATCCGCAGCACCCCGCGTGCCCAAGCGCGTCGCTGCCGTCATTCTCAACTCGCTCAAGGGCGGCGTGGTCCCGCGCATCGGCCTTCCCTACATTACCGTAGGGCGCGAGGTCGAGATCCGCGCCCTGCTCACCGATCTGAGTCTCATCGCCGACGGTGGGGCGAGCTTCCGCTTCCTGGTCGGTCGCTACGGCGCCGGCAAGAGCTTTTTGCTCCAAACCATCCGAACGCATGCCATGGGCGAGGGATTCGTCGTCGCCGATGCAGACTTATCCCCCGAGCGCCGTCTGCAGGGCGGGCAGGGGCAGGGCCTTGCCACCTACCGCGAGCTCATACGCAATATATCGACCAAGACGCGCCCCGAGGGCGGTGCGCTCAACCTTATTCTTGATCGCTGGGTCGCCTCGTACGCCGACGTCGACGAGTCGGTCGTCAATGCCCAACTGGCCCCGCTCGAGGAAATGGTCCACGGCTTCGACTTCACCCGCATGCTCCGCCGCTATCGCACGGCCGTATCCGAGGGCGACGAAGAAGCCATGAGCCGCGTGACCAAATGGATCCGCGGCGAATACCGTACCAAGAGCGAGGCTCGCGCCGAGCTGGGCTCCTCGACCATCATCAGCGATGACGACTGGTACGACTACGTTAAGCTCATCGCGCGTTTTTTGGTCTGCAGCGGCTACAAGGGTATGTTGGTGCTCATCGACGAGCTCGTGAATCTGTATAAGATTCCCAACGCGATCACGCGCCAGTACAACTACGAGAAGATCCTGACCATGTACAACGACACACTCCAGGGCAAGGCGCAGTACCTGGGCATGATCATGGGCGGCACGCCAACCTCCATCGAAGACCGCCGCCGCGGCGTGTTCTCCTACGAGGCCCTGCGCAGCCGACTCGCTCAAGGCCGCTTTGCACGCGAGGACCTTAAGGACATGCTCGCGCCCATCATCCGTCTGCAGCCACTCACCTACGAGGAGCTGCTGGTGCTGATCGAAAAACTCATGCAAATTCACGCCGGCTACTTTGGCTGGACGCCCACGCTTACCGAGAACGACTTGGTGGACTTCCTCAAGATCGAGTTCGGTCGTGTGGGAGCCGACACACATCTGACGCCGCGTGAAGTCATTCGCGACTTTATCGAGCTGCTCGACATCCTATGCCAGAACCCCGACGCCAACGTAGCCGAGCTGCTGCAAAGCGTCGGCGGCGACGCGCTGGTGTCGGCAGCAGCAACAGGCGACACCGGCACCGCAGGCGGCGACCGTAACTTCGCCGAATTCACCATCTAACCTGCCAAAAAGGGACAGGTTTATTTTGGCAGGTTTTATCTGGGCGAACGTTGAGACTGTAATGCAGCAAGCCGTTGCCAGCCGCGTTAAGAGATTCGTTTTTGAGAGGAGGCCCCGTGAACGCCTTTGACCGCTACGCCCCGTTTATCCAAGACTTCATCTACTCCCACGATTGGGAGAGCTTGCGCTCTATCCAGGTTGCGGCGGCAGATGCCATCTTTAACACGCAGGACAATGTGCTCCTGACGGCATCCACGGCTTCCGGCAAAACCGAGGCAGCCTTTTTTCCCATCCTGACCGAGTTTTGGGAGAGGCCGCCCGCAAGCGTGGGCGCCCTCTACATTGGCCCCCTCAAGGCGCTCATCAATGACCAATTCGTCCGCCTCAACGATCTGTGCGAAGAAGCCGATATCCCTGTCTGGCACTGGCATGGCGATGTCTCGCAGTCGCACAAGGCTAAGCTCATCAAAAAACCGAGCGGCATCTTGCAGATTACGCCCGAGTCACTCGAAGCGCTCTTAATCCATAAGCACATGGCGATCCCGCGCATGTTTTGCGACCTGCGCTATGTGGTCATCGACGAGGTCCATTCGCTCATGCGCGGCGACCGTGGCGGGCAGACGCTCTGCCTTATCGAGCGACTCTCGCGCATGGCAGGCGTGCAGCCCCGCCGCATTGGCCTTTCGGCCACCATCGGCGACCCCGAGCGCACGGGTGCCTTTCTCTCACAGGGAACGGGACGCGACTGCGTTATCCCCCGTTTTGAGGAACCGCGTCGCGTGTGGCGTATCTCCATGGAGCACTTCTACAACTCGGGTCCCCAGGCACAGCAGCGAGGATTCGAGAGCATGGGTCCTCAAGAGGCCGAAGTGCTTGCGTGCGAGCGCATTGAGGCAGTGGCACCCGCGGCGCTGCCCGCATCCGGACAAGACATGCGCCACAGCGGACAGCTTACACAGGCGGAACGTCGTCAACGTCGCGAGCAGGCGCGGGGCAAGGACGCTCCCAAAGACCGTCGCACTTCCTCGGCCCCCGAGGGCGAAGTCGACATCCCACGAGCGACCGAGCAGGCGCTTCTCAACCCCACCGACACGGCGCCCGACAACGCCGACCCCGGTATGGGCTATATCTTTGAGCATACGCGCGGCCGCAAGTGCCTGGTCTTTGCCAACTCGCGCGAGGAGGCAGAGGCCGTGTGCTCCATGCTGCGCAGCTACTGCGAAAGTCGACACGAGCCCGACCGCTTTCTCATCCATCACGGCAATCTTTCGGCATCGCTGCGCGAGACGGCCGAGGAGCTCATGCGCGACGAGGAGCAGGCGCAGACAACCGTCACCACCTCTACGCTGGAGCTCGGTATCGATATCGGCCGCCTGGAGCGCGCCTTCCAGATTGACGCGCCGTTTACCGTCAGCTCCTTTTTGCAGCGCATGGGGCGCACAGGCCGTCGCGACCTTCCGCCCGAGATGTGGTTTGTCATGCGCGAGGAAGAACCCGAGCCGCGCACGATGATGCCCGAAACCATTCCCTGGAAGCTCCTGCAGGGTATCGCGCTCGTACAACTCTATCGCGAGGAAAAGTGGGTCGAGCCGCCCGAGCTCGATCGACTCCCCTACAGTCTGCTCTATCACCAGACTATGTCGACCCTCGCCAGCACCGGCGAGCTCACGCCGGCCGAACTTGCCCAGCGCGTGCTCACGCTCAGCTATTTCCACCGTGTCTCGGCAGACGATTACCGTGTGCTGCTGCGTCACCTCATTAAGATCGACCATATCCAGGTCACCGAAGGTGGCGGGCTCATCGTGGGTCTCGCGGGCGAGCGCATCATTAACAACTTTAAGTTCTACGCCGTGTTCCAGGAAAACGAGGAGTTCACCGTTCGCAGCGAGTCGGCCGAGCTGGGCACAATCGTCAATCCGCCACCGCCCGGTGAGCGCATCGCCATCGCAGGCCATTGCTGGATTGTCGAGGAAGTGGATTGGAAGCGTCATACCGTCTTTGCCACGCAGGTCAAGGGCCGTGTGCCGGCCTACTTTGGCGACTGTCCCGGTGACATCAACACGCACGTACTCGAGCGCATGCGCAAGGCGCTCAACGAGCACGCAACATATCCGTACCTCATGGGTAACGCACGGGCCCGCTTAGTGCAGGCTCGTCATACGGCCAAGCTTTCGGGCGCGGGAACTAAGCCGCTCATCAACCTGGGTGGCGACACCTGGGTGCTCTTCCCCTGGCTGGGCAGCTACGCCTTTTTGGCACTCGAGCGCATGCTCAAGATTAAATGTGCCGCGGAGCTGGGCCTTCGCGGACTCGACCCGTCGCGCCCGTACTTTATGCAATTTAAGATGAAGGCCGACGAAGAGATGTTCTTTGAAGTGCTCGCCGCCGAGGCCGTGAAGGACTTCGATCCCATCGAGCTCGTCTATCCCGGCGAGGTGCCTTACTTTGATCGTTACGACGAGTACGTTCCCGAGGAGCTCGTGCGCAAAGGCTTCGCCGAAGGCGTGCTCGACATCGAGGGCATGAAACAGCGCGTCCTCAGCTGGCGCGACCACGCCTAAGGCCAGTCCTTTTTGGGACGGGGAGACTTACTTGTCGTGAAGGATGGTGCCGAGGAAGTCGGTGTCGAAGGGCACAGCTTCGGCAAAGGCGTAGTCGCCGTCGCTGGCGATGAGCAGATAATTCTCCTCGCCGCCGAACTCTGCATCGCCACAGGGGACCACCCAAGCATGGTCGAACACCTCAAGCGCCGTGGCGGCACAGTCGCGCAGGAACGTTACATCGCTCCCCTCGTTTGCGCTCACGATATTGGCCACGTAGATACCCCCGGGGTTCAGGCTGCCCCGCACCAGGCGCAGCGCCTCAACGGTCGCCAGCCCGCGCACGGGCTCGGCACCGCCAAAGCAATCGCTCACGACCACGTCGTAGCGACGATGGCCCACGCTCGTCACACCCAAATACGAGCGAGCCTCAGCGGTTATCACCCGCAGGCGATCGCCCGCCGCGCGCTCCAGCTCGTCTAGGTAGAACCAGCGGCGCGCCAGGCGCGTAACCTCGGCATCGTACTCAATGACGTCCATGCACAAGCTCTCGTGCGACATCAGCGCGAACTTGGGATAGGCAAACCCGCCGCCACCCAGCACAAGCATGCGGTCGATGCCGTGACCATAAGCATCGCGCATCGCATCCTCGGACTCAAACACGTCGTCAAACGCACGATAGTACGCAAAGACGGGCTCCGCCCAACGCTCACCAACGTAGCTTGCGCTTTGGTAGACGCCGCCTTGCACCAACACGCGAATCTCATCGCCGTCCCCATCGTGCACGCGCTTCACACGCGCCAACCCATTGCGGGTTCGCGCAACCTGCAGACAGGCAGCACGAACAGCGACGGCGGCCGCACCAAGTGCCGCGGCTCCCAGGGCAACGCCGGCAACGACGCCAGCAGAAACACTCGGCTTGTTCATCTAGAGCTCCTTTTGCAGATAAAGGCCATGGTCATAAAATCCAAGATGGCGATAGTACTCGCGTGTGCCAATCGCGCTAATCACGTTGATACGCGCATAACCCGCATCCCGGGCAATCTCGCACGCACGCTCTACGAGCAGACGCCCCAACCCATGGTGCTGGGCCGCCTGGCCTTGATACCCCACGCGCGCCGCCATGCCATACACGTGTACCTCGCGAATCATCGCCTCATCCGGCATCGTCAGCAACTCGTCCGCATGCGCGGCAACAAACGAATGGTCGGGCAGCGACAACCGCAAAAAGCCCGCGATCTTGCCCTGCGGCGTCACCCACTGCAAAAAGCGCTCGTGCGTCACCGGCGTCTCGTACGCCACCTCCTCATCAAGAGATAGCTCATCCAAGTCGGCACCCGCCGTGCTGATCTCGCGATAGCGAATCTCGCGCACCGTCGCACCGTCACCCCGAGCGGCCAAGCGGTTTTCGACGAGCTGACGCAGGTTGGGTTTCTTGTTGCCCACCATGATGTCGTCGGAACTAAAGTCACGGATCATGCGACTGATGCGGCAGAACGCCGGCGTCACCACGATGTCGTCGGCCAACACATCGAGCAGTTCTTCCTCGGTATAGGGGCGCCACTCGCCGCGCTCGTAGCAGCCCACCAGACGCGAGCCCTCGATGAGCGCACACGGGTAGACCTTGACCTCGTCGGGCATAAAGGCCCCTTCGGTCATAAAGCGTTCGTAGTCGCGCTTGTCCCCTTCGGGCGTGGCACCCAACAAGTTAAGCATAAAGTGCGCGTGGATCTTAAAGCCAAACAGGCGCGCAAGCGAAAACGCCCGCTCGATCTGCGCCACCGAAATGCGACGCTCGTTGATATCGAGCAGGTGCTGGTCGAGGCTCTGGATACCCATCTGGATCTTGGTGCAGCCCAGGCGGCGGATGAGCGTAAGTGCCTGCGGCGTTACGGCATCGGGACGCGTCTCGATAACGAGTCCCACCACGCGATGCTTTGCCGTCTCGTTGATGCGCTGCTGACGCTCAAGCTCCTCCATCGTTGCCGTTTGCCACTCGGCAACCTCGCCCCACGGCGTACCAGGGCCGTACAGACAACGCACCGCGCGGTTATAGCCGCCCACGGCAGCATCCACACGACCCTGCTCGTCGGCAACGCCGGCAGCAAGCTCAGCCTCGTCAGTCGCAATGCCGGCAGCCCGATAGCGCTCGCGGCGCTCCGCTACCACCGGCGGCAGGGCATCGGCAGGCGCATCGTCGAGCAGACGCCCCGCCTCGGCACGGCTGATGCCCGGACGCGCCAACATGGGGTTAGCCGCCACACCAGCCACGGCATCGTCATTGAGCGCGCGGAAGAGCTCCGACATAAACCACGCCTGATACCCTTGCGGATAGTCGCTCCAGGTACCGCCGAGCACAATGAGCTCAATCTTATCGGTCGCATGCCCCATCTGCGAAAGCGCCGTCAAACGGGCACTCACTTGCAGATACGGGTCGAAGCAGTTTTGCTCCGCACGGGCACACGCCGGCTCGGCATGCAGATAGCTTTTAGGCATGCGCAGATCGTTGGGGCAAAACAGGCAATCGCCCGAGCACGGCCAGGGCTTGGTGATAACGGTAATGGTCGCCACGCCCGAAGCCGTGCGACGAGGCTTCATGCGCAGGACCTGCAGCAGTTGACGTTCCAGATCGGAATCGACATTCCACGCAGCCCACCGAGCCGGCTCCTCGCGTTTAACCCGCTGGCAGAATGGCAGCAGGCGGCGCTTGGCCAGGTCACGTTTGTCGGCGCCCTCACGGCGCGCCTCGGCATGTATCAGTTTGACGAGCGCCTTGTCGTCCACGGTCTCGCCGCGACGCAGGGCCTCGAGTATGTTCAAGATAATCTGTTCCATGTCCCCATTGTAAAGGTAAAGGCGCCGGAGCCGATCTCGGCTTCGGCGCCTTCATCAAACAGCGCGTCTATATCTTCGCCTAGGCTTTCGTCTGCCTCACTACTCCGAATCAAACGACATGTCGCCCGAACCGACCTCAAAACGATACGTGGCAGACTTATCGCCGTTATCGAATTCAAGATTCAAAACGGTCTCGCCGTCGTAGCCAAGCGGAAGGAAATCGCTCTCGAAGTCGCCGCTGCCCAAGGTGAGGCTCGCCTTAAAGCCCGTCGAGTTCGGAACCGTCATCTCCACATCGCCCGAGCCCACGCTCACGTCCATCGACTTCGCGGGGGCCTGGTAGAGCTCGAACGTCACATCGCCCGAACCGACCTCGGCATTCAGGGTATCGGTCACGGTACCCGTAAACTCGACGTCTCCCGAGTCCAAAGTCAGGTTGAGGTCATGACACGCAATGCCCGCGACCGTCAGATCACCCGATCCCACATTCGCTGTGATGCCCACCATGTTATCGGCAACATCGCGCGGCAGTTCGACGGTAACCGTGCGGTCAATGGCGCGCTCGTCATCGCAATCGAACTGGCGAATCTTGAGCGTAGAACCCTTGATTTCGGCCAGGTTCTGGGTTGTCGCATCGAAGGCAACGGTCCCCGTTGCCACGCGACCGCTTTCAATTACGCGCACTGGCCCGCCGGAAACGTATTTGACCTCGACCGTGCCCGACGTCACGTCCAAATCAAGCGATGTGAACGCGTCGGCATCAAACGTTTCGCTCGAAAGCTGTTGAGGCCGAGCGGAATAGTTACCGCTATCCAAAAGATCGTCCTCGTCAAGCGCATCGTCCATACCAGACAAGCCGGATACAGCATCGTCGAGATCCCACGGGCCATCAAAATGAATCAATGTCCGCGAAACGCCAAAGACAAGCCCAACAATGAGCACAAACGCTCCGATGCCAACACCCAGGCGTACCTTGGATTCATGCGAAAGCTTCATCATTCGTCACCCTCTTTGGCACATGGCTCAGCGGTGGTCGCGGTAGCCACGTCAGCATCGGGTTCCGCAGAAGCATCCTTCCCCCGGGCCTTGATCGCCACCGACGCCGGACCAACCTGAATATCCCCGCGCGCCCAATCACCATCGAGCGCACGCGCCACCCAGTGATAGATGGGAATCGTAAAGAAGATCAGCGCGGCAAAGGGGCCGGCACCAAACAGGAACATCAGCAAAAAGAACAGCAGCCAGCACACGGCCCAATACGGGAACGACTGGAACGGGCCCTTCACCGGAGTCGAGCCAACCGCGGTGCCACTCGTCGCCTGCGCCGTAGCGGCATTGGCGGCCTTCGCACTCCAGCTTGCCGCCTGCGCCGCCTTGGCCGCGGCATCACTTGCCTGCGTAGCTGCCTCCGTGGCGCGTGCCGCCGCCTCATGGGTGCGGGCGCGCTCTGCCGCCTCGGCCTCGCGCTGACGGGCGCGGTCCTCGTTCTCAAACTCGATATCGTCCTCGATCTCGTCGCTCGGATTGAGCAGCTCGTCCAGGCTCACGCCATAGAGTTTGGCGAGCGAGATCAGGTTCTCGGTATCGGGCGAGCTCTCCGCGCGCTCCCATTTACTGACTGCCTGGCGCGACAGCCCCAGCTTTCGCGCCAGCCCTTCTTGGCTAAAACCCTTGCTGCGACGAAGGTCGGCGAGCCGCTGCGCAGTTTCTACATTCATGGTTCCTCCTATGTGATGCCAGCCGTGCCGCCGGACCGTTTTTGTTCTTAAGGCGCCTTGCACAGTTAAAAATCTATCCGCCACCGCCAAGAGCATGCCACCTATTCTAGTGAGATTTTTGACAACCGGCGGTTGCGGGCACATATGAGCTGCGGAAATGTGTCCAAACAAAGCAATGACCCACGGCTCGGTTGTCCCCGTTGCGGCGTTAACGGTAGTATGGTCGTACTGTTTATTCCGCACCGCCAACGGAGGGAGTTCCGCGCCGTGAACCGCGATTTCGCCTCATCGCTCATCCAGCTCAACAACACGTTCTATCGCGAGCACTCCGCCTCCTTCTCCGATACGCGCCAGGCCCCGTGGCCCGGCTGGGTGCGCACCATGGACATCGCGCTCGGGCAGCTCGACGTCGCCACGATCGAGCATCCCGTCCGCGTCTTCGATCTTGCCTGCGGCAATATGCGATTCGAGAATTTTGCCGCCGGCGGCGCACTTGCCGCCAAGGGCGTCGACGGCGCAAACCCCTCGGCAGATGCCAGCTGCCCGTTTGAGTTCTATGGTGTCGACTCGTGTCAAGATTTGGCTATCGATGCACATGGCCACGCCCTGCGCATTCCCAACCTGCACTTCCAGGAGCTCGACGTGCTCGACGCCCTCATGAAGCTCAACCCCGCCGAGACGCCCGACGTGCTTTTCGACGCCCCGCTCGCCGACATCTCGGTCTGCTTTGGCTTTATGCACCACGTGCCGTCGTGCGAGTACCGCGTACGCGTACTCGACGCCCTGGTGCGGCAGACGCGCCCGGGCGGCATCATCGCCATCAGCTTTTGGGAGTTTATGAACGACGAGCGCATGGCGCGCAAGGCCGTTCGAGCCGAAGCCCGCGCCGAGCTCACCCCGCCGTTTGAGGGTTACGATTCCGCACAGTTTGAAGCCGGCGACCACCTCATCGGCTGGCAAAACGACCGCCACGCCTACCGCTATTGCCATCACTTTGACGATCAGCAGATCACCGACCTGGTGCGCGGCGTCCGTACGTTCTACAAGAGCGGCGAGGTCCCCGTGCGCGAGCTTGAGCGCTTCCATGCCGACGGTCGCAGCGGCGAGCTCAACCGCTATGTGATTCTCAAGCGTCTGTAGGCACCGACGACTCGCCGTCGAGCCGCATCGCATCTTTCGGGCAAACTATGCCCACCCTTTTTTCAACCCATTGACGGAACGCGCGGCCATGCGTTCCATACTTATGACCAAGGAGCCTCATGGGAGCCGTCCACGTTCGCACGCCTAAGAACTTTGTGCTCGAGGAGCGCCTGGAGCGCTACGCCGATGCGATTGAGACGAACCCCGAGGCCTATGCCGGAGATTGGCGCGAGGCTTGCACGCCGGTTGGCGGCTCGTCCTTCACCCGCCTTCATCTAGATCTGGGCTGCGGCAAAGGCACCTATCTGGTTGAGCGAGCTCACCGTGAACCCGACACCCTCTTTATCGGCATGGACCAGGAGCCCATCTGCATCGCCTATGCCGCACAGAAAATCTGCGAGCAGGAGCTGTCCAACGCACTCGTCCTGCCCCGAGGCGCCGCATCGCTGCCGCAGCTGTTTGCCGCAGGTGAGCTCGATGCCATCACCATCAACTTTCCCACGCCGCAGCCCAAGGCCAAGTACGCCAAAAAGCGACTCGTTCATGTCGACCACCTAATGCTGTACCGTCCGCTCTTTGCAGCCGGCGCTACCGTCACGCTGCGCACTGACAGCAAGCCGTTGCGCGACTACGCCCTGGGGCAGTTTGCCGCGGCGGGCTACGACACACTTTGGGTAAGCGATGACGTGCGCCGCGACCATCCCGAGCATCCCGAGACCGAGTACGAGTGCCGCACGCGCGAGATGGGTGCTGTCGTCTACGGCATTTGTGCCACACCCGGCGAGAAGCCTACCGAAGAGCAACTCGCAGCAGGCCGAGCGCAGGAGCAAAGCCTTGCCTGCTACCTGCCCGATAACCTCGATGAGCTTACCTATGTGCCCCTCGGCATGGAAGAGGCCGTCGAGAACTTTAAAAACCGCGCCCGCAAGGGCAAGAAGCGTCTGCCGCAAGAGTCCTAGGGGCTTCTGATGGTCGCGACGTCGGCAAACAAGTGAAAATAGGCATCAGCGAACGACCCTCAAGCCTAAGTGAGTAGACTTTTTTGCAATAGCCAAGCACAACCCGCGTAGCGAAAAATAAAACCGCAGGTAGAGCCCTTGTGCAAAAGCCATGTGCTCGCGACATCGCAAAAAGTCTACTCACTTAGCTGGCAACCGCACCAAACGGCCGGGCAGAACGCCCATTTCCTGCATTTTCTCGCGCGCTGGCACCCCGCGCCGCCGCTACGCCATAATAGTTGGCGGACAAACGGCGAGAGAAAGCAACCACATGGCACAGACCACGACAGATACTTCCGCCAGCACCGTCTCCGGCGCCGGGGCTGCCAGCTCATTCTCGGGCGGCACGGGAACCGAAGCCGAGTTTGGCTCGCTCGGTGCGCTCTCCCCCACCTGGTGGGAGCCCGAGGATGGCAGTGAGCCCGAACCATGGCTCACGCCTGATCAGGCCTTCGAACGCTTCTTTGAATGGACGAGCGACCGCGGCATTGAGCTGTGGGATCACCAAGAAGAGGCCCTCATGGACCTGGCAGCCGGCGATCACGTCATTTTAGGCACACCGACCGGATCGGGTAAATCGCTCGTCGCGCTGGGCATGCTCTTTATGGGTATGGCGCAGGGTAAGCGCTGTTATTACACGGCCCCCATCAAGGCTCTGGTCAGCGAGAAGTTTTTCGACCTGGTACAGGTGCTCGGCCGCGATAACGTCGGCATGATCACCGGCGATACGCATATCAACACCAAGGCGCCCGTCATCTGCTGCACGGCAGAGATCCTTGCCAACGACGCACTGCGCGAGGGCGAAGATGCCGATGTTGGCTGCGTCGCCATGGACGAGTTCCACTACTTTGCCGACCCTGATCGCGGTTGGGCCTGGCAGGTGCCGCTGCTCACCCTGCCTCACACGCAATTCATGCTCATGAGCGCCACGCTCGGCGATGTCACCGCGATCGCCGCCTCGCTCGAGGAACACACCGGCGCTACCTGCGACTTGGTCGTCGATGCCCCACGCCCCGTGCCGCTGAGCTACGACTACGTGACGACCTCGCTCGAGGGCACCGTCGAGCTCGCGATGCGCCGCGGCGAGGCCCCGCTCTACATCGTGCACTTTAGCCAGGACGCCGCACTTGCGACGGCACAGTCGCTCGCCAACTTTGGCATTGCCAGCAAGGAGCAGCGCGAGGCCATCAAGGAGGCAGCCAAGGGTACGAGCTTCTCGACGGCCTTCGGCAAGATCCTCAAGCGTTTGCTCGGCTGCGGCGTCGGCGTGCACCACGCCGGTATGCTGCCACGCTATCGCCTCCTGGTCGAACGCCTGGCGCAGCAGGGCCTGCTGCCCGTCATCTGCGGCACCGACACACTCGGCGTCGGAATCAACGTGCCCATCCACACCGTGGTCCTCACCGCGCTCACCAAGTTCGATGGCTACAAGATGCGTCGCCTGCGCGCCCGTGAGTTCCATCAGATCGCTGGTCGCGCCGGTCGCTCGGGCTTTGACACCGAGGGTATGGTCATCGCCGAGGCCCCGGAGCACGAGATCGAGAATGCCAAGCTCATGGCCAAGGCGGGTGATGACCCCAAGAAGCTCCGCAAGATTAAAAAGAAGAAGGCCCCCGAGGGCTTTGTCACCTGGAACAAGCAGACCTTTGAGCGCCTGATCGAGACGCAGCCCGAAACACTCAAGCCGCGCCTTCGCATCACACACTCCATGGTGATTAGCGTGGTCGAGCAGGGCGGCGATGCCCGCACCCGCGTACACGACCTCATCGAGACAAGCCTGCAAACGCCCGAGGAAAAGGCAAAGCTCGAGGTTCGTGCCGACGAGATCTTCGCCACGCTCATCGACTCCGGCGTCGTCGTGCGCACCGAGGTGCCGCCCGCGCCTGACGCTCCGGCTGACGCCGCGCCGGACATCGACTACGCGCTGACGGTCGACCTGCCCGAGGACTTTGCGCTCGATCAGCCGCTCTCGCCGTTTTTGCTTGCCGCCCTGGAGCTGCTCGACCCCGAGAGTGAGACCTATACCATGGATCTAATCTCGATGGTCGAGGCTACGCTCGAGGACCCCAAGCAGGTGCTGCGTGCACAGGAGCGCGCCGCGCGCGACCGCGCGATGGCCGAAATGAAGGCTGACGGCGTCGAATATGAGGAACGCCTGGAGCGCATCCAGGATGTCACCTACGAAAAGCCGCTCGAGGATTTGCTCGATGCCGCTTTTGACAAGTACTGCCAGGAAGTACCCTGGGCCAACGACTATCAGCTCTCGCCCAAGAGCGTCCTGCGCGACATGTTGGAGAGCGCGAGCGACTTTAAGGGCTATATCCAAAAGCTCGGCATCGCCCGCTCCGAGGGCATTCTGCTGCGCTACCTAGCCGAGGCCTACCGTTCGCTCGACCGCACCGTACCCATCGAGAAGCGCGATGAGCGCTTGCGTGACATCATTTCGTGGCTCGGCTTTGTGGTGCGCTCGGTCGACTCGAGCCTGGTGGACGAGTGGGAGAACGCCGGCAACCCCGCTGCACTCGACGCCGCACCGCCGCAGGGCATCGACGAGGTCGTTGCGGACCGTCGCGGCTGCACACTGTTGGTGCGCAACGCGCTCTTCCGCCGCGTAACCCTTGCCGCCCGCGGACACGTGCGCGACCTGGGCGAGCTCGACGAGGACTGGGGCATGAGCGAGGTCCGCTGGCAAAAGGCGCTCGATGCCTACCATGAGCAGCACGAGGAAATCCTCACCGACGGAGACGCCCGCAGCGCCGCGATGTTTTCCATCGACGAAAGCGACGAGAAGACCGATCACGTGTGGCACGTGCACCAGATTTTTGCCGACGAGGATGGCGACCACGACTTTGGCATCATGGGCGATGTCGATCTGGACGCCACGCAAGACGGCGGCGAGGTCATCTTCAAAAACTACCGCGTCGGCTTTATCGAGGACCTGCTCGAGGACTAGCCGGGCGCAATGGAACGAAACGAAGCGGGGCCGCTGGCAACATCGCCAGCGGCCCCGCTTTTGCACCATATGCTATGCCTTACTCGGCATCCTCGACCTCATACGAATCCGCCTCGGCTGGCTCATCGTTTGTCTCCGTCGCAGCCCCGCGCGCCTCGTCAAACGCCGCCTTCATGGTCTTGTTGCCCCAGGTGAGCTTGCGAATGGTAAGATCGTCGGCCTTCTTGTTGGCCAGGCGCAGATTGTTCTCGGAGGACAGCAACGCCTCCTTGGTTTTCTGCAGATGGCTAATCGTCTTGTCGATCTCATCGATCGCCGTTTGGAACTTGCGGCTCGCGATCTCGTAGTTGCGGCCGAAGTCGTTCTTGAACTTTTCCATCTTGGCTTCGAAGTTCGTGACGTCGATATTCTGCTGTTTGTACTCCGCCAGCTCCTGCTTATAGCGCAGCGAACCCATGGCAGCGTTGCGAAGAAGCGTAATCATGGGAATAAAGAACTGCGGGCGGATCACGTACATCTTCTCGTAGCGATAGCTCACGTCCACGATGCCGGCATTGTAAAGCTCGCTCTCGGGCTCGAGCAGCGTGCAGAGCACTGCATACTCACAGCCCTTCTGGCGACGATCGTGGTCGAGCTTCTTAAAGAAGTCCTCGTTCTTGTGCTTGGTCGCAGTCTCGTCGTTCTCGTTTTTCATCTCGAACATAATCGAAATGACCTCGTTGCCGCTCGCGTCGCACTCGCGGAAGATAAAGTCCCCCTTGGTGCCCTCGGACGCATCGTTATCTTTCTCAAAGTACGCGTTAGGAAACGCCGTCATGCGTAGGCGGTTAAACTCGGTCTCGCAGTGCTGCTCGAGCGACTCGCCCACCATCTTGGTGGACAGGCGGATCTTCATTTCCTTAAGGCGCTCAATCTCTTCGTCCTTGTAGCGGATCAACTCGTCGCTCACGCGCTTGGCCTGCGCGAGCTCAAGCTCGTGGGCTGCCTTGGCCTGTTCCTCACGCGAATCGCGCACCGCCAGCTCACTCGTCAGCTTGGCACGCGCCTCATCACGCTCACGCTCCGCCGCGGCGACCGCCTCCGATAGGTTCATTTTGGCCGTCAGCTCCTGTTCGCGCAGCTGGGCACGCAGGCCCTCGGCCTCTTGCTCGGACTGAGCCTTTGCGGCGGAAAACTTCTCTTGTACCTTCGCGCGATAGTCAGCAAGCGCGCGCTCGGCCTCGCTGCGAGCGGCATCGAGCTCACGCTGCGACTCTGCCGCGGCAGCGGCAAGCGCCATCTCCTGGGCCTTGTCCGCAGCGGAGAGCTTTGCCTGTAGCTCAGCAATCTGAGCGTCGCGGGCGGACAGATCGTTTTGAGCAGCATTGCGCGCCGCTGCCTCGGCAAGTTTGGCTTCGTCATCCTTGCGTCCCAGCTGCGCGCGCAGGTTGTCAATCTCACGCTGGAGCTCTGCGTTTTCCTTCTGCGCATCCGCACGGGCCTCAACCGCCGCGCGCTGGCTTGCACTCTCGCGCTCCGTGGCAGCGCCCTCAAGCTTGACGCGCAGCTCGGCGAGTTCAGCATCGCGCTTGGCGACTTCTTGCGCCAGCTGCTGGGCCGCAGCGTTCTTCTGCTCGACAAGCTGAGCGTTGCGCTGAGACTCTGCCTCTTGCAAGGCGGCCGTCGAACGCGAGCGCTCAAGTTCCAGCGCCTGCTCGCCCTCGCGCTGGACTGCCTTCACACGCTCATCCAGGTCGCGCGAAAACTCAGCATCGCGCACTTGTTTGACGATATCCGCATAGCCGGACGCATCGACCTTAAAAACTTCGCCGCAATGCGGGCACTTAATCTCGTTCATAGCAGCTCCTCGATGGACGCAAATTTCAACCGACTACACTCTACCGCGCCGCACGGACAAAAAAGGCGCCGCTGCCATAATGGCAACGGCGCCAGAACCACCACAAAGGTGCCTGTCCCCTTTGTGGTGGTTCGAGAATTACAGTCCAAAATAGCCGAGGATTTGATCACGACTTACAGGCTTGTAGTCATTGGCGTCGAGGCCCACATCGTAGCGGTAAATGGGGCGCTCGCGATCGCGGTTGCGTGCGTTGGTGCGGTTACCCCTGCTGTGGATATGCCCATGCAGCATAATAGCGCCACGTGCCTTGCCGTTCCAGCTGAGCATGGGGTAATGGCTCATAACCAGACGATGGCCCTTGGCATAGCCAGGAGCAATCTCCAGGTAATCGCGCACGTCTTCCCAAATCCGCGGGGCGTCGGGATCTTCCCAGTCGCCGTCATGGTTACCGCAGATGAGCGTCACATTCTTGCATTCGATACGCTCGCGCAGGTGCACGGCGTCCGCTAGGGGCAAACGATAGGTAAAGTCTCCCAAGATATAGAGACGGTCGTCCGCCGCCACGCACTCATTAATGGCATCGGTGACCCTGCGGTTCATCTCCTCGACCGAATCAAACGGTCGATCCATATCGTGCAAGATATTCGTATCGCCCAGGTGTAGGTCGGCGGTAAACCACATCATCGTCTATGCCCTCATTTCGCAACGCGTCAAACTGGTGCTAAGTATACAGACACAGCGATGCGGCGGTTAGCCAAAGAGCCCGCCGAACAGTCCGCGGCGGCGCTTGTCTTGCTTTTTCGAAGCGTCACCCTGAGTTTTCTTGTCCTGCCGTTTCCTACGGCCCTGCTCCAACTCATCGTCATCGAGTAGCATATCCCATTCAAACGGATCATCCGTCAAATCGAACAGGTCATCGTCGTCAAACATGGCAGCTTCCCTTACCGATTAGCGAGCATCCACCACATAGAGGCCAACGCGCACCTGATGCCACGGGCTGCGCTCGGGAGCAACCTGTTGCACGCGGGCCTCAAATACGTCCTCGTGGCCGTAATACATCATCAAGGACAGCGGGCCGACCTCGTTTCCCGGAACATAGCCAAGCTTGGTGTTGCCGTAATAGATCGCAACCGCCTCAGGGTCATGGGGATTATCGCGCTCGGCACACAGCGTCAGCTTATCGCCCGCTTTAAGATCGCCCAGGACCAAGGCGCCATCGGCATACTGAAATCCTGCAATGTGAAATGACAGAAGAACACGTGAAGGCTCGTACATAGCAGCTCCTCTAACAGCCGGATAAACCGGTGTGTAACCTTATTGAGAAGTCTACGGTCCCGTGCGGACACAAATACATCCTGTCTGCGTCCTTCAATCGTTTGCCTCAACGCTTGCGCGACAGAACGCTTGCAGATAAGATAGGAACACGGATGGCACCCGTTGCCGCGGGTCTTGCCAACTCCGATACACGTTTTCATCGTGAGAAGTGGCCGTCTTCGCTTACGCGGGGGCGGCTATTTCATTCGGCCGATAAACAGACCGAGTTCGATAGCCGCAATCAACAACGCCAATAACGAAATAACATCGCTTACGTTCATACCAAATCCCTTCTAAAGGGAGTTGGCCCATCCGTGCTCCATAACAGTAGTCTAACGCAAAATGCAGGTAATAGGAACACTTGTTCGTATTACCTGCGCCCTTTTCTAATGCACAAACATGCGCACGAATTTGTGCTTCCAGCTTGCGTAGGGCGCATACCGAAACGGCACGTCCAGCCAGGTTGCCTTGTTCACGATGCTCTTCTTGTGGCTAAACGTATCGAAGCTCTCGCGGCCATGGTACTGCCCCATACCGCTCGCGCCCATGCCGCCAAAGCCCATATGGCTCGTAGCCAAGTGCATGATGGTGTCGTTGACGCAGCCGCCGCCAAAGGGCACGTAGCGCACAAAGCGCTGTTGAACCGTACGGTCCTGGCTAAAGATATACAGGGCCAGCGGCGTTGGACGATCCGTAATAAACGCTTCGGCCTCGTCTAGGCTCTCAAACGTCAGCACCGGCAAGATGGGGCCGAAAATCTCCTCCTGCATCACGGCGTCATCGGGGGTCACGCCGTCCAAAATCGTCGGCTCGATCTTGAGCGACGTCTCGCGCGCGGTACCTCCAAGCACGACCTTATCGGGATCGATCAGCCCGCGCGCACGCGCAAAATGCTTGGCGTTGACGATATGCCCGTAGTCCTCGTTATCGAGCGGATGCTCGCCAAACATACGGCGGGCCTCCTCCTTGATAAGGTCCAGCAGCTCGTCGTGCACGCGCGCATCGACCAGCAGGTAGTCGGGCGCCACGCAGGTCTGCCCCACGTTGAGCCACTTACCAAAGGCGATACGGCGTGCTGCCACCTTCAAGTTTGCGGAGGCATCCACGATACAGGGGCTCTTGCCACCCAGTTCAAGCGTCACAGGCGTGAGGTTTTTGCTCGCGCGCTCCATGACGAGCTTGCCGACCGGAACGCTACCGGTAAAGAAGATCTTGTCCCAGCACTCATCGAGCAGCGCCTCGTTCTCGGCACGTCCGCCCTCGACAACCGTCACCAAACGGGGGTCAAACGCCTCTTCGCAGATTTGCTTGAGCACCGTGCTCGATGCCGGAGCATAGGCACTCGGCTTGATGACCACGGTATTGCCCGCGGCAAGGGCGCCGGCGAGCGGCTCGAGCGTCAACAAAAACGGGTAGTTCCACGGCGCCATGATGAGTGTGACGCCATAGGGCACGGCTTGCGTTTTGCACACGCTCACGGCGTTAGCGAGGTCACACGGACGCAGGCGCGGACGACTCCATCGAGCCACATGCGCAATCTGATGACGAATCTCGGAAAGCGACGTGCCGATCTCGCACATATATGCCTCGTCATGCGACTTTCCCAAATCGGTCTTGAGCGCATGGGCAATATCGGCCTCGTGGGCCCGCACCGCATCGCGTAAACTCACGAGCGCGCGACGTCGAGCATCGACATCAAACGTAGCGTGCGTCTTAAAGTAGGCGCGCTGATCGCCGACGATGCGCGCAATTTCCTCGGTGTTCATGGCACCCTCCTAGTTCTCGTCCTCAAACATACCACCCGCGACGACCTCGTACATATGCTCGAGCTCCGAGCGGTCCATCAAAAGCGGAACGGGGTACAGCGGATTGGCCTCGGCATCGGCATGCGCCGCCATCTGCGGAATGTCGGAGCGGCGAATGCCCGAGACATATTTGGGGATTCCCAGGGCCTCGTTCATGCGGTCGACCCAATCGATAAAGGCCTCGGCCGCAAGACTGTCCTGCGCGGTAGCCGGCGCAATGCCCGCCATGCGGGCGAGATCAGCGAGCTTAGGAGCAGCAGCTTCGCCATAGGCGCGAAGCATGTGCGGCAGGATGATCGCGTTGGCCAAACCGTGCGGAATTCCGTATCGGCCGCCCAGACTGTGCGCGATGGCATGCACATATCCGACATAGGAGCGGGTAAACGCAACGCCCGCCTTATACGCCGCCGAAAGCATATTGCGGCGCGCACGCATGTCGTCGCCATGCTCATAGGCCTCGAGCAAATTGTCGCGGATGAGCTGGACCGCCTGACGCGCCATCTTGCGCGTGTAGGGCGTGGTGCTACGGCCGATAAAGGCCTCGACAGCATGCGTCAGGGCATCCATACCCGTCTGCCCCGTAATGGAGGCAGGCAACCCGCGCGTAAACTCGGGGTCGTGGACTGCAAAACGCGGGATGAGCACAAAGTCGTTAATGGGGTATTTATAGTGCGTCTCATCATCGGTGATAACCGCCGCGAGCGTGACTTCACTTCCCGTACCGGCAGTAGTGGGAACCGCAATAAGCAGCGGCAGGAGACGATGAACGCGCAACAGGCCGCGCATCTTGTTGATGGGCTTGTTTGGCTGCGCGATACGTGCTCCCACGCCCTTGGCACAGTCCATGGCCGAGCCACCGCCAAAGCCGATAATGGCCTGGCAGGCGCGCTCTCGATACAGGGACGCCGCTTCTTCCACGTTTGAGACCGTGGGGTTCGCACGCGTTTCGGCATAGACCGCAACGCCAATTCCCTTGGACGCGAGCGCTGTCTCGAGCGGTGCCGTGAGCCCCAGACGGGCAATGCCGGGATCCGTCACGATAAGAACCCGCTGTATCGAACGCTTTTGAAGCACTGTGGGCACATCCTCAGCGTGTTCTAGAATGCGTGGCTCGGTATAGGGCAGCACCGGCAATGCGATGCGAAAAACCGTTTGATACGTTCGGCACCAGGCGCGGCGGGCTAGATGCATAAAGGAAGCTCCTTCATTTGTTGATAGGTCAACATTTGCTCGCCCGATTGTACTCAGCAGAGATCGCAGACGGCCTACCAATCGTTAATCAATCAACATCTTCATATCTCAAAATTGTTTTATTAAAAATCATTCCTAATAGGCTTCACATTTGGTTGCATTTATGGATAATAGAACTCGTCAAGACGCACGTCCGGAGAGGGCCCTTACGGGACCGGACGAGCGCGCAATCGCCATCGATCGAAAGGATCGAATCATGAAGTTTGTTTGCCCCGTTTGCGGTTATGTGGAAGAGTTCGACGGCGACCAGCTGCCCGAGGATTTTAAGTGCCCCCAGTGCGGCGTTCCCGGTTCTCGTTTCCTGAAGCAGGAGGAGGGCCAGCTCGAGTGGGCTGCCGAGCACGTCGTGGGCGTCGCCAAGATGGAGGGCGTCTCCGAGGACATCGTTGCCGACCTGCGCGCCAACTTTGAGGGCGAGTGCTCCGAGGTCGGTATGTACCTGGCCATGGCTCGCGTCGCTCATCGCGAGGGTTACCCCGAGATCGGCCTGTACTGGGAGAAGGCTGCCCACGAGGAGGCCGAGCACGCCGCTAAGTTCGCCGAGCTCCTGGGCGAGGTCGTGACCGACTCCACCAAGAAGAACCTCGAGATGCGCGTTGAGGCCGAGAACGGCGCCACCGCCGGCAAGACTGATCTTGCCAAGCGCGCCAAGGCCGCTGGTCTCGATGCCATCCACGACACCGTGCACGAGATGGCTCGCGACGAGGCCCGCCACGGCAAGGCTTTCGCCGGCCTGCTCAAGCGCTACTTTGGCTAAGCCAACCGCCTGAGACATAACCTCAAGCTCGATGAGGCCCGGACCGTATTGGTTCGGGCCTTTTTCGTGCCTCACGAACTTGTTAACGCCCTGAAATAGGACCGCCTTCGGCATCGGCTTCTCGTCAAAAACTAAGTGAGTAGACTTTTTGGAACTTGCCGAGCAGACTATCCATATCACTTTATAAAGCCGCAGGTAAATGCCTTGTTGCAAAACGACCTAGTCGCCAAAGTGCCAAAAGTCTACTCACTTAGATTCGCAGCCGTCCACGATCGAGCCATTTTGTGTCTAACGGGCATCTTTCCGTCGATTACTCCCAATTTTGTCCAGTCAATGAATAGTTCAGACCGGAGTAATATCTCAGCCCTTTGCTCATCCGAGCTTTTATCACGATATTCAGCATCGAGCATCCTGCATATGGCCTTAACGATCGCGCGGAATCTATCCTCATCCGATATCTGTCTGTGTGTCAGGAGAAGCACATCGTAGCCCATGGCCTGAAGGGCCGTCATGCGGTCAGCGTCACGCAAGCCATCCCCTGCGCGTCCGTGCGAGGCCTTTCCCTGACATTCAATGGCCACCTGTCGCCTACCGTCCGGTGAAGAAACAAGTAGGTCGATATATACACGGGACTTTCCCACAATCGCTCGAGCACTTTTGCTTAGCATCACTTCAACATTAAGCTCTATGCCGCAAAAGCCTTCGCCTCCCAGGGATCGCGGCAGTGCAAGTAGCAAATACGCCTCGACCTCAAAAGGCGACGCGGCACCCAATGGAACGAGTTGCGATACCGCCATAAATCTATTGCCGTAACGCATCCCGCAAGCATCTGAACAAAAACGGTCAAGGTCTCCGCCCAAAACCAAAGCGTCTCGACGCCATAAATTTGAGGCGGTGCCGTCCTCGGACGGGCAGCGCACCCAACCGAACGTTGTCGAAATCGCGCCCGAATCAATTGCACGCGAAAGCTCCGCCTCAAGTGCCGCCGGCAGGGCACACACCGCAAACAAGCCACACATCTCCGCCAATACCAAAAGAAGCTGAAGATCCGTCAGATGCCGCGACATGATGAATGTCGTCAGTAGAGGAGACGTAATCAAAAATCCATGCTCCGTTTCCAGCACGGATTCCCTGGGGAGCTCACCAAGAAACAGCCGCTGCCTAATGCTGGCAGGACAAGTCCGTTTGTTTCTCGTCCGAACCAATGTATGCAACGGAAAGCCGAGCACAACCGCAGCCGTCGGGTTACGGGCGAGGTCATATCGCTGCCGGTCTTCTTCCGGCCGTGGAAGCGGCGGACACAAAGCGCGTACCTGAGGGGGCAAACGCCAGTACCTAAAAGCCGATATGTCACAAAGCAGATCCTTCATAGGCACAGGAAAACACGAATTTCAACCCAGTCAGTCACGCATTGGCGCGAACGCACCAAAAATGGCGCCGAACGGACTGCCAAGTTTTCAACAGCCCTCCCCAACTGGCCAAAAGCTTGCCAAGAGCTGGACGAAGCCCTGTTGAAAACCCCATTTTTTCTCATGTAGAAGCTTTGCGCGGCAAGTGAGTAGACTTTTTTGAACATCCCGAGCAGGCCGGTCATCCTGCTTTTCAAAACCGCAGGTAGATAGCTTGTTACAAAACTGCCTGGTCTCCAAAGTTCCAAAGGTCTACTCACTTAGGTTGCAGAGTGCTCCCATTAGCTGCAATTCCAAGGTATTAAGGGTAGTGTCGAGAAAGTTGGTGTAAGGGCCCTTGCGGCCCCTGTGTCCGATATCC
>CABSNR010000026.1:0-33828 GCA_902479145.1 uncultured Collinsella sp.
CCGCGGTCACGAGCGGGGGCTCCTGTCGTTTCCGTGCCCCTGGATTGGGTCATAGTGTCTGACTCATGCTCAACCTGCGGCGCTATTTTGTTTGGAGCGAGGGGTCCTATGACAGTTCGTCGGCTATTTGGTGTTCGTAGAAGGCTTCGATTACGGCGTTGAAGTCGCGGGCGAAGTCTTCCATGGTTCCGCGCCAGGTGGCTCGGCTGGGCTTGCCCTGGCCCACAAAGGCGGTTTGGATGCCGCAATCGGGGGACGGGAAGTCGCGTTTGGGATCGTTGCCCACCATAAGAACCTCGTGCGGCTCGAGCCCCATCACCTGAAGTTGCTCTAGATAGTAGGTGGCATCGGGCTTGCAGCGGGTGGCGTTTCCCATGTGCGTTACGAGTTCAAAGGGAGCGTCGGCCAGGTCGCCCCAGCCCATGCGGCACTCGATGGCCCCCTGCGGAAAGCTGGGGTTGGTAAAGAGCGCGCAGCGCAGCCCTGCGTCCTGTACGGCCTGAAGCGCGGCGTGTGCGCCCGGCATGGCGTGAGCGTTAATGACATCGTCGTTCTTGTACGGAAGAACTTCGCGGTCGTAGTAGGTAAACGCCTCGTAGATGAGGGGATCGGAGAGGCAGATGCCGCACCTGCGCTCGACCTCTTCTTGGTAAAACTCAAGATTGGTGCGATTGTCCGTGCCGCTGCGGCGATTGGCGTTGAGATCGACCAGGATGGTGCCGAGGCGTGCCATCGTGCCACCGCGGCTGCGGCGCCCGATATCCGCGAGCATCGATGAGACATCCTTAAAATAGCGAAGGATGAACGCGTTGAGGTTGATGCTAAGAAGCGTCTCGTCCATATCGAAAACGACTGCTTTGAGCACGCGGGCACCTTTCTCGTAAATTTGATCTAGAGTCGTTGGCTCCGGATACTTTACCCCAAAGCCAAATGCCTGGCTGGTTATCGTCAAGTTGTGGAGACGTGTGTTCATAAGATTACGAAAAAGTCTCCACACGAGTAAAAAATCGCAGTTCACGCTTGAAATCGAACTCATTTCCCCGTAACCTATACGAACGTGATTGCATAAGCGTCACATTAGTATCTGTCGGCTCCCGAGTGTTCCTAAACGTTGTGTGCTTGTCGCACCCTTCTGTAGGTCCTAGCAATCGGGGCCCCGTAGTTCGAAAGGGGTCCACCTTTGAGTGAGATTCAGAACTCGTCCATTTTCTCTCTTGACGATGTCAATGAGGAGGAGATGAACAACCTCATCGACGGTACGATTACCGACTTTGATGAGGGCGATCTCGTTAACGGCACTGTCGTTAAGATCGAGCATGACGAGGTGCTCGTTGACATCGGATTCAAGTCCGAGGGCGTTATCCCGGTCCGCGAGCTGTCCATCCGCAAGGACGCTAACCCTGCAGACATCGTTGCACTCGGTGATCCCATCGAGGCTCTGGTTCTCCAGAAGGAGGACAAGGACGGTCGTCTGGTCCTGTCCAAGAAGCGTGCCGAGTACGAGCGTGCTTGGAACCGCATCGAGGAGAAGTTCAACTCCGGCGAGAACGTCGAGGGCGAGGTTATCGAGGTTGTCAAGGGCGGCCTGATTCTCGACATCGGCCTGCGTGGCTTCCTGCCCGCTTCCCTCGTCGACCTCCGTCGTGTCAAGGACCTCACCTCCTACATGGGCACTCGCATCGAGGCCCGCGTCATCGAGATGGACCGCAACCGCAACAACGTCGTCCTCTCCCGTCGCGTCGTGCTCGAGGAGTCCCGTAAGGCTGAGCGCTCCGAGATCCTGTCCAAGCTCAAGTCTGGCATGCGTCTCCAGGGCACCGTTTCCTCCATCGTCGACTTCGGCGCCTTCGTCGACCTCGGCGGTATCGACGGCCTCATCCACATCTCCGAGCTCTCCTGGAACCACGTCAACCATCCTTCCGAGGTTGTCAAGGTCGGCCAGGAGGTCGAGGTCGAGGTTCTCGACGTCGATCTCAACCGCGAGCGCATCTCCCTGGGTCTCAAGCAGACCACCGAGGATCCGTGGCGCGCACTGGTCAAGAAGTACCCCGTCGGCGCTATCGTCGAGGGCACTGTGACCAAGCTTGTCCCGTTCGGCGCTTTCGTCGACCTGGGCGAGGGCATCGAGGGCCTGGTGCACATCTCCGAGATGGCCAATAAGCACGTCGATCAGCCTTCTCAGGTCACCCATGTGGGCGACAAGGTTCAGGTCAAGGTCATGGAGATCGACCTCGACCGTCGTCGTATCTCCCTGTCCATGAAGTCCGCTGCTGAGACTCTGGGTGTCGAGATCGAGGTTACCCCGCTGCCTTCCGAGAAGAAGGACGAGGAGACCGACGCCGAGTAAATCGGTTTGACGATCACTTGTTTTAAGGGATCCGTCCGTAATGGACGGGTCCCTTTTTGCATTTGGTGCCGAGATACGCGATGCTGCCCATGCTGTACACAGGCTATTTGGTTGTCGGTGCATGAAAAAATGCCGACATCCCGCCTCGGGGAGGAGGCGGGAACGCACCGAGTAGACGGAGGGGTGCGGAGCGCGGTCGCGTCTCGACTGACGACATTTCCCATCGACAACCCTATTGTACTGCATGGCGTGGTTCTTGGTTTATCGTGTCGAACGCTTGTGTTGTGCCATTGCCTGCGGCAACGGTGTGCTACACTCTTGCACTGCTGAGTGGGCCAGACGGTCGCGCGATGTGCTGCTTGCAGCACGCGTGAGGAAAGTCCGGGCTCCAGAGGGCGGGATGCCGGCTAACGGCCGGGCGGAGTGATCCGACGGAAAGCGCCGCAGAAAAGAAGACTCCCACCTGCGCCGCAAGGCGTAAAGGGAAAAGCTGAAACGGTGGTGTAAGAGACCACCAGCGTCGTGGCAACACGGCGGCTTGGCAAGCCCCATCCGGAGCAAGCGCGAATAGGAACGCTATGGGCCGGCCCGGTCCGCGTTCGGGTAGCGTGCGTGGAGCTGCACGGTAACGTGCAGACAAGATAAATGACCGTTCACGACAGAACCCGGCTTATAGGCCCACTCAGCTTTCTTGTCGACGCTGCGGCGGCGTCAGCTGGCCGATTTGGCGCTCATTCGTCGGTCGCCGCCATAAGGCGTGCTCCCTCCTCTTTCGGGCCAAATCGACTCAGCTGACGCCGTCTCGCTGTCTTTGCCTGATCATCGACAGCCTCATTTTTGTTGCAATCTCGACTTTCAAGGCACCTTGCTCGCGCTGACGGGTTCTCGCTGTTGGTGACGGCATCATTGGCGTTCCCGTTCTTGTTGGCGAGGGCAATGGTGCTGTCTTTGCCGTATTATTGAGGCTGTTTGTTGCTTTGCTTGTTGTTGAGGGGCTTTGTTGGACAGCTATTTTACTCTGCAATCGAATATTGAGGCTTCGGGCGAGTTTGTGGACCGCAAGAGTCGGTTTATTGCCCAGCTGGTCCATATTGAGTCCGAGGATGAGGCGAATGCCTTTATCGAGACCGTTCGAAAACGTCATTACGACGCTCGACACAATGTTCCCGCGTGGATTTTGGTCGATGGACGTGAGCGCCAGAGCGATGATGGTGAGCCGAGTCGAACGAGCGGCATGCCGACGCTCGAGGTGCTGCGCGGTGCGGGGCTCAAAAATGTTTGCTGCGTAGTGACGCGCTATTTTGGTGGCACGCTGTTGGGGCCTGGTGGCTTGGTGCGCGCCTATACCGCGGCGACGCAGGCGGCGGTGGCCGCGGCTCAGGAGGCCGGGCAGATCGTTGAGATGACAAGCGTCGTGCCGGTTGACGTGCATGTTGCCTATCCGCAGTATGAGCAGGTGCTTCGTTTGGCGCAGGATTCGGGTGCCAAGGTTTCGGATACCGATTACGCGGATGCCGTGACGATTCATTTAGTGTTTAAAGCGGGGGAGCAGGAGCCGTTTTGCGCTAAGATGCGCGAGCTTATGGCGGGGCGCGAGGAGATCGAGGTCGGCGCTCCCGAATTTGCAGAGTTCTAACGGCGACGGCCGGCGTGCTTTTGGATGGATCCCAAGCGCGCCGGCCGTCGTTTTTCTGTTGCTGACGTTTACTCGGCGAGCTGCTTTAGTACATCACAGGCGATTTCGACGGCATCGTCGATGCAGCCGGGGCAGCTGCGGAGCGGACCCTTATCCGATCCGACGCCCTTGAGCGTGCCGCAGACGGTCGTCGTGTTCTTCTCACCAAAACGTTTGGCGATCTCGCGCGACAGTTTGTAGGTCTGGCCCTTGGTCTTAGGGTTTTCCATGCCGTCGCTCATCACAAAGCCCATGATGGCCACGGCGCCCGAGATGGCGCCGCAGGTTTCGGTCATGCCGCCCATGCCGGCGCCAAAGCCCTCGGTGAGGGTAAAGGCGACCTGGGGGTCGAGTCCGACGGCAGGTGCGAGCGTGCAGGCGACGGCCTGTGCGCAGTTGAAGCCACGGGCGTGGTATTCGGCAGCCTGAGCCTGGCAGGCGGCGGTGTCGAGCTGGGTGGTATCGATCTGCTTCATCGTTGTCTCCTTGGTCACGGTGTACCCGCCTATGGTACCCGTGACGGGGCATGTAATCATCGAGAGCTTCATGTATGCCTCATTTTTATCTATCGAGCAAATGCCCAAGGCTTGAGATAAATACCCCTAATCAATTTGTCCCATAACCTACCTTGGGGATGGGTTGAGAGGGGTGCAGGGTAGCGGTATCGTGAACCGAATAAAACGTAACCCAGGCAAGGGAGCTAGATATGAGCGAGCAGACTATCGGTACTACATGTGTTCAGGGCGGTTATCACCCGGGAGATGCCGAGCCGCGCCAGGTGCCCATCTACCAGTCCACCACGTGGAAGTACGACACGTCCGAGCACATGGGCAAGCTGTTTGACCTGGAGGAGTCGGGCTATTTCTACAGCCGTCTGCAGAACCCCACGTGCGATCTGGTTGCCGCCAAGATTTGCGAGATGGAGGGAGGCACTGCCGCGATGCTCACGAGCTCGGGCATGGCTGCGAACTTCCTCGCGATCTTTAACGTGGCCGGTGCCGGCGATCACGTGGTCGCAAGCTCTGCCATCTACGGCGGTACGTATAACCTGCTCGCCCACACCATGGGTCGCATGGGCTTGACCTGCACGTTCGTCGCCCCCGACTGCACCGATGAGGAGCTGGAGGCTGCCTTTCAGCCCAACACAAAGCTCGTCTTTGGCGAGACGATCGCAAACCCCGCCCTTGCCGTGCTCGATATTGAGCGCTTTGCCAAGGCCGCACATGACCACGGCGTGCCGCTGATGGTCGACAACACCTTCCCGACACCCGTGATGTGCCGTCCCTTTGAGTGGGGCGCCGACATCGTTACGCACTCCACCACCAAGTACATGGATGGACATGCTGCCTACCTGGGCGGCGTGATCGTCGACCACGGCCAGTTTGACTGGATGGCCCACGCAGACAAGTTCCCGGGTCTCACCACGCCCGACGAGAGCTACCACGGCGTGACCTATGCCGAGAAGTTCGGTCGCGAGGGTGCCTTCATTACCAAGGCCACCGCGCAGCTCATGCGCGACCTCGGCCCCATGCAGAACCCGCAGGCGGCGTTTTTCTTGAACAGCTCGCTCGAGAGCCTGCATGTGCGCATGCCACGTCATTGCGAGAACGGCCTGGCCGTTGCCAAGTTCCTGCAGAGCCATCCCAAGGTGCGCTTCGTGAGCTATCCGGGCCTGGAGGGCGACAAGTACTATGACCTGGCTCAGAAGTACATGCCCAACGGTACCTGCGGCGTCGTGAGCTTTGGCTTTAACGGTGGTCGCGCGGCTGCCGAGACCTTTATGAAGAGCCTTAAGCTCGCCCAGATCGCCACGCATGTGGCCGACGCCCGCACTTGCTGCCTGCATCCCGCTAATGCCACGCACCGCCAGATGAACGATGAGGAGCTCATTGCCTGTGGCATCTCCGCCGACATGGTGCGCCTGTCGTGCGGCCTCGAGGATACGGCCGATCTGATTGCCGACCTTGAGCAGGCACTCGAGCAGTGCTAGGCTAGCGTTCGCATAAGGCGCCGATGCTGGCAGAAAGCTTCGGCGACCTTTCGTTCCGATTCCGTAGGCGGGACCCCAATCGCGGCTGTTTGCAGGCGATTGGGGCCCCGTTTTTGCGTTGCGCCACTCGAAAGGATGGATATGGAGAAAACCGCAGAGCAGCTGCGCCGCGAGCACATTGCCCTTGAGGGCGACACCCATGGCAAGAACAAATGGGCGATTCTGTTTACCGTGCTCATCATGACGTTTATGGTGTGTCTGGATTCGACCGTCGTGACCGTGGCGCTGCCCGTGATGCAAAAGGAGCTGGGCGTGGGCCTCGATCGCATTCAGCTGGTAAGCTCGGTGTATCTGCTTGCGACTTGCGTGGCTATGTTGCCGTTTGGCCGTCTGGGCGACGTGCGCGGCAAGGTGAATGTGTTTCAGCTGGGCGTCATCGTCTTTTCGGTCGGTTCGCTGCTGTGCGGCCTTTCGGCCTCGCTCGAGGTTCTTATCCTGGCACGCATTGTTCAGGGCATCGGTTGCGCGGCGGCCATGGCTAACAACATGGGTATCATCACTGAGTCGTTTCCGGCGCGCGAACGAGGCCGTGCCATGGGTATTCTCGCGACCTTCGTGGCCCTCGGCATGATGTGTGGTCCCGTGCTCGGCGGTATGCTGGTGGCAAGCTTTCCCTGGGAGAGTATCTTCCTCATCAACCTGCCCATTGGCGTGATCTCGTTTATCGTGGGGCTCTACACGCTGCCGCATGTTAGGCCGGAGGCCGGTGAACGCCCCATGTCGCTGGCGGAGGCCGCGCGTCGCTGCTTTGCAAATTCGGCCTTCACTATCAACCTTGCCTGCATGCTCATCGTGTTCGTTGGCATTGGCGCATCCGAGTTTATTCTGCCGTTCTATTTTCAGGACGCCCACGGCTTTGGTTCCGACATTTCCGGATTGCTCTTTTTGGCGCTGCCGATGGTGAATGCCTTTATCGGTCCGCTATCGGGTACGGTTTCGGACCGTGTTGGCTGCGAGGGCCCCACGGCGGTCGGCCTGGGCGTGTACGTATGCGGTCTATTTGCGGTAAGCACGCTCGACGAGCACTCTTCCATCCCTGTGATCGTCTGCTGCGTCGCGTTTATGTCGTGCGGTACGTCGATTTTCCAGAGCCCCAACAACTCGTTGTATATGGGCTCGGCTCCGCGCGAAGCGCTCGGCTTTGCGGGCAGCCTGGGTAGCCTGGCGCGCTATGCTGGCATGGCACTCGGCATTACGGTGGCGTCGAATATCCTGTATGGGCAGATGAGCGTGGCGATGGGCGAGGCTGTGACCAGTTTTGTTGCAGGCCGTCCGGATGTGTTCCTATTCGGCTTTCGCTCGGTGTTCTACGTGCTTATGGTTGTGGCCGCCGTGGGCTTTGCGCTTGCCATGGTGCGTTTGGTGAAGATGCGCGCCCGCCATTAGCGTGTTGGGAGGCTGTCTGCCACGATTCGCACCGTCCCAAAAAGACTGGTTTGTGGTGCGATGCGGCTTGTGGGGCGGGCGGGGGTCGGTCCGTGGTAGACTATCGAACAACGTTTATTAATCGCGCGGTATCGTTGCCGCGAGAAGGGGTTGCGCCATGCAGGAGCTTGAGGATCGTATTCGCCATGACGGCATCGTAAAGGCCGGTAACGTCCTTAAGGTTGATGCCTTCCTCAACCACCAGTGCGACGTTGAGCTGTTCGACCACATGGGTGCCGAGTGGGCCCGTCTGTTCGAGGGCGTCGAGATCAACAAGATCCTGACGATTGAGGCTTCGGGCATTGGCATGGCTTGCATCGCGGCTCAGCATTTTGGCGGCGTGCCGGTGGTCTTTGCCAAGAAAGCGCAGTCCATCAACCTTGACGGCGAGCAGTATGCCACGACCATCTACTCCTTTACCAAACAGAAGGAGTACCCGGTCATCGTTGGCAAGCGCTTCCTGTCCGAGGGCGACAAGGTCCTGATCATCGACGACTTTTTGGCCAACGGCTGCGCGCTCGAGGGTCTTATCAAGATCTGCGAGGCTGCGGGTGCCGAGGTGTCCGGTATTGGCATTGCAGTGGAGAAGGGCTTCCAGGGCGGTGGCGATAAGCTCCGCGAGCGCGGCTTCCGCGTCGAGAGCCTGGCCCGTATCGCCGATATGGACTGCGAGACCGGCGAGATCACCTTCGCCTAAGCGCGCAACACAAGCGATTGGTATTCGATGTGACAAAGGGGCTTTCCCTTTGTCACATTTTTTGTATGAGGGGAGGTGCTGATATGGATGAGAACACGATGGGATGGCGCGAGTATGCGCGCTATGCCGAGATGTCGGTCGAGGAGTTGGCACGCGATTGCGAGGTGCAGGTGTTTCGCGCGACGGGTCCGGGCGGACAGGGCGTGAATACGACGGATTCAGCGGTGCGCATGAAGCATGGGCCCACGGGGATTGTCGTGACGGCGCGCGAAAGTCGCAGTCAGTTTCAGAATCGCAGCTGCTGTCTGCGCAAGCTGAGGGCAGAGCTTGAGCGTCGCGGGCGTCCACCGCGCCGACGCGTAAAGACCAAGGTGCCTCAGCGATCGCGCCAGCGCAGGCTCAACGACAAGCACTTCAACGCGATTAAAAAGGCCAACCGTCGCAAGCCAGGCAGCGACGAATAGCCTCCTCATAAGTTGCGGTGAAATAGGAACTGTTTTGCGGCTTTAGCTGCATAAACAGTCCCTATTTCACCGCAACTTAGGGGTGGTTAGCGGGTAGGGTGCCAGACGTGGAGGGCGCCGGCAAGGATGTCGACCTCGATGCGCGAGGCGACGATGGGCTCGCCGTCGGCCTGGATGGGATAGTCGGGCTCCTCAAAGGTAAGCTCGGCATGGCGACAGCGGCGCATACGAACCGGTGGCAGCTTGGTATGGTGGCCATCTTTGGCCGAAAGGAACATGGGAAGCGCGACCGCGCGCGGAACGGGGCCGCAGGCGTAGCAGACGTCGAATATACCGTCACAGGGGTCGGCGTCGGGACAGATGCGATAGCCCGAGCCATAGGTAGGACCCAGCTGAATCGCCATGATGATCGCCCTCACGCGCTCGGCAGGCGCCCCGTCAAAGCTGACTGTCATGGGGTAGTTGCGATAACGTAGGCCAAACTGCTCAAGTCCCGAGAGGGTGTAGAGCGGCGCGCCCGTCAAGCCGGTCTTTTTGCGCAGCTCGGTGGTGCCAAGGCCGATGGCGGCATCGATGCCGACCGAAAGCGTCTGGTCGTAGTACTCAACGGTAGCCTCGCCGCTGCCGCTCGCAGGGCTCCACGAGCGAATTCGCCCGATGTCCTGACGCTGCAGCTCACAGGTGAGCAGCGCGCCAAAATCCTTACCGGAGAAATCGTCGATGCCGAGCGTTTGGGCAAAATCGTTGCCAGAGCCCACGGGTAGGATGGCAAGAGCGGGGCGGGCGTCCTCCTCTTGCGTCATAAGCCCGTTGACGACCTCGTGAATCACGCCGTCGCCGCCAAGGGCGATAACGGTGCGATAGCCCTGAGCCTGTGCGGCCAGCTCCTTGGCGTGTCCCATGCGCTCGGTCAGCACCAGGTCAAACTGGGATGCTCGCGCGGTCATATCCAAAAAGCGTTGCAGGCGCTCGGCAACTTCGTGCGCCGCACCCGATTGGGCTGCTGGGTTGGCGATGATGAGCGTGCGGCCAAAATCAGTTGCGTGCATGGGGCGACTCCCGGCGTATGACGTGACGGTGCGGTCGCGCTCAGGTCTAATTGCCCCCGATTGTGGCTGCACGTCGAATACTTACGTCTACTCTATCAGGTCGTTGTGGCGCTCGATAGCATCCGCTACCGTACCGCCCTCATCCACAATAAGCGAACGGCGCTTGGGCGAGATGATGCGCTGGGCGGGGTATACGCCGCGGTGTCCGGCGGTTAGGTAGCTGATAAAGGCCACGATGACAAAGAACCCGGCTGCCGTGCCGTGGAACAGGTCGATGGCCATCATGCAGGTGGTGATGGGCACGTTGAGGCCGGCGCAGAACACGCCGAGCATGCCGAGAGCCGCCAGAAAACTGGGGTCGAGCCCGGTGAGGCAACCGATCCAGCCGCCGAGCGCCGCACCGATACCAAACAGGGGCGTGACCTCGCCGCCTTGGAAGCCGGCTCCAAGGGTGAGCGCTGTGACGACCAACTTGATGGCTGCGTCCGCCAGGGTGGTGTTGCCGGCAAAACCGGCGCCGGAAAGCCACGTGGAAAGGCCGGCGTAGTCCCAGGCGTCGAGGAGGGCATAGGCGGCCAAAACCACGAGTGCGCCTATGAGTGCGCGAATGAGGTAATTGGTGATAAAGCGACCGTACAGGCTCTTGACGGTTCGAACCGACCAGGCAAAGAGGCGTGCAGTCAGACCGAAGATAATGGCGCTGATAACAACGATGACAACCGTTTTGGGCGTCATAGCGGGAACGCTGGCGATGACATTCGCCTCGTACTCGGTACCCAGGGCGAGTGATGTAAAGTAGCCGGTAAACGAGGCGACCAGGCAGTAGATGCCCGCGGTGTAGTCGATCTTGCCGATAAAGCACATCTCCATGCCAAAGAAAGCTCCGGCAAGGGGCGAACCGAATACGGCGCCAAAGGCCGACGAGATGCCGGCGAGCATGAGGTCGTGATGGTCATGCTTTTTGAGGTGGGCGAGGCTCGAGATGTTGCTGGCGATGGTGCCGCCGATCTGCACCGCGGCTCCCTCGCGACCGGCCGATCCGCCCGTTAGGTGCGTGAGCGTGGAGCACACAAACGTGAGGACGGCCATGCGCATATGGATGAGGCGCGTGCCCAGAGCGGAGTCGATGACCAGGTTGTTGCCGCGCTTGGCGGCAAGACCGTGGTTTTTGTACACCCATGCGGTGGCCATGCCCACAACGGGAAGCAGCGCGTAAATCCACGCATGGTGCTCACGATAGTCGGTCGCGATATTCAGCGAGGCCAAAAACGCCCAAGCGGCAACGCCCATGGCGAGCGAGACGATGACGACGAGTGCGAGCAACTTGGCGCTCGCAAGTAGGTTGCGGGCGTTGCGGCGCGTGTCGGCAGCCAAGAGATGCTCGGAGCGGGTAAGTTGATGCCTGCCTGCCGTGATGACGTCATTAAGGGAGAAAAAGCCGCCGTCGTCGAGCGGCTGGGAATGATCCTGCGCTTTGTTTGCGCTTTCGGGTTTGTCGTTATGAGCCATACGTTCCTCTTTTAGGTTGCAACGCAAGCATTATAAAACGCGGTAAACGCGACGAGCCGGTGGGTTGGTTTCCATTCTGTTTCGCGGCCTGCAACCGACAGGTGTATTTGCGGGTACAGGCCGAGTCGCGGTCGTGCGTTGGGGGATTATACTGAGACAAGCATAAAGAATTGGCGCCCCTGTTGTGCGCCGTGGCATTAAGAGGTGCATATGGCAGAGAAACTCATTCCACTGGAGGACGCACAGTCGATTGTCCTGTCGCACGTTGCTCCGACCGATCTCGTCGAGATTCCCGTGTGGCAGGCGGCTGGTTTTCCCTTGGCCGAGGACGCGGTGGCCGATATCGATATCTCGCCGTTTGCCAACAGCGCTATGGACGGATATGTCGTGCGCTCGGCGGACTTGGGGCAGGCATCTGGCGAGGCGCCGGTGACGCTCGACGTTATCGGACACGAGGCCGCGGGCCATGTGTTTGAGGGCGCAATCGGTGCGGGCGAGGCGGTCCGCATCATGACAGGCGCGCCGGTGCCCGAGGGTGCCGATGCCGTGGTGAAGTACGAGATCGTCGATGTGCTCGACGGTGACGGCAACGAGGGCTCGCACGTTCGCTTTTCGGCGCCGGCCAAGGTAGGGGAGAACGTTCGCTCTGCTGCCGAGGAGGCCCATGCCGGCGATGTTGTGATGCACGCCGGCGAGGTCGTGGCTCCGGCGGGCGCGGGTCTGCTGGCGAGCGCCGGATACGCGAACGTGAAGGTGCATGCCGCTCCGCGCGTGGGCATTATCTCGCTGGGCACGGAGCTGGTCGCGCCGGGTGAGCTGCCGGCGCGCGGGCAGATTCGCGATTCCAACTCGTCGGCGTTGATGGCCGAGGCACTCGATGCCGGCGCCGAGCCCGTGTTCTACGGCATCGCGCCCGATGATGAGCAGGCGATTGCCGAGCTGGTACATCGCGCCACGCGAGAGTGCGATTTTGTCATTACGAGCGGTGGCGCCTCGGCGGGCGATTACGACTATGTTACGGCGCTCGTCCGGCGCGAGGGCGAGGTGCTGTTTGACCGCATCTCGATGCGTCCGGGCAAGGCCATCACGTTTGGCTTGCTCGGGGGTAAGCCCTACCTGGGGCTTTCGGGCAACCCGGCCGCGGCGTATGTGGGCTTTGAGATGCTTGCCCGTCCGGCGATTCGCAAGATGCGCGGCTTTGCCGAGGGCGTGCGTCCCGTGCAGCGGGCGACGCTCACGCACGGCGTGAAAAAGCGACAGGATCGTCGCTTCTTCGATCGCGCCACGGTTTTGCGCGACCCCGAGACCGGTGAGTTGTTGGTGACCGAGGCTAAGACACAGAATTCGGCGCTGCTTGGAACTATGCAGCGTGCGAACTGCCTGTTGCGTATTGACGAAGGACCGTGCGAGCTCAAGGCGGGAGATGCCGTGGACGTTGTTCGCGTCGACCTGCCTGAGGGAACGGTGTTGTAGGAGGAAGACTATGGAGTTGAAGATTTCGATCGTGACGTGTTCGGACACGCGCGATCTTGCCCAGGACGAGGCGGGTGCTGCGCTCGAGGAACTCATCGTGGCGCAGGGCTGGACGGTCTCCTCACACGTGGTCGTACGCGACGACGTCAGCGAGATCGGTGATGCCATTGCGGAAGCCGCCGATGAGTGCCACGCCAATGTCGTGCTCACCTGCGGCGGCACGGGGCTTTCGATGCGCGATGTAACGCCCGAGGCGACGCGTTCCGTCTGCGACCGCGATGTGCCGGGTATTGCCGAGGCAATTCGTGCCTACTCCATGACCAAGACGCGCCGCGCCATGCTCTCGCGCGCTATTTGCATGCAACGAGGTCATACACTTGTCGTAAACTTTCCCGGTTCTACGAAGGCCGCCCGCGAAAGCTGGGAGGCCATAGCAGACCAGCTGGAGCATGCGGCTCAGATGACGGCGGGCGGCGGACATACCAACTAAGCGGTTTACCTGCGGTGGGGCGACCTTATCGGTCGCTCCGCTTTTGTTTTCCGCCGAATCGACGCCGAGGTGTACGATAACTCGAAACTATATTCTCTGGCGAGAATAATTTCTTACTATCATTATTCGCGCGGAAGTATAATCTGATTGCAGATTAAAGCCCGCGGTCGGGTACCCGGGCACAAGGTCCGAAAGGGTTGAATATGTTCGATATGGTTTCACGCCGCGGATTCGTCTCGCTTTCTGCTGTCGCCGCTGCCGGCCTTGGCCTTGCCGGCTGCTCGGGCAGCAAGACGTCCGAGCCGGCCGGATCTGATGCCGGTTCTGCTAAGGCATCTTCCAAGAAAGCTGTCGAGCTGCAGGTCTTTGCCGCCAACTCGCTCGAGAAGGCCCTGCCCGAGGTTCAGGAGCTCTACACCGACCAGACCGGCACCACGTTTGCCGACACGCAGTTTAAGGCGTCTGGCGACCTCGTCGAGCAGATGCGCGCCGGTGCCACGGTCGACGTGCTCATCACCGCTTCCAAGGGCACCATGGATGACGCTGAGACCGCCGAGCTCGTCGACGCCGGCACCCGTGAGGACATGTTCGTCAACGACCTCGTGATTATTCGCGCCGAGGGCTCCGACACCAAGGTTGAGGCCATCGCCGACGTCGCGAATCTGGACGGCAAGATTGCCATCGGCGACGCCAAGACCGTCCCCGCCGGCAAGTACGCCAACCAGGCCCTGGCCTCTGTGGGCCTCTACACCGGTACCGAGGGCGACGACGGCGAGTATGTGCCCGAGATCGCCGACAAGGTGGCCCTGGCCGACAAGGTCGGCACCGCTGCGTCTTACGTCTCTACAGGCGACTGCGTGGCCGGTTTTGTCTACAGCTCCGATATCTTCCGCTACGACGGCATCGAGGAAGCCTTCGTGTGCCCCGAGGATTCGCACAAACCCATCGTGTACCCGGGTGCCGTTGCCGAGAGCTCCGAGCACGCCGACGAGGCCAAGGCGTTCATCGACTTCTGTCTGACCAACAAGAAGGCTCAGAAGATTTGGGCTAAGTACGGCTTTGAGCTTTCCGAGTAGTGCGGCTTGGCGCGATAATTCCATCGTTTTGTGTTTCACTCCGTCCTTGTATTCGCTTGGAGCTTTTCGTGCTTAATAGATTCCGCATGCTTGTCGCCTGTGCTTTGACCTTCGCGCTTTGCTGGGTGCCGGGATTTGCGTTTGCTGGGGACGCCGAGGACGGGGCCCAGGTTGCTGCGACCGCTCATGGGCTTTCCTATGGAATCGAGTGTTTTGAGCGGTTGGCGAAGGGGACCGCTCGTGCCATGGAGGGCCAGCCTGAGGGCTACCGGTTTCCCGTTGACGAGGATGTGGACCTTGTAGTGGCGCCTGCTGCCGATCGCGTTGTGGTGTGGATATCGCCCAAGGCGGTCGAGAAGTATGGATTGGATCCGCAGGACAACGAGTGCGTATCGGGTCTCAAGGCCCTCGTCTGTGACCTCGACAGCGCAAACTGCATGGGAGGTGCGCGGCTGGGGGACGTGGATCTTCCTTGGTATGTCACGGCGGAAACAACGTTTGATGCTGGCGGGTATACCTATGGCTTTGATGAGCGCGGTGCGGATGGGGACCGCTATGTGGTGATTTCATCGGCCTCGGGTGATGCCAAGGGCGGAGCGCGTTGGCTTGATAGCGCTCAAATGGTAGAAGCATCGTCTGTCGTGATGCGGGATGAGCAGGGGCCCTTGACCTCTCTGGCTTCCTTTTTGGGCGACATCGACTATCGCCCGTTTTGGGTGTCCATAAAAACGAGTGGCCTTGCCCTGCTGATCTCCTTTGCGCTGGGCCTGTTCGCCGCGTGGAAGACTATGGGTACCTCGAGTCGCATCAAGGGCCTGCTCGATTCGGTCTTTACGATTCCTATGGTGCTGCCGCCCACGGTCTGCGGCTTTCTGCTGCTTATGCTATTTGGTCGATCGACCGGGGCCGGTCGGTGGCTCATTGCGCACGACATCTCGATCGTCTTTACCTGGCCTGCGGCGGTGATATCTGCCGTCGTTGTGTCGTTTCCGCTGGTCTACCGTACGGCGCTCGGAGCCTTCGAGAGCCTCGACACGCAGATGCTCGACGCCGCGCGCACGCTGGGCTGGTCCGAGCGCCGCATCTTTACCAAGCTTATGATGCCGCTTGGCTGGCCCTCGATTGCCGCCGGCACGGTGCTCGCCTTTGCCCGCGCGATGGGCGAGTTTGGCTGCACCCTGTTCTTTGCGGGCAACTACGCCGGTATTACGCAGACCATTCCCATCGCCATCTACTTTGAGTGGATGGGCGGCAATACGTCGGTGGCCATCTTTTGGGTCGTGGTCGTAATAGCGTTCAGCTTCCTGGTCATCCTATTCATCAACATGTACACGGCGCATTCGCAAAAGTATCGCGAGCGTGGTCTCTCCCGTGCTGAGCGCAAACAGGCCAAAGATCTCGCCGGACAGGGCGATTCGCTTGACCCGGCGGGCGGCGATGCCCTGCGAATCGATCGCGAGGCGCTGGCCGAGCTTATGCGCGATGACGCGGTCACGAAGGGAGGTCGATAGGCCATGTCGCTCGTTCTGGATATTAAAAAGCGCTATCCCGGGTTTATGCTCGACATACAGCTTGAAGCCGGCGAGGAGTGTGTGGCGCTGCTGGGCGCCTCGGGTTGCGGCAAGAGCTGCACGCTGCGCTGCATTGCCGGTGTGGAGACGCCCGACGAGGGCAAGATCGTCGTCAACGGCGTGACCTTCTTTGACTCGGCGGCGGGCATCGACCTGTCGCCCCAGGAGCGAAAATGCGCCCTGTTGTTCCAAAACTATCAGCTGTTTCCCAACATGACGCTGGCCGATAACGTATGCGCCGGTGTAAAGGACGCGGGTGACGCCGCCGCGCGCAAAAAGCTCGCCGAGCGCTATCTGAGCATTTTCGGTCTAGCCGATTTTGCCGACCGCTATCCCGCGCGACTCTCGGGCGGTCAGCAGCAACGCGTGGCGCTTGCCCGCATGGTGGCGGCGCATCCGGGCATTTTTATGTTCGACGAGCCCATGAGCGCGCTCGATTCCTATCTTAAGAGCGCGCTCGAGCAGAACATGCTCGACCTGTTCGATGTGTGCAACCGCACCGTGCTCTACGTGAGTCACGACATCGACGAAGCGTGTCGCCTCTGCCAGCGTATCTGCGTGATGCACGACGGGCATGTTGAGGAGATCGGCTCCATCGAGGACGTGGTCCGCCGCCCGCAGACGCTGGCGGCGCTGCGCCTGACGGGCTGCAAGAACACGAGCCGGGCGCGCAAGATCGGCGACGAAGAAGTCGAGGCCCTCGACTGGGGCATGACCTTTAACGTGGGCCGCGAAGTTCCCGATAATGTGGCGTACCTGGGCGTTCGCGCAAGCTATTTCCATGTTGACAATCGCGTTGAGCGGGGTCGTAACAGCTACGATTTGCACGTGGCCCGTGTGAGCGATTCGCGCTTTGAGCGGCTGGTGTTGCTGGACGTGCCTCGCGTCGATGCGCCCACGCGTCTGCAGTGGAAGGTCAACAAGGTGAACGTAGCTGTCGACGAGCTGCCGCAAGCAGGCGAGACGCTGCGCATGCACTTCGATGCGAGTAGGATCCATTTGGTTTGTCGATAGCGCCGGGTAATGCCGTCGGGGATATAAGCCTTGGCGGCTTTGTCTTGCCGCTCGCCGAATGAGGGATGACAAACTCTTATCAATCAAGAAAATTATTTATTTAACGACGGCACACGACGCTGTCGTACGAATGTCGGCGGTGTTCGTCTGGACGACAACCGTTGATATAGTTACCTTCGACGAGAAAAGGAGGGCGCGCCGATGCCGCAGAAGACATATTCGCGTCGCGTTGCCGCGCGCGCCCTGTATATGGCTCGGAGCCGCATATGAGCAGGTATGTTCACGGCTCCGGGAGAGACGACGCACAACTAAATAATCGACCGCAAAGCGGGTTCCCCAAAATTCCGGGTTTAGCCGCGGCTGGGTTTTTGCCACCCACCGTGCAGCAATACCGTAGCTATCCGTTTTTGGTTCGAGAGGGGAACCGTCATGGCTGAAGAATTTGATTTCCATCCGATGTGGGAGAGCCTCGGCATGAATCTTGCCGACCACGACATGCTGCTGGGCGCCGTGGGCCAGATGTACGGCGATATGTTCCTGACGCAGAACAATCGCCCCAAGTCCACGTCCTACCTGGACTTTGTGGCCACCAACATCCACAGCGGCCGTATTAAGGAGATGCTCGACAAGAAGGAGGCCGGCGAGGCCACCAAGATCGTCGGCTCATTCTGCGTGTACGTGCCCGAGGAGATCGTGCTTGCCTGTGACGGCATTCCCGTGGGCCTGTGCTCGGGTGCCGATTGGGCAACCGATAAGGTCGAGGAGCACCTGCCGCGCAACACCTGTCCGCTTATCAAGAGCTTTGCCGGCTTTAAGCTGGGCGAGGTCTGCCCCTACATTGAGTCGAGCGACCTGGTGGTGGGCGAGAACACCTGCGATGGCAAGAAGAAGGCCTACGAGTTCTTTGCCACGCAAAAGAGCATGTACGTCATGGATATTCCCAACGTACACGACGAGTCGACGCTCGTGACCTGGAAGGCCGAGGTTAAAAAGCTCGCCGCCAAGATCGAGGAAGAGTGCGGCGTCAAGATCACGCCCGAGCGTCTGAAGGCCGCCATCCACGTCGTCAATGAGAAGCGTCGCGCCCTGCAGCGTCTGGCTGCGACCCGCGCTGCCGACCCGGCGCCTATCAGCGGTCTCGATAGCCTGCTGACCGTTCAGGCTGCCTTTATGGACGACACGCCGCGTCTGACCGGAGCCATCAACGATATGGCGGCTGAGTGCGAGCAGCGTGTCGAGGCCGGCGAGGGCGTGGCGCCCAAGGGAACCAAGCGCATCCTGTACACCGGTACGCCCATGGCCGTGCCCAACTGGAAGCTGTTCAACCTCATCGAGAAGGCCGGTGGCGTCGTGGTGGGCGAGGAGTCCTGCACGGGTTCGCGCTACTACAAGGACCTGGTCGACGAGTCCGGCGAGACGGTCGACGAGATGCTCGATGCCATCGCCGAGCGCTACTTTAAGATCAACTGCGCCGTCTTTACGCCCAACGACCAGCGTATGAAGGACATTGTCCAGATGGCCAAGGACCTGCATGCCGACGGCATCGTCGACGTGGCCCTGCAGTTCTGCACGCTCTACGAGATGGAGTCGTTTGCCGTGGAGAAGGCCGCCGAGGAGGCCGGCATTCCGTTTATGCATATCACCACGGATTATGCCGGCGAGGATGCCGGCCAGCTCCAGACCCGCATCGAGGCCTTCCTCGAGACGATTTAGCCGCACCTGCGCTAGGCCGTGCCGCTGGGTGTTCCTATCCGCGCGATAGGGATTTCCCTGTTGCCATGCCGGCCGGTGTCCGGATGCACCGCAGGGCGCCGACCGGCTTCGCATAGCTGCCGGGGCGGGGATTTCCGCCGTCCCGGCAGATTCTATCTGTTTGTTCAGACACGAAAGGAACTCAATGAACAACGACCTTTTCAAGGCGGGCGTTTCCCGTCGCGGTTTTCTGACCGGCTCCGCTGCCCTGTGCGCCATGGCGGGCCTCGGCCTCACCGGCTGCGGCGGTTCGGGCGCCGAGAGCGGTAGCGCCGCTGCCTCCGGCCAGGATGTGGAGTATCGCGACGAGCTGCAGATCGCGTTACCGGCGAGCCCAGACGGTCTCGATCCGCACACCACGTCGTCGCTTGTGACTGTGGACATCATCTGCAATGTCGTCGAGCCGCTCTTTGGCCTCGATAGCGACTACGAGCCCCAGCCCGTGCTGGCCAAGGGCTATGAGGTCTCCGACGACGGCCTGACCTACACCATCAAGCTGCGCGAGGGCGTCACCTTCCACAACGGCAAGGAGCTTGGCTCCGAGGACGTCGTGGCCTCGATGAACCGCTGGCTCACCGTCAACGACCGCGCCGCGAGCCTGCTGCCCGGTGCCACCTTCGCCGCCTCGGGCGACCACGAGGTCACCTGCACGCTGACCGAGCCCGCCATCGACTTTCTGATCATCCTGGGCAACCACTCCCAGTATCCGGGTATCTTCCCCTCCGAGGTCATCGAGGCCGCGGGCGATACCGGCGTGACCGAGTACGTGGGTACCGGTGCCTACAAGTTTGTGGAGTGGAAGCAGGACCAGTACGTCCATCTCACCCGCTACGAGGACTATGTCGCCGCCCACGGCAAGGCTTCGGGCTACACCGGCAAGGTCTCCGCGCCCACCAAGGACATCTACTATCAGTTCGTGACCGAGGCCTCCACGCGCGTGAGCGGGTTTGAGACCGGCGAGTACGATATCGCTGGCGAGATTCCCACCGAGAACTACCATGACTTCGATGGCAACGACGACGTCAAGCTCTACACCCATAACGCCGGCGTTCTGACCGCCTTCCTCAACATGAACGAGGGCATCTTCGCCGACGAGGAGATCCGCAAGTGCGCTCTCATGGCTATCGACTGCGAGGCGGCCGCTCTTGCCGCCTATGGTGAGAAGGAGCTCTTCAATATCGATCCCAACCTTGGCAACCCCGAGAACACTCAGTGGGCGACCGATGCGGGCAAGAAGTACTTTAACCAGGCCGACGCCAAGGCCGCCAAGAAGGCCCTGGCCAAGACCTCTTATGCCGGTGAGACGGTCAAGCTGCTGACCACCCCCGACTACAAGGATATGTACAACGCCACCGTCGCGCTGCAGGAGCAGCTCGAGAAGGCCGGCTTCACCGCCGAGGTCGACAGCTACGAGTTCGCGACCTTCATGGACATCCGCTCCGGCAAGCCCGAGCAGTGGGACCTCTTTGTGGCCTCCACCAACTACAAGCCCATCCCGGCCCAGTCCCTCTCGGTCTCCAAGGCCTTCTATGGCCTGTCCGACGAGAAGGCGCTCAAGCTCGTGGCCGAGACCCGCACCGCCAAGGACACCGACGCCGCGGTCAAGAAGTGGGCCGAGGCTCAGGAGCGCCTCTATGAGATCGCCGTCATCGAGCCGCTTTGCCACTACGCTTCCATCACGGGCGCCCAGGCAGACGTCGAGGACGTCGAGGTGCTCGACGGCGCCATCGTTTGGAACGCCAAGCGTCCGGAGTAATGCAATAGATGGCGTGGCGGCTGGAGGGGTCTAGTCCCCTGTGGCTGCCACGCTCTGTCCACGTTCAGAGGGGAAATAGACGCCTCGCATGTTGAAGTACACGCTCAAACGTATAGGCGCGATGGTTCCGGTGATGCTCATCATCTCGGTCGTCGTGTTTTTGATTATCTATCTCACACCGGGTGACCCGGCCTCTTCGATGCTCGGCATGGAGGCTTCGGCCGACCAGATCGAGCGCGTCAACGATAGCCTGGGACTCAACGAGCCGCTGCCGCAGCGCTACGTTGAGTGGATGGGCGGCGTGCTTACCGGCGACCTGGGCGATTCGTATTTTATGCGCCAGCCCGTCACGCAGGCGATCGCCGAGCACTTTGGCCCCACGCTATCGCTCGCGCTTCTGGCACAGCTCATCGCGCTGTTGATTGCACTGCCCTGCGGCGTCGTCGCTGCCCTCAAACATGGGTCGCGCACCGACGCGGTCTTGCGTGTCGTTGCTCTTTTGGGTGTGGCGATACCCGGCTTTTTGATGGCGCTCATGCTTATGTGGCTGTTTGCCGTCACGTTGCGTGTGTTCCCGGTGGCCGGCTATGCGCCGCTATCGAAGGGCTGGTTCAGCCATTTACGCTATCTTGCGTTGCCGGCCATATCGCTTGGATGCGTTCAGGCGGCTCTGCTCATGCGCATGACCCGTTCGAGCGTGATCGAGGCCATGCAGCTCGACTGCGTCAAGACGGCGCGTGCCAAGGGCGTCTCCGAGGTTCGCGTGGTGCTGGCCCATGCCCTGCGCAACGCAGCGCTGCCGATTCTCGCCTCGGTCGGCTATTCTTTTGGCGCCCTGATTACGGGCGCCGTGGTGACTGAGGCCATTTTTAACATCCCCGGTTTGGGCCAGCTGGTCACGAGCTCTATCGAGCGTCGCGACTATCCGGTGATTCAGGGCGTGCTGCTGGTCATCGCCTTGTTGAATTCGGTGATCAATCTGGCCGTCGACCTTGCCTACGGCGCTTTTGACCCGCGCGCTCGCAAATGGGGCGATGCATGATGGCAAACTTTAAGAAGGCTCTTGCCAACAAGGGGTTTGTGGTCGGCGGCTGCATTTTCCTGGCGATTGCACTGATCGCGCTCGTCGGTCCGCTGGTGTGGACGGTTAATCCCAATGCGCAGGAGATGACGTTGCGACTTTCGGCACCTTCGCCCGCGCATCCCTTTGGCTGCGATGACTTTGGCCGCGACCTGCTTGCCCGCGTCATCGCTGGCGCGCGCGTGTCGCTTGGTGTTGGCATTGCCGTCACGCTTGCGACGAGTGCGCTCGGCTTGGTGATCGGCGCCTATGCGTGCTACAACGAGAGGCTCGATCATATTCTCATGCGCATCTGCGACGGCCTTATGTCCATTCCGGGCGTGCTGCTGGCCATCGCGCTCATGGCGATGATGGGGGCCTCGGTCTGGAACGTCATCATCGCGCTCTCCATCGTCTATACGCCCAGCATGGCGCGCATCGTGCGCTCGCGTGCGATGGTGGTCAAGGAGGAGCCCTTTGTGGAGGCCCTGCGCGTGCAGGGCGCCTCGACCGCGCGCATCGTGTGGCTGCATATCGTGCCCAACGTTACGGCACCCTTCCTGGTGCAGGCGACCTTTGTCTTTGCCGAGGCCGTGCTCTCGGAGGCCGCCCTCTCGTTTCTGGGTCTGGGTATCAAGGCGCCCGACGCCAGCTGGGGAAACATCCTGCAGGCAGGCAAGAACGTGATGCGTAAAGCCTGGTGGATGATCTTCTTCCCGGCAGCGGCCATCATCGCGAGTGTGCTTTCGCTGAACCTGGCCGGCGACGGCCTGCGCGACGCCCTCGACCCTAAGACCAAGGAGGACTAGCCCATGAGTGAACATCTTTTGGACGTGCGCGACCTCTGCATCTCGTTTGTGGGCCGCGATGGCAACGCGCTGGAAGCCGTCAACAAACTCAACTTACATATCGATGCCGGTGAGATCGTCGGTGTTGTCGGCGAGTCCGGCTGCGGTAAGTCGGTGTTTGCCCAGAGTGTCATGCGCCTCTTGGAGCATGAACAGAAGATGACCTATGAGGGCCAGATTGTGTTTGATGGCGAGGACCTGCTCGCGCGCCCGCTCAAGCGTATGCGCGAGGTGCGCGGCTGCGACATCGCCATGATTTTCCAGGACCCTTTGAGCTCGCTTAACCCCGTCATGACGGTGGGTGCGCAGGTTATCGAGGCGGTGCGGGCCCACCGTAAGGTGAGCCGACGCGAAGCCCGCAACGAGGCTCTATCGCTGTTGGAGCGTGTGGGAATTCGAGATGCCGCGGCTCGCTTCGACATGTATCCGGGCGATTTTAGCGGCGGTATGCGCCAGCGCGTGATGATTGCCATGGCGCTCGCCGGGCACCCACGCCTGCTTATCGCCGACGAGCCCACCACGGCACTCGACACGACGACTCAAAAACAGATTTTGGATCTCCTGCGCGACCTCAACAGTTCCGAGGGCATGGCGGTGCTTTTTATCAGCCATGATTTGGGTGTCGTCACGAGCATCTGCTCGCGCGTGCACGTCATGTATCTGGGCCAAATCGTAGAAGAGATCGACGCCTGCGGCCTTATGGAGCGCCCGAGCCACCCGTATGCCCAGGGGCTCATCGCGAGCATTCCGCCGCTCGAAGGCGAGCGAGTTGACACGCTGGCGGATATTCCGGGCACAGTGCCGCCGCTTACGGCAATACCCTGTGGATGCCGCTTTGCGCCTCGTTGCGCCCGGGCGGACGAGCGTTGCCGCGCGCAGGAGCCTCCGCTGGTTGCCGTGAATGCGTGCGACCGGTCTAAATGCTGGCTTGTCGAGAAAGGGGAGTGCCATGGCTGTTGATAGCGAAGCCCTGCTTAGGGTCTCACATCTGACTAAAACGTATCCCATGCCGGGCTCAGGTTTTAAGCGTCAGGCCTTTACCGCCGTGGACGATCTGTCGTTTGAGATCGCGCCGGGCGAGGTCTATGGCCTGGTTGGCGAATCCGGATCGGGCAAGTCGACGACTGGACGCCTGATCTGTGGTCTCGAGCGTGCGGATTCCGGCTCGATTGTCTATCGCGGGCACGACCTCGCCACGATGTCGGAGCGCGAACGCAAGCCGTTTCGCCGCGAGATCCAGCTGGTATTCCAGGATAGCTCTACGGCTTTTGACCCGCGCAACCGTGTCGGCCGCATTTTGGAGGAGCCGCTGATTATCGCCGGCGTGCGCGATGCTGATGAGCGCCATGGGCGCGCGCTCTCGGCCCTGGCCTCGGTCGGTCTTCTGGCAGAGCATTATGACCGCTATCCGCATGACCTTTCGGGGGGACAGCGTCAACGACTTAATCTGGCACGGGCGCTTATTTGCGAGCCGCGCCTTGTGGTATGCGACGAGCCGGTCTCGGCACTTGACGTGTCCGTTCAGGCCCAAGTGCTCAACTTGCTTCGCGACCTGCAGCGCACAACGGGCGTGGCGCTGCTGTTTATCACGCATGATATGCGTGTGGTTCGGCATATGTCCGACCGGATTGGCGTGCTCTACCACGGTCGTCTTGTCGAGGAAGGCGCGGCCGAGGACGTGATCGCGCACCCGAGCGATCCGTATACGCAGGAGCTTATCGACGCTATTCCCTAGAGGATGCTTCCTTTTGGGTATGGCGTGGGTCTGTTGTTTAATTGTCGGTATATCGGCGCAAGAGAGGGGAACTACTATGGCCGAAATCGAGGAACAGCCGTTGCCGCGCACGTTTGAGGAGTTCAACGAGCAGCGCAAGGCGGCGTTTATTCGCGTTAAGGATTACAAGCAGGCGGGTAATCGCCTGGTCGGCTTCTTGTGCAGCTATACGCCGCTCGAGATTATCGATGCCGCGGGGGCTGTGAGCGTGGCGCTGTGCGGCACGTCCGACGAGGTGATTCCCGAGGCCGAGAAGGTGCTGCCGGCAAACCTCTGCCCGCTCATCAAGTCGACGTACGGCTTTGCCTACTCGCAAAAGTGCCCGTTTACGTACTTTAGCGACATGATCATCGGCGAGACCACCTGCGACGGCAAGAAGAAGATGTACGAGCTACTCAACGAGCTCAAGCGCACGCACATTCTGCATCTTCCGCAGGGTCGCGATCGCGCCTACGAGCGTGAAGGCTGGTACGAGGAGTGCCGCCTGCTCAAGGAGGAGCTCGAGGGCTTCTACGGCATCACGATTACCGACGACGACCTGCGCGCTGCCGTCCGTCGTCGCAACCGCTTGCGTGCGGCCCAGCTCGAGATGTTTGCGCTGCAGGCCAGCCAGCCGGCGGCCATGAGCGGCGTCGACCTGATGAGCACCATGTTTGCCGGTACGTTCAGCTTTGATATCGATGCCTATACGGAGCAGCTGGAGCAAAAGGTTGCCAAGCTGCGCGAGGCCTACGACGCGGGCGAGCGCCCGGTTGCGTCGGATGCCAAGCGCATTCTGATCACCGGTTGCCCGGTGGGCGGTGTGATCAACAAGATCGGTCGCACCATCGAGTCCAACGGCGGTGTGGTCGTGTGCATGGATGACTGCTCGGGCGAGCGCACGGCGGCCATGATGATCGACCCGGAGGCTCCCGACATCCTTCGCGCCATCGCCGACCGCTACCTAGACATCAACTGCTCGGTCATGACGCCCAACGACGGCCGCATGGGAAACACCCTGGCCATGTGCGAGAAGTACCACGTCGATGGCGTGGTAGAGAGCGTGCTACAGGCCTGCCACACCTTCAACGTTGAGAGCGCGCGCATGCAGGAGGCCGTCGAGGGTGCGGGCATTCCGTACATGAAGATCGAGACCGACTACAGCAACGGCGACATGGGCCAGATCGAGACGCGCATCGCCGCCTTTATCGAGACCCTGTAGGGCGAACGCGGCAAGGGGGCAGCCCCTATGCCATATCGATTTGAAAGGAAAAGAAATGATTGAACCCAATGTTGCAATTGGCGTATCTGAGCTAAGTCCTCGTGCTGTACAACGCGCGGCCGAGGCTAACTTCAAAAAGGGTTATTACTGCTGCGAGTCGCTTGTCTACACCATGAAACAAATGCTCGAGCTCGATGTGACCGATTCGGTCGTGGCCATGGCGTCTGGTATGTCGGTAGGCGCAGGCAAGTCCGGCTGCGCGTGCGGCGCTTTTAATGGTGGCATTCTGGCGATTGGAATGTTGTTTGGACGTACGGAGCAGGACGGCCCGACCAATCCAAAATCCGTCAAGTCGATGCAGCTTACGCACGAGCTGCACGATTGGTTCCGCGAGAACAACGGTAAGCATGCCATCTGCTGCCGCATCTTGACGAAGGAATTTGACATGGGCCGCGGTGAGCATAAAGAGCAGTGCATTTACTACACAGGTCTGTGTGCATGGAAGGTCGCCCAGATGGTGTGTCGCGAGTGCGGCATTAAGAATCTGGACGAAGTCGACGAGCCGGCTCCGCGCCGTAAAGTTGCCGATATCGAAATCTAGCAGCAGGTGTCCGGCGAGATGCCGGAACCTAGCATAAGAAGGCCGACGAGGTTAGGAAACCTATCTATATGGATATGATCAAGAAAATCCCTGTTCCGATTTGCGGCGTCGCGTTAGGTTGTGCGGCCCTGGGTAATCTTTTGCAGAGCTATTCCGAGACGCTGCGCATGGTTTGCGGCGTGGTTTCGACACTGTTCCTGCTGCTATTCATTATCAAGGTGGTCGCATTCCCCAAGCTGCTTGCCGAGGATATGACGAACCCGATTATGGCAAGTGTTTCGGGCACTTTCTCGATGGCGCTCATGCTGCTTTCGACCTATATCAAAGGGTATCTTGGTGCCGCGGGTGTGGCGTTTGTCGTGTGGGTCGTGGCGATTGCGCTTCATGTTGCGCTGATTGTGTTCTTCACGGTTAAGTTTGTGGCAAAGATTAAGCTCCAAGCCGTCTTTGCCAGTTATTACATTGTGTACGTTGGCATTGCGGTCGCAGCGGTTACTGCGCCTGTGTACGAAGCTACGGCAATTGGCGCCGCCGCATTCTGGCTTGGCCTGGTTAGCTTTGTGGCGCTATTTGTTCTGGTGACGGTGAGGTATGTCAAGCTGCCCAATGTTCCAGAGCCCGCCAAACCGCTTATCTGCATTTACGCTGCGCCCATGAGCCTGTGCCTCGCTGGTTACGTGCAATCCGTTATGCCCAAGAACCACCTCTTTTTGTTGGCGATGTTTGCCGTTGCGACGGTCATCTATCTGTTCTCCTTGGTACAGTTGGTCCGTTGCCTTTCGCTTCCGTTTTATCCCAGCTATGCGGCGTTTACCTTTCCCTTTGTGATTAGCGCCATCGCATCAAAAATGACGGCTTCCTGTCTTTTGAACATGGGGGCACCGCTGCCGTGGCTTGCTCCCGTTGCGCTTGTAGAGACGGTGATTGCGGCTATTCTGGTGATCTATACCTGCGTGCGTTATCTCACTTTTTTGAAGGCCTAACGAATGTGACAAAGGGGCGTCCCTGAGTTGCATAAGAAGGAGGATGCCGTGGTTGGCATTGGTATCGACATAGGCTCGACGGCTGCGAAGGCTGCGGTGGTGGAGACGGATGGCACCATTGCGTGGACTTGCGTGATGCCGACGGGGTATTCATCGGTCGATGCTTCCGAGCGGCTGCGCGAGGCACTGGCAGCGGCCGGCTATGACGTGACGGGCGACGATGCTCGCGTGATCGCGACTGGCTACGGCCGTGTTGCCGTGCCCTATGCGCACAAGGTCGTGACCGAGATCACCTGCCATGGCACCGGTGCCGTGCGCCTGTTTGGCGACCATGGCACCGTGATCGACGTGGGCGGTCAGGACACCAAGGTCATCCAGCTTAAAAGTGGCCGCGTGGCCAAGTTTGCCATGAACGACAAGTGTGCCGCCGGTACGGGGCGCTTTTTGGAGATCATGGCCGACCGCCTAGGCATTTCCCAGCAGCAGATGGCCGACCTGGCGCGTTCCGGCGAGCCCACCAAGATCAGCAGCATGTGCACGGTGTTTGCCGAAAGCGAGGTCATCAGCCTGATCGGTCGCGGTGAGCCGCGCGAGAACATCGCCCGTGGTGTGATCGAGAGTGTCGTGTCGCGCGTTGCCACTATGGCCGGGCAGGCCGCGGGCGCCCCGTACTACCTGACCGGTGGCCTGTGCGAGAACGCCTTCGTAGTGGAGCGGTTGGGCGAGCTACTGGGGTCGCCGGTGACCACCTCGCCCCAGGCTCGCTTTGCCGGAGCGATCGGCGCGGCTGTCCGCGCCGCCGCCTTGGTCTAGGGGTGTACCGCGACATGCGCATTCTCAATATCTCGGCACAAAAACCAGATAGCACCGGCAGCGGCATCTACCTTGCCGCGCTCGTGCGCGAACAGATTGAGACGGGGCATCGCGCCGCCGTGCTTTGCGGCGCGGCACCGGGTGATACCCAAGGCGAGCTGGACCGGCGTGCTGCCGTGTTTGCCGTACCGTTCGAGTCGCCCGAGCTGCCGTTTCCCATCTGCGGTATGTCCGATGTCATGCCCTATCCCTCCACGCGCTATCGTGACCTGACGCCTTCGATGCTCAAGGCATTTGAGCGGGCATTTGCTGCTGCAATCGATCGGGCGGTGGATGAGTTTCAGCCCGATCTGGTGCTCTGCCATCACCTGTATCTGGTGACCGCATTGGCGCGCGAGTGCGTCCGGGGCGTGCCGGTTGTTGCCGTGTGCCATTCGACCGACCTGCGCCAGCTGCGTTCGCATGCGCTCGAGCGCGATCGCATCTTAAGTGCGGTTCGTCGTCTCGATGCCGTCTTTGCACTCCATGCTGAGCAGGCTGAGCAGATTGGCCTGGTGTGCGGCGTCGATGCCGATCGCATCCACGTGATTGGGACGGGCTACGACCATCGCGTCTTCTGCCGCGACGCAAGTGTGGCAAGGCAGCCGGGATCGCTTGTGTACGTGGGCAAGATTTGCTTTAAAAAGGGCGTCGAGTCGCTGGTTCGAGCCGTGTCATTGCCGATTGACGATGACGTCCGGCCATCTGGCTTGGTACTTGTGGGCGGCCGCGGGGACGATGCCGAGTACGCGCGTATCGAGCGCTTGACCGCGGCCTCGGATGTGTCGGTGACGCTGGCGGGGCGCCTGGATAGCGATGGACTCGTGCGTGCCTACCGCAGTTCCGACGTCTTTGTGCTGCCTTCGTTTTACGAGGGTCTGCCGCTCGTGACGATCGAGGCCCTCGCGTGCGGCTGCAAAGTTGTGGCGACCGATTTGCCCGGCGTTCGTCCCTGGATGGAGGCGATGCTTCCCGGTGCTCCCGTGACGTGGGTGGCGTCGCCGCGTATGACGGATGTCGACACGCCCGTGGCGGCCGACCTTCCGTTGTTTGAGCGCGCACTGGCAGATGCTATCGCGCAGGCGCTTGCGGCGCCGCCTTCGACGTTCGAGCCGTCGGCGGTCTCTTGGGAAGCGTGCCTGGCGCGTATACTTAAAGTCGTTGATTTGTTGGAAGGGGGTTCGTATGGCTAAGGACACCATGAGGCTCACGTCTATGACGGCCGCGAGCGGTTGAGCCGCCAAGTTGGCTCCCGGAGCCCTCGCCCAGGTCCTGGGCGATTTACCCAATGTGCATAACGACAACTTGCTCGTGGGGTTCGATACCTCCGACGATGCGAGCGTCTTTCGCGTTGGCGATAACTTGGGCCTTGTGCAGTCCATCGACTTCTTCCCGCCGATGGTCGACGACCCGTTTCTGTTTGGCCAGATCGCTGCGGCCAACTCGCTGTCGGATATCTACGCCATGGGCGGGCGGCCGAGCCATGCCATGAACCTGCTTTGCATACCCAGTTGCCTGGGCGTCGAGGTTGCCGGCCAGATTCTGGCGGGCGGCGCCGATAAGTGCGTCGAGGCGGGTTGCTCCATCGCGGGCGGTCACACCATCAACGACGACGAGCCCAAGTACGGCCTGTCCGTGAGCGGCTTTGTCGCGCTTGACCGCATGCTCGCCAACAGCGGCGCGCACGTGGGCGATGTTCTGCTGCTGACCAAGGCGGTCGGCTCGGGCATCATCACTACGGCCATTAAGGGCGAGCTCATCGAGCAGGACGAGGCCGCAGCCATGTTTGACTCGATGCGCACCCTCAACGAGGCGCCGATTCGCCTGGCCGAGGGACTTGAGCTTCACGGCTGCACCGACATTACGGGCTTTGGTCTGATCGGGCACGCGTGCGAGATGGCCGAGGGTTCGGGCGTGCAGGTTGAGCTTGCATCGGGGGCGGTGCCGCTCTTTGACCAGGTGCTCGACATGGCGCGTCTGGGCATTATCCCCGCGGGCTCCTACCGCAACCAGGAGTTCTTTGGCCCGCGCGTGGCGGCCGACGAGGACCTGGAGCCGGGCATGCTGGATGCGCTGTACGATCCGCAGACCTCGGGCGGTTTGCTTATTGCGGCGCCCGCGGCGGATGTGGATGAGCTTGCGCGTCGTCTGCATGCCGAGGGGCGCGTTGCCGCCACAATCGGCCGCGTGTGCGAGCCGGAGCCGGGCGGTCCTGCCGTCCACGTTGTCCGTTAACGACACGTTTATTGAGCTATGTACCGTTCTAAAACGATTTATTCGAAAGGAAAAACTATGTCTACCAAGATTGAAGTCAATGCCATGGGCGATGCCTGCCCGCTGCCCGTCGTCAAGACGCTCAAAGCCCTGAAGCAACTCGATGGCGAGGGCACAGTCGTGACCTCGGTCGATAACGAGACCGCCGTCAAGAACATCTCCAAGATGGCGCAGGAGAAGGGCTGCACGGCCTCGGTCGAGAAGGTTTCTGACGCCGAGTGGCACGTGACCGTGGCGACCTCTGGCGCCGTTGCCGTGGCTGATCCCGAGCAGGATGGCGCTGCCTTCTGTGACGCCAGCGCCGGCAAGGGCAAGCTCGTCATTTCCGTCTACACCGACTGCATGGGCCGCGGCGACGACGAGCTGGGCCACAAGCTCATGAAGGCGTTTATCTTTGCCGTGACGCAGCAGGAGGAGCTGCCCGCGACCATGCTGTTCTACAACGGCGGCGCCAAGCTCACTGTCGAGGGCTCGCCGGTGCTCGATGACCTGAAGGGCCTGGCCGAGCAGGGCGTCGAGATCCTTACCTGTGGCACCTGCCTCGACCACTATGGCATTAAGGACCAGCTTGCAGTGGGCGAGGTCACCAACATGTACGTGATCGTGGAGAAGATGGAGCAGGCCGTGCGCGTCGTGCGCCCGTAGCGTATTGGTTGGAGTTGCCATGAGGGAGAAGCGCCCGGCGCTTGTCATCACGTTTCCCACCACGGCGGCCGCCATGGGCTGCGAGTCCCTGTGCATCGAGCGCGGCCTTCCCGGGCGAACGATTCCCGTGCCCGGGGAGGTCGCTGCCGGCTGCGGTCTGGCGTGGAAGGCGTTGCCTGCCGATGAGGAGCTGCTGCGCGGCGAACTCGCCGCGGCGGGCATTCCCACTGAGGGCTTTACGGTGATTGATATGTGGGAGGTCGTGCGATGATCTATCTGGATAACGCGGCGACGACCATGCACAAGCCGCAGACGGTCATCGATGCCGTGACGCAGGCGATGTGCTCGCTCGGCAATGCCGGGCGCGGCGCCACGTCGGGTGCCCTCGATGCCGCTCGTACGATTCACGCTTGCCGTGCCAAGCTCGCGCGCCTTTTGGGTTGCCCGAGGGCGGACCATGTGTGCTTTACGCCCAATTCCACGGCGGCGCTCAACACGGCGATTAACGGCGTGGTGCGTCCTGGCGACCGCGTGGTCACGACGGTGCTCGAGCACAACTCCGTGCTGCGTCCGCTCAATCGCCTAGCGACGGAGCAGGGTGTGACCGTTGAGCATGCGGGCTGCGACGCGAACGGCGTGCTCGACTATGACGAGCTCGAGCAGTTGGTCACGCCCGGTACACGTGCCGTGGTGGTGACGCATGTCTCCAATGTGACCGGCAACGCGGTCGACATTGCGCGCGTGGCGGCCATCGCCCATGCGGCCGGCGCGCTGGCGATCGTCGACGCCTCTCAGTCTGCCGGTACGGCGCGTATCGATATGCAGGCCATGGGGTTCGACATTGTGTGCTTTACCGGCCACAAGGGGCTCATGGGTCCGCAGGGGACCGGCGGGCTGGCCGTGGCGGAGGGCATTGACGTGGCTCCGTGGGCCATGGGCGGCACGGGTGTGCACAGCTTCGATGCACTGCAGCCGCTTGAGTGGCCCACGCGCCTTGAGGCGGGCACGCTCAACGGTCACGGTATCGCGGGACTTTCTGCCGGCCTCGACTTTATCGAGGCCCAGGGTGGGGTCGAGGCGATTGCTGCCCACGAGCGTGCGCTCGCTGATCGCTTCCTTGCCGGTGTGCGCGAAATCCCCGGCATTGCGCTCTACGGTGCGTTTGACCAGCTCATGCGCTCGGCGATCGTCTCGCTCAACGTGGGCGATATCGATTCGGCCGAGATCTCGGACGCGCTCATGCAGGGGTGGGGGATCGCGACGCGCCCCGGCGCCCATTGCGCCCCGCTCATGCACCGCGCGCTGGGGACCGAGCGCCAGGGCGTCGTCCGCTTCTCGTTTGGGTATTTCAACACGGACGAGGAAGTCGACACCGCGATTGACGCTTTGCGCGATTTAGCCTGCTAGAGCGTATATACTTGCGGGACGGGTCTTTTGCCCGTCCCGTTTTTGTTTCGATTCGAAAGGTGGTCCCATGGCTTCATCCGCCCCGCGCGGTCTGCGCTCCGACCATGTCGTCACCGTCGGCATCGCCCTGTTCTCGATGCTCTTTGGCGCCGGCAACCTCATTATTCCGCCGCTGCTGGCGCTGCAGGCAGGTTCTGCCACGCCGGTCGCCATGCTCGGCTTTCTGATTGCCGCCATCGGCCTGCCCGTCATGGGATTTATCGCCGTCGCGCTTGCCGGAACGGCGCGCGAGCTTGCCGGTCGCGTGCACCCCAAGTTTGGTGAGTTCTTTGTCGCGGCGGTGTATCTGGCCATCGGCCCGTGCCTGGCCATTCCGCGCACGAGCTCCACGGCCTTCGAGATGCTGGTGCCGCTGCTGCCCGAGGGCGTTTCGCTCGGCACGGCTCGCCTAGTCTTTGCCATCGGGTTCTTCGTGGTTGCGTTTGCGCTCACACTGCGTCCGGGCGTCATCACGCGCGTACTCGGTCGCATTACGGGCCCCGCGCTTATCGCGCTCATCGTGCTGGTTGTGGGTGCTGCCGTGATCTCGCCGCTGGGACCGGCTGCCGCGCCTCAGGCTCCCTACGATGCGGGCGCTGCCGTGCAAGGCTTTCTGACTGGCTATCAGACCATGGACCTGCTCGCGTCGCTCGCCTTCGGCATCATCATCGCCGAGACCATCCACGAGCTGGGCGTTACCGATGACAAGCGCGTGGCCTTTGAGATTTCCCGCTCCGGTGTGATCGCCGGTGTGCTCATGGCCGTCATCTACTGCGGCCTGGCGCTTGCCGGCATGCAGCTCGGCACGGTCATGCCCGATGCCACTAACGGCGCCGCCATCCTCGCCCGCTCTGCCTCCATGCACTTTGGCCTTGTCGGCACGGTCGTGGTCTTTGCGATCTTTTTCCTCGCCTGCATGAACGTGTGCATCGGCCTCATCAGCTGCTGCTCGCGTTACTTCTGCGAGACGTATGTGGTCGAAGGAGGAGCTGAGGCTTCCGAGGAGGCTATGCGCCGTCCCTTTGCGATTCTCGCCTTTGTGTTCGCAGCGTTTTCGTGCGTGCTCTCCAACGTGGGCCTCGACATGATCCTCATGTTCTCGGTGCCCATGCTCAACGCCTTGTACCCCGTCGCCATTGTGCTGGTGCTTATGGGCCTGGTGCACGGTTTTTGCGACGCCCATCCGCAGGTGTGGGTCTGGGTCGGCGGCGTTGTCGCGGTGCAGAGCGTGATCACCTCGGTTCGCGACGCGTTCTTTGTGGGCGCGTGGCTGCCGTTCGATGCGCTGCCGCTGGCGGACATTGGGGCCGCGTGGGCGCCGGTCGCTGTGGTGGCATTTGTGATCGGTCTGCTCCATAGTCGTTTTGTCGCACATTCGAGGAGCTAAGGCATCAATGCTTGCACAGGCGGGGAGTCTCCCCTATAATTTCCTTCGCTTTGGGACACGCAAGGTTTAGACCTTAGCTGCTCAACACCTTCGGGACGTGGCGCAGTTTGGTAGCGCGCCTGCTTTGGGAGCAGGATGTCGCAGGTTCAAATCCTGTCGTCCCGACCATATCTTGCGGGCGTAGTTCAATGGTAGAACCCCAGCCTTCCAAGCTGATGACGCGGGTTCGATTCCCGTCGCCCGCTCCATAAGATAGATGAATGGCTCTGGTTCCTTTTGGGACCAGAGCCATTTTCATATACATGCCGGGGACCCCACATCCCCTCCTAAGTTGCGGTGAAATAGTTCCTGGATGGGGGTGCGGACGATTTCTTGGACCGCGCCTAGGCGTATCCAAGCTTCCTGCGGT
>CABSNR010000027.1:0-32964 GCA_902479145.1 uncultured Collinsella sp.
TACATCGGACTCCCTCCTGGACCCAAATTGGGTCCGAGATTTTGTCCGAGGTCCCCGGCATCCCATTTCAAGGGCATAAACCGGGATGTGGTTTCCCCTAGCGGCACCTTTGGGAAGCCGCATCCCACTCTGTACGCACAAAACGGGATGAGCTTTCCCATGGTGATCCAAGACCAGAAGCATGTCCGATAGCGCGGCCAGGTCAAGAACAACAAGACAAGCGTCACGCCAATTTGGACGAGCGTCTGCTACAGTTTGAGGCTGTTGGCCCATATGGTAGAGTTGACCTCACGTAAATTTCAGCACGCTGGGTGCCACCTGCGCTTTTGCCATTTGAGAGAGTGAACTTGTGAATACTTCTGTCGCCAAGAAGGCCAGCCAGGCGGTGCGCCTGCTCATGATGGTGCTCACGGCAGTTCTCATCTTCTTCTTCATCAATGTCATGCTGCTCGTCTCCGATATCCAGGGCACGGCGCGCGTGGTCAACTACGCCGGCCTGGTACGCGGCACCACGCAGCGCATCGTGAAGCTCGAGGATGCAGGCCAGTCACAAGACGACCTACTCAAGGCCGTGGATTCATACATTAACGGCTTGCGCTACGGAAGCGACGACCTCAATCTCGTCCGTCTCGATGACGATGAGTACCAGGCAAAGATGACCGAGCTTGCAAATTATTTTGATGAGCTTTGCGCCGAGATTGCCCGTGTGCGTGAAGTCGGCTACGAGAACACCGATATCATCGCGATGAGCGAGGAGTTCTTTGGTATTTGTGACGATGCTACGCGACTCGCAGAGGACTACTCTCAGGAGAAGGCGTCGGCGCTCAACTATCTCGAGGGCTTGGTGATCATCGACATCGTGGGCTTGGTGGCGACCTTTGCGGTCGAACTTATTCGCGCGGTGCGCACTGCCGCGCTCAACCGCGAGCTGCAGAGCAAAGTCTATCTCGACGAAGCCACGGGACTGCCCAACAAGAACAAGTGCGAGGAGATCTTGGGGCAGGAGCGTCCTGTCTCCGCGGAGGCGCCCGTTGCGGTGTGCGTCTTCGACCTTAACAATCTGCATATGGTCAATAACAACTTCGGCCATGAGAAGGGCGATGAATACATTCGCTCTTTTGCCCAACAACTGGGAAGTGTGGCGTCGGAGACGTGCTTTGTGGGTCGCGACGGCGGCGATGAGTTTATCGCGGTGCTGCGGGATGCCGACCGAGCCGCTGTGGAATCTTGTCTCGCTCGGATTCGCGCGAACGTGAACGAGTATTCCGAAGTCCACCCCGATATGCCCATCAGCTACGCGGTGGGCTATGCGCTTTCCAGCGATTTTGACGAGCCGCCTACCATGCGCGAACTCTTTTCCCAGGCCGACAAGAACATGTACGTCGATAAGAACCGCGTAAAGACAGCCGAGGCAGCCGGGCCGCAACGCGAGGACCGCTAAACCCGTAGCAAAGGGTAGCTAATTTGGGACGGGACTCTTTTGGCTACTTGAGGAGTTGGGCCATGGCGTTGACGAATTTTTGTACTTGGAGGGTGGGCTCGAGCGGATAGTGCAGAAAGACCGGCACCTCTCGCCCGCACAGGAACGGCACGCCCACAAAGGCCGGGTGCACCCCCGACCATGCGCCGCAGGTGAGCACCGCGTCGCCCTTTTCCTCTGCCTCGTTAAAGAGCGCAAAGTCAAAGCTGTCCACGTCGATCACGTCCACGCCGCCGTCGGCCAACAGATCGATACGCAGACTGTCCATAGCGTCGTTGCCGTGACGGAGCACGCGCAGGCGCATGCCCTCTAAGTCGGCAACTGTGATGCGCGTCTTGCGCGCCAGCGGGCTCGTGCGCGGCAGGTCGATATAAAACGGCACGTTAACGATGCGAAGCTTTTGGCAGGCGTCGCCCCAGCGTGGAGTAGAAAAACTCGACTGCACTACATCCACCTCGCGGCCCAAGCTGCGCATGACGGATTCGCGCTCGTCATAGAGGTCGCTTACCGGCACGATCTCAAATCGCAGTGATGGCTCCAGCTCGTGCACACCCGTCCACATCGACAGCGTCTGGCGCCCCGGACACATCATCGACACGCCCAGACGCACGGCCCCGCCATCGCCCGCCGCGCGTCGGGCACGGCGTAGCGCGTCCTCGGACTGCCGCATGATCGAACGTGCATCGTCCACCAGCAGAGCACCTGCCGGCGTCACCTTAACACCCGAATGCGAGCGCTCGAACAGCGTGATGCCGAACTCGGCCTCGAAGCCCGACACCTGCTTGACGAGCGCCGGGGTCGACACGCGCAATTTTGCCGCCGCACGCGAGAAGCTTCCCAGCTCCGCGGCGGCCGATATGGCCTCGAGTCGTCGATCGTACACGTCAATCTCCCGTTTCCAGACGCATGGCAATGAACTGCCGAAGGGGGTCGTTTTGGCAGGCCACGCGCTTAATTGAGGAAAAACCGCATCGCACAGTGTAAACCTACGGTTAACGCCATTCTAACAAATATGCAATTCACCTGCGCAAATGCAAAGCATACGATAACCAGCGAAAACCACGTGGGTCGGTTAATGGGAGCGACCCACCGGGAGGCACGAGAAGGGAAGTTCCTATGAGCAATTGGCTTAAGCTCGAGGGCGATGTCTGCGCCGTGACTGGCGCGCTCGGCGGTATGGGCGCCGAGATCTGCCGCGAGTTCGCCCGCAATGGCGCCAACGTCGTCCTGCTCGACCTGGACGAGGAGAAGGTCAAGGCCGCAGCCGCCGACCTCGCCGCCGAGTTTGGCATCCACGCCGAGGGTTACAAGATGAACGCCACCGACGAGGCCGAGGTTCAGGCCGCCGTCGACGCCACCATCGCCGACTTCGGCCGCGTCGACGTCCTTGTCAACACCGCCGGCATCCTGCGCTTCGCCGCCATGGAGGACCTGCCGCTGAGCGACTGGGAGCAGGTGCTCAACGTCAATCTCACCGGTTACTTCATCACCTCGCAGCGCTTTGGTCGCGAGATGATCAAGGCCGGCCAGGGTCGCCTGGTGCACATCTCGACCGTTGCCAGCCACTCCCCCGAGACGTTCTCGGGCGTGTACAGCTCCACCAAGGCGGGCGTCAACATGATGTCCAAGATGCTCGCTGCCGAGTGGGGCCCCTACGGCGTGCGTTCCAACTGCGTCGAGCCCTGCTTCGTTAAGACCCCGATGTCGGCCAACTTCTACGCCGACCCCGAGGTCGAAAAGAGCCGCAGCCGTCTGATCGCCACGCGCCGCATCGGCGAGGTCGGCGATATCGCCAACGCCGTCATGTTCCTGGCGTCCAAGCGCTCGGACTTTACCACCGGCGACGCCATCAAGGTCGACGGCGGCTTCTCCAACATGATGGGCGATCTCACCGCCAAGCCCGGCGGCCGTCGCGCCTATGCCGACAACTACCTCAAGAACAAGGGTGTCGAGCTTTGGTCCGATGAGTCCGGCGTCGCCAAGCCGACCGACCAGTAAACCAACCTGACAGGGAGGCCCCGCGGACACGCCCGCTCCTCCCCCGTATCGATTAGAAAGAGTCAAATGGCTTCCAGCAACTCCAACAAGGGTCGCGCCGTCGTGCTTTCCGCCGCGTGCGTCACCATGTTCTTCATCAGCTCCATCGCGCTGTATTCCGTCGTGAGCAAGAACCTGCTCGCCGTCTACCCCGAGTGGTCCAGCGCTCTTACCTGGGCCTTCCCGGTCTTTCAGACCATCATGGCCGTGACGGGCATCTTCGCCGGCCGCATCTCCGATAAGATCGGCCCGCGCAACGTCGTGATCGCCGCCGCCGTGTGCTACGGCGTGGGCTGGTTCATGTCCGGCACCGTCACCGAGCCGTGGCAGTTCTACCTGTGGTTCTCGCTCGTCGCCGCTGTCGGCAACGGTCTGGGCTACAACCCGGCGCTCACCACCGGCCAAAAGTGGTTCATCGACAAGAAGGGTCTCGCCTCCGGCATCACCCTGGCCGCTTCGACCGCCGGTCCCGCCGTGCTGTCCCCGGTACTCGCCTCGCTGCTCATCCCGAGCCTGGGCATCTTTGGCGCCCTCAAGGCGCTCGGCGTCATCTTCTTTGTGACGATCGCCGCCTCCGCCCTGTTCCTGAAGGCCCCCGAGGCCGGTTGGCTGCCCGAGGGCTTCGAGGCCCCCAAGGGTGGCGCACATGCCGGCACCTTCGGTGACCTCACCCCGGGCGAGATGGTCAAGACCCCGCGCTTCTGGGTCCTCATCGTCACCTTCGCCTTTGCCGCCACCGCGGGCACCCTGCTCGTGGGCAAGGTTGCCTCCATCGCCGCCGTCCAGCTCTTCGCCGACCCCACGAGCGCCGCGGCCGTCGCCCTCGGCGGTGTGGTGGTCTCCGTCAACACCTGCGCCAACCTGGTTGGCCGCCTGTCCTTTGGTCAGATCATCGACAAGCTCGGCGCCTACAAGTCGCTGCTCATCAGCCTTGTCGTCACCATCGTCGCCCTCGTCATCATGTCGATGAGCTTTACACAGAGCATGTTCTTCGTGGCGCTCGCCCTGCTCGGCTTTAGCTTTGGCGCCCTGCTCGTCATCTACCCGCCGCTCACCGGTGGCGCCTTTGGCACCAGCAACATCGGCGTCAACTACGGCATCATGTTTTTGGGTTACGCCGCCTCCACCTGGATCAGCCAGCCCATCACCGCCGTGCTGTATCACGCCGAGGCCGGCAGCGCCGCCTACCAGCAGTCCTTCTACGGCGCCATTGTGATCGCCGCCATCGCCGTCGTGCTCACCGTCTACATGATGGTCTCCGATAGCAAGAAGAAGTTCGCCTAGTTTTACCGATGCGACAAAGGGACAGTCCCCTTGTCGCATTCCACCGGTCACCAGTATTAAGGAGTCGAAATGTCTGAGCTCAACCCCGTCCGCATTGCCGTTATCGGCGCCGGCGCCATGGGCCGCAACCACATCCGCTTTGTCACCGAGGAGCCCGAGGCCGAGCTCGTCGCCATCGCCGACGCCTTTGAGGGCGCCCGCGCCACGGCAGAGGCCGCCGGCGTGCCGTTTTACACCGATCCCGCCCAGATGATGGACGAGGTCAAGCCCGAGGCCGTCATTATCGCCACCCCCAACGACCTACACCTGGGCGTTGCCCGCGAGGCTGTGAAGCGCAACATCGTGCCGCTGGTCGAAAAGCCGATCTCCAACGACCTGGAGGATGCCCAGGCCTTTGCCGCCGAGGCCGAGACCGCCGGCGTGCCCGTGCTCGTGGGTCAGCACCGTCGCCACAACCCCTTCGTCAACAAGGCCAAGGAGATCATCGAGTCCGGCGAGCTGGGCAAGCTCACCGTGTCGAGCTTCCACTACATGATCTATAAGAATGACGAGTATTTCGATGTCGAGTGGCGCCGCAAGAAGGGTGCCGGCCCGATCCTGGTCAACCTGGTTCACGACGTCGACCTGCTCCGCTACCTGCTGGGCGAGCCCGTTGCCGTCCAGGGTATGCAGTCCAGCGCCGCCCGCGGTTTTGAGACCGAGGACTCCGCCGTGGTCAACGTCCGTTTTGCCGATGGCGCGCTCGCAAGCATGACCATCTCCGACGCCACCGCCAGCCCCTGGAACTGGGAGGCCACCGCCCGCGAGGATCCGCAGTACCGCCCCTTCGACGCCGACGCCTACTTTATCGGCGGCACTAAGGGCGCCCTGTCGCTGCCCCGCCTGCACCAGTTCTCCTACGACGGCGCCTCTAACTGGCACAAGCCGCTGCAGATGGAGATTCCGGCCGTCGACCCGGCACTGCCGCACAAGATGCAGCTCAAGCACTTTGTGAAGGTTGTCCGCCGCAAGGTCGAGCCCGTCGTAACCCCCGCCGATAACGTCAAGACGCTCACGCTTCTCAACGCCATCAAGGAGGCCGCCGAGACCGGCCAGCTCGTCGAGCTGTAATGCCTTAAAAGCGACCGCGGCAGAAACCCCATGCCAAGCCCCTCGGCCCGCTACCAACAAGCCCCTCTTCTTTGCCCCGCGAGCAGCCTCCTGCCCGCGGGGCATTTTGCTACCTAGCCGACGATTTTTCTGGGGCGGGGGGCTATTTTGCACCTCGGCCTGATTCGTTCGCCACGAAATGGGCCTATCTACTACGTTTAACCGACAACCCTCAACCATACCGAATTTTGCGAAATAAAAACCGCAGGTAGACAGGTTGCGTATTTTCGGAAAACCGGGGGATGGTCGACCCATACGGGTTAAACGTAGTAGATAGGCCGCTTTCGTGGCGCGGCCCCAAAACAGTCTTTTGAGACGGGTGGTATCCTTGGTAGCCCTGTGCTGCAAACGCACCTTAAACGCAAGGAGTCCCATGGATCTTATCGCCCAGCTCGCCCACGAGCTCAACCTTAAGGCCGCCAACATCGAGGCAGCCGTCAAGCTCATCGACGAGGGCAACACCATCCCCTTTATCTCGCGCTACCGCAAGGAAGCCACGGGCGGAATGGACGACGTCGCCCTGCGCACACTCGACGAGCGCCTGTCTTACCTGCGCAATCTTGAACAGCGCAAAGAGGACGTCATTCTGCTCATCGACGCCCAGGGCAAACTTACGCCCGAGCTCGAACAGCAAATTCGCGAGGCCACGCAGCTCCAGCGTGTCGAGGACCTCTACAAGCCCTACCGCAAAAAGCGCATGACCCGCGCACAGAAGGCCCGCGAGGCAGGCCTGGAGCCGCTTGCCAACATGATCATCATGCAGGCATCCGCCAAGGGCAGCGCGCTCGACACCGCCGCGGCCTACGTCAACGAGGAAGCCGGCTTCGACACGCCCGAGAAGGCGCTCGCCGGCGCGGCGGACATCGTGGCCGAGACGGTGGCCGAAGACCCCGAGAACGTCGCCGACCTGCGCGCCTTTACGCAAAACACCGCCGACATCATCGTCGAGGCCACCGACCCCGCCGAGAAGACCCCCTACGAGCCGTACTACAGCTATGACGAGCCGCTGCGCCGTATACCCAACCACCGCGTGCTGGCTATCGACCGCGGTGAGCGCGAGGGCAAACTCCGCGTGCGCGTGAACGTCGACGGCGCCGCCGCCACGGCACGCCTCGGCAGCCGTTGGCCCCGACGCCAGGGCGTCTTCGCGCCCGTCTTCGATGCCGCCATCGCCGACGGTTACAAGCGCCTCATGGCCCCCTCGCTGGAGCGCGAGGCCCGCGCCAAGCTCACCGTCCGCGCGCAGACCGAGGCCATTAATGTCTTTGCCAAGAACCTCGAGGGCCTGCTCTCGGCACGCCCCGTGCGCGGCGCCCGCGTGCTCGCGCTTGATCCGGGATACCGCACCGGCTGCAAGGTCGCCGTCATGGACGAGACCGGCAAGCTGCTCGACCACGGCGTGGTCTACCCCACCAAGCCGCGCCACGACGTCGCTGGCACCAAGCGCGAGCTCGCCCGCCTCGTCAAGAAGGACGGTGTCAACACCATCGTCATCGGCAACGGCACCGCCAGCCGCGAGACCGAGGAAGTCGTCTCGGAGTTCATTGCCGAGCAGGCGCCTGAGCTGCGATACACCATCGTCAACGAGGCCGGCGCATCGGTGTACTCCGCCTCCGAGCTCGCCAGCCAGGAGTATCCCGACCTGGACGTCACCGTGCGTGGCGCCATGAGCCTGGGCCGCCGCCTGCAGGACCCGCTGGCAGAGCTCGTCAAGATCCCGCCCCAGTCCATCGGCGTGGGCCAGTACCAGCACGACCTTGACCAGACCGAGCTTTCGCGCACCCTGGGCCACGTGGTTGAGGACGTCGTCAACCGCGTGGGCGTCGACGTAAACACCGCGAGCGCGAGCCTGCTGGGATACGTATCGGGCATCACGCCGAGCGTGGCCAAAAACATCGTGGCCTACCGCGAGGAAAACGGCGCCTTTACCGATCGCCGCCAGCTCAAGAAGGTCCCCAAGCTGGGACCCAAGGCATATCTCAACGCCGCGGGCTTTTTGCGCATTAGCGGCGGCAGGAACCCACTCGACGCGACAAGCGTCCACCCCGAGAGCTACGAGGTGGCCACGTCCGTCCTAGAACGCGCCGGCGTTAAAGCAAGCGAGCTCAGCCGCGGCGGCGTGCCCGACATCGAGCGCCGCCTGGGCAGCATCTCGGCGCTGGCAAGCGACCTGAGCTGCGGCACCCTCACGCTCATCGACATCGTTAACGAGCTCAAGAAGCCCGGTCGCGACCCGCGCGATGACGCGCCCAAGGTGGTCTTTAGCCGCTCGGCGCTTTCCATCGACGACCTAGAGCCCGGCATGGAACTCAAGGGCACGGTGCGCAACGTTGTGGACTTTGGCGCCTTCGTCGACGTGGGAGTGCACCAGGACGGCCTCGTACATATCTCTAAGCTGGCCAACCGCTTTGTCAAGCACCCCAGCGACGTCGTGCGCGTCGGTGACACGGTCAAGGTGTGGGTCGAAAAGGTCGATCGCGATCGCAAGAAGATCTCACTCACCATGGTACAGGGCAAGTAAACCGCCAAAGCAAAGGTACCCCCTGTAGCGATGTGCAAAATCGCGAGTATTCTGCAAATTCCACCGTTCCGGATGCCCCTCAGAGACGAAAAAGCAAAAAAACAGCCCCCGTTTTAGCGTCGTCAGAGCCAAAACGGGGGCTGTTTTTTGCTTCGGTTAACTGATAAAGACCTTTACCTTGCTGAATACTCGCGATTTTGCACGTCGCTACAGGGGGTACCCTTGCTTACGGCAGAATATGAAAGCCGAGCGAGGCGATATCCTTGGCAAAGCCGCGGACGGTGTCGAGCGAGACCTCGTACGGGTCGCGGCCGATGTTCTTGCGCTTGGCCAGGATGCTGTTGGGTACCGTAATGATCTGGCAACCGCAGGCCTCGGCCTGGTAAATGTTGATGAGCTCGCGCGTGGATGCCCACAGGACCTCGCAGTTGGGCTTTGCGGCGGCCTTCTTGACCGACTCCGTCATAAACGGAATGGGATCGACACCGGTATCGGCGATGCGACCGGCAAAGAGCGAAATGATGGACGGCGTCTCGGTGTCAACGGCCTCGACCATCTCATCGACCTGTGTAGGCGTAAAGATAGTAGTGACGTTGACCTTGATGCCGTCGGCCGAAAGCTTGCGGACCAGCTCGGCGGTGGACTCGCCCTTGGTGGTCACGCACGGAATCTTGACGTAGACGTTCTCGGCCCAGGTAGCGATCTCGCGGGCCTCGACCTCCATGGTCTCGACGTCGTCGGCAAAGACCTCAAACGAGACGGACACATCGGTGATGTGGGCCAGGACCTCCTTGGCAAACGCGCGGTAATCCGTCACGCCGCCCTTCTTCATAAGGGACGGGTTGGTCGTGAAACCCTGAACGTTGCCGTTCTCGTACATGTCGAGCATGCCCTCGAGGTTTGCACCGTCAGCGAACACCTTGATTGCCATCTGCCTGATTCCTTTCGCTTGCACACGGGCGTTAAACTGCTAAACACTTTACCTACGTTTATCAAGGCGTGAGCTGCGGTTTTTTATCTTCTCGGCGAACGGTATAAACACCTCAGTGTTTGGATTGATAAATCGATTGAGCATGCAAAAGCAAAGAGTCGCAGTTTGAGCAAACGTCAGAACGCGGGATTCATTAGATGAGGCCGAAATGCTGCATCGCTGTGACGGTACCGTCGTGTGCGACATCGTCGGTCACGTAGTCGGCGACCGCCTTGACCTCGGGCATGGCATTACCCATGGCCACGGCCGTCTCGACGGCGGCGAGCATGCCCAGGTCGTTGCCCGAATCGCCAAAGCCAAAGGTGCGCGCATTTCCCTCGCGGCCCAGATACGTCAGCGCTCGCGCCACGCCCACGCCCTTGTCGATGCCCTTGGGGCTCAGCTCGCGATTCTGGCCACCGGTGTTGCACAGCTCAAACTCGCGATCGATAAAGCCGTCATCATTGGCTACGCGAGCCAAACTGGGCACATTGAGGCATACCTTGCCCACGCGCAGACTGCCGTCGACGCGCATCTCCTCGGCGCTGTGCACCACAGAAGTGCCGATCAGAGACGACTGCTCAACACCCGCAGGTTCCAAGGCAAAAGTAGCCACGTTGGTCTCGAAAAAGGCCTCAATCCCTGCCGCGGCCATACGGCGTGCAAGCTCCTCGATAACGTGCTCGTCAAAGCAGTCCTCATGCACCACGCGGCCCTCGACCTCGAGCGTCGCTCCCGCCATGGCAACGACGCCCGCGGGGTCGAGCGCGCGCAGGCCATCGGCGATCAGCCACAAGGGACGACCCGTGCAGATAAATGCCTGGTGACCCGCATTGCGCAGGCGATGAAACGCCTCGACGACCGCCTGCGAGGGGCGAACCGCCGAAAAGTCCTTGTCGGTCATGTTGTCGGGATCGAACGACGTCAGCGTGCCGTCCACGTCAAAAAAGAGCACGGCGGAATCGGGGCACGCATCAATCATATGGGTTCCTTTCGGGGGCGAGAGTAAACGAAGTATCCATCATATAATGGAGCGACGCAACCAGAGAGGTCACCCATGGAATTTTACGCAAGCTGCCCCGAGGGCTTTGAGTCCGCACTCGCCGATGAGCTTAAACGCCTCGGGCTTTCGCATGTTCGCCGGCTGAAGGGCCGCGCTACATTTGAGGGCGAGCTCGAAGAAGGCTACCGCGCCTGTCTGTGGTCGCGCCTGGCGAGCCGTGTGTTCGTGGTACTCGGGCGCTTTGAGGCGCAGGATGCCGATGAACTGTACGATAGCGTTTACGACATCGCCTGGGAGACCATCATCCGCCCCGGCGCCACCATCGCCATCACCGCCCGCGGCGTGACCGAGCAGCTGCGCAACACGCGCTTCTCGGCCCTGCGCGCCAAAGACGCGCTGTGCGACCGTCTGGCCGAGACCACGGGACGTCGTGCCGACGTCGATGCCGCCGACCCCGATGTTCACCTACTGCTTTCGCTGCGTCAGCGTCGCGCGAGCATTAGCCTGGACCTTTCGGGCGACCCGCTGTTCAAACGCCTGCCGCCCGCAGCGACCCGCGCCGGCGAGGGCACGCACGTGCTGCGCCCCGACTACGCCGCCCTGGTGCTGGCACAGGTCGGCTGGACCGCACTGTGCGAGCGCGAGCTGACGGCCGACGATTACGAGAACGAGGCCCTGCCCACGCTGATCGACGCCTCGTGCGCCGGCGGCGGCCTGCTGCTGGAGGCCGTGAATATCCTGACTGACCGTGCACCGGGCGCCGCCCGCGACCACTGGGGCTTTGAGGGCTGGCAGTTGCACGACGCCGCTCTGTGGGGGCAGTTGCTTGCCGAGGCACGCGAGCGCGAGGCGGCAGCACGCGAGCGCCAAGCACGCATTGTGGCCGTAGACATCGACCCCGCCGCCCGCAAGACCGCCGAGCGCATGGTCAAGTGCGCCGGCTACAAGCGTTTTGTCGATTTCTGCGCCGCCAAGTCCGCCACCGTACTGGACCACGCGGGCGCCGTCGCCGGTGCCGCCGTGGTCGCGGATACGACCGAGACACCACTTTCGCTCATGCACGACGCCATGACGCTGGTCGGCGAGCTGCGCCGCGCGCCCGAGCTTGCCGCGGCGCCGGTCGCCGCGCTCACCCGCGATGGATTGCTGGCCCGCGCGCTCCACGCCGAGCCCGAGTGCTCGATCGCCGTCATGCCCAACAATGAAGAGGCAACTATTGAGGTTTGGCCCTCGCTCGATCACGCCGCCGCGGCATTTGAAGCTGCGACCAGTGCAGGTGCTGAAGGCGAGACTGCAGATGTCGACAACGCCAATGATGAAGGCAGCACCGCTCCCGCCATGTCCGAGCCCGCCGCCACGCTCGACCTGGGCGACGGCAAGCCGCTGCCCGTGCTCATCCCCGAGTCGGAGCAGTTCGCCAACCGCCTGCGCAAGAATGCCCGTCTGCGCCGCAAGTGGGCCAAGCGCGAGGGCGTGAGCTGCTACCGCGTCTACGATGCCGACCTGCCCGATTACTCCGCCGCCATCGATCTGTACGAGGGCTGCCCGCAGACGCCGGGCCGCTGGCTCGTCATCGCCGAATACGCCGCGCCCAAGACCATCGACCCCGCGCTGGCCCAGGCCCGCATGCTCGACATCTTGGCCATCTCGCCGCGCATCCTTGATGTTCCGGCCGAGCACGTGCACGCCAAGGCCCGCATGCGCTCACGTGGCGGCTCGCAGTACGGTAAGCAGGGCGCCGGCAAGGGCGGCTCGGGCGAGCGCGCCAACATCGCGCGCCGTCGCCTGCCGCTCATCGAAGAGGGTGGACTCACCTTTGCCGTCAACTTTGACGACTATTTGGATGTGGGCATCTTCCTGGATCATCGCGTCACGCGCAACCTGGTGCGCGAGCACGCCAAGCAGGCGCGCCGCTTCCTCAACCTGTTTGCCTACACCGGCACTGCCACCTGCTACGCGGCCGATGGCGGCGTCGAGGAGACCGTGACGGTCGACCTTTCCAACACCTACCTGGACTGGGCCGAGCGCAATATGCGCCAGAACGGCTTTGTTGGTCCGCAGCATCATTTTGTGCGCGACGACGTGCTCGCCTGGATTCGCGACCAGCGCCAGACGCGCAACCGCTGGGACTTGATCTTTGTCGACCCGCCCACGTTCTCGAACTCGTCCAAGATGGGCCGCCGCACTTGGGATGTCCAGCGCGACCATGTTGAGCTTTTGGCCGGCGTATCGCGCCTGCTCGCACAGGGCGGACATGCCATCTTTAGCTGCAACCTGCGCGGCTTCCGCCCCGAGACACGCAAGCTCGCGCGCGCGGGCGTGGTGTTGGAGGACATTACGGCGCAGACCATCCCCGAGGATTTCGCACGCAACCAGAAGGTGCACCACTGCTATATCGTGCGCCGCCTGCCCATTGAGGACGCCATGGCCGAGGTCGGCTTTAGCGCCGAGGAGATTGCCGAGCGTATCGAGGAGCTGCGCAACCCCGAGGCCCGCAAGCCTCGCGCGGCAGTACCCGCGCACGCGCAGGCCGGAGACCGAGGGCCGCGCGGCGACGGCAAACCCTCCCCCGCCGGCAAGCCTAAAAAGAAGAAGTTCTACGCCAGCAAGCCCAAAGGCAAATAACAAAGTTGCGGTGGAATACGGACTGTTTTGCCTGGAATTAGGCAAATATAGACCGTATTTCACCGCAACTCATAGTGGGATGGTGGCCGGCGATCTAGCCTTGGGTGACCAATCGGTAACCGATACCCACATGCGTTTGAATATAGCGCGGATGCGCGGGATCGGACTCGATCTTCTTGCGCAGCGTGCCCATAAAGACACGCAGGCTCGCCAGGTCGCTCTTAGTTGCCGTGCCCCAAATCTCGTGCAGGATAAACTGGTGCGTCAGCACTTTGTCGGCGTTGTGTGCCAGCAGGCACAGGAGCTTATACTCGATCGGCGTCAGATGCAGTTCCTCGCCATCCATCGTGGCGATGCCGGCATCAAAATCGATATGCAGCTCACCGGTATCGAACGAGCCCTCGGAGGCAACACCGCCCGTTTGCGCATACGAAAGGCGCCTGAGCGTCGTGCGAATACGCGCGAGCAGCTCCTCGACCGAAAACGGCTTGGTCAGATAGTCGTCAGCACCGGCATCGAGCGCGCGGATTTTGTCCGCATCCTCGCTGCGCGCCGAGACCACGATAATCGGCATGCCCGACCATGCGCGCACCGACTCCACCACCTTGACGCCGTCCATATCGGGCAGGCCCAGATCGAGCAGCACAATGCTCGGCGTCTGCGACGAGGCGGCGGCGATAGCGGCATGGGCGGTCTCCACGGCCATATGGCGCAAGCCGTGCGCCTCGAGCGCAGCAACAATAAGATTGCGAACGGCAGGGTCGTCCTCAACGACCAAGATGAGCGGTTTTACGGCAGAGTTCGGCACGGCGCTACTCCTTATCAAACGAAACGTCGGCGGCAGGAAGCTCAATCGTAAAGACCGAGCCGTGCGGGTCCGCCGCGGCAACCTCTATGCTACCGCCATGCGCCAGCGCAATGGAGCGGCAGAGCGAAAGACCCAGGCCCACGCTGCGGTGACTGTCAGCCAGACCGTGGTTGGCGGTGTAGAACGACTCAAAGATCCGCTCGCGGTCCTCGGGTGCGATGCCCGGACCATCATCGACCACCGAGCACGCCACGCGTCCATCGTCGACGCTAATCGAAATCATGATATGCGAGCCTGTGGGCGTATAGGTGATGGCGTTGTTCACCAGATTGACCACCAGCTGCACCATCAGGCGTGCATCGACGTTGACGAGCGCCGGCTCATCGCACGCCACCACCTTAAGGTCGTGCTCGCGCACGGCAGGGTTCACGTGGCGCAGCGCCTCCTCGACGATATCGTCCATGAGCTCGAGCGTGGTCGACAGGTGCATGCCGCCGCCCTCGAGCTTGGTGATGGCGAGCAGGTTCTCGACGGTGGCGTTGAGCCACAGCGCATCCGAGCGAATGGATAGAAGAAGGCCACGGCGCGTCTGGGCATCGAGAACCGCGGTGCCGGTCGAGCCCTGATCGAGCAGCACGTCGGCATTACCCGAAATACTGGTAAGCGGTGTGCGCAGATCGTGCGAGATGGAGCGCAGCAGGTTGGCGCGCAGCTGTTCGTTTTTGGCGAGCACCGCCGCCTCCTCGCGGGCCTCCATAGCGCGGGCGCGATCGAGTGCCAGCTCGCCTTCGCTCACGATGGCATCGGCAAGTGTTCGCTCCTCGTGCGTCAGCACGTCGGGCTCGGCAACGATAGCCAGCACGCCCACCACCGAGGCGGGGTCGCCCGAGCGCGCGAAGCCGTCGCCCGTGCGAACCGTCAGGTAGATGCCATAAAACGCCGAGCCGCCATAGGTGGCATCGAGCGGCGTTCCCACATAGGCGGACGCCGAGAGCCGCGGCGGCATCTGCGGCGCCAGTTCATGCACCGGCGCGGCATCGCCCACAGCTGTGTACGTCGCACGCGGCAGCAGGTCATCATCGTCGGCGTCGGCGCTGTACCACACGACCGGACAGCCCGAAAGACGCGCCAGCTGCGTTGCCATGGCATGAACGATCTGCTGCTCGTCGGCGCACCGCTGCAGCATGCGGTTGGTCTCGAGCACCATATGCGTGCGGCGGTCGCTGGCGGCAGCCTGTGCCAAGGCGCGGCGCAGGGCCAACGCAATCGAGCTCGACACAAGCGAAACCACGAACATGATGAAGAACATGCCGGGATAGCCGCGGTCGATAAGCGACAGCGAGTAGCGCGGGTCGACAAACAAAAAGTTGTAGAGCGCCACGGCGGCAGCCGAGCTCAGCAAGCAATACAGGCGACTCCAGGTAAAGAATGCGCACAGCTGAACGGCGAACACATAGACGATCATGATGCTCGGCGCGAGACCCGGATGGTCGAGCAGCGCGCCCACAATCGTCGCCGCGACCAGCAGCCCCACCGATACGCAGGCGTCATACAGAGGAGTGCGGCGCGTCAGCGTTGTGCGCCGCCACCAAAAGCTATCGGCAATATCGCCGTCCGTACGGACGTCCATCAGCGTCCCGCCCCTCTCTCAAAAACAAAAACCACCACAAAGGGACAGGCACCTTTGTGGTGGTTTTCCCTCGTGGTGGTTCTAAGTGTAAAGCCTTCTACGACCGGCAGTCGCTAGACAAACAGCACGTGCGCGAGCAGGGCGCACACGCACACCGCTCCAAATACCAGTGCCACGATCGAAATCACGCGATCGGCCATGTCCATGCTGGCACGATTCGTAAAGAACCGATCTTCGGCGGCGTCGGCGCGCGCCTCGCGCACCATCTCGGCAACCACCTCGCGGCTATCAAGCATCTTTGCGTCCATGTTTGCCTCCTCGGTCTCAATCTTGCCCATCGAAAACCAACTCCGTGCAGCCTGTCGGCGCCTACGGCCGCTCGTTGGGAGCCAGGCGCTGCATCTTATTCACGGCCTTGAACTTGGTGAACAGCGGCACGTACTCAAAGCTCACGTTGGAGTTCTCCAGGCCGTACCAACGCGCGGGCGTGCCGGCGGCGCGGCGGATGATGTACTTGAGCGTGATGGCCGTACGCTCGCTGGGCTCCACATCGCTTTCGGGCGCCAGAAGCTTACGGATCAGGACGAACTTGAACGTGCCGATGTTACCCGGATCCTTGTAGACCGAGTAGTCATGCGTCTGCGGCGGCAGCTCGCCGGTGGCAGCCAGGTCCTGAACAACCTGACGCAGGTAGGCATTGACGCGCTGGTTGATCTTGTAGCCCAGGTACAGATGCACGCGGAACACGTAGTCGGTGCCGAACGTCTCGACCGAATAGGCAAAGGTATGCGGTTCGTCCATGGTCTCGACGTTCACAAACCACCAGGCGTGGGCACGCTTGGGATGCTTGTCCAAGATCGAGTAGACAATATCGCGGTCGATGTAGTCGGTATGGGTGTCCTTGGTCAGGTACACGACGTTGTCGCTCATGCGCTCGTAACGGTCGTCGTCGCGCAGGCGCTTGAGCTGCGGCAGGTAGCTGCGCAGCGGCAGCAGCGTAAACTGGCGCTGCTCGACCGCCGTGCCGTTGTACCAGCACACCATAATGCCCATGATGAGTGCAGCCATGAGGATGGTGAAGTAGCCGCCGTGGAAGAACTTGGTGAGCGAGCTCACGAAGAAGAAGCCTTCGAGCAAAAGGAAGAAGGCCGCGAAGATCCACGGAGCAACCTTGAGCTTGCGCTCCTCGTGCAGGTAGAAGAAGAGCAGCAGCGTGGTGCACATCATAGTCAGCGTAATGGCAAGGCCGTAGGCGGCTTCCATATGCGCCGAGTTCTGGAACAGCAGCACCACGATGACGCAGCCCACGAGCATGACGTTGTTGACCATGGGGATGTAGAGCTGGCCCTTGGTCTCGGCAGGGTAGAAGACCTGCATGTGCGGCATAAGGTCCAGACGGCTGGCCTCGGACACCAGCGAGAATGCGCCGGTGATGAGCGCCTGCGAGGCAATGATGGCCGCGACGGTGGAAAGGCCTACGGCAAACGGGCGCAGGCCCGGGGCGAGCATCTGGTAGAACGGGTTGAGGTCGGCAATGCCCATGAGCTCGGGGTTGGCAGCGTTGTTCATAAGCCAAGCGCCCTGGCCCATATAAGAAAGCAGCAGGCAGCACTTAACGAACGGCCAGGTGGCGTAGATGTTGCCGCGGCCGACGTGGCCCATGTCGGAGTAGAGCGCCTCGGCACCGGTGGTGGCGAGGAAGCAGCTGCCCAGAATCATGATACCCGCGTGGTTGTTGGGGCTCAGCAAAAAGGCGATGCCGCGCACCGGGTTGAGGCACAGCAGCACGGCGGGGTGCTGGAAGACAAAGAACAGTCCCGTGCCGCCCAGGAACAGGAACCACAGCGTCATGATGGGGCCAAAGGCGTGACCGATCTTGGCCGTACCGATGCGTTGCACCAAAAAGAGCGCGATGATGATGGCGAGCGTAATGGCGACGACGCGGCCCTGGTCATCGCCCAGCACGGCATGGACCGCCGGGATGGTGCGCAGGCCCTCGATGGCCGTGGTAACGGTAACGGCCGGCGTCAGGATGCCGTCGGCGAGCAGCGCGGCGCCACCCAGCATGGCGGGGATGATAAGCCACTTGCCGCAGCGCTTGACCAGGCTGTACAGGGCAAAGATGCCGCCCTCACCATGGTTATCGGCGCGCAGCGAGATGAGCACATACTTGATGGTGGTCAGCAGCGTGACCGTCCACACGACAAGGGAGAGCGCGCCGAGCACGAACTCCTCCGTCACGCTTCCGATGCCGCCGTTGCCGGCAACGAGCGCCTTGGTTACATACATAGGGCTGGTGCCGATATCGCCGTACACCACACCCAGCGTGACGAGCATCGCCGAGATGCTCACAGGAATCGCAGCGTGCGAGGCTGCCTCCTTGGCCTTCTGTTCCATAAGCCGGTTTCCTCCCAACTTTAATGTTCGAAGGAATTATAGGTAATCGGCCTATGTTTGAATGGCACTGTTTTCCCAGCTAGATAAACATTTATACGGCCTTTAGGCCACCGCGGCGATATGGAATGTGACAAAGGGACTGTCCCCTTGTCACATTCGTCATTTTCCGAGCCAATTTTTGAACCACCACTCCATGGAGCGGCTCATCTCGGCCATAAAGGGGCTCGTGTGCTTGCGGGTGTAGATATCCATGACGCGCTCCCCCACCTCGCGGGCATGCGGGCGAAACATCGCGTCCATCTCGGCCACCTGCGCGTCCATGGTCGCGGCATCCGCGCGGCAGTAGCGCTCCTCGTGCACCAGGTTCACCACGGGATGCGCAATGGCCGGACGCTCCTTGCGAGGCGTGCCGATGATGAGCATCGACAGCGGCATGGTATAGGGCGGCAGATCGAGCAGCTCGGCAACTTCCTCGGCGTTCTCCACGATGTCGCCAATGTAGCAGCTTCCCAGCCCCAGGGCCTCGGCGGCAACCACGGCGTTTTGCGCGGCGATCACGGCGTCCTGGGCCGCGATGGCAAAGTCGCCCAAACCCGGCGCGCGGCGGGGCGCCTTGCCCGTGCGCTCGACAAACTCGGGCTCAAAGCAGCCCACGTGCTCAAACAGATCGATCCACTTTGCATAATCGACCACAAATATGAGTGCCCAGGGCGCCTTGGCAATCATGGGCTGATGGTCGCACAGGTCGGCCAGGCGGTCGAGCGTAGCTTGCTCGCGGATGCTCACGATGGAATACATCATCATGGCGCCCGCCGACGGCGCACGGCTCGCCGCATGCAGAATCGCCGCCCGCTGCTCGTCGGTCACCGCCACGGGGCGGTCGTCGTCATCACGCGCGAAGGCACGCGTGGAGGAACGGTGCTCCAACGTGTCCAGCACCGCATTGCCCGTCGTCTCGACCGGATAGCCGCACGTATCCACGCCCGCAGCTCCGCCGCAGTACTCGGCACCCGTCATACAAACCTGCTCGCCCATAGCTCTATCCTCGCCAATTCTTTAAGAAGCCTTTACGTTTCCGTGTAATTCCCGTCCATTATCGCGCAGGCCGCCACTACATTGCGCCACACCGCCGCACATGCGCGTTAATATGGCTGGTTGTTGTGCGCAGCCCGCAAATGCAGCGCATATTTAGGTAACAATCGGGTAAACCCCCGCTTTCGTAGGTTTTAAGTTTGTGAGGAGTCTCAGCATGTTCGCTGCCGCCATCTCGCTCGTCGGTCTTGCGGCGACCGTCTACCTTGTTTTGCGCGAAGCCAAGGCCATTCGCGCTCAGTCGGGCACCGTTGCCAAAAGCGCTCTTGGGTGGAGCGTCGCCTTCGGCCTGTTCCAGCTCTTTTTGACCGTTTGGGGCGCTATTGGCCTCGTCGCGCAGAACGAGCCGCTCGCCTTCGTGATGCTCATCCTGACCAACGCCATCCTCACCGGCTGCGCTTGGGCCAGCATCGCCCGCGACCGCATCGCCCCGCGTGTCTTTGCGTTCGCCGGGCCCGACGCCCCCGCCCCCACCGGCAAGCTCGCCCGCCTGCGCGGCGCCTTTGTGGGCAAACCGCTCGTCGCCGCCGTCTTGTGCCTGTTGCTCGCCGGCGTCTTTGCGCTGCTAGGCATGGAGGTATCGTCCAACCACGACTTTACCTGGGTCTACCCCCTGTGCATCCTGCTCGAGTGGGCCATCATCACCACGCTTATGGTCGGCCTGTTCTTCCTGTTCCAGCGCCACGGCGCAGCTCCCGCGGTCCTGGCCTTTGCCCTCTTTGTCCTGGGCATTGCCGAGTTCTTCGTCATCACGTTTAAATCCATGCCCATCCAGCCGGGCGACCTTTCGGCCATCTCCACCGCCGCCGCGGTCGCCGGCACCGGCTACACCTTCTCGATCTCACTGTTCTGCGTGCTGTCCATGGGCTTTACCGCCATCGCCATGCTGCTATGCGAGTACGCCGGCCTGGTGGCACCGCACCGTCAGAAGGGCGCCGCCAACGCCAAGCGCATGCTGCTCACCAACCTGCTCGTCGCCGTGCTTTGCCTGGGCGGCGTGACCGCGCACGTCACGCTTATCGACTACTACAACACCCTCGGCATCACCGTCTACACCTGGCGCCCGCTCGAGAGCTACTGGCGCGAGGGCTACCTGCCCGCTTTCATTAGCGCAGCGCAGTCCATTAAGCCGCCCAAACCCGCCGACTACTCCGTCGACGATGCCAAGGCCACGCTCAAAAAGTACGCCAAGGCCTACGACAAGTCCGACGCCGCCAAGAGTGACGAGCGCACCGCCGCAAAGGAGCAGTTCGACAGCGAGAAGCCCACGGTCATCGCCATCATGAACGAGACCTTCTCGGATCTTTCGATCTACCAGAACATGCGCGCCGGCTACGAGGGCCCGCAGTACTTTAAGAACCTGTCCAACTGCCTCAGCCGCGGTAAGCTCTACGTGAGTGCCTACGGCGGCGGCACCGCCAATACCGAGTTTGAGTTTATGACCGGCAACTCCATGGCCAACCTGGGCTCGGGCGTGTATCCGTACACCATCTACAACATGGAGACGACCGGGAACCTGGCAGAGCAGTTCAAGTCGCTCGGATATTCCACCACGGCCATGCACCCCAACCACGCAACCAACTGGAACCGCGAGAACGTGTACAAGGACTTTGGCTTTGACCGGTTCCTGTCCATCAACGACTTCCAGGGAGCCGACACCCTACGCGGCATGGTGACCGACCAGGCTACCTACGACAAGATTCTTGAGCTGCTCGACCAGAACGCCGATCCGCAGTTTATCTTCGACGTGACCATGCAGAACCACTCGGGCTACGACACGGGCCTGCTGCCGGTCGACAAGCAGATGCACCTGAACATCGACACGACCGACCTGGACACCAAGACCGTCGAGGACGGCACGCTCTCCGATGTCGACGAGTATGTCTCGTGCATCGAGCAGTCCGACCAGGCGCTTCGCTACTTCCTCAACGCCTTGAGCAAACTCGACCGCAAGGTGGTCGTGGTGTTCTGGGGCGATCACCAGCCGTTCTTCCCGTCCAAGTTCAACGACAAGTGGTTTACCGGCGAGGACGACGCCACGCATCAAGAGCGCCTGTGGCAGACTGACTACATCATCTGGGCCAACTACGACGTTGCCGGCTGCGACCAGACGAGTGAGGTCGACGACCTGTCCACCAACTACCTGTCCACGCAACTCATGCAGCTGATCGGTGCCCCGCTGACCGACTACCAGAAGGCGCACATGACGCTTCGCGAGTCGCTGCCCGCCATCAACTCGGTGGGCTACGAGGACGCCAGCCTGCGCTGGGCGCTCTCCTCCAACGTCACCGGTGACGACGCCGCTGCCGCTGCCGCAACCAAGGCGCGCGAGGATTACGCCAAGATGCAATACTACGAGATGTTCCGCGACGGCAAGAACGTGTACACCGAGCACTTCCAGACCGAGGCCAACGAGACCGACCCCAACCTGGCACCGGGCACGACCAAGATCAAGTAACGACTAGCGGCGAGTTCATAACTGAAACGTCTGTCCGGGCGGAGGCATATAAGGTTCCCTGCTCGGACAGTCCTGCGCAAGACGGAGGCCACATTAAGTGGCCTCCTTTGCGTGCGGAACTCGCGATGAACCTTATATGCCTCCGCCCGGACAGACGCCCTGTTGTTGGAGCGCGGCTTGTCATAGGGGTATCCGCTGAACATATATAAGTCGAAGGCCACGTCTTGTGGCCTTTTTTGCATCCGGAAACCGTGTCCCAGAATTCACGTCCGGAGTGGGATGCAGTTTCCGCTTGGGACCCGATTGGGAAAGTGTGTCCCACTATTCAGCTGGATTCCGGGATGTATTTTCCGGTTGAGGCTCGTTGGGAAAGTGCGTCCCACTTTGGGGGCTGATTCTGGGACGTGGTTTCCGGTTGGCTCTCATTGGGAAAGTTCATCCCATTTCTCGGCCTAATTATGGGACGCAGTTTCCCGTTGAGGACCCTTTGGGAAAGTGCGTCCCGGTCTGGGCGCTCAAACTGGGATGGATTTTCCGGATGAGGGCTTGACGGAAAATGTGTCCCGTTCCGGGCGCTAATTGTGGAATGCAGTTTCCGCTTGCGGAGTCTCCACTCAACAGAAAACCCGGGTGGCCTGTTTTTTGGCTACCCGGGTTTTTGGGTTGTCGATATGTTCGACTGGCTACTAGTGGGTCTTGCGGCGCTTGATCAGCATGATGAGGGCTATCGCTACGAGCGTTGCTCCCGCTGCTGCTGCGGTGGCGACTAGGGCGAATGTTTGGTCGCCGGTGTTTGCGAGGTTCTTCGCTGTGGTCGTAGTCTTGACCTTGGTGTCGATCTTAGCTCCGTTGTCGGACTTGGGCTTGTCCGGGTTCGTCGGGGTCTCAGGAGTCTCGGGGTCCTTTGAGCCTTCGGAATCGGTTGGGCCGGCGGTGTTTACCAGCGTATGGTCCAGGAACTTCTTGGCGCCCGCACTTGCCTGTGAGAACAGGCGGCGCGTGCGGATCGGGGTGGCGTTCACCGTTGTGGGCGCCGTCTCCTCGGCCTCGATATTCACGAGCGTCGTGCCGGTGTCGAGGCCCACGTCGTTGTATCCCACGTGGCAGTAATACTGCGCACCGTCATCGTCTGCGGTCAGGTCAGTCTCGAGCTTTGAGGCCGTTCCAGCCGCGAGGTTGCCATCGGCACCCACGAGCTTAAACTCTGTCTCGCCGCGGCCCTTACGGTACCACATATAGGTCGGTGCCAGCCCTGTTTCGCTATCGTCGGCACCGAGTTGCTTCACATGGCCAATCGCCGAGAGCGTCAGGTGGCTTCCCGCCGCGCGCTCAACCGAAGAGTCGTATCCAAGATCCGACCCCTCCGCAGCATCCGCCGCAGGTCCGCTCACGGTCATCGTCATGCCATCGGGCATGGTCTTGACCGTGATGATTGCCGAGCGAATACCTGTTTCGGTCGTGGATCCATTCTTAACGGCGGCGATGGCGAATCGATACTCCGTATTGGGCTGCAGCCCATCCCACTTGAGCGAGGTCTGCGTGTTGTCGGCAATCTTCCAGCTATTGACGACCGCATCCGCCGCATTGCTCTGCAGCATGCCCACGCCGTAGCTAAAGCCACTCTTGTTTGCGAGTACATCGTCCCAGCTAAACGTAACGCTGGTCGAATCGACGGCGTTTGCCGTAAAGCCCGTCACGGCCGGCGCGTCGGGCATCTCGACGTCCTTAACGTCATAGCCCACGATCCAGAACTGGTCGGTGTCCTTGGTGCCGAGCTTGTCGCCCGAGTCTGCCTCGAACTTGTCGACATCCACCGCGTTGACGCCCAGACGCCACACAAAACCGTACTTGCCCTGCGCGGCCTCGGGCAGGTTGTCGACGGTGCCGCCGTATTCGGTCGATTCACTCGAGGAGTTACCCGTAGTAAAGCCGGCGTTGGCACCAAAGCACAGGCCGCCAAACAACTCGTGCTTTGCGAGCTTCGCGCCCATGACAACGCTGCCGTTCAGCGTCAAGCCGAGCTCGAGCTCCTGCTCCTTGCCCTCCTCGACTTCGATGGTCTGCTCAATGCTCGCCCCCGACTGCGCGGCGGCACCGTTAAACCCATCGTGCGTGTAGGCGCGCGTTACGCCAGGCTTGCCCAGGCCAAAGGAATCCCCAACGGGAGTCTCGCCGTTGAGCGTCGTTTGATAGGTTCCGGGTTCTCCCGACCGGTTGGTCAAAAAGTAGCTGAGCGGCGTCATATTGTGCTGTTTGGCAATGCGGTCATAGGCCTCGACATTAACGACCGAGGTCTGCGCGCCGAGCGACACGGGCGCCGCCATCACGCCCTTACCACCAGTTTCCTCATTTTCGATCTCATACTCGTAATAGACCATCGGAATCGTGTAGAGCACGGTCTTGTCACCCTCGCCGGCATGCGACTCATAGCTTACGCTTGCGCTGACCGTGCGCTCGCTCCGGTAGTCATAGCATCCCTCGGCGGCAAAATCGACTGAAGCATTCATCGCGACCAGGGGCGGACCGGTCTGCACCTCGACGGCAACGCCCAACTCGGCGCCAATGGTATAGCCCTGGGATGTCCCCGTGCCCTTTTCCTCTCCGTATGACGTGCCGCCCAACACCAGATAGCCGTATGCCTGCTCCAGATCCTCAACATAGGGCGCATCCTGCAGCACGGCAAGCACGCGCGGGTTGGTATAGACCTTGTAGCGGTCCTTGTACGTAATCTTGACGCTGTCGTTGTCGACATCGGGCAGCGCGAGCGAGATAAATGTGCCGTAGGTAGTGCCGCGACGGTTGCTCTCGCTAATCACCTGCTCCTCGCCGCGGCGCACCTTTCCGTTCTCGTCGAGCGAAAAATGCGAGGCGGTCATCCAATAGTAGTCATCGTTCTTGCGCAGGTCCTCGTCGCGGTGCTTGCCCACCACGGCGATAAAGCTCTCGTTATAGCGGTCCGAACCCGAGACGCTGCCCGCCTTGACGTCGCTGATCCACACCTGCTCTATACCCTTGTGGTCATGCTTGTTGCTGCTGTTGTATTGCTGACCGCTCATGCTCATGGTTCCGACCATGGACCCCAAGCCCTGAGCCCCGCTCTGTGCCGTGTTGCAGGCAAAGTCGCGGAACACATCGCCGCCCACGAGCACCTCGTCGACCGCCAGCTGCTCGGACAGGCCGTCAAGGTTGGCAGTGGCAAGGGCAATAGGCGCCAAGGTGCACGGATAGCGCTTATCCTGAGCGCTATCCTTCCATGCGCTGTTGGGCACATGCATCAGCCCATAGGAGGCGAGGAGCCCGTCTCTGTATTCCTTGCAATCGGAAAGCTTGAACTCGCCAGACTCCGAGTCAAAATACGCGTAGCGGTACAGCGCGCCGTACAGCCCCTTGCTGCCGTCAGAAGCGCCGTAATCAAAAGCGCTGCGTTGCCAGTCATAGCCCGCAAGAATAAGGCCCGTGACGGTTTCACCCGTCTTCTTTCCTTCTTCATCGTAGGCGGCAAACGTGCCGAACGTCGCATTCGCAGCGACCATGGTCTTGCCGTTCGCGGAGAGGGAGATTGCGCCCGCGTCGCCCAGAGCATCGACATGGACGAGCGCACCCTTGGATGCATCCCACGAAAACAGCTCGCAATGCGTCGACTTATCAATATTCTTCTTGCCGTAGGGTGCCGAGACCACGATGGCGAGGTCATCGCAAAAATCGCGATCGAGGTCGCCGGCCGCTAGCGAAACGACAGGAGCTGACTGAAGCTGCGTCCAGGAGTCGTTCCCGCCCTTGTTGTGCGTGGTGTAGTCCGCGGCGTTACCGGCATCGATCTTGACGACGCTTTGCTTCCAGTTGCCGCCCTCCAAGTCATACATGTCGACTACAGCCTTGCGCACGCCGTTCTCGTCGACATAGCAGCCCGCGTAGACAAAAAGCTCGTCGACGCCGTCGCCATCGACATCGCCCGCCTCGACATCAAAGACGGCGTCGTGCTCTTGCAGGTAACCGGCATCCAGGTACTTAAAACGGCCTTCGTACATCATATTAGTGTTGACCGTCACCGGCAGGTGTGTGTCGAGAGTGCGCGTACGCCCGTTGCTAAACGAGTAGAGGACCAGCTCAACCTTTCCGGCGTATGACTTGCCGTCAATCGTCGTGGAGGAACTGTCGCCGTAGGCACGGAGCTCGGCAACGCGGCTCTTTTTGCCCGTGCTGGCGTCGCTGCAGAACTCAACACTCGTGGCGTGAATGCCCGAGAAACCGTTGTTGTCGTTGGCGAGTACTGTTGAGGACTCATTGTTGCTTAGGTACGACCAGGTGCCGCCACCGTAGTCGCTATGCTTGTAGAGATCGCTGTTCGTATCGAAGTTGTTGACGTTTTGCCAGAACTTTGCGGCGCCCCACACACTTCCATAGCCATCGGTGAGTTTGCTGCTGCCGCCAATGTCACCGCGCTCGACGTTCTCGAGCTTGTCGCGCAGAGTGTAGCGATTGCCATGGCTACCGTTAGCTGCCATATAGACCTCGCTGCGCGTGGCAAACGTCGTGGGGGTATCAGTGGAATAGGGGCCAACGGTATCGGCCGGAATGTCCTCGCTCGTGCCCAGACCCAGGGCTTGATAATCCTGCTCGGTCATATCGGTGATTGCGGGCGCGTCTGCCGCCTGGGCAACCTGGGGCGTGGCCGTGAAGCAGGCGACGCTCGTGGCGATCAACGCAGCAAGCGCCGCCGTCCCAACAAGCGGGATTTTCGACAGCCTACGGATACGGGGGTGTGGAACGTACATGAGGGACCTCGCTTTATTCGAGTGGAGTGGACTCATTTTTGCAAATGATACATCCGATGCCCGATATCACGTGTCTCATTTTCGCCAACGGCGTGTCCCATTTTTGAGAATCCGAGATGCCGCGGAAATCTTGTCCCAGCTCAAAGGCCATTTCTGGGATGTATTTTCCCCTTAGACCCTCAACCGGAAACCGCATCCCACTTTGAGCGCAAATTCCGGGATGCATTTTCCGCTTGAGCCTCATTGGGAAACGGCGTCCCACTTTGAGGGCTGATTGTGGGATGCATTTTCCGGTTTTGCTCTCATTGGGAAAATGCATCCCGTTTCTTGACCGAATAATGGGACGCAATTTCCCGTTGGAGCGCCTTTGGGAAAGTGTGTCCCACTTCGACCGCCCAGAATGGGATGCACTTTCCGCAAAGCACCTCAACGGGAAACTACGTCCCATTCCAAAGGCAAATTCCGGGACGCATTTTTCGAAAGCCTGCCCATCCGGAAAGCCCGTCCCACTTTGGACGCATCCGGGCACGGAACCATCGACCTATCAGGCCTCCCATCAATAAAGAGGCGTCCTCCCGGACGGCGGGGCACGAAGTTCATCGCGAGTTCCGCACGCAAAGAAGGCCACTTAATGTGGCCTTCGTCTTGCGCAGGACTGTAGAGCAGGGAACTTCGTGCCCCGACGCCCGGGAGGACGTTTCATTTAGAAAGATGGACCGACCGCCGTCAGCGATGGGAGCTACTCCCCCAGCACGGCCTTTTTGGCGGCTGCAGCCATGTTGTCCAGATCTTCCTTGGTGGGGTGATCCTTTGCGGCAACCCAGTTGTCGAGCAGCATCTTAAATCGGGCGTTGTCGGGATCTTGCTCGAGCATGGCCTCGTAGCGCTGCTTGACCGCGGGGCCCATCTTGCCCTGGCACATTGCCCAACCCACAAGCTCGGCATCCTCGGCCAAATTGGAGGTCACGCGATTGATAATCTGCTGATAATAGCTCTGGTCGGCGCCAAAACCGCAAGTACCAAAGAGGAAAACGCGCTTGCCGTGCAGAGCGGAGAGCAGCGCGGCAACCGAAGGCGTGCACGCGCCCTTGTCGCACCAAAAACCGACGAGCACCGTGTCGGCCGCGCAGGCGCCCTGCGCCTCGAGCGCAACCTGATCTGCATCCGCATCGTCGCTCAACGCCGCGGCATGAACAAACTCAACACCCGCAGCCTGCAGAGCGCGCTTAATCGCGCCCGAAACCATCCTGGTATTACCGCTCTTGCTGTTAACCACCAAAGAGCACGTCATAGTCACGTTGCCTCGTTTCCCCCAAAACTAAAGCCACTAATGCAATTTATTAGATGAATATCTTAGTACTAACGTGACAGATGTAAACCACCGTCTGTCGATTGATTAATTTGCCCCACGGGCTTGCTCACTGGGCGAATTGGCTGCGGTAGAGTTCGGCGTAGAAGCCGTCTGCCGCTAGCAGCTCGTCGTGCGTGCCGCGCTCGATAATCCGGCCGTCGCGCATCACCAGGATGCAGTCGGCGTTGCGAATCGTGCTCAGGCGATGCGCCACCACAAAGCTCGTGCGGCCGGCCATGAGCTCGTCGAATGCCGGCTGCACCTGCAGCTCGGTGCGGGTATCGATGCTCGACGTCGCCTCGTCCAGCAGCAGAATCGCCGGGTCGGTGAGCATGACGCGCGCGATGCACAGCAGCTGTTTTTGACCTTGGCTAAACGTGCCGCCGCCCTCGCCGATCACCGTATCGTAGCCGCCTGGCAGCTGCACGATAAACTTATGCGCATGAGCGCGCTTGGCGGCCTCGACAATCTGCTCGCGCGTGGCATCGGGGCAACCGTAGGCAATGTTATCGGCCACCGTGCCCTTAAACAGCCAGGTGTCCTGCAGCACCATGCCAAAGGCGCGGCGCAGGCTCGCACGCGTGTAGTCACGCGAGGAGCGACCATCGACCGCGATGCGCCCAGCATCGATATCGTAAAAGCGTAGCAGCAGGTTGATGAGCGTCGTCTTGCCACAGCCCGTGGGACCGACGAGGGCAATGCGCATACCGGGCTTGGCGTCGATGCAGATGTCCTGCAACAGTTTGCGGTCGGGCACATAGCTAAAGTCCACATGCTCAAACGAAACCTCGCCCTTCGGGGCGGCGAGTTCAATGGCATCTACAGCGTCGGGCTCCTGTTCGCACGCATCGAGCAACGCGAACATGCGGCGCGCCGAGGCGTACGCGGTCTGGATCTGCGTGATGACGTTCGTGACCTCGTTGAACGGCTTAGTGTACTGGTTGGCGTAGGACAGGAAGATCTGCACGCCGCCCACCGTGAGCGTCGCGGGCACGCCTGTAATCACGCCCGCGCAGCCGATCACAGCGACCACGGCATAGATGATGTTATTGATAAAACGCGTACCGGGGTTGGAGAGCGAACCCATAAACTGTGCGCGCTCGCCCGCCGTATAGAGCTCGGCGTTGAGGACATCGAAGCGCTGTTGAGCGTGCGGGGCGTAGGCGAAGGCGTCCACGAGCTTTTGCTCACCCACATACTCCTCGATATGACCGCCGAGTTGGCCCTGGATGCACTGTTGAGCAGTGAAGCTCTTATTGGAAAGCTTGGCGATAGCACCGGCCGCAAAGATGGAAAGCGGCGTGATAAGCACCACCACAAGCGTCATGGTCAGGTTGATGGAGAGCATAAATGCGAGCGTGCCAACGATGGTGATAACGCCGGTGAAGAGCTGCGTAAAGCCCTGCAGCAGGCCGTCACCCACCTGATCGACGTCGTTGACCACACGGCTCATGAGGTCGCCGTGGGCATGGCCGTCGATAAAGCTGAGCGGCATGCGGCTAAGCTTGTCGCTTGCCTCCACGCGCATGTCGCGCACCGTCTCGTAGGACAGGCGGTTGACGCAATAGCCTTGCAGCCATTGAAAGGCCGCCGCGCCCACCACGACAATCGCGAGCTTGGTAACGAGCGGCAGCAGCGTGTTAAAGTCCACCCGCTCGGCGGCAACGATGAGGTCGATGCCCTCGCCGATGAGGATGGGCGTATAGAGTTGCAAGATCACCGAGATAGCGGCGCTCACAAACGACGCCATAAACGAAATGCGATGCGGACGGACGTAGCCCAGTAGGCGGCGAGTTACCACGCTCACGGGGTAGCGCTCGGGGTCGCCGGGCTGACGAGGGCCATCACCCAGGTCGTTGAGGCTATCGTTGCCGGACACGTTGGCCGTCATCGTGGCGACCGAACCGGAAGAAGTATACGGATTCATTTAGCAGCCCTCCTTTGCGCAAGTGGATGCCGGGGCAGCCGGGGCGGACGCGGGACGTGGGACGGACGCGGGCATCACGCTCCCCTGCTGACCCTCGAGCTCCTCGCGACGAAGCTGCGACTGGCAAATCTCGCGATAGAGTTGGCAGCTTGCGTACAGCTCGTCGTGCGTACCCAGGCCCGCGACCGAGCCGTGGTCGAGCACGCAGATCATGTCGGCATCGCGCACGGTCGAGACGCGCTGGCTCACGATCACCGTGGTCAGCGGGATCCCGCCCGCGGCGGCACCGCGTACGCTGCGCTCGCGGATGGCGTGGCGAAGCGCCGCGTCGGTCTTAAAGTCGAGCGCCGAGGCGGAGTCATCCATAATCAGAATCTGCGGCGAGCCCACCAGGGCACGCGCAATGGTCAGGCGCTGGCGCTGACCGCCGCTGAAGTTCTTGCCTTCCGCCTCGACCGGGGCGTCGAGCCCCTGCGGCTTGTTGCGCACGAACTCGCTCGCTTGCGCCATATCGAGCGCCGCCCAGAGCTCCTCGTCGGTCGCCGACTCGTCACGCCAGGTCAGGTTGCTGCGGATGGTGCCGCTCACGAGCGACGCGCGCTGCGGGACGGTCGCGACCACATGGCGCAGCTGATCGAGCGGCCAAGCGCGCACATCGGCACCCATTACGCTCACGCTGCCGACGCCCGTGTCGTACAGGCGCGGGATGAGCGAGACGAGCGTCGACTTACCGCTGCCCGTGCCGCCGATAATGCCGAGCGTTTTGCCCAGCGGCAGCTCCAGGGTCACGTCATTGACGGCGTTGGCGGCGCCCGCGCCAAAGGAGAAGCTCGCATGGCTCAAGCTCAGCGCGGGGACTGGAGCAGCGCCACCCGCCAGTTCGCTCGGCTCGGGCAGCGCAACCGGCCGGTTGCCCTCGTCGGTAATGCTCGGCACGCAATTGAGCACCTCGTTGAGACGCGACGCACTGGCGCTCGCCTTGGTAAAGACCACGACCAGGTTGGCGACATACACGATGGAGGTCAGGGTCTGCGTCATGTAGTTGACAAACGCCATGACCTGGCCCTGCGTGAGCTCGCCCACGTTGACCTGGACGCCACCCACCCACAGGATGGCGCACACGCCCAGGTTCATCACCAAAAACGTGACGGGGTTGAGAATCGACGAGAGCTTGCCCACCGCGATTGCGACCCGCGCCTGGTCATCGGCCGCCTGGGCAAAACGCCCACGTTCGTGACCCTCGCGCACAAACGCCCGGACCACGCGGGCGCCCGAAAGTCCCTCGCGGCAAATAAGCGCGATGCGATCGAGCTTTGCCTGCAGCTGTTTGTAGTACGGGATGCAGCGCGCCATGACAAACCAAAACACCAGGCCGATGGCGGGCGTGCAAATCAAAAAGATCATGCCGAGCTTAAGGTCGATGGCAAGGGCCGCGACCATGGAGCCCACCGCCAGGAAAGGCCAGCGGATGAGCATACGCACGCCCAGCGCCACAGCGAGCTGCACCTGGTTGACGTCGTTGGTGATACGCGTGATGAGCGACGGCGTGCCAAAGCGGTCGAGTTCGGCATAGCTCAACTTGTTGATGTGCTGGTAGAGCGCACCGCGGATATCGGTGCCCATGCCCTGCGAGGTGAGCGCCGCCATCTTTTGGCAGACGAGCGTAAACGAGATGCCGATCACAGCCATGGCACCAAGCAGCATACCGTAGTGGATAACGGCGCTCACGTCGTGCGAGCCAATGCCCTTGTCGATCATCTGGGCAATCACCAGCGGCGTCAGCAGGTCAAAGATCACTTCGATCAGCTTACACGCAGGGCCAATCACCATATACCGGCGAAACTTACCACCAAAACGCCTGAGCAGCTCAATCATGTATAGGCGCTCCCTATCATCATTCACACTCAATCCGAATCATGATAGTACGGTGAGCCCAAAAGAAGCGTAAACAACTCGTCATTTCTAATGGGATTCGGTTTCCAAAGAAGCGGAGAGGCGCGCACCCAGCCAGTGTCGGGTCGACCACTTGGTATACTTGCATTAGTGCTACCAAGTTAGTCGCCGACCCTTGAAATGAGGTGCCGAGATGAACGACATTCTCGCAAGAAGAGCAAGACGAGCAACTGTGGGCATCGCCCTTTCCGCGGCACTTGTCGCGGGAATCGCCCCCGTAACGGCGATCGCTGCAGAAACCAGCGCCCCCACCGGTGCGGCCGTTTCGCAGACGAGCGCCGCCAACGGCAATTCGGGCGCCCCGCAGACAGAAGACGCGGCCGCCGCAAAAGAAAAAGCGTATGCAGCCATGCAGGAAGCGCTCAAAAACCTCGAGGCCGCAAAAGACGCCGCAAGTCCCGAGAAAATTGCGAGATTCAATGATGACATTACCCGTTTTCAAGAGTACCGCGAAAAGATGGCGGCGCAAGCCGCCGAAGGGAGGGAACTCCTTCCCACCATGCAAGCGGACATCGATGCTGCCCAAGCCAAATACGACGGGGCCATCAACCGGGTAAGCGAGCTCCAGGCAGAATTAGAGAAGAAACATGAGATGCTTAAGACACTCGAAGCACTCGGCTACGAGGAGTTTGTCGAAACTACTAAACAGCAAATAAAGCAGTTGCACAGTGAGATCATATCGGCAAAAACGCACGTAAACTATTGCGAAACGGAGCTCCGCGAGTTCCAGTACCGCCTCAGAAGAGAGGAAAGACGAGTTAATGACTGTGAACGTGCTGTAGAGAAATATAAAGCCGATATCGACCGGTTCACAGCCTGGCGAGATGCGCTCCTCGACAATTTGAAAAAAGCGCAAACGGCCTATGACGACGCCTGCAAGGCATACGAAGAGGCAAAGGCCGCGGCAGACAAGGCCACCTCGACCGAGATAACGCAACCGACCGAGACGACGCCTCCCTCCAACTCGGCGCAACCGGCCGAGGCGACACAGCCCGCCAGCTCGCCCGCGACCGGCAAAAATACCCCGCCAAGCTCCACCAAGCAGGCGAACTCGAGCAGCGGCAAGCAAGCAGATACGACCGCCGGCAAGCTCGCGAACACGGGCGACGCAGCGCCGAGCGCAATTGCACTCGCAGGAATCGCCGCCGCAGGACTCGGAATAACCGCCACGGCCACACGCCGCCTCAAGAACTCAAAATAGCCGCCAGAGCATACCATCTTCGCCAATCCACAAGCCCAGAGACAAAAGAGGCCCGTTTCCCCAGGGAAACGGGCCTCTTTAACTGCAAAAATTCAAGCAACAGCACCGCCGTCTCTTGAACCACATCGCCACCGCGCTCCAAACAACGCCAGCGAGCAGCATTCCTTAAGGGATAGATTTAATGGCTGTTAATCGAGGGGTATACGCGCACGCCCGATCAATGGCGGGCAAACCGCCTGATATACTTACATTAGTGCTACCAAGTTAGTCGCCGACCCTTGAAATGAGGTGCCGAGATGAACG
>CABSNR010000028.1:0-32524 GCA_902479145.1 uncultured Collinsella sp.
GGTCGGCGGGGCCATTGTGGCTCTTGACAGCGGATTGGGTCATATGAGCGAAAACGGCCGAGAGCGAGCAAGGTGACGTGAAAGAGAAGCGACGCGTACTTTGGTACGCGAGCGACGATTGAACGTCAGATTGCCGCTCTCGGCCGTTTGCAGCGTCGAGCTGTTACGCGGTTTGGTAAAACCGCGTAACTATATACCTACAGCAATTCGATTTTTCCGTCCTTCACGGTGAGTCCCATATTGCCGGAAAGCAGATCGTCCAGGCGCGAGCCCACAAGCTCAAAGCGCCAGCCTTCGCGCAAGGGGCTCTGCTCGGGATGCTCAATATAGTCGGCCAGGTCATCGCGCGAGGCAATGACCGAAGTCGCCACGCCCGAGCGCTCGGCAACCAGGCGGATGAGCGCGTACATCAGGTCCGTCACACTCTCCAACTCCGGCGAAATCTGACGGTGCCCGCGCACCATGAGCGGCAGGCGATCGTGCGGGCAGCTCGCGCCGCGCTTGATGGCCATGAGCGCACCGTCCACGTCGCGCTCCCCCAACTGATCGGTACCGCGGATACTACGGAACTCCTCAACGCGCACGGGATTGCGCTTAACGAGCGCAAGCAGCGTGTCGTCGGACATGACCCACTTGCGCGGGATGTTACGGCGCTCGGCGCGGTCCTCGCGCCAGGCGGCGAGCTCGCGCGCGATGCCCAACTGGTGACGGCTGCACGAATTGATGCGTTTGACCTTGCGGAACGCCTCGTGGCGATCGGCGCGATAGTGCGACTCGTCAGCCAGCGGGCGCAGCTCGTCGAGCACCCAGTCCACACGGCCCAGCTCGCGCAGGCGGCTCATCATCTCGGTATAGGCGACGATCAGGTACTTGACGTCATCGATCGCATACTCAATCTGCTTATCGGTCAGCGGGCGGCGCGACCAGTCGGTCAGCGACTCGGTCTTGGGCAGCGATACGCCGCAGAACGTCTGAACAAGCGCGCCATACGAAATCTGCTGGCGCTCGCCCAAAAAGGCGGCGGCGACCTGCGTATCGAAAATCGGTCGTGGCAGCACGCCCACGGTATGGAGCATGACCTCCATATCCTGCGAGCACGCGTGGAAGACCTTGGTCACGCTCTCGTCGGCCATAAGCTCGGCCAGCGGCAATAGGTCGTCGATTACCAGGGGATCGACCGCGACGCTCTCGGCAGGGGTGGCAATCTGAACCAAACACAGACGCGGGTGGAATGTGCGCTCGCGCAAAAACTCGGTATCGACGGCAATCGCGTCGAACTCACGGGCGCGCTGGCAAAAGGCGAGTAGAGCCTGATGTGTGGAAATGTACATATCAACCCATCGAATAAGGTTAGGCCCGAAAAACACGGGTAGGATATCGGCATTGCCTTACAACTATACTCGGTTAGTCACAGAACGGGAACGTAAGTATGCGCTGCCTTATCATCCACAACCCGGCATCGGGCCCCAGCTCAGATGAAATCTACGCATTCACGCACGCCCTCGCGCAGGGCGGCGACGAGGTCGTGATGCGTTTTATCGGCGATGGCATGGAGCCCGAGGATGCCGTGGCAGACGTGCGCGAGTTTGATCGCGTGGTCGTTTCGGGCGGCGACGGCACCGTCTCCAACGTGCTCGACCAGATGCGCGGGTGCGGTGTCCCCACGCTCGTCTTCCCCTCCGGCACAGCCTGTCTATTCTTTAACAACATCGGTAATGCCCCCGAGGCAGCGGCGCTCGCCAAGGCCTGCCGTGCCGGTCGCACGGTCAAAGTCGACATGGGTGAGCTCTTTTGGCTCGACGAGAACGGCAACGAGAAGCGCCACGGCTTTATCATCATCGCCGGCTCGGGCTTCGACGCCGAGATCATGATGAAGGCCGCCCCCACCAAAAACGACATCGGCGAGATCGCTTACTTCCTCTCCGCGCTCGCCACGCCCAATCCCACGGTGGCGCACTTTACGATTGAGCATGACGGCATTGTCGAGGAGCTCGACGGCATCTGCTGCATGGCCGGCAACACCTCGGTCATCCAAAACGACATCAACCTGTTCCCCGACTGCCGTATGAACGATGGCATGGTCGACATTGCGGTCATCGAACCCGTAAAAACTGTGCAGCTTCTACCGACTGTGATCACCGCCGCACTCGACCCCGCCGGCAAGGTACTCGGCCGCCCGCAGTTCAAGATCATCCAGACCAAGGAAGCCAAGATCACCTGCACCCCGTCGCTGGGCATGCAGTTCGATGGCGAGATCATCTCCAGCAATTCGGGCGTCTTTGGAGCCCGCGCGCTTCCGCAATGCCTCGACCTCATCGTCGACGAATTCTCCCCGCTCGGAAAATAGGAGGACCCTATGAACGACAATCCCCTGCTCGGCTTTATCATCATCGTTTTGGCCATGCTCGTCGGCTATGCGATCAACGTGATCCACCGCCGGAAGAAGTAATTCCACATTGGTATGATATTCATCCAATTATCGTCTCCCCTGCTGTTTATGCATTTGCCAAACAGCAGGGGATTTTCATTTCAGGCATTCCCAGCTACTTTATTCGGCTACAGTAATTACAGGGCGTCTTTATTAAAGTAAAGCTACAAACTGAGTACAATTAACCGCTCGTCGCATATTTCATCACGCTTATCGAGTAAGTGTCTTTCATAGATGAATATTGTTTCCAGTTCGTTACGCTAATGGGGTGTCTTTATTGGCTGAAGCCCTCTGGCGACAGAGGGCTTTCGCACGCTGGGAGGGAAAATGAGGAAAACTCACCCCGTCAACGCGCTCAAGAAGCTAGGCATAGGCCTCGCCTTTGGAGCTGCAACCATCATGTCCATGCCGACATCTGCGCTCGCCTGCACGCAGATATACATGGGCAAAAACCTTACGGCCGACGGCAACACGTACTACGGCCGCGCCGAGGACTTTGGCAAGCGCTATCTTAAGCACTACGGCATCGAACCTGCCCACGAACCTGGCTTTAAGTACAGCTCGATTGAATCTGCTTTTGAATACACTTCGAACAAGCCTACCTATCGTTACAGCTATGTACGCGACCACCCCTCCAACTGGATGGGTCGCACCGACGCCTATTCCGAGGCCGGAATCAACGAGAAGGGCGTCTCCTGCTCTGCCACGCTAAGCACTTCCTATAACGAGGAGGCCGATGCAGCAGACCACATCGATGAGGAAGTGGGTCTGGGCGAGTACAGTTACGGCAGCATCATCCTGGGCGAGAGCGCCACGGCCCGCGAGGGCGTCGAGCTTCTCGGCAGACTGATCGATGATCAAGGCGTCTGCACCAACGACCAGATCATCATCGCCGACAACAACGAGACCTGGCTGTTCGCCACACTTTCCGCCCATCAGTGGATCGCCATGAAGCTTGCTGACGACGTCGCGTCGCTCAACCCTAATATCGGGAGCCTCAACTACGATGTCAACCTTGATGACGACGAGAACTGCCTACACTCCGAGGGCATCGAGTCCATGCCCGTGGAGAAGGGCTTCGCCAAATACTCCGCTGACGGCAAATTCGATGTCGCCCAAACGTATGGCGAAAGCCTCGCCGATTCCGGCGTAAACCAGTGGTCCCGCTATGTGCAAGGCCGCTATTATTTTGGTAATCAGCTGACCGAAGGCACAGATTACGACATTATCACAGTAGAGAAGGAAGGAAAACCCGACCAAAAGGGAGCCATGGTCAGCGAAATCCAGCCCCTGTTCTTCAAGCCTGGCAAGTCTGGTTGGAGCACTTTCGAGTTGATTCGCGCCTTCGGCAACCGCGGCGAGAACGTCCCTGGCCTCAACGCGAACACTGATGGTGTTTATTGCATCGGCAGCGAGCGCAACACCGAGATCAACCTCTTCCAGATTCGTCGCGGGTATGACCCCGAAGTCGCTACCATCCAGTGGGAAATGCTCTCCCGCGCCGCGTACTCCGTCGCCATCCCGTTGTACTCCGCTCTGATAACTGAGGTCAGCCCGCACTTCAGCGATCAGACCGTCTCCTTCGATCACTGCAAACAGACTGACGTCGTGTACAACGAAGAGCCCGAGAACTCAATCAACTACGTCCTCATGGACATCAGCTCGCTCTGCTTTGAGAACCCTGACACCCTTGGTATCAGCGTCCGCGCCTACCTCGATGCGCTCCAGAACGAGCTCATCGAGCAGAACAAGGAAGTTGACGCCGCCATGCTGGCCGAGACGACCACCGAGGGCCGCACTGCCCTGGCCAACAAGGCCGGCAAGGCTGCTACCGAGAACACCTACAAGAAGTGCAAGGCACTGCTCCAGGAGATGCGCGCCTATCAGAAGGCCGAAAACTTCGACCAGCCCTTCACCCCGAGCGACCTGGACACCGAGACCAACGGCCTCAAGGTGTCCATCACCTACGCCAAGGACGCTCTTGCCACCGATCCGGTCACCCCGGATCAGCCCGGCACTCCCGAGCAGCCCGCTAAGCCCGAGCAGCCCGCTAAGCCCGAGCAGCCCGCTAAGCCCGAGCAGCCGGCCGCCAAGCCTGAGAAGCCTGGCAAGTCCGACACCACGACCACGGTAACCACTAACAAGACGAACGCCAAGGGCGGCCTGCCCACCACTGGCGATCGTTTTGATGGCCGCATGGTGGCCGCATTCGCCATCGCTGGCGTTGCCGTCATCTCCGCGGGCGGTTACTTCCTCTACCGTCGCAATAAGGAGTAACGTCCTAGCTGAGCGGGCGGGGCACATGAGTCACCACGCCCGCTCAGCCCGCTCTTTTGACCGGCGGGAAACCCACCTGAAATCTTTTCAAAAAAGATTTCCCCGCACACACTTCGCTGTGCTATAGTGCAGCGCAACAGCAACTAGGTGCGACCGCGCCACGGCATCACGAAAGGAGCCACCAACATGAAGAACACGATGAAGTCTCTCAACAACTGGTGGTGGCGTGATGCGAATACGATCGGTCGACAGTGAGTCCCTCACGCCTGTTTTTGCGCTCTAGGTGATTGGAAGGCCTCCGGTTTCGACCGGGGGCCTTTTTCTATCTCGAGCCCGATCGCATTCGCATCACGCGCCTCCGCTTTTCTCTTGCACTCCCATTCCGAAAGGATTTTCACCATGTCTCAGAACACCACCGCCACCCAGCCCCGCACCGTCCAGACCGCCGACCGTGGCAAACTCGATGTCCGCGCCCTCGTCCTGCTTGCCATCCTGCTCGCCGCCGGCTTCATCCTCAACTTCACCGTCGGCAAGGCCATCTCGGGCATCTCGGGCGGCATGATCAGCCCCGAGTTCATCATCTCGGCCTTCTGCCTCACCATCCTGGTCGTTCGCCCCAACATCGGTCAGGCGCTCGTCATTGGCCTCATCTCGGCTGCCGTGATCCAGATCACCACCACTTCGCCGTTCGTCGATTTTGCCGCCGAGGGCATCGCCGCCATGCTCATGGCCGGCATCGTCAACGCCGCCGGCAAGAACGGTCAGGTCAAGCCCGCGATCGCCATTGTCGCAACCTTCCTGACCACCTTTGTCTCCGGCGTCATCTTCATGGTCATCAAGATGGCCATGCTCGGCGTGGTAGGCGAACTCGCCGCCGCCATGCTGCCCGTCGTCGCCATGACCGCCGTCTTTAACGCCATTCTGGTCGGCGCCCTCTATCTGCCCATCCAGAAGGCCCTGAAGCTCAACTAACCCACAGTGCCCCATCGGTAAAGACTGTCCCAAACGGCTAGCTTTTGGGGACGTTCTTAAACGACTAGTCATTAAAGAACGTCCCCAATGACTATGAAAGGTATCCATGGAAACGATCATCAACGTCGACGATGTCTCGTTCTCCTATGGCACGCAGACCGAGCAGGCGCTCAGCCACATCTCGCTCAGCGTGAACAAGGGAGATTTCATCGGCATCATCGGGCCCTCGGGCGCCGGCAAGTCCACGCTTGCCGCCTGCCTGTCAGGTGCCGTGCCCCACCACTACACCGGCACGTTCTTTGGGTCCGTCATGGTCGACGGCCACGACACCTGCGAAGTCTCGCTCACCGACGTGTCGCAAATCGTCGGCAGTGTGCTGCAGGATATCGACACGCAGATGGTCGCTTCGGTCGTCGAGGACGAGATGCTCTTTGGCCTCGAGAACTTTGGCGTTCCCCACGACCAGATCGAGCAGCGCGTGAGCGAAACGCTCGAGACCGTCGGCATCAGCGACCTGCGCGACCGCGAGATCGCCACCCTCTCGGGCGGACAGAAGCAGAAGGTAGCCATCGCCGCCATCCTCGCCATGCGCCCGCACGTCTTGGTTCTCGACGAGCCCACCGCGGCACTCGACCCCGCCAGCTCCACGTTGGTCTTCGAGACGCTGCGTGAGGCAAACCGCACACTTGGAATCACCATCGTCGTCATCGAGCAAAAGGTCGCCCTGCTCTCGGAGTACTGCAACCGCGTGCTCGTGCTCAACCATGGCGAAATTGCGCTGCAGGGCGAGCCACACGAGGTCTTCGCGCATACCGACGAGCTCCGTGCCATCGGCGTCGACTGCCCTCGCGTCACGCGTATCTTCAATAGCCTCGAGGCCGATGGCCTGGTAAGCGGTACCCCCTGCTTGGATGTCGATGAGGCCGAGCGCATGATTTCGGGCATCGTCGACCCCGCACACGCGGCTATCGAAGCTCAGGCGCCCGCCGGTTCCCCGCATGCACCGTCGTTGCGCCCTCATGCCAAGGACGCCGAACCCGTACTCACCTTCGACCATGTTGAGTTTGCCTATCCCAATGGCGGCGCCGCCGTCCACGACCTTAGCCTGACGCTCTATCCTGGCGAGCTCGTGGGTATCGTCGGCCAAAACGGTGCCGGCAAGACCACGCTCACCAAGCTGCTCACGGGCCTGCTCAAGCCCGCCTCGGGCAGCGTGCGCGTCACGGGACTGGATACCGCAGCCGTTCCCACGAGCCGCATTGCCCGCGAGGTCGCGACCCTCTTCCAAAACCCCGACCGTCAGATCTGCAAGGACACCGTGCTCGACGAGGTCGCCTTTGGCTTGGAACTGGGCGGCATGGACCGCGCCGAGGCCCTGCGTCGCGCCCAGCTGGTCATCGATCGCTTTGGCTTGCCGGCCGACGAGGTGCCCTTCTCGCTTTCGCGCGGCCAGCGACAAATGGTGGCGCTTGCCTCCGTCGTAGTGGTTGAGCCCAAGATCGTCGTGCTCGACGAGCCCACGAGCGGCCTTGACTACCGCGAGTGCATGACCGTCATGGAAACCGTGCGCACCATGGCCGAGCGCGGCTGCGCCGTTATCATGGTCTGCCACGACATGGAAGTTGTCTCCGACTTTGCCGAGCGCATCGTGGTAATGGCCGACGGCCGCATCCTCGACCGCGGCCGCACGCACGAGCTATTCTCGAACATCGATCTCATGCAGCGTGCCTACGTTGAGCCGCCCCAGGTCATCGAACTCTCGCGCCGTCTGGCATCTTCCGTCTCGCCCGCTTTTGCGCAGGTGAGCGAGGTCACCGATGTCGTTCGAATTACCAAGGAGATGGTCCACCGTGGTTAACGTCATCGACTACATGCCGGGTGACACGCTGCTGCATCGCCTGAACCCCGTCGTCAAACTGGGCCTCGCCGCCGCCATCATCGTCGGCATCTTCTTGTCCGACGCCTACGTGGCGCTGCTGGGCTTTTTGGCACTCACCCTTGCGCTGGGTGCCTATGCCGGCGTCGTCGACCGTCTGTTCTCGCTGCTCAAGTTGCTGATTCCGCTCGCGCTTATCATGCTGGTGCTCCAGCTGGCCTTTATGCGCGATGGCAACGTGGTGTGGGGCTTTATCACCGACACGGGCCTCATCACAGGATCGAAGGCCTGCCTGCGCCTGCTGGGTGTGGCGTTACCGCTCATCCTCATGCTCATGGTGACCAAGCTCAACGACCTTGCCAACGCCTGCGTCGAGGTGCTGCACGTGCCGTATCGCTATGCCTTCACCTTTACCACGGCGCTGCGCTTTGTGCCGGTGTTTGGTCAGGAGATGAACGCCATCATGGAGGCGCAGACCGCACGCGGCGTCGAGTACGACACCAAGAACCCCATCAAGAAGCTTAAGCTCATGCTGCCACTGTGTGTGCCACTGCTCATCTCGAGCGTGGGCAAGACCGATGCCACAGCCTTGGCGGCAGAACAGCGCGGCTTCTATCTGCGTACGCGCACCAGCTCGTACAAGCGCTACCCCATCAAGGGCCTGGACATCGCCGTGCTCATCGTCAGCATCGCCCTCATCGCCATCGGCTTCCTGTTCTAGTTCACCACCGACAGCAACCGCCCAACGCAAAAGGCCTCGGCTCGCACCAAACGAGCCGGGGCCTTTACTGTTTCACCAGATAAAACCTACCAAAATAAACCTGTCCCTTTTTGGCGGGTCGGAAGCTAGAGGCGGTAGGGAGCGCCGCTACGGATGATGGATTCACGCACCAGGACGTCCATGGCGTCGAGGGTGATCTCGGGCATCTCTCGGTACTTCTGCAGCACCGATAGCTCGGTGCAGGCCAGAATGACGCGGTCGCAGCCGCTACGGGCGAACTCCCACATCACGCGGTCGAACTTATCCATATCGGGCTCACGTCCGGCCTTCACATCATCGTAGATAAGCGACATCACATCGTTCTGACGTTTCTCGCTGGGATAGACGACCTCAACACCCGCAGCCTTACATTCGCGGCCGTAGACGCCCGCGCCCACGGTGCCATCGGTGCCCATGATGCCGATCTTGCGCACCGGCTCGGCCGGCATACTCAGGTTGGGGTCGAACTCGCACTCCCCCATCACCGCGCCGGCCAGAGCATAGCGCACCGACTCACGCGGCATGTGGATAATCGGCACCTTCGTAAACGACTGGATCTGGTCATAGAAGTAGTGTGACGTGTTGCAGGGAATGGCAATGTGTGCACAGCCCAGCGACTCGAGTGCCTGGGCGCACTCTTTCATGGTCGCCAGCAGTTTGGCATGCTCGCCGGTCTTAATGGCCAGCGTGCGGTCGGGCATGGTCGACTTGGAGAGTACCACCATGTCGATATGTTCCTGATCGCAGGCAGCAGCCGTATGACGCACCACCTGGTCGTAGTAATACGACGTGGCCTCGGCGCCCATGCCGCCAATAACTCCCAGCTTTTCCATCGCCGCCTCCTTGGTGACGCTTGCGCAATTGCGCGTATCATACCCGCGCCCGCCCGATGCAAACCGGACGGGCGCCGCGCTCATCTACTTGTAATACGTCTTGAACAGCTTAAAGTGGCGCAGCTTGGTGTGCCACATGCGCAGCCAGCGGTTAAAGACAAAGTCGCCCTTCATAAACGAAGGGTCGGCGCCCTTGCCTTCCTTGTCCAGGCGATGCACCTTAGCGCGCAGCTCGGGATCCTTGACGTACTTGTCGACGACGCCCATGGGGACGACCATCCACAGGGCCTCGTCCTGAGCCGTCACAAACTCCGGCTCAAACGGACGGTTGAACACATACTCGTCCACCACATACTTGGCAACGTTAAAGCCGCTGTTGGTAACGTAGTAGTTGCTGCGGCCCTGGCGCGTGTTGAAATCGAAGAACTTAAACGAGCCGTCGCGCTCGTCGTACTTTACGTCAAAGTTGGAATAGCCCACAAAGTGAAGGTCCTCGAGCAACTTGCGCACGCCGCCCATGAGCTCGTCGTTGGGCTCGGTAATGATACAGGCATGGTTGCCGACACCGTGGGGCTGATGCTCCTCGAGCAGCACATGGCCCAGGCACATCATGCGGACCTTACCGTTGCGGTCGGAATAGCTGGTGAGCACGCGCATGTACTCGTCGTTGCCGGGCACGCGATCCTGCAAGATCAGGTCGTCGGTGTAGCCGCTGGCATACGAATCGCGAATGACCTGTTCCAGCTCGGCGCGGTCGGCAATCTCATAGGCCTTCTTCTGGCCCTCGAACTCATGCTGCCACCACATGATGCCATCAGAAGGCTTCAGAATCATCGGGTAGGGAAAATCGATCTGGTCGAGCACTTCGGCAGGCGCCTCACCCTGGGCATTGAGCATCGCCTTGGTAAAGGTAAACGTGTGCGGATAGGGCACGCCATGCTTCTCGCACAGCTCGTAGAAGATCTCCTTCTTCTGGCACTGCTCGAGCATGCTGTAGGGCGCGTAGGGAGCGACGATGTTATCCGCCAGCTCATGGGCATCCTTGGCCTGAGCCACGAGGGCAACATAGTTATCGCCACAGCCCACAAGGACAATCGTCTTATCGGCATGCGCTTGGGCAATGCCGTTGACGGTTTTGAGCATCACGGGCATGGTGTCGATATCCACGTTGGGCGTGTAGTCGATAATCTGGCTGCGGTACGCGGGACCCGTCTGATACTTGCCAAAAACCAGACTCTTGACCTGGTACTCCTCGTAGAAGGCGCGCGCCACCGAATAGGCGTTGATGTCGCCACCGAGCAGCACGGGAATGAACTCGCGCTCTGTAAACTGCAATGCCATGGAAACTTCCTATCATGAACTGCCCACACAACGGGCGGTCTTTGCGCAACTGATTCATTCTAGCGTGCCAAGCCGCCGGCGCCCAAAGCTCCACCGTATCTATGGCAATCGACGTAATCGTCCAGCACGAAGACGGCGCCCACCGTTGTATGACAATGGGCAATGAACCTACCGTTGTTGTAGGATTCAGCGTATTGACATCCTCGAGCGAAAGGCGCACACGTGCCCCAAGACCATCCGACCGATAATCCCATCCTCAATGCCGCGAGGCGCGAGCTGGCGGAACGCGCAAAAACGGCAGCTCCCCTACGCACCGCAAACGATGCTTACAACGGGCCCGCCCGCATCGTCTCAATCAACACGTCGAAGCACAAAGGCACGCGTAAGTCACCCGTCGCCGACGGGCACGACACCGTTATAGAGCAATTTGGCCTCGCCTCCAACGCACACGCCGGGCATTGGCACCGTCAGGTTTCCTTTTTGGCCGCAGAGTCCATCCAGACGGCGCAGGCCCGCGGACTCGATGTGCGCAAGGGCGACTTTGGCGAGAACTTCACAACCCGGGGCATCAACCTGCTCTCGCTCCCCTTGGGCACACAGCTCAAGCTTGGCAGCGAGGTGCTTGTCGAAATCAGCCAAATCGGCAAGGTCTGCCACACACGCTGTGCCATCTACTATCTCGCCGGCGACTGCATCTTTCCCCACGAGGGCGTTTTTGGCGTGGCACTAAAGGGCGGAGAGGTCTACGCCGGCGACGATATCCAGGTAATCAAACTCGGCGACGGCACCTGTTCGTTCACCCCCGCCGAGGCCCTCGAAGAGATTGAGCAGGCTCGCCAGAAGGGCACGCTGTAGTTATAAAACCCCACGTTGAGATGGCTTTTACAGCCCAAAACTCCTCTCAAACAGGGCTCTGTAACGTTAAAGTTGAACTCTATGGTTTCTCAACAATTCATCATAACTGCAGGTCAAAGCCAAAGCCTCAAGTTCAACTTGACCCTTTGGGACCTTTAAGGTTCAAGTTGAGGTCGAAAGCAGTAGTAGAATACCGTTCGAACCATAACCTACGATTGATTGCAGAGGGACTGGATGCAGCATTCGAATCATCGCACCGCAGCGCTCATTGCGTCGAAGCCGGCTCGTATCATCACGAGCGCCGCGCTCGCCGTTGCGCTGACGGCCACGCCGATGCTCTCCCCCGTTGCGGCGTATGCCGCCTCGCAGGCAACGCAGGACCAGCTTTCCGCAGCCCAGCAGAAGATCGAAGCCGCCACGAGCGCCTACAACGACGCCCGCACCAAACTCGATGATCTGCAAAAGCAGATTGACTCCAATGAGGCAAGCATCGAGGAAATCGAGGCCAAGCTTCCCGAGCAGCAGGCCAAGGCAAGCTCCGCCATGCGCGATCTGTACAAGTATCAGAAGGGCACCAATCCCATCGTGAGCTTCCTGGTCAATGCGCAGAGCCTGGGTGAGTTCATCACGACCTGCAAATACACCAACCAGATCACGAGCTCGAGCGTCGACGAGATCGAAGAGCTCAATAACATGCAAACCGAACTCGAGCAGAACAAGGCCGAGCTCCAGCAGGCCAAGTCACAGCTTGAGACAGAGCAGAAAAACGCCGAGGACGCGCTGGCGCAGGCCCAGCAGCTCCGCAGCGAGGCACAGGCAAAAGCCGAGCAGGAAAATGCCGCCGAGCTTGCCAAGCTTGAGGCCGATAAGGCCGCTGCCGCCGAGAAGCTCTCGGGCGAGGGCGTAAGCGGCAGCAATTCCAGCAGCCAGGCCACCAACACCAACACCACCATCGACACCACGGTGAACAACGCCAATACCGGTAGTTCCGATTACGATTCGTTCATTAATGAGTGGACGAGTCGCATCGACAACTACCTTGCCGGCTCCCCCATGGCAGGCCAGGGCTATAACTTTGCCGTCGCCGCTTGGAATACCGGTGTCGATCCCCGTTGGTCCCCCGCCATCGCCTGCATCGAGAGCACCAAGGGTGCTTATTGCGCCAATTCTTACAACGCCTGGGGCTGGAGTGCCCGTGGCGGCGGTTGGCGCAGCTTTGGCAGCTGGAGCGAGGGCATCTCCGCCCACGTTGCCTATCTGGGCGCCAACTACGGCTCCACCCTTACCCCGGCAGCGGCCAAAAAGTACTGCCCGCCCACGTGGCAGGACTGGTACAACAAAGTCGCCGCTCAGATGAACCGCATCTAAGTGCAACTGCAAAGGGCCCCAATGGGGTCCTTTTCTTTTAGGTAGCGGAGGTATCGACGACGCCGGTCGCATTGGCAACCGCGACTATGACAATCATGCATAGGAGCAGCACACCCAATGCCTTGAGCCAGAGTTTCGCGAGTTTCTTGCCGCGATAGCTGTCGAGCAGTGCGAATCGCCGACGAAGACGGCGCTTATCGAGCAGTGCGAAATGCATAAGCACCATAAGGCCATCGACAAAGAAAAAATACTCGATTATGAGAAGCCACGTCGGGTAGCTTTGGTTTGCTCCGGTGGGGTGAAAGACGGCAAAGTGACTTCCGGCAAAGAACACAAGCAGCGAGAAGCAGACGAGCGTATTCCAAATGCGGCCCAGAGACTCCGAAACGCGAGAGAGCAGGCCGCATGCAGCGGAGGCGGCAGGGCCAGGAGGCCCTGCGGGGTTCTGGAGCCCTTGGGGCGTCAACACCGTCTCCGAGGCCGGAGTTCGGACAGGCGGCGCAGGAGGCCGCACGGGGCGACTCAGATCGTATGCCGCGCGCGTCGCCCGTCCCAACGCTTCCGCACTCGCAAAACGCTTGGCCGGGTCGAGCGCCATCGACATGCAGACGGCATCGGCAAGTGGAGTGGGAATGCCGCGCGCCTCGCATTGCTCGCGCATGTCGAGCCCTGGCTTAGGGTCGACTCCCGTCAAGCAGAAGAACAACAGGGCGCCAAGTGCGTAGACGTCGCTTCGCACGCTCGTCTGCCCAAACCCATACTGCTCGGGCGGCGCATAGGGTCGCGTGCCAAACTTGACGGTGTCGGCATCGGCGCCATCGTGCCATACGCGCGCGATCCCCAGGTCGATAATCACCAGCGATGAAAACGTCAGGCCGTCATCAGGCGTATAGTTGGCACCCGTCACGATGATATTCGACGGCTTGAGGTCACGATGGATCACCGGCGCCGACGTCTCCCCCGCCATTGCAAAACCGGCATGGAGCTCGCCCACGGCGTCGCAAAGGACAGGATACAATTCACGCGCATAATCGGGGGTGGCTCCCAGACGGTCCACCAGCGCCCCGAGCGTCTCCCCTTCGATGTATTCCATAACCACGTTGAGCTCGTCGCCCACACGACGACAATCGACGATTCTGGGCAGGTGCTCAAAACGCCTGCCTGCCCGCTGAACGGCAAACAGACGCTCGTATGCCCCGCCGATTTGAGCCGAAGCATCGATGCGTTTACGGACAAAGGGGCCGAGCGAGCCACCGCCGGTTCCTTCAAAGTACACGAGCTCGGTTGTTTCAACGGTCGAGCGCTTAAGTACACGCTCCACGCGATAGCTGTCGTCGCAATCGAGCGACGCCAGGTGCTCGGCAAGCGCTGCGGTCAGCTCGTCATCGGAATATGTTGGGGTCTGAGTATCCATAGCCTCCATCATAGCGCAGGGCGCAGACACCCCATGGCATCCGCGCCCCGTTCGTTTGCATCGTTGTTCGGCAGCTCCGCCGGCTCAGATATCAGCCGCTAACTCACCGTCTCCTCGCCAAAGCGATACAGCTCCTCGTTGACCTTTTGGAGGCTGCACCCGCGATCGATGCAAAAGATGATAATCGCATCGCGGCGGTCCTTGCAGTTAAGGACGCTTACCCCGGCAGCCGTCAGCGCACGGTTAGTCTCTTTGAGCGTCAGCGCCATCGCAAAGGCAATCTGCAGCACCTTATTGCGGCTCGGATGCCGCGCACCGGTAAAAATCTGATAGCCAAAGGTCTCATTGAGATCGGCCATACGAACCACGCGCGAGCGCTCCAAGCCCTTTTCCTGCAGTAGCTGCTTCAGGTAGTTCGAAAGCGACGGGGCGGCAAAGTCGTGTTCTTTGATATAGCCATCGATGTTTGGCGCGTCGAGAAGCTCATTGAGTAACTCGTCAGTCAGCTTTTTATCGGGCATACGACTTCACCTCCCATACGGCGCAACGGTAGCGACATGCTAGGCCAACACCCAGCTTGCAGTGGCAGACTTATCAAACATGTTGGCAAAATACAGTGCCTTCTTGATATCGCCATCAAAGTAGATATTGCCCGCCACAGAGCCACCAGCGGCAAGGGTACCAGACTGTAGCTCATCGGAGCCCTCGCTGTAGTAACCCTGATTCTGCTGAGCGCCGTTGGCGTCCTCGCCCTTCCAGTCGTAGATGTTGTAATCTGCGCCCTCATCGCCATTGTTGACGTACGTGACGTGAATGCCCGTCATGGTCGAACCGTCATAATTTGTGAGGCCGGGCTGGACGGAATCGACAACGACGGAAAGACCGGCAGTCGTGGTCACCGTCGCACCAACCGCCAGGTCAGTCGTAGACTGCTCTTCCTTCTTCGCCTCTTCCTTCTTGTCGCCATCGCCAGCGTCCTCGGTGACGGTCGCCTTATCGCTACCACAACCGGCAAGAAGACCGGCAGTCCCCAAGGCGACGGTGGCGAATGCGCCCAGTGCAGCGCGACGGCTCAGCAGCACTTCGTTTTCGAGCTTTTTCATCATGCATCCTTCCTACGATCCGGCTACCGTGCCGGCACACAGCACATCGTAGGAAGGATTGAACTTGAATTCATTAGCTGAGAGCTAAGGTTGCCATATAGAAGAGCATGAAGCGCGCGTCCATCGCCGATGACACCTCGAGGCTTGCCAACATCGATTTGAACTACTGGTTCTACGGCTGCAGCGCCTTGCCTCAATTTCCGACATGGCGAACCTGCGCGGCGTGGTCCATGCGGACGGCGACGCTCTCGAGCATGCCCTGCACGCTCGATGCTCGCACGAGCTCGACAGAATCCTGGTAGATGCGGGCTGAGAATCGCCCAAGGACCACATGGGCCCGACCACATTCAACAACCACAAGGCCATCGTTGGCGGCAATGACACGGCCTGCGACTCAAAGCAGACGAGTACGCGATACGCCGCGACGACGGCGAGGGGCAGGCGGGCTAGCTGACGGCTGGATGAGGCTTGGAACTGCACCAAATAGCACCCCTGACGGCTGCGCAGGCGTCTTTCATGCGCTGCTGCCAAGAATGAGTGCGCCGCCCCAGCGGTGCAGGCTAGGCGTTAGAGCGTAATGGCGCGTAGTAAGAACCGACCTACCCCTCATTGAGATATTGCCTTCGGTCGGCCATGTGCTTTCCGGCGAGGGAACTTCCATGACGCAGTCCGTCCGAAATCGTCTCTCGGAAATAGTCGTCTTTCTCATCGCAGAGATTCTCGAGCTCCACCACTCGCGATGCCAAACGGTCTGAAACCTCGCGCTCTATTACGAGATCGCCTGACAGCTGAGCGTTTTCTTCCGTCAGCCGAGCATTCTTTTCCAGCAGCTGATCTTTCTCATGCGAGTTGTTGGCAACGTAGGCGACAGCCCCAATGACAGCGACCGTCCAAGCGGCAATCTCCTTCTTATGTTCTTTGACGAATTGGACGGCTTTCGCTGCGCCCTCCTTAACGACATCGGGAATGGCTTCCACCTTTTCTCGGGTGGCCTGCATGAGAGGCTTCTTTTCCGTATTGTCAAGCTCAAGGTCGGTTTCCGTCAGCGCTGTCTTCACGCTCTCTTCCTGCTGCTCGTCCTTAAGCTCGAACTCTTCCATTTCGGCCTCCATTCCTTCCTCTTTAGCGTATTTTACCCCGTGCTTTAGGCCGATTACTCAGTTGCCAGCTGATTTGTGACCGCAGCGGATAATGCACTCGCAAGTTGACCTATGTCCTGCCAGGAGGTCCAGTGGAGTCTATTGCGGTAACGCTCATCGGCGTCACTGTGACACCAATCGGAGTGATCGAGTCCAACTCGCGCAGCCGCGCAGTTATGGAGCTCAAAATCGACGAGCTCACATCGAGCGAGCCTACAAACTCGAACAGGAAATGGCCGTGGTCAGGCGCGACGTTGACGCGCTTTTGCGATGAGCTGGAACGGGAGCTGGCGATCGCGACCTGTATCCCTGCGTTGCTGGCGGCGGTGCTCTCACGCCAAACGCTTGCACATCCAGATTGCTACACAACGAATGAAACTTGTTGATGTGGGGCGCAGTTCATTCAGAGTCCGCCCCCTTGCTTCATCCTCAAGAAGCTCGTCGAAGCCTACCCCACCGTGACGGATTCCCCGGTAAAGGTGCTCACAAGTAACAAGATAAAGAACGCCAGATAACTGATACTCAATAGGTAGGTGACAACCAAAAAGATGGCCCATCCGACATTGGTTTTACCGTCGGCACGGCGTTTCTCGCGATTGCGGCAAAGCCAAATCGTCACGCCAATGGCCACAATCAGCAACACGAGTGCCGCTGCTGCCAACCCGGCAAGCGCAAACATCACGCCAATGCTCACAGCGATGACCGGAAGCAGCAGCAAACCGCACCCGCATCCACCCGGACTATATACGGCAGACTGTCGGCGTCGCCTCATCGCCGCGCCACCCCCATCATCTTTGAGCACTACAGTGCGATAGCCTGCTGAACAGGAACGATCTTGTCGAGTTCCGGTTCGATCCGCCTTTTCTCGGCCTCAAGGTCAAACGCCACCTGAGCGCGCAGCCAATAACCATCCGTCAGACCAAAATAACGGCAAAGACGGAGGTCGGTGTCGGCCGTCACGCGACGTTTTCCCAAGACAATCTGCCCGATACGCTGAGCCGGAATCCCAGTCTCTTTCGCAAGGCGATATTGAGAGATGCCCATGGGAACAAGAAACTCCTCTTTGAGAAGCTCACCAGGAGTCACCGGCGACAGCAAATCGGCCGAAGTCTCATCACTTGTGATAATCGACGATTTCGACATTCCAAGCCATCTCCTGTCTCCACTCAAAACAGACCCGATAGCGCTCGTTAACACGGATGCTATATTGACCGGCACGATCGCCCTTCAAAGCTTCCAGGCGGTTGCCCGGTGGAACGCGAAGATCATCAAGCGAAGCACAAACCTGCAGTTGGCGAATCTTCCTCAACGCAACACGCTCAAAGGGCACGAACCTCCTGACCCGCACACCCATGGCAAAGCGTTCGGTATCCTCATCTTTATACGATGCAATCATAGTATCGCCTTACGTTAGTAACGTCAAACGTTTCTATAGACTTACATCTCTATTATATCGTACGTTTGTTCGTGTTTTCTAGAACAAATAGTCCTTTGCGCCTTAGTCAAGCAAAAGCAATCGTTTGTAGACATCGAGGCCTTTGAGAAGGATTTCCTCGTCGAAGAGCATGCTATCGGTATGCAGAGCGCTTGTGGCATAGGCGGGACAGCCATCCGAATCACTCGGGTTGTCTTGGTCCTCTGGCATACCCGTGCCCAGCAGGAAAAACACGCCCGGCAGATGGCGCTGATAGAAGGCAAAGTCCTCGGCAATTAGCAGCGGTTCATCAACGAGCTGCAACCCGGGCAAGGCAGGTGTGATGTTGGCAAACAGCTCGGGGTCGTTATCGACTGGCGGATAGCCCTCGGCAAAGTCGAGATCGTACGTACAGCCTGTTGCGGCACAGGCATCGTCCAGCACGCGGCGCACGCCTTCGCGCGCCCGGTCGAACATGTCGTCCGTAAACAAACGCAGGCTGCCGGCCACATGGGCCTCCCCCGCCACCGCGTTGCAAACCGTACCGGCCTGCAGCAGACCAAACTTACCGATACAGGGCTCGTCGGTGCCCAGTTCGTCCATCAGCTCGCGCTCGGCAACCAAGAACTTGGCAGCCGCCAGCGCCGCATCGTGCGACTCCTCGACCGGAACGCCATAGGTCTTAGCGATATGGATGCTCGTCCCGTGAATATGAATGTGTGTCTCACTCGAACGCGCCAGCAGCGGGCCGGAACAGCTCGCCAACGTGCCGGCGGGCAGATCGGGCCACACATGGAAGCCAAAAATGCGGTCGACCCCGTAGCATTCGAATACACCGCTCTCACATACCGTCTTGGCACCACCCGTCGTTTCCTCGGCCGGCTGGAACACAAAGAGAACGTTGCGCCTAATGACGCCCGGCTGCTCGCGAATCGTACGGTTGACATACGTCGCGGCGGCAAGTGCCATGGCCATGTGTCCATCATGTCCGCAAGCGTGCATCGTGCCGGGATGGGTCGAGGCAAAGGCCGCTCCCGTCGCCTCCGCGATGGGCAGCGCATCCATATCGGCGCGAATCGCTGTGGCATGCGCGGCACCAACGCCGGCGTCGAAGAAAGCGCAGACGCAGCTGGGGCACGGATGGGTCACCTCGCAAGCGAGCGGTGCCAACACGCCCTCGATATAGGCAATGGTTTGCGGAAGATCGAAATCGAGCTCCGGGATGCGATGGAGATCGCGGCGATAGCGACGGAGTTCTTGGAGCTCGGTCATAGAGAATCCCTTCGTAAGGCACATCTGTTGCAACTTATTGTGATACAGGATTGTGGCACACATGTTTCCAGCATATTGCTGCATTTTTTAAACGTTATATACAAATACTCTTGTTTGGTAAAGTGCAACGTGATAGGGTCTTTACCACTTGATAGAGGCGCGGGCACGAAGAACCGCGGGCGAGCCGGCAGGCTTTGACCCCGTGGGGAGGCGAAACCCGCCGAACTGGGTTTTTCGGGCACGAACAACCTGGTGGGCCTGTGGGAAACACCCACAGGACTGTCTGCAGCAATGCGGGAGCGCTATCCGGACATTGGGTCCACGCTATGCGGATTCGATGCGCAGATGGCGCCGTCTGGATAGCGAGGTTTACGGGACATGGCATTGACCCCCAACGAGGCGTATGCGGCCAAGCAGCCGTTTGCGGACAAGGAGACACTCGAGCATATCGTCGAGCAGTTCCCCACGCCGTTTCATCTATACGACGAGGCAGGCATCCGCCGCAACATGCAAGAAGTGCGCGACGCCTTTGCATGGAACCCGGGCTTTAAGGAATACTTTGCCGTCAAGGCCAACCCCAACCCGGCGCTCATCTCCATTCTCAACGAATACGGCTGCGGCTGCGATTGCTCGAGCTATACCGAGCTTATGATCGCCCGCTCACTGGGTATCACGGGACACGACATCATGTTCTCGTCCAACGACACGCCGGCTGCCGACTTTGAGCTCGCCGACAAGCTGGGTGCCATCGTCAACTTTGACGACATCAGCCACATCGAGTTCTTTGAGTGCGTTGCGGGGCCCATCCCCAAGACGGTCAGCTGCCGCTTTAATCCAGGCGGTCTGTTCCAGCTCTCCAACGGCATCATGGACAACCCGGGCGACTCCAAATATGGCATGACCACCGAGCAGCTCTTTGAGGCCTTCCGCATGCTCAAGGCCAAGGGCGCCGAGAATTTTGGCATCCATGCCTTCCTTGCCAGTAACACCGTCACTAACGACTACTATCCCAAGCTCGCACGCATCCTCTTTAAACTTGCCGTGCGCCTGGAGCGCGAGACCGGCGCACATGTCGCCTTTATCAATCTGTCCGGCGGTGTGGGTATCCCCTACCTGCCCGAGCAGCAGGCTAACGACATTCACGCCATCGGTGAGGGCGTACACGCAGCCTACGACGAGATTCTGGTCCCCGCCGGCATGGGCGATGTGGCGATCTGCACCGAGATGGGTCGCTTTATGATGGGCCCCTACGGATGCCTGGTCACCAAGGCCATCCACGAGAAGCAGATCTACAAGGACTATATCGGCGTGGACGCCAGTGCCGTCGATCTGATTCGTCCTGCCATGTATGGCGCTTACCACCACATTACGGTGATGGGCCAGCCGGGTGGCGACGACAAGACCACAGCGCCCGTCACTGACACCTACGACATCACGGGCAATCTGTGCGAGAACAACGACAAGTTCGCCATCGATCGCGAGCTGCCGCATATCGACATGGGCGACCTGCTTGTGATCCACGATACCGGCGCGCATGGCTACTCCATGGGCTACAACTACAATGGACGCCTGCGCTCCGCCGAGGTCCTGTTGCGCCCCGATGGCTCGGCCGACCTCATCCGCCGCGCCGAGCGCCCGGGCGATTACTTTGCCACGCTCGACGTGCTGCCGAGCGGCCGAGAGCTGTTGGCCAAGTCGCGCGCCGAAAGTGCCCGCCGTCGCGCCCAAGACGAGCGCCTGGCAGTCGCCGCCCAATGGAACAAACGCATCCAAATCGCGGACGCGAAGGAGAAGAACATGGACATCCGCAATCTCGAGGGCTCAATCGTCGCCCTCGTCACGCCGTTTAAAAAGGATGGCAGTGTCGACTTTGACGCACTCGAGCGCCTTATCGATTTCCACCTGCAAAACGGCACCGACGCCATCCTCACCCTGGGCACCACCGGCGAGAGCGCCACGATGACCGACGACGAGGACAACTCCGTCGTCGCCGCCGTGGTCAAGCATGTTGCAGGACGCGTCCCCGTCATTGCCGGCTCGGGCTCCAACTCAACGCAGACCATGCTCACCAAGTCACTTACTTACCAGGGCTTGGGAGCCGACGGCCTGCTGCTCATTACCCCCTACTACAACAAGTCCAACGAAGAGGGTATCTATCAGCACTTTAAGACCGTCGCCGATGCCGTGGACATCCCCTGCATCCTGTACAACATCCCCGGCCGCTGCGGCTGCGGTATCAGCGAGCGCAACGTAGAGCGCCTGGCCGCGCACCCCAACATCATGGGTATTAAGGAGGCCTCGGGCAACGTCGCCTACGCGGCCAAGATCGCCCACCTGCTGTCAGACGACTTCCGCATGTACTCGGGCGAGGACGCGCTTACCGTGCCGCTCATGAGCCTGGGCGCCTCGGGCACCATCAGCGTGTGGGCAGACGTGCAGCCGCAGCTCGTGCATGACATGTGCCGCGCCTATTTGGACGGTGACGTGGCGCGTGCCCGCGATATCCAAATTGCCGGCCAGCCGCTCATCAATGCCCTCTTTAGTGAGGTCAACCCCATCCCCGTCAAAGAGGCGCTCGCCCAGATGGGTATGATCGAGGCAAACTACCGCATGCCGCTGTGCCCCATGGCAGACGACACGCGCTCTGCACTTACCGATGCTCTGAAGGGGGCTGGTCTGCTTGATTAAGACCGTCATTATGGGAACGGGCCGCATGGGCTCGCTCATCCGCACCACCGCCGAGGGCGTTGTCGACGCCGCCGGTCAACCCGTTTTTGATATCGTCGCCCAGATCGGTTTTGATCTGTCCGAGCTCGAGAGCGCCCCGGCGGCCGACGTTATCATCGACTTCTCGAACGTCGTGACCTTCGATGCCGTCGTCGCCTATGTCGAGCGCACGGGCGCCGCGTTGGTCTCGGGCACCACGGGCTATACGCCCGAGCAGATGGACCGCCTGCGTGAGCTGGGCCAGAACACCCGCGTTATGCACTCGGGCAATTACTCCATCGGCATCGCAGCCCTGCGTCATCTAGTGGCCCGGGCCACGCGTGAGCTGCCCGGCTTTGACTGCGAGATTGTCGAGACTCACCACAATCAAAAGGTCGACGCCCCCAGCGGCACTGCCAAGCTACTGCTCGATGCCGTCGTCGAGGCCGAGCCCGAGGCAGGCTACCACCCCGTCTATGGCCGCGAGGGCATGTGCGGCGCGCGTGACCCCAAGGAGATCGGCATGCACTCGCTGCGCGGGGGCACCGTCGCCGGCGTGCACGAGGTGAGTTTCTTTGGCCAGGACGAGGAAGTCACGCTCACCCACCGCGCCACGAGCCGTCAGATCTTCGTCAACGGCGCCCTGGCCGCCGCCCAGAAGCTCGTCACCCGCGAACCCGGCTTCTATACGTTCGACCAGGTCATGTTTGCCTAACCAGGTATCAACCGAATCCACCCAAAGGAGAGATAGCAAATGAGCAACGCAGCCGAGATGAATGCCCAGGAGATTATCAGCTACATCGCCACCGCGCCCAAAAAGACACCTGTCAAGCTATACGTGCGCGAGAAGCCCGGCATGAAGGTTGCCTGGGGCGACGCACATGTCTACGGCGGCCGTCGCGGCAAGACCGTCTTTGGCGACTGGGATGAGCTCAAGGCCATCCTCGATGCCAATGCCGACTCCATCGACTACTACGATGTCGAGAATGACTGCCGCAACTCTGCCGTGCCCATGCTCGACCTCAAGGGCATCAACGCCCGCATCGAGCCGGGCGCGATCATCCGTGACCGCGTCGAGATCGGCGATCGCGCCGTCATCATGATGGGCGCCATCATCAACATCGGCTCCGTCATTGGCGAAGGCTCCATGATTGATATGGGCGCCGTGCTGGGCGGCCGCGCCACCGTGGGCAAGAACTGCCACATCGGCGCCGGCACCGTGCTGGCAGGCGTTGTGGAGCCCGCCAGCGCCACGCCCGTCATCATCGAGGACGATGTCATGATCGGCGCCAACGCCGTGGTCCTGGAGGGCGTGCACGTAGGCAAGGGCGCTGTCGTTGCCGCCGGCGCTGTGTGCGTCGAGGATGTCCCCGCCGGCGCCGTCGTGGCCGGTGTCCCCGCCCGCGTCATCAAGATGCGCGACGAGAAGACCAACAGCAAGACCGGACTGGAAGAGGGCTTACGTCAGCTTTAATAGTTACGCGGTTTTGACAAACCGCGTTTTCGCTGACGTATGCTCAACCTGCGGGATAATTCATCCCTAAACAAAATGGCCGAAGTCCCGAAGGGCTTCGGCCTTTGCTTTCTCGCTGTAGGCGCAACGCAACTTATCGATTCTCGATGCTACCGATATTTTTGAGCTCGATGGAAATGAGGCCGTTGGGCTCGTTGACGAACTCAATGTACTCGGAGTTCGAACCCATCTCGGCCGGGAAGCTGATCTCGATACCCGTGTCGGTACGGATCTTGTGATTGCGCACGGCCGCGCGCTCGACCTGCTTGCGCTCCACGGGCACGCGCTCGGGCACCTTCTCCTCGGTCAGTGCCGCACGCACGCTCTCCTTGATAACCGGCTCGTCCTCAAAGACCTCATCGACGATATCCCAAGGCGGCAGCTCCTCGTCGTCTTCAACCTTCTCGGCAACGGCGGCTTTGACCTTGGCGAGCGCTACGGCCGTGTTGGCGCCGTGCTCTTCAGCGACCTCCTCGACCACGCGCGTCACCGTGTCGATGACCTCCTTACCCGAAACGCCCGTGTCGCATTGCAGCAGGCCGTCGGGAATGAGCATGCGATCCTCGCCGGCAATCTTGCGCTTCTTATCCACATAGCCGATCTCCATGGTGCTTGCACGCACGATTGCATAGCTCGGCACCTTTTGCGAAGGGTTCGGCAGAATGGCATAGTGGCGCGCGATGTCGTTACGCACCTCGCCCTCTTCGCGACCCACCTCGTGCATGAATGCCTGCTTGGAGCCCAGCAGCATCACGGCAAACCAGCGGGCATCCTCATCGTCATCAAAGTCCGCCACAAGCACGTCAGTGGACTCGGCTTTCTCGGCCTTGGTAAGTTCGGAAGAGATGAACTCCGCAATCTGCTGAGACAGATCCACGAACTCACGCTCACCAAAGAAATAGCCCTTGAGCTCGCCGCCGAATGCGGAGTTCTCGGCAAACGTGGCACGCTTGTTATCAGCCGAGGTACGAGCGCGCCGCAGGTGCGTGGTTACGAAATTACGCACGGTGCGGCTCTCGATATCGAGCTCGCGCTGGCTCATAACGTTGACGGCAGAGTCAAAGTCCAGGATATGCAGAATCGCGTGATTGATTTTCATATACGGCATTCCGTTCTAGATCGATTTCGGCACGAACCAGTATAGCGGTCGATCCCGCCCCAGGCGCATCGAAGATTGGTGCATCGGGGACAGGTTGCTTTGCACCAATGGTTAGCGCAGGAGCTCGGACTGCCAAGCCTCGAGCTGTTCTGCCAAGCTCTTGCCGGCAGCGGGCATGTCGATCTGGGGACGTTTGGGCAGAAGCGCACACTTAAGAATCGCAACGATAGTCTGCGAGACAAAGCGTCGCGTATCCTTGTCAAAGCCTTGCGCAGCCTGGAGCATCACGGGCAGGCTCTCGCGCAGATTCCCAGCGATATCCGCAAACCGCTCAGCACCCGTAGCCTCAAGCACGGAGAACAACGCATCTACAAAACGCTCGCGCTCGCTAGGCGACACCGCAAGCAGCATCTCGCGAATGGAGCCATCAACGTATCGAGCACCGGCGGACAGGCGCTCACAGTACACGAAGTCGTGACCATCAACCACCCAGCTAAAGGGATTGTGCTGCAGCAGGCTGAACTCGGTGCTCTCAACGATGGCATAGTCCTCCTGTGTCTCGAACATCATGCCGAAGATCGACGACCGAGGTAGCGTCTTGTCGATTCGACCGGAAAGATCGGCAAAGGCGTTGCCGTTCAGAAACTCCTCGACGAAGCCCGGACCATCATGGGAATACGCCCGTTCGATTCGCTCACGGGCGACATCGGAGCACATCGCCGCACCGTACACCGCAAGGTTTCCACCCTTGGAATGACCTCCGCACAAAAGCGGCCCGTCAATCGCATCCGCCGCCTCGTCTACATAACGCGCCGCGGATTCCTGGGCCGGCACAGGACACCGGAACGCCATGTTAAAGTCCTCTTTCCAGCCCACAATCGTGCTGTCGGTCCCCCGAAAGGCAAGATAGCTAAACCCCGCCGGAAATCGGAACGTCATGGCCGCAAACTGCTCCGTTGTCTCGGCATCACTCACGCTACGATAGCCGCAAACACGAACGCCACGGTAGCGAGGGCTTGCTGCCACAGCCTCCAACAGGGCACGGCTCCCCTCCGGATCCCACAGGTCGCCAATCATGTCTTGGTAGCACTCGGCGCGCAGCAGCTCGCGTACGTCTAGGCCCTGCCAGTTCGTCAGCTCCGCCATATCACCCGGCAAACGCAAATAGGACAACCACGCAAAGACCAGGCTATCCACCGCGCAGAACGGCCGTTCCTCAAACGGATCAAACGCCGTCTGGGCATAGGTCAAAAAATTAGGCGAATCCGACATGGCCCTCCCATCAACTATGGTGCATTGGGGTGGTGCAAAGTAACCTGACCCCCTCGCACCAAAAAGGCGCCCGGACCGTGTGGCCCGGACGCCTTTCATTGTAGCCTGTTGCTTAAACGAGCCGCATTTAGCAGGAGAAATCGACGCTGTCGATGATGTCCTTGAGGGCCTTGGCGGAGGCGGTGAGCTCATGCTGCTCGTCATCGTTCAGCGGCACGGGTACGCGGCAGACAACGCCGTCGCGGCCAACGACCGTCGGCATGGAGATGGCAAGATCGGACAGGCCGTACTCGCCCACCATGAGCGAGGAGACAGGCAGAACGGTCTGCTCATCGCGCATGACGGCAGTGCAGATGCGCTTGACGGCCATAGCGACACCGTAGTAGGTGGCGTGCTTCTTCTCGATGATGGTGTAGGCGGAGTTCTTGACGTCCTCGGCGATGCGCTTCTCGGCGGTCTCATGCTCCAGGTGGCCGTGGAGCTCGCAGAAGGTGTTCAGCGGCACGCCGGCAACCTGGGCGCTGGACCAAGCGACAAACTCGGAGTCGCCGTGCTCACCCATGACATAGGCCTGGACATCGCGCGGGTCAACCTCGACGTGGGCACCAAGCATCTGCTGCAGACGGCCAGTGTCGAGCACGGTGCCGGAGCCGATGACATGGCCCTCGGGCAGGCCGGACATCTTGATGGCGGCATAGGTCAGAACATCAACCGGGTTGGAGACGATTAGCAGAATGCCTTCGAAGCCGGACTTCTTAATCTCGGGGATAATGGACTTAAAGATGTTAACGTTCTTGTTGACCAGGTCCAGGCGAGTCTCACCGGGCTTCTGGGCAGCGCCAGCGGTGACGACGATCATGGCGGCGTCGGCGACATCGGAATAATCGCCGGCGTAGATCTTCATCGGCTCGGCAAATGTCATGCCGTGCGCGATATCCAGGGCCTCACCCTCGGCACGGTTCTTGTCCACGTCGATGAGGACCATCTCGGAGAACAGACCACTCTGCATCAGTGCGAACGCCGAAGACGAACCGACGAAACCGCAGCCGACAATAGCGACCTTCTTCTCGTTAACCATTAGAAACTCCCATCTCTCTCCACAAACAAGCCGCCCGGGAACGACCCGAGCGGCTTGTCGTAATCCCAATACATCCAATCGGGACTTTGATTATGCCCCTATTCGCAGCCAAAAATCGACCGTTTACCGAAATTGTTTGCAGTATTCGTAAAATAACTGCGCGAAATCGGTTTCGAGCTATTGACGAGTCGAAATAGGTTTCTAATACAGGCCCGCCTCGCGAATGGCCTCGACAGCCAAAGCGATCTGATCGGGCGGTAGGACCAGCGCCATGCGCACGTGTCCCTCGCCCGAAGGACCAAAACTCGCGCCCGGCGTCACCACAACGCCGGCCTTCTCCATGAGCTCCTCGCAAAACGCCATGGAATCGGTGCGACCACCGGGAAGCTTGGCCCACACAAACATAGAGCCATGCGCGTTGGGACGCTCCCAGCCCAGGCCCTCAAGACCATCGCACAGGGCATCGCGGCGCTCCTGGTACTTCAGACGCTGCGCCTCGACCTCATCGCGCGGGCCATTAAGGCACGCGATGGCGGCCTTCTGGATCGGGAAGAACATGCCAAAGTCAATCTGGCTGCGCAGCTTGGCGAAGGCCGAGACCACATCCTCGCGACCGACCAAAAAGCCGATACGCGCACCGGTGACGTTAAACGACTTGGAGAGCGAGAAGAACTCAACGCCCACCTCGAGCGCGCCGGGATACTGCAAGAAGCTGCCGCCCGGCTCGCCGTCGAACACGATGTCGGAGTATGCGTTGTCGTGAACGATGAGCAGGTCGTGCTCGCGGGCGAAAGTGATGATCTCCTCGTAGATCTCGGGCGTGCCCACCGAGCCGACCGGGTTCGCGGGCAGCGACACGATCATATACTTGGCACGATCGGCCACCTCGGGATCGATACCCGCCACATAGGGCAGGTAATTATGCTCGGCAACCAGCGGATAGTATTCGAGCTTGGCATCGGCGATCTTGGCACCCGCCTCAAAGACCGGGTAGCACGGATCGGGAACCAGAATGGTGTCACCCGGATCGAGCAGGGCCAGGCCCAAATGGCCCACGCCCTCCTGCGTGCCGTTGCACGACTGCACCATAGACGGCGTAATGCCCGAAACGCCAAAGCGACGCTCATAGTAATCGCACACGGCTTGCTTGAGTTCGGGCAGGTCGCGCAGGGCATACTTCCACATCTCGGGATCTTGGGCTGCCTGCGTGAGCGCCTCGACCACGTGGTCGTACGGCTTAAAGTCGGGCGTGCCCACGCTCATGTTGTAAATGGTCTTGCCCTGAGCCTTCAGCGCGAGAAGCTTGTTGTTGAGCGAGGCGAAGACCTCCGCGCCAAAGCGGTCGAGACGCTGCGATGCCTGCATGGTGCCACCTTTCGATATAAAAAAGCGGCGCTCCGACAAGAGCGCCGCGCGATACGGGCCATCAGATTGCAAAAGTGTAACGCTTGCAACCCCCGTATTGGTTCAATTTAGCCAACCTTAGTCAACTGGATTGAGCGCGTCGATCTGCGCAAGCCACAGACGCGAGCTGGCGTCACTCGGCATGCGCCAATCGCCGCGCGGGCTGAGCGTCACCGAGCCCACCTTGGGACCATCGGGCAGGCAGCTGCGCTTAAACTGCTGGGCAAAGAAGCGACGGTAGAACGTACGTAGCCACGTGTGGACGGTCTTGGCGTCGTAGACGCCCTCGAAGCTCTTGAGCGCCATGCGGTAGATCTTGCCCGGCTCAAAGCCAAAACGCAGCAGGTAGTAGAGGAAGTAGTCGTGCAGCTCGTACGGGCCCACCAAATCCTCGGTCTTCTGCGCAATCTCGCCGTCGCCCGTGGGCGGCAGAAGCTCGGGGGACACCGGCGTATCGAGGATATCGAGCAAGACCTCGGCAATGCGCCCGCCAAAGACATCGGCAGCATAGCGTACCAGATGGCGCACAAGCGTCTTGGGCACGCTCGCGTTGACGGCGTACATGCTCATGTGGTCGCCGTTATAGGTAGCCCAGCCGAGCGCCAGCTCCGACAGGTCGCCCGTGCCAATGACAAAACCGCCAGCCTGGTTGGCCAGATCCATCAGAATCTGCGTACGCTCGCGCGCCTGGCTGTTCTCGTAGGTCACGTCCTGCACGGCCGGATCATGCTCAATGTCCTTGAAGTGCTGCTCCACAGCCGCGTGGATCGAAACCTCGCGGAAGCTCACACCCAGGTCGCGAGCGAGCGACTCGGCATTCGACTTGGTGCGATGCGTCGTGCCGAAGCCGGGCATGGACACGGCTGTGATACCAGTGCGCGGCAGCCCCAGCGCATCGAAGGCACGCACGGTCACAAGCAGCGCCAGCGTGGAATCGAGACCGCCCGAAAGGCCGATAACGGCCGCCTTGGTGCCCGTATGGGCAAGGCGGGTCTTGAGGCCCGTGGTCTGCAGGTCGAGGATGGTCTCGCAGCGCTCAGCCAGGTCACCATGGTCGGCAGGCACGAAGGGCGCGCGGGGGAAGACACGGTCTATGCCGAGCGCATCGCGCAGGACAGGCTCTTCGGCGAGCGAGCCCTCAAACGAGAACTCGACGGTCACGGCCTCCGGCGCATCGTCCGCGCGCGTCCATGTCGTCGAGCGACGGCGCTCAGCAACCAGACGGTCAAGGTCAACGTCGGCGATGGCCATATCGCAGGTAAGCAGTTTGGTCGCGGCGAGCTTGGAGCCGTTTTCGTAGACGAGGTTCTCGCCCGCAAAGACCATGTCGGTCGTGGACTCGCCCTCGCTCGCGTCCGCGTAGGCATAGGCGCAATACAGGCGCGCGCTCTGGTTGGAAATGAGGCTGCGGCGGTAATCCGCCTTACCGATAATCTCGTCCGAAGCCGACGGATTGAGGATCACCGTCGCACCGGCAAGCGCCATCTCGGTCGAAGGCGGCGCCGGCACCCACAGGTCCTCGCAAACCTCAACGCCCAGCACCATATCCTCGGCACCCTCATCACAGCAGCGGTAGACAAGCCCCGAACCCAGCGGAACCGGACCCTGACCGGCAAATTCAACCCACACGGGATCCGCAGGCGACGGAGCAAACCAGCGACGCTCATAGAACTCGCCATAGTTGGGCAGATACTTCTTAGCCGTAAGACCCAAAAGCTCACCCGCACAGCACACGGCGGCGCAGTTGTAGGTGTTTTCAGCCACCGCAACGGGCAAGCCAACGGTAAAGACGATCGGCAGCTCACGGGTTTCATCGAGGATGTGCACCAGCGCTGCTTCGCAGGCATGCAGCAGCGTGCGGTTATGGAACAGATCGGCCGCGGTATAGCCGGTCAGGTTAAGCTCGGGCAGTACCAGCGCGCGAACGCCACGCTCGGTAGCCTCGCGAACAGCCGCCAGCGCCACCTCGGCATTGCCCTCGACATCGGCCACACGCATCTTGGGCGAGGCCGCCGCCACACGCAAAAAGCCATCAGACTGAGAAAGGTGAAGATTCATAAGAATGCTCCCGTGCGTAAACGCCATTCACAACAATTAGCAAGCCCTATTGTAGTTCAACCGCCGGGTGTAACCGCATCCCACCAACTTGGTGAGCTATTGATGAGTTGATGGTATCTGTTAAATGTCACGTACGATTCACATCTGGTGGGTACCCTGATGGCTACACGAAACGAAGCAGATTTACACCGGGAGGACCCCGTATGACAACCAAGTACACCGACGCGCCACGCACGCGCGTCATGACGCCGGCATCGCTCAACAACGGCGTGCACGAAAACCATTCCATCGGACAGACCATGGCCATCGCGCCCAAAAAGGGCCTGTTCGACGACATTTCCATTCCCCAGATCATCGCCGGCGCCGCAGCTGCCGCCACGAGCGTGGCGCTTGCTTCAAAGATCGGCATTGCCGGCTCGGTGATTGGTGCCGCTGTGAGCTCAGTCATCACTGTTGTGTCCTCGCAGGTCTATCGCCACTTTATCTCCGCCAGCGCCGAAGCAATCAAGGGCACGCACGCCGACGTCGACTACCCCGCCGGCGCCTATGAGCCCGTTGAGCCCAATGTCGAGGAGCACCTAGGTGGCGCCGCGACCACGCAGGAGATGCGCCAGGTTGCGGGACGCGCGACCACGGCGCGCGTCGCCCCCAACAGCCTGCGCGCCAAGGCGGCGGCAGAGCGCAGCCAGACACAAAAGAAGGTCATCGTCTTCTCGATCGCCATCGCCATCGTCGCGGTCATCGCCTGCGCCGGCGCCATCCTTATCACCACTGCCGGTGAGGGTCTGGGCGAGCGTCCCGAGCCAATCCTGTCGTCGCGCACGACCGAGAGCGATGCAAATGGCGACACCCAGTCGCAAGATCAGCAGGCACAGGCGGACGACACGCAAGACAGTTCCACCTCTGCCAATTCGTCCTCGAACACCCAAAACCAATCGCAGGGCACCGATTCCTCCACGGCCAACAGTGGCACGCCGTCCGGCACGACCGACTCAAGCCAAACGACTGACGGCTCTCAGCCGAGCACGGGCGACCAGACGAGCGACACCACGTCGGGAACGGGTGCAGCAGACAGTAGCAACACCAACAGCTCGAGCGGAACTGCGTCCGGCACGGCATCTGACAACTCGAGTCAAGGCACGGCATCGGGCAACTAAGCACATTTGCCTCTCATAGATAACCGACCTGTACAACGGGCGCGAATCGAAAGCGGTTCGCGCCCGTTTGCCTTGGGCGCCGCCATGGCGAACGCCATGCGATGGTAAGATGCTTTACATGTGTAAAGAGGAGATTTGCCATGAGCAAGACAATAGTTAGGCCCACGCTTTCGCTGGGCAACCACATCTATCTGTATCGCCTGCTGCGCGATGCGATTGGATGCGGCAAGCAAACGTTTATGACGCAGGTCGAGGAGGCACTCGCCGCTGGTGATATGGCCGCTTATGACCTGGGCTTTGAGTCCACGCGCGAGCTGCTCGAGGAACTCGACGACTGCATTAAGCTGACCGTCTTTAAGGGCGGTCGCCTGTATGCCACCGTCATCGCCAATGAGGCCTGGGATACCGCCCTTGCCAAGGGCGAAGACAAGCCCAAGGCTGCCAAGGGCGCCAAGCAGTCCTACAAAAAGAAGAAACGCGGTGAGAAGGACCTCAAGGCCGTGCGCCCCAAGCACGTTAAGCGTCCCGAGCCCGAAGCCATGGTTGAAGCCGCGCCGGAACCCGAGCCCGAGACAGAGATCGAAGTCGCTATTGAGGTAACGGCAGAAGCCGAAACCGAAATCGCCGCCACGACCGATTCCGAAGTCATATCCGAGCAGGAAGCCACTGTGGAGCTCAACGAAGCGCCCAAGTCGACAACCGAAGAAGCCGCTGACCAACCCGAGCCGTCTGCGTTCCAAAACAGCGATGTCTTTGGCGACGAGGCCGAGGACGATCAGTCCGACGAGCCCGCAGATCAAGACGCTACCGAGTCGGCGCCGGAGCCCGAGACGCCGCAGCCCGCTATCTCGCTCACGGTCGTCTATGACCCCGAGAATGCCAATGCCGGCATCACCACCATGGCATCCACGCCCATCGAGGCAAAGTCGAGCGTCGAGAATGAGAGCGCGACGCAGGTTGAGGTTGAAACTGAAGCTGCAGACGCGCCCGTCACCGTGAAGCCCGCAGATTCCACAATCAAGCCGAAGACGACGCTGGAGTTCGCACCCGTCATCGAATCCGTGCCCGCCTCTGCTTGCGACCAAATTCCCGCACCGGCACCGGCTTCGGTACTCGCAGAGGCCCCAACCCCCGCACCCGTAGCGCCCGCCATCCCCGAGGACTTCCCCGTCGATTTCGCAACCG
>CABSNR010000029.1:0-32031 GCA_902479145.1 uncultured Collinsella sp.
GGGTCGTTAGCTCAGTTGGTAGAGCAGGGGACTCTTAATCCCAAGGTCCAGGGTTCGACCCCCTGACGGCCCACCCAAAGCATGTTAAAGCGACTGGCTTAGGCTGGTCGCTTTTTTGTTAACCTCACATGGGGTCGAACCCGTCGGGGCGCGGAGCTGAGGAAATGCGTAAGCATTTGCCAGCGCAGCGCGCAAGGCGCGAAGCGCCGCAGCGACCGCCTGCGCAGCAGGCTGACCCCCTGACGGCCCACCCAAAGATTGTTAAAGCGACTGGCTCAGGCTGGTCGTTTTTTGTTGACCACGCATGGGGTCGAACCCGAAAGGGCGCGGAGCTGAGGAATCTGCACCGTGATTCCCTTAGGGAAAAACGACTAAAGCCCCATAGCGTGTTCTCCTTAGGGGAATCATGCTTACGGGGCTCGATGCATGTTGAGAAATTGTGATCAAACTCAAGGTGAGAATCGATTTAGTCCGCTCGAAAGTGCGAACCTAGGCTTTCAGTTCGCTTGCGCATGGCTTTGACCATTTCCTGTGCTAGTCGAATCTGCGATTGCAGGCGGGCGAGGGCTGCGACTTCGCTGTCCTGGGCTTTCTGTGTGCTCAAGGTCGTTGCCTCCGTCTTTAAGCCCTCAAGCTCGTGTAGTGCCTCGGATAGGCCCGTCTCGGTGCGGTTGATCATGCAATAGGTGCTCATCGTGTGCCTAAGGCTTTGTGTCAGGCGATCGGCATCTGTTGCGGCTATGCCGTACTGGGGGAGGGCGATATCCGCCTTCAGGGCTGCCTCAGGCTCTTTCTGTGCTGCAAGGGCTGCTGATGCGCCTGCGATGCGTCCGAATACGATGCCGTTGGCGCTTGACAAGCCACCAATGCGGTCGGCGCCGTGCATGCCGCCTGTCGCCTCGCCGCAAGCGTAGAGGCCCTCAACGCCCGTGTGCGCGGTCTTATCGATCTTGATGCCGCCATTAGCGGCGTGGGCATACATCGCAACGCGCATCTCGTCAGTCGGAGCGATGCCGTGCTCGTCTTGCAGCCACGTAGCAAAGGCCTGCACAAACTCTGGGACATCCTCGCGGGGGAAGTCGTAGCGGAGCGCCAGGCCTTCGGCACCTGCCCGATCGATGACGAGATCGATAGCGCGGGAGGCCAAGCGTGACGTAAAGGGACCATATCCAGAGCGCTGCTCGAGCAGGTCGTCCAGCTTGTCGTCGGCAATATCTACCGGCTGGTCTACGTGCACGTAGCGCCAGGTTTTCTCATTGAAGACCAAGTTACGCCTGGGCTCGATGAAGCCGGGCATCATCTGCATGAACTCTATATTAGTAAGTGTTGCGCCGTGCGCCAGCGCGATGGCCTGCGAGGAACTGAGCACATCAGCCGACGTAAGGCTGCGCTCGAACAGGCCGCCTGTGCCACCGGCTGCGATGACCGTGGCCTTGGCAGCAAAGGGCACGATTCGATTTTCGGTAAGGTCGTAGAGTACGGTTCCGGTTATTCTGCCGTTCGTGTCCTCAACAAGGTCGATAAGCTCATGGCGGGGGAGCAGGCGAATGCCGAGCGACTCGATCCAGGTCGTCAGAGCGTCCTCAAGGGGCTTGCGGGTGAGGCCGCGCCACATGCGCGTCTTGTGGTCAAAGCAGGGGATAAATTGCTTTTGTTGAGCACTCTTGGCGCTTTGCGGACGCTGGAGCTCAACGCCCAGGTCTTGCTCGAGCCAGTCAATCGCTTGGGGAATGCCGTGGACGAACGCTTGGACGAGTTCGGGGTCGGCAACGCCGCCGCCGACGGCCAGGATGGTGTCGATGAGGTCCTGCTCGTCGTCTTCGTTAACGGGTCCGATAAGCCCTAGGCCCCAGGTTCCGGGGAAGAAGCTCGATCCACTCATAGTCTTGCCGGCGCTTGCCACAGCGACGGTTGCGCCCGTGCGTGCCGCTTCGATGGCGGCGCAAAGGCCCGCAATGCCAGATCCAATTACCAGTACATCAGTCGATTCCATCGGATTCCTTTCTTGTCCGGCGCATTGTCGCACGGGTGATCGGCAATGGGGCCGCAAAGACCCGGCAAATCGGTAAAGGGCAAATATGGCAGGTGGGCGTCAGGTGGACTCGGCCACTTCGGTCGGCCCATTTGATAAGTTGCGGTGGAATACGGACTGTTTTGGTCTGTATGGATGTAATTCAGTCCGTATTTCACCGCAACTGATATATCGGACCTTCTAATAAGAGTAACCAATTTGGGACGGGGCAAACAAAAAGAGCCGCTACCTCGAAAGGTAGCGGCTCCAAAGCTCAACTATATGAGCATCGCGCGGGCGCGATTAGGCCTTGAGGGCCTCCTCGACGGCGACAGCGCAGGCGACGGTGGCACCGACCATGGGGTTGTTGCCCATGCCGATGAGACCCATCATGTCGACGTGCGCAGGCACGGAGGAAGAACCGGCGAACTGGGCGTCGGAGTGCATGCGGCCCATGGTGTCGGTCATGCCGTAAGAGGCAGGGCCGGCGCCCATGTTGTCCGGGTGCAGGGTACGACCAGTGCCGCCACCAGAAGCGACGGAGAAGTACTTCTTGCCAGCCTCGAGGCGCTCCTTCTTGTAGGTGCCAGCGACGGGGTGCTGGAAGCGCGTGGGGTTGGTGGAGTTACCGGTGATCGAGATGTCGACGTTCTCGTGCCACATGATGGCAACGCCCTCGCGGACGTCGTCGGCGCCGTAGCAGTTGACGGCGGCGCGGGGACCATCGGAGTAGGGGATGGTCTCGACGACCTTGAGTTCGCCCGTGAAGTAGTCGAACTGGGTCTTCACGTAGGTGAAGCCGTTGATGCGGGCGATGATCTGAGCAGCGTCCTTGCCCAGACCGTTGAGGATGACGCGCAGCGGCTTCTTACGAGCCTTGTTGGCGTTCAGAGCCAGGCCGATAGCGCCCTCAGCGGCAGCGAAGGACTCGTGACCGGCCAGGAAGGCGAAGCACTCGGTGTCGTCGGAGAGCAGCATAGCGCCCAGGTTGCCGTGGCCCAGACCGACCTTGCGGTCCTCGGCGACGGAGCCGGGAACGGTGAAGGCCTGGATGCCCTCGCCGATGATGGCGGCAGCCTCAGAAGCGGACTTGGCGCCACGCTTGACAGCGAGAGCGCAACCGAGGGTGTAGGCCCACTCGGCGTTCTGGAAGGCGATGGACTGGGTGTTGTTGACGATCTCACGCGGGTTGAAGCCCTTGTCGGTGCAGATCTGCAGAGCTTCCTCGAGGGAGGCGATGCCGTTGTCGGCGAGGCACTTGTTGATCTTGTCAGCGCGGCGCTCGTAACCTTCGAACGTAACAGTCATAGTTATTTCCCTCCCTTTCTACTCGTGAACCGGGAACACGCTGGCGACGGAGTGAGTCTCCTCGTCGGTGCGCGGGTCGATGTACTTGGCAGCGTTCTCCCACTGACCATAGTGGCCCATAGCGCCAGCGATGGCCTCCTCGGGGGTCTTGCCGGCCTTGACGGCGTCGGTGAACTTGCCGAGGTTCAGGAACTCGAACGCGATGATCTCGTTCTTGTCGTTGAGAGCCATGCGGGTGACGTAGCCCTGAGCGAGCTCGAGGTAACGAGCGCCCTTGGCCTTGGTGCCGAACATGGTGCCGACCTGAGAGCGAAGGCCCTTGCCGAGGTCGTCGAGGGAGGCGCCCACGGGCAGGCCGCCCTCGGAGAACGCGGTCTGGCTGCGGCCGTAAACGATCTGCAGGAAGATCTCGCGCATAGCAACGTTGATGGCGTCGCAGACGAGGTCGGTGTTGAGGGCCTCGAGGATGGTCTTACCGGGAAGGATCTCGGAAGCCATGGCGGCAGAGTGGGTCATACCCGAGCAGCCGATGGTCTCAACGAGGGCCTCCTCGATGATGCCGTCCTTAACGTTCAGCGTGAGCTTGCAGGCGCCCTGCTGAGGTGCGCACCAACCCACACCGTGCGTAAGACCGGAGATGTCGGAAATCTCCTTAGCCTGGACCCACTTGCCCTCCTCGGGGATGGGTGCGGGGCCGTGGTATGCACCCTTGGCAACGGGGCACATGTTCTCCACTTCCTGTGAGTACTGCATGCCTCTCCTCTCTATCGTGTTGGCGTCCCGTCTGGGGGTCGTGGCTGGCGATTGCCGGGCGACCCTTCGAAAGGGACATGACATGCAGCCCCTATAATACCGCGAAATGCACGGAATATTCGGCGAACGGCTCAGTTTTCGTAGCGAGAAGTCCGGAAGTTTTAATTGAAACGGTTTAACTCTATGTTCTGTGGTCGCGAACCTCCGTAGGGGGGTCCGTCTTTGGCTGGCTTTTGGTCGGCTCTTGTAAGCGTTGCAGGGGTTGACCTGTTGCAACGGTGCCGTTCGCCGCCTGTTTGCTGCCTTTGGCCGCGCGAGTGCATTGTTTTGCGTGAATGTTTTGATGGCACGCTTCAATCGTGCTGTATTGGATGGCAAGCAGATCCCGGCGAAGGGAGCGCCATGCAGCGCGTTTGGAGAACGGTTACCGGCTTTTACCATGTCTGTGCTCGCGGTGTGGGCAAACAGCTCATCTTTGAGGGCGATGAAGACCGGTGGGAGTTTTTGGAGCTGATGCGCGAGTGCTGCTGCGAGGAGGGTGTGACGGTTATCGCCTGGTGCCTTATGGGCAATCACGTGCATTTGGTGCTTACAGATTACGAGGACAGGATGAGCGCGGCGATGCACCGGTTGCTTTTGACGTACGCGCGGCGGTTCAATAAACGCACGGGGCGCACAGGGCATCTGTTCCAGAACCGTTTTGACCGGCGCTCGCTCGATACCGACTGGCAGGTGATGGAGGCTATTCGCTCCGTACACGCCGATCCGCAGGAGGCGGGCGTTAGCCTAATAGAGCGTTATCCCTGGAGTAGCTTTGCGGAGCATTTGTGCGCTTACGACGGTGACGCGGCCGATGTCGCGAGGGGATTTTCTGATCCTTCTTGCGTGCTTGAGCTTTTTGGTTCTGCCGAGGGCTTTATTGCCTATTCGCTTTCGGCGCCCGACGGCAGTGAGCCAGCGCTGTGCGATATGAAAGAGACGGAATGGGAACGCCACGCCTTTGCCGACAAGATGGCGAAGAGCCTCGGGGTTCCGCTCCACGGGGTTAAAGCCGCGCCGTCGGCGCAGCGCAATATCGTCATTCTTGGATTGCACGATGCCGGTTTTACGGTGCGTCAGATTGAGCGATATACGGGGATTGGCAAAAGTACCGTTTCTCGTATCGTGCGTGCCTGTGCACGAACGGCGGTGCAGACTGGCCGAAACGTGGCGTAGGACTGCCTGTGCACCGCAGCTGGGGTCGCCCATATGCCACAACCATTGTTCTAAAAGCTTGGTACGGTAACTGCACTTCTTAATATGCATAGAAAAATCGCCATCTTGCATAAAATAACGGCTCGGTCCGGGTTTGCCCATGCCTACCCCCGTCTGCGCCGTGCAAAAAACCGAGTTTTCAGCATCGTGTTGCTGTCGGCACCGCCGCAATCTTGCAACATACGGGTCCCGAAGCTATTGATTCCCGCCGTTGCGCCCCCGAAGCACGTGCCTGCGTCCCGTCAGACCGCGATGCTTGTTCTAAAACACAATATATATGCGCCTAAAGACGTTGATTAACGCTTTCGATGCGTATACACACAGCTTGGCGTGCTGAATACTCGCAAAAATGCACGCCGCTCCCTATGGGACCCGTCTGCGGCAGGCGCGAAGCGAGTCGGAGCTTCGCAGAACGGGGCTTGGCGCATTGCTTGGCGGGCCCGGGGCCCTGCCGCAGGCCTTTGGTGCTGTGGAAAACGCCCGTGCTCGCGTCTGGCTGTGTGGCAAATGTCAGACGGGGCGCCGGACGCGCGGACTTTGTGCGTTCGCGCTCATTAGGTAAAAACAGAGCCGCCCGTATCGGGCGGCTCGGCAATCAAAAACCTTGGATTCGGGGCATAAACTACTGGTTTGTTTGCCCCTCGAGCATGCCGTCGAGGGTGCGCCAGGCGAGCTCGGCGCATTTGACGCGGGCGGGCATGTGCGAGATATCCTGGAGCTGGGCGGCTTCGTCCAGGTCTTCCAGGTCTTCCTCGGAGAGCTGCTCGCCGCGGATCATGGCGAGGAAGAGCTCTGCCAGGCGGTGAGCTTCCTCGACGGTCTCGCCGGTGATGAGGTCGGCCATGATGTCGGCGCTGGCCTGGCTGATGGCGCAGCCGTGGCCGGTAAAGGAGGCCTCCTCGATCACGCCGTTCTCGACGCGCAGCTGCAAGGTGAGCTCGTCGCCGCAGCTGGGGTTGATGCCGTCGTGCTCGTGCGTGGGAGCATCCATCTCGTATTTATAGTCGGGGTGCGAGTTGTGCTCCATAAATGTGGTGGAGGTGTACAGATTACCCATTGAACGTGCTCCAAACGTGATGCAGGCCGGCGATGAACTTGTCGATGTCGGCCTTGTCGTTGTAGAAGGCCACGCTGGCGCGGCAGCAAGCAAGGTTTTCGACACCCAGCCAGGTAAGCAGCGGCTGCGCGCAGTGGTGGCCGGCGCGGATGCAGACGCCGTCCATGTCCATGATGCTCGCGACGTCGTGCGGGTGGATGCCCTTGACGTTAAAGCTCACGACGCCGTGGTGGTTGTCCCAGTAGATGGAGCCGATGATCTGGACAAAGTCGAGCTGCATGAGCTCGCCCATAAGGTAGTGGACGAGTGCCTGCTCGCGTGACTGGATGTTTTCGTAGCCAACCGTGTTGACGAGGTAGTCGAGAGCGGCGCCTGTGGCGAAGATGCCGGCGGCGTCCTGCGTGCCTGCCTCGAACTTCTCGGGGACGGGCGCCCAGACGGCGTCCTGCTCGGTGACCGAATCGATCATTTCGCCGCCGGTGAGCATGGGCGGCATGGCGTTGAGCAGGTCCATCTTGCCCCACAGGACGCCGATGCCCATGGGGCCCATGGCCTTGTGCGCGCTAAAGGCAAAGAAATCGGCGCCCAGATCGGCCACATCGACCGGCATGTGCGGCAGCGACTGCGCGCCGTCGACGACCAGATAGCCGCCGTACTTGTGCACGAGCTTGCCGAGGTTCTTGACTGGGTTCTCGACGCCTAACACGTTGGAGACCTGACCCACGGCCAGAATCTTGGTCTTGGGACCCACCTTGGCCAGAACCTCCTCGGTGGTGAGCTGGCCGGTCTTGGTGGGATAGAGGTAGACGAGCTTGGCGCCGGTCTCGCGGCAGACCTGCTGCCACGGGATTAGGTTGGAGTGGTGCTCCATGATAGTGATGACGACCTCGTCGCCGGGCTTCAACACCGTGGGCGCAAAGCTCTTGGCGACCAGGTTGAGCGACTCGCTGGTGTTGCGGGTGAAGACGACCTCATTGGCCTGGGCGGCGCCGATGAGGTCGGCAATCTGCTGGCGGACCTTGGCGATGGCATCGGTGGCCTCGACGGACAATGAGTACAGGCCGCGCAGCGGGTTGGCGTTCATGCGCTGGTAGAAATCGCGCTCGGCGTCGAGCACACAGGCGGGGCGCTGCGCGGTGGCGGCACTATCGAGGAAGGCGATCTCGGGGTGCTGCTGGAACAGCGGGAACTGCGCCTTGTAGGGATTAGTCTCTATGTCCACGGTGGGCCAACCGCGCGAAGCCTCGTCGCTGGCGTCGAGCTCCATGGGCTCGGGGGCGGTGCAGGTATCGCATTTTACGTGCTCGGTATCGATCATGCGAGCTCCTCTTCAAAGTTATCGATCAGGTTGTTGCCCAGGCGGACGACGGCGGCGCGGGTGCGCTCATCGGTGGCGGAAAGCGCGGCATCCTCCAGCTTGGCGCGGATGAACAGATCCTCGGCGGCGTTTTGGTCAAGGCCGCGGCAGGCGAGGTAGAACAGCTGCTCGTCGCGGACGTGGCCGATGGTGGCGCCGTGGTTGCCGGCGACGTCGTCCTCGTCGCAGAGAATGACGGGAACGGTCTTGTTGTCGACGCCCTTGTTGGCCAAAAGCACCGTCTCGCGCTCGGTGCCGGTTGCGCCCTTGCAACCGTGCACGAGGTCGATGGTGCCGCGGTAGACCTTCTTGGATGTGCCGGTCAGCACGCCGTTGGCGTCGATCTCGCACTCGGTCTTGCGGCCGCGGTGGCGCAGCTCGTAATTAAAGTCGCGCACCTGCTCGCGGGCGCCTAGGTAGTCAGTATCGATGGTGACCTTGGCGGTATCGCCTAGCAGGTCGCCGGCAAGGCCGGTGGCGCTGGCGCCAGCGCCCAGGACGGTGTGCTGCACGTTGACGCGCGCGCCCTCGTCCAGGAACAGGCCGGTGTCGTCGAGTGCGATCCAGCTATCGTCGAGCGTCTGCGTGCAGGTTACGTTGACGGTGGCGTACTCGTAAGCGCACACGCGTAGCACAGAGCCCACGACGCCCTGGCCGTTGACGGGGGAGTCCAGGGCTATGCGCAGATCGAGTGTTGCCTGCGGACGGGCGACGACGTCGATGGCGGCGATGGCCGCGGCTGCATCGACACCGCTCACACGCACGGTAACCGTGGCGTGCTTGTATGCGGGCACATCGATGACGATGCGCTTGGTGGCGTGGTCGGCCAAGTAGGTGTAGGCAGCCTCGCCCATGCCGGTTTCGAAGGCCTCAGCAGGGGAGAGCTCTTCCTCGAGCTTAATGGCGCTGGCCTGGTAGACGGAGGTTGCGGGCACGTCGAGCTCGGTCTCGGGCGTGATGCGGGCGCGGTCGGCGGCATCACCGGGGGCGGAGGCACGGCGCTCGGGGAAGCGCTCGGCCATGGCGTCCATGGCGGCGTCGAACGCGTCTGCCACGCCGGTAAACTGCTCGTCCAAGCCCTCGACCTCAATGGTCTCGGTGGGAGCGGCGGCAAGCTCGTCAGAGAGCTCGAGCTTGGTCTGATTCATCTTCAGCCAGCCCCAAGTGGCAGCCGGCATCGCGTTGACCTGCTCGAGCGTGGTAGCAGCGGTGTTGGTTTCCTGTTTCATTATCCGATCGCTCCTTCCATCTCGAGCTTGATCAGGTTGTTCATCTCGACGGCGTACTCCAGCGGCAGCTCCTTGGAGACCGGGTTGGCAAAGCCGTTGACGATCATGGTACGGGCTTCTTCCTCCGAGATACCGCGGCTCATCAGGTAGAACACCTTATCGTCGCCGATGCGGCCGATGGTGGCCTCGTGGCCGATGTCGACGTTCTTGGCGCGGATGTCCATGGCCGGAATAGTGTCGGAGCGGCTCTGGTCGTCGAGCATCAGCGACTGGCAGCTCACGGTTGCCTTGGAGCCCTCGGCCTTGGGCGTGGCCACGATAGAGCTGCGGAAGGTCTGGATGCCGCCGCTCTTGGAGATGCCCTTGGTCTCGACGGTCGCCGAGGTCTCGGGCGCGTTGAGCACGACCTTGCAGCCGGTGTCGAGGTTCTGGCCGGCGCCAGCAAAGGTGATGCCGGTAAAGCTCGAACGGGCGCGGCGGCCGTTGAGCACGCTCATGGGGTAGAGGTAGCCCACGTGGCTGCCGAAGGAGCCACTGATCCACTCGATGTCGCCGTCCTCGTCCACGCGCGCACGCTTGGTGTTGAGGTTGTACATGTTCTTGGACCAGTTCTCGATGGTCGAGTAGCGCAGGTGTGCGCGTTTGCCCACAAAGAGCTCGACGGCGCCGGCGTGGAGGTTGGCTACGTTGTACTTGGGCGCGGAGCAACCCTCGATAAAGTGCAGGTCGGCGTCGTCCTCGACGATGATGAGCGTGTGCTCAAACTGGCCGGCGCCCTTGGCGTTAAGACGGAAGTAGCTCTGCAGCGGGAAGTCGAGCTTGGTGCCCTTGGGCACGTAGACAAACGAGCCGCCCGACCATACGGCGCCGTGCAGGGCCGCAAACTTGTGGTCGGTGGGCGGGATGAGCGTCATAAACTTCTCGTGGATGAGCGGCTCCCACTGCGGGTCGTGCAGGGCCTCCTCGATGCCGGAGTAGACGATGCCCATCTTGGAGGCGGTGTCCTGCATGTTGTGGTAGACGAGCTCGGAGTCGTACTGCGCGCCGACGCCCGCCAGGTAGCTGCGCTCGGCCTCGGGGATGCCCAGGCGCTCAAAGGTGTTCTTGATGTCGTCGGGCACCGACTCCCAGTCGTGCTTTTGATCGGTGTTGGGCTTGACGTAGGTGACGATGTTGTCCATGTCCAGGCCCTCGATGGAGGGGCCCCACGTCGGGTCGGGGAAGCGATTGAAGATCTCGAGGGACTTGAGGCGCAGGTCGAGCATCCACTGCGGCTCGTCCTTCTTGGCGCTGATCTCGCGCACGATGTCGGGCGTGATGCCGGCGTCGAGACGCTCGAATCCCTCCTCGCCATAGGTGAAGTCGTAGAGGCTGCGGTCGATGTCCGCGACCTCGGTGCGGTTCTTGGTCATTGCGTCGCCCCTTTACGCCTGCTGCTCGGCAGCAGCGGACTCGGCCTGGGCGCGCTGCTCGGCGGCCTCGCGCTCGAAGGTCTCAAAGCCGTTCTTGTCGATCCAGGGGATGAGCGAGGCGTCGTCCTCGCGCACGATGTGACCCTTGACCATAACGTGGACGCGGTCGACATCCAAGTGCTCCAGGATGCGCGTGTTGTGCGTGATGATGAGCATGGAGCCGTCGCAGCTCTTGCGGTAGGCGTCCATGCCATGGCTGACGGTGGAAAGGGCGTCGACGTCCAGGCCGGAGTCAGTCTCGTCCAAGATGGCGAGCTTGGGTTGCAACAGCAAAAGCTGGAGCATCTCGACTTTCTTCTTCTCGCCGCCCGAGAAGCCCACGCCCAGCTCACGGTTGAGGTAGGCGGTGTCCATGTTGAGCTCGGCCGCGAGCTCCTTGACGCGACGGCGGAATTCCTTGCCCTTCATCTCCAGGCCGGGACGGCCGGCGATGCTGGCACGCAAAAAGCTCGACAGCGGCACGCCCGGAATCTCGACCGGGGCCTGGAAGCTCAGGAACAGGCCGGCGCGCGAACGCTTGTCGGTGGTGAGCTCGGTGATGTCCTGGCCGTCAAAGACGATGCGGCCGTCGTTGACGGTATAGACGGGGTCGCCCATGACCAGGTGGCCGAGGGTGGACTTGCCGGCGCCGTTGGGTCCCATCAGCACGTGGGTCTCGCCGGCGGCGACGTTGAGGTTGACGTTGTGGAGGATGGTCTTCTCGTCCACGGAGGCGGTCAGACCTTCGATGGAAAGCAGCGGATTTGCGCTCATGCTGTCCCTCTCTGTATATGGTGTACTCATAGGTGTACTAAACCCTAGGAATCTTCTCGGAATAAAGTTACTATGGGTTCGGCGTTAGTCAAGGGAAAACCCGACTAATCCACTCGACTTTTCAAATTCTGGGACAAAATAACCTGTTGTGTTTGTCCCATTTACTTAAGATTTGGGACAAACAAAGCTGGTTATGTTGTCCCAGATGCGATGGGAGGGTAGGTATGCTCATTTCTTCCAAGGGCCGCTATGCCCTCCGACTGATGATCTATATCGCGGCGCTGGGCGACGCCGAGGGCAAGATTGCCCTGCGCGAGGTTGCCGACCGCGAGCATATCTCGCAAAAGTATTTGGAGCAGCTGGTTCGTCCGCTTATGAAGGCGGGCCTGCTTAAGAGCGTGCGCGGCAAGGGCGGCGGCTACATGATGGCCAAGGACCCGGCCGAAGTGCGTGCCGGCGACATCTTGCGTGCCGTCGAGGGCAGCACGGCCCCGGTGGCGTGCGATGGCATTGACAACAGCTGTACCCGCAGCGACCTTTGCTCGACCGTCAAGTTCTGGCGCGGTCTGGACGATGTGATCGAAAAGTACGTCGACGGCGTGACGTTGGCCGACCTGGCCGCCGTCCCCGAAATCAACTTTGACATTAAGCTGTAGGGGTGCAAATGGCATCTCTCGACAAGGTGTACAAGCAAATCGAAGTTTTTGCTCGGGAATGTGACGCCGAGAAGGTCGTGTTGTTTGGTTCTCGTGCTCGAGGCGACAACTTGCCCAAGAGCGATATTGACATCGCCGTAGCAGGTTGCCGGGATTTCGGCCGTTTCTCATATTTGATCGAGGAACATCTTGATACTCTTTTAGATGTAGATGTCGTCAATCTCGACGAGTCCCTATCGCAGCAATTGCTCGATGAGATTGCCAGGGATGGTGTGATTCTGTATGAAAAAATATGAGAACTTTGTTAGCGCCTTGGCGAATCTTGAGGATGCGCCCAATCAGGATCTCAACAATGATTTTGTTCAGAGTGGATTGATTAATAAGTTCAATCTTCAATTTGAACTGAGCTGGAAGCTCCTTAAGCGTCTGCTCGAGTATGAGGGTGCCACGCTTGCCGCGTCGGGGTCTCCTCGTGCCATTTTGAAGGAGTCGTACCGATTCTACGACTTTATTGATGAGGCGGCCTGGCTAGATATGCTCAGAGACCGCAATACGAACGTCCATATCTATGACAACAAGCTCGCTCAAGATTTGATTCAGCGCATCTTGAACGTCTATATTCCCGCTTTCTGTCAGTTGAGAGACGGGCTGACGAAACGTTACGGCGAGCTTCTGTTGGCGCCCGATGACCAGTTTGTCTAATTCCTTAAGATTTCGCGGAGGGTTGTTGCCGTTTACCGAGGGGTTGTTGTGCAACAACGGACGAGCTGCAATACTGATTCTATCTTTGCAAACTGCACTTTAACTACACCAATGCAGGGAGGATCTTATGCAGCCCAAGCATTCTGCGATTGTCGCGGGCCTGACGCTGGCGCTTTCGTTTGGTGCCGTTTCCGCGCCGGCACCCGCCGCCGCCGAGGAGCCCACGCCGGGCGTTGCCTCGGATGCCACCGATATCGATAAGGGCCTTTACACCCAGCAGTCCTTCTCGGGCGTGCTGAGGTCGGTCCAGGGCGTTTCGTTTGTCAACGTGACTCCCGAGATAAAGTACTTTACCAAGTACGAGAGCCATGGCAACTACAACCAGGGCTTTTCGTACGGTGACGGCTATAACGCGCTGGGTTATTACCAGTTCGACCGTCGTTGGTCGCTCATTCCGTTTATGAAGCAGGCCTACAACTACAACCCCGAAAAATACTGCATGCTCAAGGATACGATTGATCGCGGCAGCGAGATTTCCAACACGAGCAATGCCATGTACGAGAACGGCCAGCTCACCGAGCTGGGCCATATCGCGCAGGATGCCTTCCAAGGTGCGTACAACACCGATCCTGTTGAGTTTTCAGCACTTCAAGATGCCTATGCGTACAACTCGTACTATGCGGTGACCGAGGCGTGGCTCAAGAGCGGCCTGGGTATTGATATTTCGGGCCGCGCCGATTGCGTCAAGGGCATGGTGTGGAGCATCACCAACATGTGCGGCACTGGTGGCTGCAGGGACTTTTTCCGCTGGGCGAATCTTTCCAACGATATGTCCGACCGCGAGTTTGTGACGGCGCTCTCCAATAGTGTGGTCAACAATGTCGCCACTAAGTTTTCGAGTCAGCCTCAGTATCATGAGGGCTGGAAGAATCGTTATAAGAATGAGCTGAAGGACTGCTTGGCTTATATCGCCGAGGACGAGACAGCCGCTGCGACGCCCGTGCAGCCCGAGCCCACGCCGGCGCCCTCGCCGACACCTGATTCGAATGACGACTCGAGTGACGATCCCAACGATGACAGGATGGATGCGCCCTCGACCGATGCTGACGGTAATGGCTCTGCTGGTGGCACTACCAACGACGGCTCTACCTCGAACGGCTCCGATTCGAACGGCTCTGCTGCGGGCGGTTCGTCTTCAAGCTCTGCCGGCAATACGGACAGCGCCGCTTCTGGTTCGACCGACGCTGACGCCTCTAACTCATCTACCGGCTCGACTGATTCGTCTATTGGCACCGGCTCTAACAACGGCTCCGGCTCTGACGCAACCCCTGATTCCGATGCTTCCAAGGACGACTCGAATAAAGCGCCGGACGCTCCCGTTGCTTCTCCGGACAAGAAGCCTTCTTTCTCCGAGCAGCTTGGTTCTACGCTGGGTTCTTCGCTGATGGCTGGCGTCAATAACGGCTCGGCCCAGAACAAGGGCAACTCTGATCAGGTTTTCACGGAAAAGACCGAGGCCGCAAAGGGCGACTCCAAGGACAAGGCTTCCGAGAAGACCGAATCCGATAAGGATTCTAGCTCTGGGGAGAAGGACGACAAGTCCGCTCAGAAGAAGGACGAGGGTAAGAAGTCTGAATCTGAGGATAAGGACGAGAACAAGGGCAAGACCGAGGACGGAAAGCAGCAGGGCGAGGACGGCGGCAAGGGCAACACCGACAACCAGAACCAAGAGCAAAATGACTCCAAGACGGTGACCACTACAACCACGACGACTACAACGACCAAGTCATCTGGCGGTAACATGCCCAAGACGGGCGACCTTATCGTTATGGCGAGCCTTGCCAGCGCGAGCTTGGCCACGCTGGGCGCTACGTCCATCGTGAGTGGTAAGCATAAGCTCGATCAGCAGAAGAAAGCTTCTGGGGAGGACGGCTCGGAGGAGTAGCCTCTCGGTTGCTAGATAACTAAAGAGTCGGAACGGGGTCCGGTGCGAATGCATCGGGCCCCGTTTTGTTGTGCAACGATTAGTTATGCCCCCTCACACCTCTTGTTGCTACCGTTGCCCGATATGTTCGCGCGGCGTCGTCGGTACGCGCGAGGCGGTCATTACAATTGGCATCGTGCAGCGATTTAGGGGGAATGTTTTGGTGTCTGAACAGGCAAATGTTGATTGTGCTGCTGGCTTTGGCGTGCGCTTGATCGGCTGTGCCGACGATGCGGTTTTGCCCATTGGCATGCACGACTATGCGGAGGCCCTTGGTTGCTGCATGCTGGTTGACAAAACCATGTTTATTGCCGATGTGTTGGACTGCGACGCGTCCGTTGTGGTGTGCTGTCGACCCGAGGGTTTTGGCAAGAGCATGAACTTGTCGATGCTCAAGGCTTTTCTGGAGCGTCCAGCGGTCGGTCGCTCTGGTCAGCGTTTGTTTGCCGATGCTCAGATTTGGGATGCGAACGGCGGGCGCTATCGTGATGAGTATGCTTGCTATCCGGTGATATCGCTGGACTTTTCTGGCGCTGCAAGGTGCGGGGCCGCTGTTGCCGGCGTCGTGCACAATGCTCTTTCGGGCGAATGTGTTCGCTTGTTGCCACTCTTGGAAGCTCCGGATTTAGCTCGAGACAAGGTGCGTCACATCGAACGCGTTGCGCGTGGCGCGGCGAGCGAGGAAGAGGTCGCCTCGGTGCTTGGCGTGCTCATTGAGCTGCTGGAGATGGCCTGCGATGAACAGGTTGTATTGCTCGTTGATGGGTACGACGCGGCGTGGTTGGGCCGTGCGAGCGCGAGGGGCGCTTCCGGCGCCGATCCGGCAGGGCTACTTGACCGTGTGCTGTTTGACGCTATTGCTGCCGCGGGCCATTCGCTACGCTTTGCATGTCTGATGGGGGAGTGTCCCGGCCCTGCCGAAGCGGCGCTTTCTTTGCACTGCTGCTCGTATTGTCTGACGACGCCGCTTTCGACCTGGTGTGACCGTTGGTTCGGCTTTTCGGATGCCGAGGTCCAGGCTCTTTTGAATCATGCTGGGCGCGAGGAATACCTGGATGATGCGCGTGAATGGCTCGAGGGATATCGGTTTGGCAGGGCCTATTGCTCGAGTCCAGCGCGTGTGATCGGTTTTCTGGACCGAGGCTGCACGGCGCCCGTGCGTGCCGATCTGTATGGGTATGCGGATTGCCTGAGTAGGGTAGTTAGGGACTGGAATCTCGACCGCCTTTCGGTCTTGTTTGATTTGCTCGAGGCCCATGGATGCGTTGGGGTCCCGCTTTGTTTGGGCGCTGCGGGGCTAGAGGCCTCGCCTGATGATGGCTTGTGGACGGCGCTGTATCTGTCAGGTTTCCTGACGACGGATATGACTGAGAAGCCAGAGCATGGCGATCGCCTCCGTGCTTTGCGATTGCCCAATAACGAGCTTCGCCAGGCCTTGCGTCTAGTGATTATTGAGTGGTTTGAGTGCGCTGCAGAAGACATTCGAGACGTCGATGCGTTTCGCGACGGGCTGTGCCATGGGAACGAAGATACCGTGAGGCGGGCGCTAAGCCGCATCTTGGGAGATGCGGGAATCGGTGCGACCGACCCAGATACACCGCTGCCATATCACCTACTCTTGCAAGGACTCTGCTTTGGATTGCCGGGCTATGCCAATCCTGCTTCGAGGCGAAAGTGTGGCGCGGATCGCTGGGACATCCAGGTTTTTCCTACGGGCGCCGTGTTCGACATAGCCGATACGATCGGTATGCTCGATGAACGTCCGCTGATAACGGTCAACATGATGTATGACCCCGGTGTGGATGCGCTGGGCCTGGAATTGCTGGCTGTGCAGGCGCTGCTCGACATAGAGCGCGACGGCATCGACGAAATCCGTGTGCCGCGACCCGGCGTTGGCCGCATGCGCTGGGGGTTTGGGTTTGATGGACAGCATGTGGCTACGGTGTACCAGCGGCTTTAAGCGCCGAGGTGTTTCCGGCTTCCGTTACTCGGTGTCCTTCATGGGCGGCATGGGCTTCCAGTTGGGATCCTTAACGATCTTGCGGGCGTCCTTCATGCCACGGCGCAGCGCCGGAATACCGGTCTTAAAGCACTTATCGACCGCAGCCAGGCGAATAAATTCCTTGCAGAAGGTCGCGGCGTTGCCCAGACGGAACAGCATAGGGTGGTAGTCGCCGTAGATCTGCATGTAGCGTGCCAGATAACCGCGGTTGCGCATAATGTAGTAGCGGTTGGTGTCGCTCGTGGAGTTGAGCTGGCGTTTGCCGGCGATGTCCCAGTTAGAGACGGCGCGGGCGCGCTTGAGCACCACGTCGGCAACAACGGCGGCGGGGAAGTGCTGGCTGGCCACGTAGCCATAGCAGGCATCGTCGCCGTAGATAAAGAAGCGCGCATCGGGCAGGCCGATCTTGTCGACCACGCGGCGCGAGAACATGCCGCCCTCAAAGCACAGCTGGTTCATGGCGCGATAACCCTCTGGACCCAAGTCCCACTTGGCGACTGGGTTGGGAATGCCGAGCGAAAGGATGAGTTGGTATTGCCAAAAGAAGGCGCCGCCGTCAAAGTCCAGGCGCGAACCCTGGATGACATCATAGCGGTCGGTCCACTTGGCAAGGCGCTTGATGCCTTCGGGGATGACGAGCACGTCGTCGTCCATCACCCAGAACCACTGGGCGCCCAGGTCGTAGGCGCATTTAGTGCCAGCGGAGAAGCCGCCCGCACCGCCGCCGTTTTCGAGCTGCGGGGCGTAGATGACGCGGTCGGTGGCGCCCTGCGCGTCAGGCTGCTCGGTGTCGATGCCCCACAGGTTAGCCAGGCGCTCGTTGAATGCGGTGCACATGGCCTCGGTCTCGCGCGAATTTTCGTTATCGACAATCACGATGCGCCAGGGCGTTGCCGTGAGCTCGGTCATGGAGTCGAACAAGTTGGCCAAGAGCTCCTGGCGCTTGTACGTAACGACAACGATGGCGAGCTTATCGATGGGGGCGGGAAGGGTTGAAGGCATGGGGCAATATATCCTTTCACGCGCGGTGGGCGAGTGCTGCGCGGAAGCTATCGAATACGTCCTTGGGACTGTCCTATTGTAAAGGCTTGGCGCACCTTGGCGGCAAGCTTTGAATAAAACGCAGGAACCTGCCACGGCTGTAGCGGCTTTGGCGTCTGACGGCAGCGTGTCTATTGCCGCTTGAGCTTGCGAGCGATAAGGCTTCTGGCTGCATCGATGATGAGGAACGCTAAGGCAAAGACGATGCTAATGACGGTACCCGTGACGATACATATAGCTGCCGGGCTGTTTTGGCTGACCAGTATGTTTGCGAGCAACGTATTGAAGACGGGACGCCACAGGCTACTGGTGAGCGACTGCATCACATAGAAACCGAGCGTGGCGGTCGATAAGGTGACGATGACACCCGCAGTCCGCGGATTGCCTGGGGCACTGCGTCGGGTTGCCGCAAAGAGCAGGGAGGCGGCAGCGAGGGCAAACGAGATCAGCGAGGTCGATTTGTAGGAGAGGACTGCCATCGCCGTGAGGTTGCCGGTGTAGGAGAGTGCTCCTTCCAGGATGGTGGCGAGCACCAAAACCGCTGCGAGCGACCGCATGCCCAAGGCGCCCGCCCTGTCCGAATCCATGACATCGGTTACGTCGCGGAGCAGCCCGCCGATCAAAAACGCGATTACGTACGTGGCAGCGCTCATGAGCTTCTGCAGCCAAGAAAACTCACCGCCGCTTGTCGCACTCATGGCGGCTAAATACCCGTTAACAACAAATGCGAGGATGCCAACGGCGATGACCGTCGTCGTGTAGGTTTTCTGGGGGAGTCGACTCTTAGCCAGTCCAAACCATGGCGCCATGAAGACCGTGGCGGCATAGACCCAGATAAACTCAAGGCCTAGCGTGTACCAGTACTGCGTGTTGAGGGTAACGTCGGGAATGGGGGGGACGACCGTGGACCACGCGAGCGCCACGAGGCAATAAAACGCAGTGGGCATAACGACCTTGCCCAGGCGCTGCGCCGTCCGTTGCATTTGCGACTTCCACGTTGCCCCACCGTCCCAAGCACTCGCGGCCGAGGCGATGAGAAAATAGCCCGAGATCATAAAGAAGACCTCGTTGGCCCAGCAGCCAAGCAGGTTAATAAAACCGAGCACGCCGGAATAGGGGGACATCGCAAGTGGGGCATATTCCACGGCGCCGACGCAGACGGCTTGGAAGGTCCACTGAAAGGTGTGGAACACCGCGATGCCGGCGACCGCGACCAAACGCAGTGCTTCGATGGGTATGTTGCGTGCGGCTTTGGGCTGCATGACGTCCTTTCTTATCGGTTTGCCTCTGCGAGCTCCATAGATTATATAAACGCCCGCTAGCGCGCTGACCCTTTGATACCATGAAACGACAGGTATTTCCTAAGGAGCACATTTGTCTACTAATTCCTCTGGCAGCCCTGTCCTGTCGCTGCTTATTCCCATCTACAACGTTGAGCGCTACCTGCGCGAGTGCCTCGATTCCGCCGTGGCGCAGACGCTCAAGGATATTGAGATCATCTGCATTAACGACGGGTCGACCGATAACTCGCCGGCGATTATCCGCGAGTATATGGAGCGCGATAGGCGCGTCAAGATGATCGACAAGGCCAACAGCGGCTACGGCGACTCGATGAACCGCGGCCTGGAGATGGCGCGCGGCAAGTACGTTGGCATCTTGGAGTCCGATGACTTTATGGTGCCCGACGCACTCGAAAAGCTTGTCTCGGCCGCCGATGGCAATAATGCCGACTTTGCGAAGGCGAACTTTGATTTCTACAGGTCTAAGCCCGAGGAGCGCCGTTCGCTGCACGAGATGTTTAAGGCCAAGGACTGCGGCAAGCCGGTGCACCCGAGCGACACGACGCAGTTCTTTAAGCAAAAGCCGTCGATTTGGTCGGCCGTGTACCGTCGCGATTTTCTTGAGCGCAACGGCATCAAGTTCTTGCCGACTCCAGGGGCATCCTTTCAGGACACGTCATTCGCCTTTAAGGTTATCGCGTGTGCCGATAAGGCTGTTTACCTGCATGATGCCGTGTTGTCGTATCGCCAGGACAACGAGAATTCCTCGGTCAATTCTTCGGCTAAGGTCTTTTGCGTCAATACCGAGTATGCCGAGATTGAACGTTGGATTCGAGAGGATTATGCCCGCGGCCACGCAAGCGGCGATGTCGCGCGCATGCTCAAGTTCAATCAGCTCATTAAGTACGATTCGTACATGTGGAACTACGTGCGCCTGGCGCCCAAATTCTATAAGGAGTTCCTGGTTCAGATGGCCAAGGAGTTCCAAGCGGCCTTGGACGCCGGGGACTTTTCGCTTGACGACCTCAAGCCGTGGAAGCGCGCGAATCTCGCTGCCATCCTCAAAGATCCTGAGGGCTGGGTTGACGAGCATCCGAGTTTTGCGACGGATGGTGCATTGGGGCGTGCTAAGTATTACGCCTCGGTTGGAGGCCCAGGCGTAGTCGTCGCCTTCCTCATCGAATCGCTGAGGGGGTAGGTCGGCATGGAAGAGGCCTCGTGTCCTAAAGCTACCATTGTCGTCCCCGTTTACAACTCTGTGCGCTCCATTCAGCGATGCCTCGATTCGCTGTTGGCCCAGTCCGAGCGCTCGATTCAGGTTGTCTGCGTCAACGACGGTTCGACTGATGATTCGTTGAACGCGTTGCGTCAGATCGCGCAGGCCGACGATCGCGTACTGGTGATTGACCAGGAAAACGCGGGCGTCTCGTGTGCTCGAAATGCGGGTATCGATGCCGCCGAGGGCAAGACCGTCTTTTTTGTGGACGCCGACGATTACATCGATGCCCAGACGGTCGAGCGCGTGCTGCATGCCATGGAGTCTGCGGATGCCGAGGCCGCCGTTTTTGGCGGCGTCTGTGAACCTGCCGATGCTGCCCCCAAACGCGTCCAGCAACTCATGAGCCCCAAAGCTGGTACCTTCGGCGCCCGTGATCCCCAACTGCTGTTCCATTCGAATGCGCAGCCCTATGCCTGCCGTGCGGCTTTTTCGCGCGAGCTGCTCAATCGCGAAGGCATTCGCTTCGCCCCCGGTTTGGCTTTGGGCGAGGACGTCGTCTTCCAATTTGCGGCTTATGCGCTTGCCCACAGGACCGTCGTCATGCCGGACAAGTTCTACCACTACGTGATGGAGAGCGAATCGGCGACGCACGAGTTCAACAGTGCCGAGGCTCGCGCCAAAAAGCTTGACGCCCACATGAGGATGCTCGAGGAGGTCTTGGAAGGCTGGGCGGCCTACGGTCTTTTGGACCTGTGTCCCGGCGAGCCGATCACCTGGTTCCTGGACCTTATTGTGTTTGATTTGGCACGCTTGGATTCCGATGACTTCCATCGCGTGGCGGCTCGCGTCAACATGGACCTCACGACGTTTTTGGGAACGGAGTGGGCGGATATGCCTGCTAAGGGCGCCGTTCGCCGTGTTGCCCACAAGCTCGTTGCAGCGACCTCGGGCGTTTCGATGGCAGATGCCACGCTGTTCTATCTTTCGACTCGCGGTCTCAAAGCCTGCCTGGAGCGCTTCATCTAATTCCAAGCGCTGCCGCCCGCCGCAACTCGGCTGCTAAAATAACCCTGTTACACGCTATTCAACAGGAGGTTCTCTTGCAGAACTCTGATACCCCTAAAGTTTCGCTGCTTGTTCCCATCTGCAATGTTGAGCGCTACCTGCGCGAGTGCCTCGATTCCGCCGTGGCGCAGACGCTCAAGGACATCGAGATCATCTGTATCAACGACGGCTCCACCGATAGCTCGCCGGATATCATCCGCGAGTACATGGAGCGCGACTCCCGTGTAAAGATGATCGATAAAGCCAACAGCGGCTACGGCGACTCGATGAACCGCGGCCTGGAGATGGCGCGCGGTGAGTACGTGGGCATCCTTGAATCCGATGACTTTATGTTTGAGGATTCGCTCCAAAAGCTGGTCGCCAAGGCCGATGCCGAGCATGCCGATGTGGTGAAGGGCGACTTTTACCTGTATTGGTCTACGCCCAGCGAGCGCCGTGAGCTGTTTGGGATTATCGACGAGCATATGACGGGCGCCGCGTATCGCCCCGTCGATCGCCCGGGCATCTTCTACCGCAAACCTTCCATTTGGTCGGCTATCTATCGGCGCGAGTTCCTCAACGACAATCAGATTCGGTTCCTTCCCACGCCGGGTGCCTCGTATCAGGACGCAGGCTTTAACTTTAAGGTTTGGGCTTGCGCCGAGCGTGCCGCGTTTATTGCTGACCCAATTTTGAGCTATCGCCAGGATAACGAGAAGAGCTCCGTTAATTCGCCCAACAAGGTGTTTTGCGTGTGCGATGAATACGCCGAGATACAACGTTTTTTGGACGAGCGTCCCGAGCTTAAGGCTCAGCTTCAGGCCATTTTAATGCGCATGAAGGTCGATACGTACCGTTGGAATGATGAGCGTCTGGTCGATGAGCTACGCGAGCAGTTTTGGGAGAAGGCTTCACCCGAGCTGAAGGCCGATTGGGATGCCGGTCGCTTTGACCTGTCGCTGTTCGACCCGCGCGGCGAGACCGACTTGCGCCTGATGGTCAAGTCGCCCCGCGCCTATATCGATTCGCGTTTTGACTTTAAGAAGCCGGGCAAGCTCAATACGTTTAAGCATTACTTTAAGATTGGCGGCCTACCGCTGGTCTGGCGCGTGCTGACGTATCAGCGCACCTACGGCGACAACCCGCACCCTGACGACGTTCCGGCAGCACAGTAGGAGCGAGTGACTATGTCTACCCCCAAGATTTCCGTTGTCGTTCCCATCTATAACGTGGAGGAGTGCCTGGCCTGGTGCCTGGACTCCCTGCTTGCACAGGACATGCCCGATTGGGAAGGCGTGCTGGTCAACGATGGCTCGCCGGACGGTTCGCGCGATATTGCGGCTACCTATTGCGAAAAGGACGCGCGCTTTACGCTGGTCGATAAGGAGAACGGCGGCCTGTCGAGCGCGCGCAATGCGGGTATCGCTGCGTCCACGGCACCTATCGTCGCGTTTTTGGATTCCGACGACCGATTTACGCCCGATGCGTGCCGTGTGATCGTAGATGCCTTTGAGCGCGAGGGCTGCGACGTTTTGACCTTTGGTGCAAACCCGTATCCGCTGGAGGCGGGGTATCCGTGGCTTAACTATGCGCTGAGCCCGCGCGATGTGTCGTTTGAAGGCTATAGCTCTGACCTGCTGTTTAAGGAAGCATCTCGCCCCTTTGCATGGCGCACCGCCTGCAAGCGTGAGTTTTTGCTGGGTAACGGGATCGTGTTCGACGAAACCGTTAAGTATGGCGAGGACCAGGTCTTCGATTTTGCCGTGTACGGTCGTTCGCACAAGACCGCGCTAATTTCGAACAAGCTGTACGACTACCGCGTGGCGCGCAAGGGTTCGCTCATGGACACCATGCGCTACGACGACGAGACACGTCTGCTGGAGCACGTTAAGATTTACTCCGCGGTGCTGGCTGGCTGGCAGCGCGACGGTCTCGATGCTCAGCATGCCGATGACCTGGCGTACTTCCTGTGTGATCTGGTGCTGTACGATGCACTGAGGCTCCTGGGTTCGGGCTGCGGCAAGGTGTTCGCTGCCGTTGCCGAGGCGCTTGACGGTTCTGCCGTGGGCAGCGATGCTGCGCTTGCGCAATGCGATCCTTCTGTTGCCGCCATGGTACGTGCGGCGCTTGCCGGTAAGGCGCCTGCTGCTCGTTTGTGCAAAAAGCTCATGTTCAATTACGACGTCTTGAGGTTTGGGCGCTTGGGCGCGTGCAAGCGCATGGCTGCGAACGCTCTGGGTAGGCGAGAAGTGTAGATGAGTATCAAGCGTTTGGCGCTTTGCCGCAGCCAGGGCCGTCTGTTCGTCCTGCTTCGTTTTGTCGGCCAGGATATCGCGGGGCTTATTGAGCGTGAGGGTTCTCAAGCGTTTGCCCATGCGACGGCGAGTGGTTCTTGTGTGCCGTCGCTGGTGCTCCCGGTCGATCATGGCCGTGTGCTGGCGCTTTGCCCTTCCGTTTCCGATTACGAGCGCGAGCTCGCCATTTTGGTGCTTCCGTTTTTGGATGGCGCGTCGATGGATGTCGTTTTTGCATCCGGTGGCCAAAGGTTGGGTTCCATTCGCCTCGATAGCCGCGTTGCCAAGCTGGAATCCAAGATTAACTACAAAGCAAAGCCTGCGCTGTGTGCGCTTATCCGCGATGCGCAGCGTGGCGAACACTGCGGCCTCTACGAGATCGATGCCATCCGCTATTTGCCGGCAGACGCCGGCGCGGTGTGGCGCTATGAGGTTACCTGGGCGGGAGACCCTCAGTGCGCACCTGAGCTCCAGATTTTCGATACGCATATGAACGCCATCGATGCCACCGTGCATGTGTTTGAGTCGCAGGTCGATGTGCCGCAGCAGGACGGTTGCCGCGTCAATAAAACGTATCTGAGCGTTGAGATGCCTCAGGATATACGAGATTTTGTCGCGATTGCGGCTGATGCCACGGGCCAGATTCAGAGCGGTTTTTGCGCCATGGATGGCCGCCTGTACAACGGCATGGTCGACGACAGCTGGAACCGCATGAAGGATGCGCGTGCGGATGATGCGGCCTATCGACGCTGGTTTGAGCAGCATCGCGCAAAGCCGGGCGATTTGGCGTGCCAGCGTGTCGCTTCGGCGGCCTTTGCCTATAGACCGCTCGTGAGCATTGTGGTGCCGTGCTACAAGACTGATTGGGTTTACCTGCGCGAGCTGCTGGACTCGGTGCTAGCCCAGAGCTATGACAACTGGGAACTGCTCCTTATGGATGCTTCGCCCGAATGGGACGCGGTGGCCACCCTTGCGGCAGGTGCCAACGACGAGCGCATCCGTCGCATCGAGCTTCCCGGCAACGGCGGCATTGTGGTCAACACCAACGCAGGTATCGAGCAAGCGACAGGCGACTACATCGCTTTCTTGGACCACGATGACATTCTGGAATCGGACGCGTTATTCCAGTATGTTTCCGCACTGAATAAGGCGGCCGAGGGCGAGCGTCCCCAGGTCCTGTTCTGTGATGAGGACATGTTCCAGAAAACGGGGGAGTGGGGCCAGCCGGTCTTTAAGACCGTACTCAACGTCGACCTGCTCTATAGCCATAACTGCGTGACGCATTTCCTGATGGTGGAGAAGGCGCTCATCGATCACATTGGTATGTCCCCAGAAGACGTTGCGGGCGCCCAGGACTACGACCTGACGCTTCGCTGCCTTGCGGCGGGCGCGCGGTTTAAGCATGTTGCGCACGTGCTGTATCACTGGCGCGTTCATCCGGGGTCGACCGCCGATGGGTCTGCCGATAGCAAGCCGTATGCCATCGAGGCCGGGCGCCTTGCGCTTCGGCGCCACTTTAACGCGCTGGGTATTTGCGGAACGGTCGAGGAGACCGAGACGCCGTTTGTCTACCGCATGCGCTATGCGCTGCCGGAGCCTGCGCCGCTGGTGAGCATTGTGATCCCCACTAAGGACCACGTTGAGACGCTCGATGCCTGTGTGATGTCGATCGCCCAGAAAGCCACGTATGCCAACTACGAGATCGTCTTGGTGGAGAACAACAGCGAAGACCCGGAGACGTTTGCGTATTACGAAACCCTGCCAGAGCGCGTGGCTGCAGCATCCAAAGGCAAGGGTATCGCGCGCGTTGTGTTCTGGCCGGGCGAGTTCAATTACTCCCAGATCATTAACTTTGGCGTTGAGCACGCTAAGGGCGATTATCTGTTGCTGCTTAATAACGATACCGAGGTCATAAGTCCCAACTTTATAGAAGAGATGATGGGATATCTGCAGCGTCCCGATGCGGGCGTGGTGGGCGCCAAACTCTACTTTGCCGATCATCTGGTGCAGCATGCCGGCATTTTGGTTGGCGTGCGTGGTGCACTTGCCCACGCCAACCAGGACTTCTCGGCAAAGCGCGAGGGCTATCTTGCCCGTGCCGTGCGCCCGGGCAACTTTAGCGCCGTAACGGGTGCCTGCCAGATGGTCCGACGCGGCGTATTTGAGCAGGTCGGAGGCTATAACGAGGAATTCGCCGTCGGTTTTAACGACGCAGACTTTTGCCTGCGCGTGTGGGAGGCGGGCTACCGCACGATCTTTACGCCCTATGCCGAGCTATACCACTACGAGTTCACCTCGCGCGGCAGGGAAGAGGCCAACGAGGAAAAACTGCGCCGCTGGAAGCGCGAGCAAGCTCTGTTCATTCAGCGCTGGCCGGAGTTTTTCTTGACGGGTGATCCGTGGCTGGGGCCTAACTTATCTGTCGAGAGTGAGTATTTCTCGCTTTAGACAATGGTTTAACTGCTGTCGAGAACCGCTAAGACCACTAAGGGCTATGCCTATCTGGTGCAAATGGTCGGTTACTCCATTTGGCAGCGCGCCAACTTGCATCGTGCCAAAAGTGCCATTGTGAGCGAGCGCGACGTCACCGAAGGCATTGCGCTGGCAGAGGCTCGTTTTCACGATGTTGTTCACGAGCCCGCGATTTCTGGACTGGGACTTAACGATATCAAATACCTTTTGGCGATGTGCGAGGATAAACAACAGTCCAAATCAGCCGAGATTGCTAAGCGCATGGGTAAAAAGACCAATGAGATCAGCTCTATTAGGGCCAAATTGCTACAAAGAGAGGTTATTCAGGCACCACAGAGGGGCTACGTGCAGTTTGCCGTGCCGGACCTAGATATCTAGCTGCGAGAGAATGCCGACGAAATTCTCGAACGGTTCTAGGTCGAGTTGTTATTAGGTTTTGATTGGCTCTGTTAGACCAGGATTGACATTCTGCCCAGCCCTCTTCTTTCAATTGCAAAATAATCGCCCCCTTGCCGGGTTTGAATCCGGCAAGGGGGCGATGTGCTCAGGATCGCCGGAGGCCCAGCTCCCGGGCGGCACATACGAGAGCACGCGGGACGCCCTGGAGGTCGCCCCGCAGCCCTTCTGGGATTATTGGGAGGGGCGACGACTCGTCCGTGTGAATCTTGGTCTAACAGAGACTAAACAAATAGCTGAATAAAAGCGCTGAGCCCATTGCAAAAACAACGCTGGCTAGTGTTCCCAGAAGATATACTTCAGCAAATCCCTGGTTGTTCTCAATCTCCTTGAACCGAGCGATACTCTTTGCTGTAAAAACAAATGCGATCGCCGAATATTGAGCTAGTAACGATAAAGCGACCACTATCAGTCTCTCAAAAATTCCAATCCACTTTCCTGAATGAACGGTATCGCCTTTTTCATCGCTATTTTGTCCTCTTGCAGATTCAAGCATTTTCGAAACGGCTATCCCCGCAGGACGGCAGACCGCAACAAAGCTTCCCGTCCAAGCAAGTTCGACTGAATGAACTTGGATTAATTCCACTGTGAAGCCTCTCGTCCTTGCGCAAAATAATAGGAAGAAATCGAGCGCAGTCAAAATTAGAACGTGAGCTATCTGGTCAATAGCAAAACGAGCAATTGGCGATCGTCCGCCTTTACACAAATAGAGCCTCGCTGGACCATCCATAAAATAATGCGAGGCTATCAGCACCCCAAAGATAATTAAGTTCTGCAAACATCCAATTTCGTAAATCGCGTTAACAATCAAGCTAATTCCGACACAGTAAATCACGCAGTGCAGAACCAGTACTTTATTATCGGTCTCTTTTTGAACAGCCATCCCTGTGGACTGTAGATAGAAATCAAAGATGCAATGAGCGATGAGCACAATTCCTAGAGTCAGCATTTTTCTGCACCCTCCCTGCTCAAAACGTATACAGCAAGTGCAGCTTGCTCTCTCTCCAGTTGGATGCTCGCATTCCGCATGCTTTTTTCGATTCCCTGGCGTGACGCGCCCGTCGCAATCTCAAGCAGCCCAGGAATCCCCATAAGGCTCTTTTCAAGCTCCACCTGCACCGCGTCGAAAGGCTTTTCCATGCTGGTTATTCTTGGTTCGATATCATTTTGAAAATCGAGTCCCGTATTCGCCAGCCGTTGAGCTATTGCCTCTTTGTAGCGATTGGCTTGTCCTGGTTTTCTCGCCCACAAATCAAATATTAAAGGACAAGTCAACTCAACGATTTCGCACGTTCTCTTCTGAGGCTTGTTTCGTCTCTCGATTATCCCAATGCTGCTAGCTGTTGCAGCTTCATATAAATTTGAGCACCCTTTTTCGTCAAATATTTTGAGCGATTTAAATCTATCCTTCTCTGCGGCGTCGATCGCAGCCCGAGCCCGATGATAGGCCGTTCCATCTTGCTCAGTTGAAAGAGAGGATTCCGTTCGAGTCGTCCAGGAGCCAATCCCTATCCCCCCGCGCAACTCAACCGTTTGCACGAGAATCCGTAAATAACGATAGGCAAGAAATGCGCTAGGGAGGTCTCGAAACATACCCTGAATCTCATCCCCCGCGCTAAACATGAGCGGCTTTTCCAACGAGTCGTAGAACAAAGCGTTCGCACAATTCAACGCTCCAAGAAGGTCATCTTGAGCGCTCTGCCTCTGAGCCTCGTTTAGCTTTCTCGATTGCTTTATGTCCAGCATCAGCACTGAATAATCCGTCATCTGTCGCTCCTCAATTGCTACTTTTTACGCATTATAACAACTGTTTTCGTTGCTAGACACCAAAAGCAACCCTTTTAGTTGCATGAGACATAATGCAACTGTTTTCGTTGCTATATACCAAACGCAACCCTTTTAGTTGCATGAGACAAAATGCAACGGTTTTCGTTGTCTGATGCCAAACGCAACTCTTATTAAGTAGTTGTTAGCTTTCTCACATACATTCATTTACAACAGGCATCTACGAATTCAGCCGTCTCATATATTCCTTATAAGGCATGAGAAAATGAACCCGATACATCGTATTCAGCGCTAAAAGAGACGAAATGGACATTGACGCAATATCTAAAAAACTAAGGCTCTGTTAGACCAGTATCGACATTCAGCCCAATCGTATTTTGAAAATGCAAAGTTATCGCCCCCTTGCAGGGTTTGAATCCGGCAGGGGGGCGATGTGCTCAAGATCGGTCGGGTTAATCGTGAAGGGTCTACCGTTTCAAGTCGATTGCCGGCGCCTTTACCTTCATCTCGAACAGCATCCCGCCTTCCCGGACGAGCGCCCTGAGGAACGCGTTGACGACGGTGGACATGGACAGGCCGAGCTCGTCAAGGATGACGGTGGCCTCCCTCTTGACCTCCGGGTCGACCCGGATCGTCGTGGCCGGTATGTTCGACGGCATGGCTGCACCCCTCCTCGTATATCGCGGTGCGACCATTCTACCGTCTCTACGATGCCGATGCGGCATCGCGAACAACCCCTTCGCGCGGTTGCCCTTGCCCTTGAACGACTCGGGGAAGTGGATCTCATCGAGCTCGCCGCCGCAGCCCCGCCCGACCCTGAATGGGGGCAGTGGGCCGAGAGGCACTCGATCAGCCTATGGCGCATGGTGTAGGCGGTCTTGAGGCAGACGCGGCTGCGCTCGACCTCGTAGGCGGAGCCGGCCGCGTCGTCGAACGCCGCCGTGCGGATTACGCCCCTGACGGACTCAATCGCGCGGCGGCGCTCGGTCCCGCTCAGCTTCGCCATGTCCCGTTTGAAGGCGATTACCAGGTCCTCGGCGTTCATGCTGCCCCGCGGTCTACGAGGCTAACGATATGGCGCCGTGAGGACAGATGTGTGTCAATCCTGGTCTAACAGAGCTTTTTTAATTGACGCGCTCATATAAATCTTTTCTGCATACTCGACTGCTTCTGCAGCCTCTGCGGCGCTCCGTCATTGGTAAAACGACCTGACAGGGAGGGGAATTTGATGTCATAGCTGGCGTCTTCATCGGAGGATAAGAGTGCTTGATAGCTATATGTTTTCATCTCTAGTCATCTCAGGCTATTATAAATATATCCGTTGGCAGCTTTTACGATTTCCGGTACGTTCCAATCGGAATCATTTTTTGGTAGTTGATAGACATGACTTCTGCTTCGTATGTGCATTCAGTATCTTTGCACTGGATAAAATCAACTGCATCTAATTTAGCTAGATCGGGAAGCGATATTACATGGTGCTAAGCTTGACACAGAAAGAAACATATCGGGAGACGCTGGCTAATCTCGTTGCCAAGCAAAACGATGGCGCCTCCATTGTTTCCGCAAAGAAGGAGCTGGAAGCGCTATCGACTTCTCTCGTCCCGCGAATGCTTTACCGCTATCGACCTCCAAGTGAATACGCTTTTGCCGATCTAGAAAACGCGACTGTTACATTTTCTCATCCAAAGGTTTTCAGCGATCAGTGCGACTCGGTACCGATCTATAACTGGAATGGTATAGATGAAATCGAAAGTAATCTCAATGATGATGAACAAGCGTTAAAGATAATAAATCAAATTGATTTTAGACGACTTGCGTTTGTTTTAGGGGTTCTGGGGGCTCCTTTTAATCCAGCAAGAATAGATGAGTTCAAGATACTATCCGATGAGGGAAAAGTTAGTCTTTTTCGCTTGGCTGTTAAAAATTTGCGCTTATTTGTTGGAGGATTTGTTGCCCCAGTTCATCAGAATAGCTGCCGAAATTGTTGTCGCATTTTGTGCCTAACGGACAATCCTAGCGATTCGAATATGTGGAATGTATATTCCGAAAGCCAAGCGGGTTTCGTTCTTGCTTACGACAGAGAAGCTATTCGCAATTGCAACATAGCTAACGGAATGCGCACTGAATTATTACCAATTTTATATGATGACGAACCATTTAATTGCGACCCTCAAATTGCTTGGACTGCTGCTAGGATGCTTGGTCTTAATGTGAGCAGTGATGACATGCTTAGTGATCTACGGGCAATTTACAGAAAGGGCAGTGTGTTTGAGCGGGAGAACGAATATCGTGCCCGTCTTGTACCAGAGCCAGATGAGCTTGAGATGAATTATGTACAACGCCCATGCAAGCCGTTGCGAGTTATTCTTGGGAGCAGGATGACTCAAGAGGATAAAGAGCTTTGCATTTGCGCGGCGAATAAACTGGATATTCCTGTAGATGAACAGTGCTAGTTATCCGTTAATAGTGCCGTATAGTCAATTATTTGTCAGCTGAATCGGGCGTCAGTAGACTCCTGAGCTGGCGATGGCTATATCTACGGGGGGGGGCATTTCGAAAGATAATTTGATGTAATTTACGTTAACGGGAGTTGTTTGTCTATGACTTTATCTTTATCAAATTGGGATTACTACTTGGTTCTTGAAAGAGAGCTTGTTAATTCCTTTAATTATGTTGAGCTGAGCAACGATAATTTCTCAACTTATTCGGTTGAATTTGCAAAGATGCTTTTATCGATTTGTTCTGAATTTGATTCGGTTTTTAAAGATTATGTCGAACTTCGATCCGGAAATAGACCATCTAATATCAAGGAAGCATTCGAGTGCCTGTCTGCTTTGAATGATATTGCCTTTGTAAATGAGGTAGTTGACATTGCGATTAACCAGAGTATTTCACTCAAACCTTTTTATGCGTGGATAAATGGAATGTATGCAAAATTAACTTGGTGGGATAGCTATAACGCTGTGAAACATGATCGTGGTACGTATTTTAGAAAAGCTAATTTGGAGAACTGTTTGAATTCACTGGCAGCTTTATTTTGTATCGAAATTGTCAGTTTGAAATGTTTTGGAGTTAAGCGTTTGACTCCAGTTAATCGATTGTTTCGTATACCTAACAAACAACTTTGCCGATCATTGCCGGGCCAAAATGGACAATGGGATTTGGTTATCGATTCTAAGGAGCTGAATGAAACATCAAATATGAGACCTGCAAATTTGATGATAGCGAAGAGCGTGAGCTAGCTATACTGTGGATCGCACAAAAAAATAGATGGCGTAAGCGTGGGGGGGGGTGATGACGTCTGCCTGACGCAAAACGGCTTTCGCACTAGAATCTGAAATAACCACAAAGAAGGTTCTTGAGAAGGATGAGGACCACAATGTAGATCTTAGCGGACGCCGCGCCCGACATGTTCGCTGAGCCCCACCTCAGCGACGGGACGATCGACAGCTGGTGCTTATCCGTAGGCTCTCCGATCAGGTGCTTAATTCGATCATAGAAGCCGAGGCCGGTCAGCTTCACTGCAGTGGCGTGAACAGCCGGAACATCTATTGCGAACGTATTCTTAAGACCTGCAGCGTCGACATTGCCGTTGCTCTCTACTATGAAGTGGCTCAAGTGGTCACCGGGAATTGAGCCCGTGAGCACGAAATACTGAGCAGTTTAATCAAGAGGGCCGCCTCCCTGGGACTGGGGGCGCAGCTCTCGGCCAATGGTTTCACCGGGTGGTTACTCTGACGTGCTCGAGCAGGAAGGATGGAGGAGATGGTCCATGCCCCTGGACACAGTGAGTGCTATTTGTTTTATTGGTTATTGTGTCGTTAACCGCTTATTCGATATCAACTGAGGTAGTGTCGAGAAAGTTGGTGTAGCGCCCGATCCGAAGCGGGTCGGCCCGGCGT
>CABSNR010000030.1:0-31491 GCA_902479145.1 uncultured Collinsella sp.
TACACCCTAGAGTTCGTCGGCAGCGTCAGATGTGTATAAGAGACAGCTGTGCAAGCGCGCTTGGGCCGCCGGCGTCCAGGTCATGGTCGAGGGCCCGGGTCACATGGCGCTCGACGAGATCGCCGCCAACATGAAACTGCAGAAGCGCCTGTGCCACAATGCTCCGTTCTATGTGCTCGGGCCGCTGGTGACCGATATCGGCGTGGGTTACGACCACATCACCGCTGCCATCGGCGGCGCCATCTCCGCCAGCTCCGGTGCCGACTTCCTGTGCTACGTGACGCCGGCCGAGCACCTGTGCCTGCCCAACGCCCAGGATGTGCTCGACGGCCTCATGGCCACCAAGATCGCCGCACACGCCGCCGACATCGCCAAAAAGGTGCCCCACGCCCGCGACATGGACGACAAGATGGGCCAGGCACGCCGCAAGCTCGACTGGGACGCCATGTGGAAGTGCGCGCTCGACCCGGTTACGGGCAAGAAACGCTACGAGGAGTCCCCCGCCGCCACCGAGGGCACTTGCACCATGTGTGGCAAGATGTGTGCCGTCCGCACCGTCAACAAGATTTTCGAGGGCACCACGATCGACCTCGGCATGGAGGACTAGCCCTGTCGCCGCGGCCGCTTCTGGCGGCGAGCTGGTGCCTGTCAATTGTTGACGTGTGAACATTTGCTTGCATTTGCGTAAAGATTGCATCGCCCGCCCGGGTTCGACATAGAGTCGGCCCGGGCATCTTTATAATGCTGGCTTATAGACCCATTTGATTCCGACCGAACAAGGGAGCGAACATGGATCGCAGTAAGGTACCTGCCGTTCTATCCATCGCAGGATCCGATTCCAGCGGCGGCGCCGGCATTCAGGCCGACATCAAGACCATCACGGCGCACCGCCTGTATGCCGAGACGGCCATCACCGCCATCACAGCGCAAAACACACTGGGCGTCACCGCCGTGCAGGATATCTCACCAGATATCGTAGCCGCGCAAATTGACGCCGTTTTTGACGATATCCGCCCGAGCGCCGTCAAGATCGGCATGGTTTCCTCTGTCGAGATTATCGATGTTATCGCCGACCGCCTGAGCGCCTGGAACGCGACAAACGTGGTAGTCGACCCCGTCATGATAGCCACCTCGGGCGCACGGCTGATTGCCGAAGATGCCGCCGAGGCGCTCACCCGCCGCCTGTTCCCGCTAGCGACGGTTATCACGCCCAATATTCCCGAGGCCATGGCCCTGCTCGACTACGAGGTCGACTCCGAGCGCACGCAGCAAAATGCTGCCATGCTCCTCACCCGCCGCTTTAGTTGCGCATCCCTCGTTAAGGGTGGGCATCTTGTCAACGAGGCCAACGATGTACTGGCCGAACCCGCGCCACTCGATGACGAGGGCAACCATCTGGGAGATCCACTCACCACGTGGTTCCGCCACAAGCGCATCGAGACCGACAACACACACGGCACCGGCTGCACGCTCTCGTCCGCCATCGCCTGCGCGCTGGCGCAGGGCATGGATCTTGCCGACGCCGTCAACGCCGGCAAGGCCTACCTAACGGGCGCCCTCGCCGCCGGCTTTGACATGGGAAAAGGTTCCGGCCCCGTCAACCATATGTGGCAGTATTAAGATTCGCAGCCCAAACCACCGCAAAGGAGACAGGCACCTTTGCGGTGGTTTGGGGTCGCGCTACACACCGAGCATCTCTTGGAGCTTGGCTGCCACGGCGTGACCCAGGCTCTCGTGGCTTTCGGGCATCATATGCAGATAGTCGATATCGCCCGGCTCGGCAAAGTCGGCGGCATTCAAATAGTCGCAGCCAAACTGCTCAGCCACATGTGCGTAGTACTCACCAAAATGCTCCGAGACCTCGACGGAACGCTCGTCAAAATCGGTCATATATACATCGGCGATTTGCGGCTTGATCTTGATAGGTGCCATCAGCAGAATACGCGGGCAGGGTGCGGCATTGGTCCAGGGAAATGCACACACCGCACGAATCAGCGCCATGGCGCCACGGGCAATATCGGAGGCCGTCACACCAAAGACCGTCTTGCAATCGTTAGTTCCCAGCATAATAACGATCGCATCCAGCGGCTTATGAGCCTCGAGCAGCATCGGCAGCGCGCGGATGCCGTTAAGATTGGTGTCCAAATGGCACATGTCGTCGCGTACCGTCGTGCGGCCGTTGAGGCCTTCTTCAATTACATGCCAGCCCTCGCCTAAGTCACGTTGGGCCACGCCACACCAGCGCACATCCCGCGCATAGCGCACCGCGGTGCCGTCGCGCATGCCCGCCGGATCGTAACCATAGGTGTTGCTATCGCCAAAGCATAGAACGTTTTTCATCGTAAGCCCCTCGCTCGGTAAAAAGCCGACGGGAGCAGCCTCTCCCGCCGGCTCGACCTATCTGTCAGCACGCACCGATTACAGGTACTTGCGCCAATCGTCCTCGTCCTCATCATCCTCGGTAGCGGCCTGGGCCTGCTCGGCGGCGCGAGCTGCCGCAGCGCGAGCGGCAACCTGGGCATAGGACTCCTCGTTGCGCTCGGGGAAGTTTGCCAGCACGTGCTCGAACTTGGCAAAATCCTCATCCCAGCGCGTAGAAGGCACGGCAAAAAAGACTTGCTTGACCTTAAAGTCGCCCGACGCGAGCTCCTTGCGGAAGAGCTCGGCCACGGCCTCTGCGTCAAAGCCGTTGTTGTCGCAGCCCCAAGCGCCCAGCACGAGCTTCTCGCGACCCAGCTCGTCGCAGATGGCAAGCACAAAGCGAATGCGGTCGCGCAGGGCATCCAGCAGAGCATCGTCGCTCACGCGATACTCCTGGCGGGCGCGCTTAACGTTGGGCGCGGCGGCCACGATCACGTCGGCGTATGCATGCACGTGGTTGCGGTCGAAGCGCACCGCAGGCACCACCAGCGCACGGTTTCGGTAAAGCTCGCAGTTGATGTTGCGGCGACGGTTCTCGCCGTACCATTTGCGCTGCTTATCGAGAACGTTGTACAGATACGAATCGGCGCACAGCGTGGCCTCCTGGCCCAGATAGCCCTGAATATAGCCACCGCCCGGGTTGGTGAACGAGGCAAAGGCGAGCACGGCCATGTCGCAGAACTGCGCATAGCCACGACCGTTGTCCAAGATGGCCTGCGTGGCGGAGGCATCGAGCACGGTGACCTCGGGCAGAACCGGAGCGGGCTCCTCAGCAGGCGCGGACTCAGCTTCGGCGATTTCCTCGGCAGGCTCCTCGACGGACTCGAGCGCTGCCTCGACCTCGGCAGCCTCCGCGCCCTCGACGTCCTCGGCAACCTGTTCTTCGGTGGCCACAGCACTCTGAACCTTGGCCCTCATCGCCGAGACAAAGCCGGCAGGCATACCGTCAAACTCGCGAACACCGGCAAGCGAACGCTCGATATCCTTGGCGCACGCTTCGGACACAGTTGCCACGTGACGCTCGGCGGCCTTGGCACGGGCCTCGCGCTTGGGATTGGGCTGACCCGCTCGGTTGGACCTGCGGTTACGGTTCCTGTTGTCGACGTCTGCCATAAGTGGTCACCTTTCTCGGTCTCTGCCGCTATCGGCTTTTCCCATCCATGATACCCCGCCGCGTACAAAAAAGACGGCCCCGAAGGACCGCCTTTCACATCGATTTACACGCACGGCAAGCACCGCCGCAATTCGCCACTAGTCGCGACGGCCAAGGATGTTCAGGATGCGCAAGAACACGTTGATAATGTCCACGAACAGATTGGACGCCATGAGCACGGCGTTGGGCAGCGTAGGCGGCACCGTCGTGGCAACATAGGTGTCGTAGCCAATAAAGCCGGCGAATACCACGATCACGATCAGGTCGGTGATGGTCTGCGAGACGCCCATGAACATCAGCACGATCTCAACCAGAATAGTGGCGAGCAGAATACCAAAACCGATGCCATACACACGCTGGAAAAACTTGGGGAAGGTCACGCCAAGCGCGCCAAAGACAAAGGTGATGGCGGCCGTGGCGATAAAGGCAGTGTTGATGGTGGGCAGGTCGTAGTTGGCAAGGCCAAACGACGCGGTCAGGCCAAAGGTACTCGCAAAGATTACGTAGCCCACAAGGGACAGGCCCACGGACTGCTTGCTGGCGGCGGCCGACATCATGACCATGCCGACGATGGTCAAAATAAACGAGCCAAAGACCAGCGGCAGGGCGGCGCCGCTCATCATCATGCGCGCAAACGACATGGTGCTCGTAAAGTAGGCGCCGGCGCCCATGGCGCAAAAGCCCAAGAAGATCAGGGCAGACATGGCAAGATTGTACGCGCGCGGCGACATCTCCTTGGCGCGGCTTGCGCCGCTCTCGACGGGGCCGTTCTGATAGCCCTGGATATCGTTCATACTTCGTCCTTTCACAAAGCGCCGTGAAAGACGGCGCAGCAGATGACAAGATTCCTGTCATTGTACCCGAATGCCGTACGTCCTTACCTACGGCGCTCGCCCTCGAGCGTGCGATCAAAGGCCCAGACCCACCAACGCATCACGTGTGCCTGCGAGCCGTCCGCCCGCTCGCGCGTCTGGTCCTCCAGATACAACTCGGTCGCGTGCCCGCCAAAACGCACCTTATAGGTCGCCGTACGGATGCCGTGGACCGTCAGGCCAAACCCGGTGGTCGAGATAATTTCATCGATTGTAAAACAACGTCCGTCGACCCAGCAGACGGTGACCGGCACGACTTGTCCGCCCGCGAGGATGCGAGCCACGACGTCCACATACTGCTTGTGTACGCGCCGAGTTTTGCCGTCTGTCTGTCGATATTCCATGCCTCCTATTATCGAACGCATGTTTGCATGTTGTAAAGCGAACAGACTGTGTTTTTGGAGTGTCGTAGTAATCGTACGTGTCCGCATGGCGTGTTAGCAAAAAGAACACCCGCGGTCAACAGGGCTAATATTCAATTTTAGTGCCAAAAAGTTCACTTCTCCCATCAGAACTCGGTAAAGAGACCCGCAGGAGGTGATACGATTTATCATGTTTTTGTAACGTGTCTGCAAACTTCGAGAAAGCCCATATATGGACGTAACGTTCTCAACCTTCCTCGGCCAAATTGTGTCGAACCCAGTCCTTGCCGTCACCGTGATCCTCGCGTTGGGCGCCATCTTCGTCAATGGATGGACCGACGCGCCCAACGCCATCGCGACCTGCGTCACTACGCGTTGCATGCCCGCCCGCGCCGCCATTCTCATGAGCGCCGCATTCAACTTCCTCGGCGTGCTCATCATGACGCACTTTAACGCGAGCGTCGCCAACACCATCTCACATATCGTCGACTTTGGCGGAAACAGCACCATGGCGCTCGCCTGCCTATGCGCGGCGCTGTTCTCCATCGTCGTCTACGGCGCCACAGCGTCGCGTTTTGGCATCCCCACCTCGCAAAGCCACAGCCTTATCGCCGGCCTGACCGGTGCCGCCATCGCCCTCGGCGGTGCGAGCAGCGTCAACGTCCACGAGTGGATGAAGGTCATCTACGGCCTGGCGCTCTCCATCGGCCTGGGCTTTGTCATGGGCTGGGTCCTGTGCAAGCTCGTCTCGATTCTTTTCGCCGCCGCCAACAGGCGACGTGCCAATGTCTTCTTTAAATACGCTCAGATCGCGAGCGCTGCGGCCATGAGCTTTATGCACGGCGCGCAGGATGGACAGAAGTTCATCGGCGTGCTCTTTTTAGGCGTGGCCTTTGCCAGCGGCCAGACGAGCGTCGGCGATGCAGGCATTCCCATCTGGATTATGCTGCTGTGCTCGGCAACCATGGGCATCGGCACCAGCGTGGGCGGCGAGCGCATCATCAAGTCCGTCGGCCAGAGCATGGTTAAGCTCGAGAAGTATCAGGGCTTCTCTGCCGACCTCGCAGGCGCCGCGAATCTGCTGCTTGCCACCCTTACCGGTATCCCCGTGTCCTCCACCCACATCAAGACCTGCGCCATCATGGGCGTCGGCGCCGTCAAGCGCCTTTCGGCCATCAACTTCGGCGTGGTCAAGGACATGATGTTCACCTGGTTCTTCACCTTCCCCGCCTGCGGACTCATCAGCTTTGTCATGGCCAAGCTGTTCATGATGTTCATCTAGTCAAACCGAGCGTCCATCCGGACCGTTATACTTCGCCCACCCGTCTTCGCCTCGAAAGGACCCACTCATGGCAAAGAAACCCGATTCGTTCTACTTTGACAACTACGTCGCCTGCGCCGACCTTGCCGTCCAGGCTGCCGAGCTGCTTACCCAGATTTTCGAGAACTTCGATCCCGCGAAGATTCACGATATGCTCGACAAGATGCACGCGATTGAGCATGCGGCTGACAAGAAGCACCATGAGCTTGAGGACGCCCTGCTCACGGCCTTTATCACCCCGCTTGAGCGCGAGGACCTGGACCTGATGAGCTGCTCGCTCGACACCGTGCTCGACCGTATCGAGGGCGTCGTGCAGCGCGTCTACTTCACCAACATCCAGAGCATCCATCCCGATGCCATCGTGATCGCCCACAAGGTGACTGACGCCTGCCGCGCCATGAAAGACCTGATGGTCGAGCTGCCCAACTACCGCAAGTCCAAGACCCTGCGCGAACTCGTCATCCAGATCAACACGATCGAGTCCGAGGCCGACGAGCTCTATATCAACGCCATGCGCAACCTGCACGTCAACGGCAAGGACCCGCTCGAGGTCATCGCCTGGCGTGACGTCTACGCATTCTTGGAGTACTGCGCCGACTGCTGCGAGAATGTGGCCGATGTCGTGGATTCGATTGTCATGAAGAACAGTTAATTGGGGGTACGTGTCCCGGCGGCGAAGGGCCGGCCACGGTTTGCTTTCTCACTCCGGCTGCGTAGCAGAGTCGTTCGAAAGTAAACCGTGGCCGGCCCTTCGCCTTACGTACCGCCATTGGAACTTTGGCTGATAGTTAGAGCGCAATGGGGGGTTGGCCGAGGGGGCCTTTAATACTCAATTGAACACTTTGGTATTCGGTGGGCGTTTGGGTGGATGGGGGTTTGGGTACCCTTTGGTTTACCTTGGATTGATTTGCTGACTTTGGAGGGTTTGGTTATGGGGTATTTGGATCTGGCTCGGTCTCGGTATTCTTGTCGCGAGTTTGAGAATCGTTCTGTTGAGCAAGCTGTGGTGGATGCCATTGTTGAGGCTGGGCGTATTGCTCCCTCTGCTTGTAATAACCATCCAACCCGTGTGATGGTGTTGGATACGCCTGAGCTTCTGGAGAAGGCTGCTGCTTGTCAGCCTCGGTTTGCTCGTGATGGGTCTATCTTTGGGGCCCCGCTTGTCTTCCTTATTTGCAGCGTTACCGATAATGCTTGGGTGCGCCCGTATGATCAGATGAATTCCAGCGAAATCGATACGTCCATCGTGTGTGATCAGATGATGATGGAGGCCACCGAGCAGGGCCTGGGAACGTGCTGGGTATGCCATTTTAAGCCTGAGGTGGCACAAGAGCAGTTCAATCTGTCCAAGGGCGTCTATCCCTATCACATGCTCGTCTGTGGCTATCCCGCCGACCACATCGCCGATCCCGAGCATCGCGAGGCCCGCACCATTCCCCTCTCCGACTTCCTCCTCAAGTAGATTTTTGGGACATGCCTTAAAACCTACCCTTGACCGCTCACCCGTTCGCCGAGTTCTGCGCCACTATGTGCAGGGCTCGGTTTTTATGTTACGCACCCCGGCACAGTCATAAAAAAGGACCCGCAAGCTGCGGATCCTTTCTAGGCACTAAATTGTAGGCCGAATGTTAGTCCAGGTCGTCGGCAGCGAAGTTGTCGATCGGGGCGAAGGGATCGGCCACGGGGACAACCGGGTCAGCGACGGGCAGCGGCTCGGCGGGAACAGTCACCGCAGGAGAAGCGGCAGAACCGACCGGCGTAGAGGCCATCAGATCGGCCGGGAAGGAGTTCTGGGCATCGTCCATAAAGTGCTGGATGAGCTTGAGATACTCGGCCTTGAACTCCTCACGGGAAGCCTTGAGACGATCGATCTCCTCGAGCTCGGCCTGCTTCTCGGTCAGAGCCTGGCGGATAACCTCGCGGGCCTTGGCGTCAGCCTCGTTGCGGATGCGCTCAGCGTTCTCATTGGCATCGTTGACGATGGTCTCAGCGGTCTGCTGGGCAGCGATCAGGGCAGCGGAAATCTGGCGCTCCTGAGCGGAGAAGTCAGGGGCGGGAGCAGCCACGGGGGCGGCAGGAACGGCCTGGTCGGCGGTATCCTGAGCCTGGGCAAGCTGAGCCTGTGCATCGGCAAGCTGCTGCTCGGTAGCAGTCAGACGACCCTTAAGGTCAACGATCTTAGCGAGCATAGCGTCAACCTCGGAAGACAGCGTCTCCAAGAAGACGTCGACCTCGGCAGGATCGTAGCCACGCTTGGCCTCAGAGAAAGTCTGAGCCTGGATGTCTGCAGGGGTAATAGCCATAACAAGTCTCCTTTTTCATCGCCTCGGCGCTACACGCCCGACGTAAGTTACTAAGTCAGTTCTACACGAGTATACCTATAAGAAGCTGCAGAACCAGCCTCTGCACCAACTGCAACGCAATAATCGCAACGACCGGCGAAAAATCGATACCGCCCATCGGCGGGATGAAACGACGGAACAGGTTAAGCCACGGACCGCACACGCTATCAAGCACCGCGGCAATATCCTGAAGCAAACCACCCTGCTTCATGGGAATCCACGTCATAAAGCAGTAGACGACAATGAGCGTGGAATAGAAGTTGAACAGCGTGTTGACCAGCTGGACGATAGTGTAGATGTTGATGGGAATCTCCTCGTCTTGTCTTTACTTGAGGTAGCCGTCGGTACGAAGCTTCTTGAGATCGGAATCTTTGACCTCGCAACCGGCGGGCAGCACCATGAACACGCGGTCGCCCACCTCCTTGACCGTGGCACCCAGACCGCAGGCAAAGCCGTAAGAGAAGTCCAAGACGCGCTTGGCAACTTCGGTGCGTACGCCCACAAAAATCAGTGCGACAGGCTGCTTGGTGCGAACGCGGCGCACCACGGTCTCCACGTCGTCATAGCTCTCGGGGCGCAGGACATAGGCCGGCAGCTGCGGCGTGGCGTTGATGATATTGCTCGCATAGGCCGAGGCATCGCTCGGTGCAGGCGCGGGTGCAGCGGCGGCACGGGCGCGGGTGTTCTCGGCGTAGCTCGACGGCGTGTCATAGGCACCAGGACGATAACCGCTCGCAACACTGTCCTGCGAGCGCGAAGGCGGGTTATACGTCGTGGCATGGCGGGAGTCATCGCCGACCAGCTGACCGGAGCGCGTATACACGGCAACCGACTCAGCTTCACCGCGGCGCGTCTGACCAAGCAGGCCGTTGCTCGGCTCGTCTTGGGTGTAGAAGCCCTCGCCCGAAGCACCGCTGTAGCCGTTGCCCTGATAACCATCGTCATAGCCGTCATCGTAACCGTAGTCATCGTCCTGGCCATAACCCTGGTCGTAACCCTGCTGGCCGCCCAGGTGCATCTTATTTTTAATCTCGTCAAGGAAGCCCATGGTTGTGTCCTCTCGCGGTTTAGTGCAGGCGCCCCGATAATCAGTGCGCACTTCAGAGCCTTATTTTACTGCAAACTCCGGGCTAAATACTACCCTGCCCAGGCGAACGAGCGTAGAGCCCTCCTCAAGGGCAGGCTCAAAGTCCTCGCTCATGCCGCAGGAAAGCTCAGGCAGGTTCAAATCGGGATGCGCCGCCTCCAGCTCATCCCTCAGCTCACGAAGCCCCGCAAAGGTGCGGCGTGCCACATCCTTATTCCCCCGGGGCGCCATAGTCATAAGCCCCTGCACGCAAATTCCCTCAAGTTCCGCAAGCTCACCCGCGGCGGCGCGAATCTCATCGGGCGAAAAGCCTCCCTTCGACTCCTCACCACTCACATTGACCTCGATGAGCACACGCTGGGGGCCGGCGAGCTCGCCTGCCTCAATCTTGCGGACAGCACGGCTCGAGATCGCCTGCGCCAGATGCAGCGAACCCACCGAGTGAATCAGCTCGGCTGAGCCCAGCACCGCATTGATCTTATTGGTCTGCAGGTTGCCGATCATATCGAAGCGCACCTCGGGCAGCTCCGGATGCTCCGCCAGACCCGTGAGCTTGCGAACCAGCTCCTGCGGGCGGTTCTCGGCAAAATGGCGATACCCCGCCTGGATGGCGGCAACGGTCTCATCGACACCAACGGTCTTGGACACGGCAATGAGGCTCGCGGCGTCGTGGGGACGGCCTGCGCGATCGAGCGCCGCATAAAAACGTTCCAGAATCTGCTCGCGGCGAGCGCGCATCAAGTCCAAATAGTTATCCATTGCCAATCGCCTCCGCTGACAGCCAAACAAGTAGTCCCATGCTAACGCAAGAGCGCGGCCCCGCATGTGCAAGGCCGCGCTCACTTAGGTATTTACAATCTTTCGACGAACGGGGTTACTTACTCCTCGTCGTCCTCGCCATCGTCCTCATCCTCAAGATGATCGAGCAGGTAGCGAAGACCCTCGCTGACCTCGTTAACGGGCACCTTGGCAACGTAGCGTGCGTCGACGGCGGGCCTCATGATAACACCCTCGCCCGAAGGCACGCGCATGCTCTCGAGCTCATCCTCATCAGTGCGGGCGATATCGCCGGCATTCATGCGCTGACCAGTCAACAGGAAGGTCAGACGGCAGGCGGCATCGATGGAAATCGAGGCGATGCGATCGAGGTAGCGCGAAACCATGATGGCGCGGCGCAGGTCGTCATAGTTGCTGTCGTCGTCCATAAAGTCGCCCGTATCCATACGGTTAAAGGTGCGGAAGAACTTCTCGTAGGCGGCGTGCACCGGCTCGTCCTCGACGGCCAAGTTGCAAATGATGGACATGTCATTGGTGACGAGCGCAGAAAGCGAAGAGCCCAGCACCTGGTAGACGGCCTCAGCCTCGGCCTCGACCGTGCCGACAAGCTCCTTGGGCAGCGAGATGTCAGCCTTGATCATATGACGCGTGGCGCGGCAGATCTGACAGACCTTATCGGTCATGCGCTGCAGGTTAAAGTCGACGTAGATGATCGTCTGAAGCAGGCGGAAGTCGGAGGCGACCGGTGACTGCGTGGCGATCAGGTTGTAGCAGACGGCCTCCAGGTTGGCGCAGCGCGCGTCAATCGAAAGCGTGCGCTTCTTGGTCTTGGTGGCGAGCTTGCGGTCGTCGGTCACATAGGCCTTCACGGCATCGTGGAGGGCCAGATCGACGGCCTCATAGATGCTCAGCATCTCGTGACGGGCCTCGACGAGCTGACGGGAAAACAGTTTGCGCATGGTTCACTCCAATCAGTTGGGTGCGGTCATGCCGCCCGCACAGTGAATACGCACCGGACCAGGTCCGATCGGCTTGGGACTAGTCGCACCGATCAGCCAAAGCGGCCGGTGATATAGTCTTCCGTCCGCGAGTCCACCGGGCTGGTGAAGATCGCGTCGGTTTGACCATACTCGATGAGCGTGGCGGGCTCGCCGGCAACTTCCTGCAAGAAGAATGCGGTGTAGTCGCTAATACGAGCTGCCTGCTGCATTGAATGCGTGACGATGATGATCGTCATCTCGGGCGCCAGCTCGGCCATCAGATCCTCGACCTTAGAGACGGACGTGGGGTCGATAGCGGAGCAGGGCTCGTCCATCAGAAGGACATCGGGTTGCACCGCAAGCACGCGCGCGATGCACAGACGCTGCTGCTGACCGCCCGAGAGCGCCAAACCATCCTTGTTGAGCTGATTGGATACCTCTTTCCAGAGGTTGGCGCGCTTGAGCGATTCTTCCACGATGTCATCGAGGTCGCTTTTGCTAGTCACGCCCTGCAGACGAGGGCCAAAGGCGACATTCTCGTAGATGGATTTGGGAAACGGGTTGGGCTGCTGAAAGATCATGCCCACGCGACGACGGAGATCGACCGGGTCGACACCCTCGGCATAGATATCGTTGCCGTCGAGCGTCATGGTGCCCTCGATGCGCGTGCCCTCGATCAGGTCGTTCATGCGGTTGATGCAGCGCAAAAACGTCGATTTGCCGCAGCCCGAAGGGCCAATAAACGACGTGATGGCGTTTTTGGCGATGCTGAGGTCGAGCCCCGTCAGCGCATGAAAGTCACCGTACCAAAAGTTGAAATCCTTGGCCGTAATGGCCGCTTGCTCCAGCGTGGGAGCGGACTGATAAACGGACATGGGACTCCTTAACTAGCGACGCTTGCGCGACAGGAAGCGCGCAAACAGGTTGAAGGCCAAAATGATCACCATCAGCAAGAGCGCGGTGCCGTAGGCTGCGTTCATGTTGATGCCGTCGTTGGCAAGCAGGTACAGGTGAACCGTCATGGGGCGGCCGGAATCGAGCGGCGAAATAGGTAGATTGATGGCCTGCCCCATGGTGTAGAGCACCACCGCGGTCTCGCCAATGGCACGGCCGATGGCAAGGACGATACCGGTGGCAATACGGCCAAAGGCAGAAGGAAGCACGATCTTGGAGACAACCTGCCACTTGGTGGCGCCCAGACCGTACGCGCCCCAACGGATATAGCGCGGAACGGCGCGAATGGCCTCTTCGGTGGTGCGCATGACGATGGGAAGCATCAAGAGCGCGAGCGCCAGAGCGGCCGAGACCATCGAAAGGCCCAGACCCATGGCCTCGACAAACAAGGCGTAGCCAAACAGGCCCATAACGATGGAGGGCACCGAGGCCAAAGCGTCAGCAGCGTAGCGAATGAGCTCGACGACCTTGCCCTGTTTGGCGTACTCGGCCAGATAGACGGCCGCTAGCACGGCGACCGGCGTACAGATGAGCATGGCGAGCGCCGTCACGTAGATGGTCGAGACAATCGTAGGCCAAATGCCGCCCTCGGCGTTGACACCCTGGGGCCAACCGAAGATAAAGTCGAGCGAAATATGCGGTAAGCCATTAACAACCACGTAGGCGATGATAGCGACCAGCACAAGCGTGGTGATATAGGCCGCGGCGCGGAACACGCCGAGCATGATCTTGTTTGACAGGTCCTTGTTGATACGGCCCTTCTTACCGTGGGAAAGGGCACGCTTGATGCGCTCGCGCGACGAGGTCGTATCGACCGTCGTGTCAACGGAATCGGACATAGCCTACCCCCTCTTCTTGGAAATCAGACGGACGATGCCCACCAGCATGGCGGAGATGATAAACAGGACCACGCCCATGCCGAACAGAGCCGAGCGGTGCAGGCCCGAGGAATAGCTCATGTCGAGCGCGATCTGGCTCGTGAGCGTCGAGATGGGGCTCGCAATGCTGTCGGGAATAACCGGAGCGTTACCCACGACCATGAGCACGGCCATGGTCTCACCGATGGCACGGCCCATACCCAGCACGATGGCATCCACGATACCCAGCTTGGCGGCAGGTAACACGACCTTATAGATGGTCTGCCACTTAGTAGCACCCATGGCATACGATGCCTCGCGAATGCCCATGGGAATGGAATTGAGGGCATCGATGGTAAGCGTCGTGATGGTAGGGACGATCATGATGGCGAGCACGAACCACGCTGTCAGCGCACCAAAACCAAGACCACCGGTCAGTTGTGCGATAAACGGACGAATGATGATCATGCCAAAGAAACCATAGATGATAGAAGGGATGCCGGCCAGCAGGTCGACGGCAGGGCTGATGAGCTTGCGCACGCGCTTGCTGGCGATCTCGACCAGGTACACGGCCGTACCTACGCCCAGCGGCACGCCCATGGCGAGCGCACCGACGGTCACCAGACCTGAGCCGGCAAGCAGCGACATGATGCCGTAGTGGCCCTCAGAGGGCGCCCACGTAAAGCTAAAGAATTCCGCCAGACCGATGTCGGTAAAGACGGGCAGCGCCGAGTACGTGGTAAAGACAAAAATCAGGATGACGGTAACGACCGCCAAGAACGCGCAGGCAAAGAAGATCCACTGCAGCGCCTTCTCCTTGATATAGGTACTGCGCGATACGAGCGCCAGCTCGCGCTTCTTGGGCGTCTGAACATTCTGCTCAGTCTGGGAGTTTTCCTGTGCTTCCATGCTACTCACTCCCCTTCTCGTCGTTGGTGACGGGGATAAAGCCCGCCTCGCGAATCTGCTTGTCCATCTTTTCGGACGTCACGTAGTCGATGTAATCCTGCGCCTGCTGCGAAGGCGCACCCTTCACAAAGAAGTAAAGGTCGCGCGAGATGGGATAGCCGCCGCTCGCGACCGTCTTCTCGGACGCCTCAACATGATTGACCGAGACGGCCTTGACCGAGGTCTTGGCGTTGAGGCTATCGACGAAGCCCAGCGAAATGTAGCCAATGGCACCGCGCGAACGAGATACCACGTCGCGCACCTGGCCCGTGCCCGAAAGAACGGCCGAGCGGCGATCGAACGGGGTGCCGTCCATCACGATGGTGCGAAAGGCCTCACGCGTGCCGGACGCCTCATCTCGGTTGATGACCTGAATCCTCAGGTCCTCGCCACCGACTTCTTTCCAGTTGGTGATCTTGCCGGCGTAAATATCGCGGAGCTGCTCGGTCGAGAGGTTATCGACCGGGTTATCGTCGTTCACGATGACCGCGATACCGTCGTGGGCAATGACGATGGGAGTCAGGCCCAGATCCTGTTCGTCGGCATTGAGTCCACGGGAGGAGCTGGCGATATCGGCCGTGCCGGCGCTGACAGCCTCGATGCCAGCGGAAGAACCCAAACCGGAAACGAGCACGTCGATGCCGGTCTCCTCCTTAAAACCCTCGGCCGCAATCTCGGCGATAGGAAGGCAGGTCGTGGAGCCGGCGACGGTAATGGAAGAGGTAGAAGATCCCGAAGAACAGGCGCACAGCGTAAGCGTAAGCACAGCGGCGCTCAGGACCGATACGATCTTTCTCATAGCATCACGCCGATCGCAGCATGGCGCCCACAGGTGCCGTTCTCGTTACGGTAGGAATAAAAGCGGTCGTTCTGACGCACGGTCGAAAGCTGGGTATCCACGATATTATCCGCGTCGACACCGACATCTACCAGCGCCTCGCAAATGGCAGCGGAAAGATTGAGCATGCGAGAGGTGCTCGCATCGATGCACGAGAACTCGGCGGCAAAGCGATCCATGAGTTCCTGGGATACCTCATATTCGTCACCCAAGATATGGGGGCCGATATAGGCCGAGATGTCACTTGCATCGCAGCCGGCAGCATCGCAAAGCGCCTGGCACGCCTTGGCAGAAATACGTGCAATCGTGCCCTTCCAGCCGGAGTGCACCACGGCAAATCCGCCAGGGGCCACCAGCACCACGGGAACGCAGTCGGCAAAGCAGAGCAGCACGGGCACGTTATGCGCCGTACAGACGATGGCATCGCAGCCCTCGGCAATCTGCTCGCGGACGTCCTCAAGGTCATCGGCGCCGTTCGAGGTCACCGCAACGATATGGTCACCATGGACCTGATTGGGAACGAGCAGGTTGTGCTCGCACTCGGCGGCACCCATAGCCTCGAGCGCGCGACGACGATTTTCTTGAACAGCAAAGGGGTCATCGCCAACATGCGAGCCCAAGTTGAGTGAGGAGTACGCATCTTCGGAAACACCACCGGCGCGCTCGGTGAAGGCAAAGCGAACATCGGATGTCGCGCCCTCCACCAACGTAACTCCATCATGGTCGACACGCGAAACGTTGTCCGCACGTGCTGCCATACTAAAGCCTCCTAATAACACAAGTATTGCGGCGACGCCGCAGCAGTCCGTGCCATACGGCTGCATACTTCATCAAAAAGGATACCCGCAGCGGTAAGGAGCAAACGTAAAGGGAACGTAAGGAGATTGGAGGCTTTCGTTTACAAAGGCGAAACACAACAAAAAAGGGGCGTGCCCAATCGGACGCACCCCTTGCAAGTCGTTGAGAAAAACGAACTAGAAGCTACCGCGCTTCAGGAAGTCGGGAAGCTCGAACTGATCGTTGCCGAAGTTAGGAAGCTCGGTGCCACCAACGTTGCGGGTCGGAGCGGCCTGAGCCGGACTGGTGGCCGGAGCGGTGCGTTGCGGCTCAGCGGAGGCAGCGGCCTTGCTCTGAGACTGCTGAGCAGCAAAGAGCTCGTCCTGACGGTTGACGTTGGAGTCGGAGAAGCCCGTAGCGATGACGGTAATGCGCACCTGATCGCCCAGGGACTCGTCAACAACGGTACCGAAGATGATGTTGGCCTCGGGGTCGACGGCGTTGGCGACAACGTCGGCGGCGTCGCTGATCTCCTGGATGCCCAGGTCCTTGGAACCGGCGATGGAGAGCAGCACGCGCGTGGCACCATCGATGGAGCTCTCGAGCAGCGGGCTGGAGATGGCCTGCTGGGCAGCGTCGACGGCACGGGTATCCCCAGAAGAGGTACCGATACCCATCATGGCGGTACCGGCCTGCTTCATGATGGTCTTAACATCGGCGAAGTCCAAGTTGATGATACCGGGGACGGTGATAAGGTCGGTGATGCCCTGGGTGCCCTGGGAAAGGACGCCATCGGCAATCGCGAAGGCCTCGAGCATGGTGGTCTTCTTCTCGGCGATGTCAAGCAGCTTATCGTTAGGGATGACGATCATGGTGTCGACGCAATCGGAGAGGGTCTTAATACCCTCCTCGGCGCTCTTCTTGCGCTTGCGGCCCTCGAAGGTGAAGGGCTTGGTCACGACGGCGACGGTCAGCGCACCGACCTCGTTCATCGCGATATCGGCAACGATGGGAGCGGCGCCGGTACCGGTGCCACCGCCCTCGCCGCAGGTGATGAACACCATGTCGGCGCCAGCGAGCGCCTCGGCAATGTCGTCGCGGGACTCATCGGCAGCCTTGCGGCCAACCTCGGGGTTGGCGCCGGCGCCCAGGCCGCGGGTAAGGTCGGTGCCGATGTGCACCTTGATATCGGCATCAGAGATCGCGAGTGCCTGAGCATCGGTGTTGATGGCAACAAACTCGACGCCGCGGATGCCCTCTTCGATCATTCGATTGACCGCGTTGGTACCGCCGCCGCCGACGCCGACCACCTTAATGACGGCAAGGTAGTTGTTGATCTCTGTCTCGTGCATGTCGGTCCTCCGAACAAAGGTTATAGCCATAGCATGGGTCGACCCCTGCGCACATTAACCTTCAGGTTGAAAGTAAATGCAAAGGTAAACCGTATTATGTTTGCACATTATGAACGTATCAGTCAAATAATTGACCGTGAAAACCAAACAAACCAGATAAACGGCGTGGTATGGCCCCTCAACAAAGCATCAACCAGCGCTACGAGGTCGGAGCGTTCCTAAATGTATAGTTACCCGGAGAGCGCACATTGATATACGTTACGCCCTCTACCTGCGAAAGCAGCTTGGTGACTACGCGCTCCTTCTTGACGATATCGTTCGAATCGCCCAGCGACACCTCAATGCCGTTATTGAGGTTTGCCGAGATGGCTTCGACCGAAGGCGTGGAAATATCCTTGACTTGTCCCAAGAACTCGCTCGAAAAACCACGCACATAATCCAAGCCAGCCTTAACGGCCTTGGAGCTCACCGCCTGGCCGGAAACCGGAGCGACATCCGCCGAGACATCAGTCAACAACACCGCGCCATAGTGCTTAGCGAGCGCCAGCGCGGCATCAATGCCGGTCAGGGTATTTGAGCCCTGCCCCGTCGTGATGACGTTGCCCTGGTCATCCACTTCGACCGACGTCGACAGCGGGGCGATCCAGGTGTCATCATCCCCGATGGCCCAGGCAAGGTCATCGGAGCTGATATAGGCAATTGCGATGACCTTGCGCTCCATAGGCGTAATGATGAGCGTATGCGGGAACTGACGCTGGACATCCACGCCCGAGACCCACGGGTTCTGCTTGAGGTCCTCGGTAATCTGGTCGGGATCGACGTTAAAAAGCGACGTTCCCTCGGGCAAATCGATCAGCTGGATAGCATCGTGCTTCGTCACATGCTCGCTGCCTTGAATCTGAATATCAGTGGCGGTAAACAATCCAGAGTTGATCACCACGACGGCAACGACGACGAGCACGGCCAAGACGGCCAGAACGCCGCCCACGATTTTGCCTTTGCCTGTAACGAGAGAAGCGGCGTCTGACGTTTTATTTGCCATCGCCCCAAGTGAAGACAACGGGTTGACGCCTTTTTTACCCGAAGGCTTCTTGGCGGTAGCCGGCACCGATGTCAGCGAGCGCGGTTTCGATGCGCCAAGCGTGCGACCCGGACGCGCCGCCTTAGTTCCCGTCGAGGGCTTAGGAGTTGCAATGGGACGGGCAGGCTTGGCGCCCATAACAGGCTTTGACGTCAGCGAGGGACGCGAGGACTTTTTTGCGGCCGGACGATTGCCGAGCTGCGAGCCGACAACCGGACAACTGGTCTGTCGAGCATGCCCGACAGACTTAGAGTGCGCGACGGTATTGCGTTGAGGTTTGGCAGGCGCGCCGGAACGCCCTCCGGCGCGGCGGAAGGTGGGTTTCGATGCTCTAGAAGCCGAGGAATTTAACTTCCGGTCTGAGCTCGATGCCATACGCCTCCCTCACCTTTCCGTGCACATGTCTGATAACCGCGGCAACGTCATCGGCCGAGGCAGTTCCGTTATTAACGATAAAATTAGCGTGAACGGGCGAAACTTCCGCGCCGCCAATCGAAAAACCCTTTAATCCACAATCCTCGATAAGTTTGCCCACACTCGCATCGGGCGGGTTGCGAAAGACCGACCCGCAGGATGCGCGACCCATGGGCTGCGTACGCTTGCGCCTCGTCAGGTACCGCTCCATGCGCTCGCGAATGTCGGCCTTGGGTGCCGGTTTAAGTTTGAGCACGCACTCGAGGATGATCTCATTGCGGGGAAGGCTACATTCGCGGTAGCCCCAAGTGATCTCGGACCCCGCATAATGCTTGATACCGGATGCCGGGTCAAACGTTACGACATCCTCAACCAGCGAGCCAATCCATTCGGTCCGTGTGCCGGCATTCATAGATATCGCACCGCCGACCGACCCAGGGATGCCAACGGCAAACTCAAGGCCCGAGAGGCTACGCGACAGGGCATCGTTGACCAGGCGCGCAAACATCACGCCCGCACCGACCGTCAGCGTACAACCGTCATCGGCAACAACCGTGCGCTGAAACTCACGTCCGAGCGAAATGACGGCACCGCGATAACCGCCATCGGCAACCAGCAGATTGGAGCCCTTGCCGATGATGACCCACGGCACCTGCTCGCGATCGAGCACAGCCACGGCGCGGCGGAGGGCATGATAGCTATGGCACGTCACAAAGAGGTCAGCCTTGCCGCCGATACGATAGCTCGTATGACGCGCAAGGCGCTCGTCCTCGATCACATCCGTGTCGATCATGCCCGAGAGCGCCATGACGGCGTTAAACAGACCCATTAGACTTAAGCGTCTTTCTTGGCAGTCAAATACTCGATAAACTCGGGGCCGACGGTCGTAACGTCACCGGCACCCATAGTGAGCAGCAAGTCGCCCTCGCCCACCATCTGCTCGAGCTCCTGATTGAGCTCAAGACGGCTGGAGCAGTACACGACCTCCTTGCCAGGATGCTTGGCGCGCACGGTATCGGCGAGCATCTTAGAGGTAACACCCGGAATGGGCATCTCGCCAGCCGAGAACACATCAATCAGCAGCAGTTTATCGGCATTGGCAAATGCATCGGCAAAGTCATCGCACAGGGCCTGCAGACGCGAATAACGGTGCGGCTGGAACACGACGTCGACATGCTTGTAGCCCAGCGACGAAGCGGCAGCAAGCGTCGCCTTGATCTCGGTGGGGTGATGGCCGTAATCATCGACCACGGTGATGCCATCGATATCGCCCACGTGGGTAAAGCGACGGCGGACGCCCTCAAAGCTCGAGAGCGCCTTGGCGGCGGCGTCGATGTCAAGGCCCAGGACATGGGCGACGGTGAGCACCGCCGTGGCGTTGAGCATGTTGTGGCGACCGGGATTGCTCTTGATCTCCACGGCATGCTCAGTGCCATCCTCAAAGCGAACGATAAAGTCACTCTGGATGCCCTTGACATCCGGGTGCATGCAGACGATGTCGTTGCTCTCGGCAAAGCCGTAGGAAAGCACGTGACGGCCCGTCGACTTGGCGAGCTCGACCAGATGCGGGTCCTCACCGCAGACGATGACGGTGCCGTCCTCGCCCACCAGGCTCATGAATTTGGCGAAAGTTGCCTCGATCTCCTCGATACCCGAGTAGTGATCGAGGTGGTCGGCCTCGACGTTGGTCACAATGACCACGTTGGGGTTCAGGAACAGGAAGGAGCTGTCGGACTCGTCGGCCTCGGCGACAAAGTAGTCGCCCGAGCCGTTCTTGCCGTTCGTGTCATAGCCCTCGACGATGCCGCCGATCAAGAAGCTCGGATCCAGGCCCATGCGGTCGAGCATGGTGGCGCACATCGAAGACGTGGTGGTCTTGCCATGCGTGCCAGCAACAGCGACGGTGGTGTAGCCGTGGCCCAAAGCAGAGAGCATCTTGGCACGGGGCCACACGGGAATACCAAGCTCGCGAGCGCGCACGAGTTCGGGGTTGGACTCCGGAATAGCGGTGGAGACAACAACCACGTCGGGCTTGACCTCGTCGATCGTGGCGGCCTCATGGCCCACATGCACCTTCACACCAGCGCGGGTAAGCTGGCGAATATAACGTGACGTCTTAAGGTCGGAGCCGGTAACGGCATAACCGCGCTCGTGAAGAACGAGGGCAATGCCACTCATGCCGGCGCCGCCGATACCGATAAAGTGGGCGCTCTTAAACTCGGGCGCGGAGGTTGCAGTCTGGGAATCAGCCATGTGCTCGTGTACTCCTTGCGTAAACACTGCCTGTAACCCGTTAACTGTACCGCACCTACCGCATCAGCGCGAGGGCGACCGACGATATCCCGTCTAACTAACGCAAACCCTCTACCGCATCCGCCAGAAGAGCGGCGGCCCTATCCTGAGCCAGACCGCGCGCCGCCTGACGCATGGCGTCGCGCGCCTCCGCGTCATCGACCAGGTGCAGCAGTTCATCGGCAAAGGCAGAACCGTCGATATCGGCATCGGCGCAGAGCACGCCGGCCCCGGCGTCGACCAGATAACGGGCATTGGTGGTTTGGTGGTCGGCCGTCGCATGCGGGTACGGCACGAGCACCGAAGGCACGGCGAGCGCAGCGATCTCGGCCACGCTCGATGCGCCCGAACGCGAGAGCACCAAATCGGCAGCAGCCAGCATATCGCCCATGTTGTCGATGTAAGGCTGGACGCGGTAACGCTTCGCCTCCTCGGGCGTCAGCGCCAAAGCGCGCTCGGTCTCCTCAAAGCCGTCGGCACCCGTCGAATGCAACACATAGAGGTTCTTGCGCGAAAGCAGCTCGTTTTTGAGCGAAACCACGCGCTCGTTGAGGTGCTGGGCGCCAAGTGAACCGCCAAAGACGAGCAGCAGCGTAGCGTCCTCGGGAACGCCAAGTGCCTTGCGGCCGCGAGCGCGATCGCCCTCGATCACCGAGCGACGTACGGGGTTGCCGGTCATGAGCACGTGGTCAGGGTCACCTTCGCGCTCAAAGACCGAACGCGCTGCCGGCACCGAGATGCACACGCGGGCGGCGTGGGAGCTCATCATCTTGTTGGCCAGGCCCGGAACAGAGTTCTGCTCATGCAGCAGATACGGAACGCCCGCGCCCTTGCACCACCCCAGCAGCGGAACCTCGACATAAGCACCAAAACCGATGGCGGCATCGGGCTTGCCGACCTTTGAGAAATGACTGGCGAGCGCACGCTTGGCTTTGCTGACACGCCACAGCGAGGTCAGCGCCGTCCAAGGGCGGGAGCGGTCGAAGCCCGTGACCGTAATGGGCACAAAATCAAACCCAGCCTCGGGGACCAGACGACCCTCGAGCTTGCGCGACTGGCCCACGAACACAACGTGGTGACCACGGTCACGCAGCTCTTCGGCCAAGGCGAGCGCGGGGTTGATGTGTCCTGCCGTGCCGCCGGCTGCAATAGCAACGGTCATTTTATCGGTCATGGTAGTCCCTTCGTACACGCGGTCCCTGGTCGTCGGTGCGCAGACGCGCCGACGGGTCCGAGTTCAAATCGATTCGATTATATCCGCCGCCCGCGTTGCGAGGGCTGGGGCGCTGCGGACGGCCTTGCGGCGCCGTTCGCTGACGCGGGCGGGCTGCCGGCTCGGTCGCAGAGCCATCCAGGACGGTAAAACCGTTACGCGAAGATCGCTCGCCGCGCACGTGGGGCACGCCGGCGGTACTCTCATCCATAACGGCAAAGCTCTCACGGCGACGGTCGTACTCATCGCGACGGGCGCTCTCGTACGAAACTCGCAGGATCAACCCGGCAAGCATAAGCGACACAATGATCGACGAACCGCCGTAGCTAATAAACGGCAGCGGTTTGCCCGTCATGGGAAACACGTTGAGGATGCCCAGCGCGTTAATCAAAAACTGCACCGCGAGAATGACCGCGGAGCCAGACGCCATAAGCGCGCCCCGACGATCGGTCGCCTGCTCGGCAATGCGAAACGCCGAGTAGATCAGCATCGCAAACACCAAGAAGAACAGCACGGTTCCGACAAAACCAACTTCCTCGCCAATGATGGCCAGGATGTAGTCGTTGTGCGCCTCGGGCAGATACGAGTACTTCATGGTTGAGTTGCCGATGCCACGGCCAAACAGACCGCCCGAGGCAAAGGCCATGATGGCAAGCGTGGCCTGATAGCCGTCACCATACTCGTCGGCCCAAGGGTTCAAGGCAACCTGAATACGCACCATACGGTACGGCTCTGCGACAAGCGCAATCACGATCACGAGAATGCCGAAGATTAGCACGCCGATGATAAATCTGGGGTCGAGACCCGCAAACAACGCCATGCACATGAGGGTCAACAGGATGATCAGGACAGTACCGAAATCGGGCTGGATAAAGATCAGAAAGAGCGAAATGCCCAGGTAGATGCCCATCTTGCGAAGGAATTCGTTGATGTTGCCACCGGGCGAAAAGAAGCGATCAAGCATGATGGCCGAATACGCAATGGCAAATGGCTTTAAAAACTCGGAAGGCTGGAACTGAATACCGGCGATGTTGAGCCAGCGCGTGGCGCCACGGCTGCCGCTGCCCACCAAGAACACCAGAAGCAGTAGCCCTATCATGCCGATGAGGAAGATCCTGAGCACATCCTCCCCAAACCAGCTGTCCGGCAAAACGCGCACGATGGCAATCAGCGCCAGAACACCGACCACGGCAAACGCGGCCTGTCGACCCAGAAAAAACGTCGCCGAGCCATTCTCGTGCAGCGCCTCGACCGAAGACGCCGAGTACACCATCAGCAGGCCAAAGCATACCAAGGTAAACAAGCAGGCCATGAATATCAAACGGGGGCGCATGATACGGGCGGGAACGCCGGCAATATAGCGTTCGCTAAACGACTGCCCACCGCGGCTGGAACACGATGTGATGCGCCGTGAGGAAGCACGGTCCGAGTCGGGCCTCCTCATACCTTGTCGGGGGCTCTCCTCTCTCACCGCAACCCCTATTCCATTTGTGATTTCGCTGTAGCGGCAAGCTGAGCCACGTAGTCCTTAAACACGCGGCCGCGCTCCTCATAGCCCGAGAACTCATCGAACGAAGAGCAGGCAGGTGAAAGTAAGATCACGTCACCACGGCTCGAAAGCGAACGGGCAACGTCCACGGCGTCGCGCAGGTCATCCGCCTGGGCGATATCCACATCGCCATCGACATCGGCCTCGTCCATAGCGGCGGTGAAGCGCTCGCGCGCATCGCCAAAGCAGACGACCGAGCGTACGTTATCCATAACAACGCGCGCGAAGTCCGTGAGCGGCGTGCCCTTATCGTGGCCGCCGAGCAGCAAGATCACGTCGTCATCGGGAAATGCCGTCAGCGCCTTCTCGACCGCATCGGTGTTGGTCGCCTTGGAATCGTTGACGTAGCGCACGCCGTCAATCTCGCCACACGGCTCCACGCGGTGCTCGAGCGGCTGAAACGAGGCAAGACCGCGGCAGACACCATCGACATCGGCACCGACCGCCAAGGCAGCCGTGGCAGCGCACAGGGCATTGATAACATTGTGATGGCCCGAGATCTTGAGCTCGGATGTAGCGATGAGCGGGGTCTCGACGCCCTTCAGACGCACGATCATCTTGCCATCGCGCACAAAGGCGGCATCCTCGCCCTCAGGCTCGTCAAAGGCAACCTTGCAGATGCGACGACCCGGCGTGTAGATGTACTCATCGAACTCGTGAATGCCGGCGTCTTCGACGTCGACAACCGCCAGATCGTCATCGACCATATTGTCAAACAGTTTAATCTTGGCAAGCGCGTAGTTCTTATGGCTCTTATGCCAGCCCAAGTGGTCGGGAGTGATGTTGAGCAGCACCGCCACGCGGGGGTGGAGCTCGGTGGTCGTAGCAATCTGATAGCTCGAGAGCTCAGCCACAAACCACTCGTTGTGGGCTCGGCCGTCAATCTCGTTGACCGGCGGCTCGCCGATGTTGCCGACAGCAACGCTGGCCTCGCCGGCAGCCTTGAGCAGATAATCAGTCAGCGACGTGGTGGTCGTCTTGCCGTTGGTGCCCGTGATGGCAATCCAGTTATCGGGCGACAGGCGATAGGCAAACTCGGGCTCACCCATAATCTGGGCGGCATGCTCGCGCCCGGCCTTAAAGAAGCCCGAGAACTCCGAGATGCCCGGGCACGTCACGCATACGTCATAGGCGCCCTCGACCTGTTCGGTCCCATAGACAAACGACGCACCAGCAGCCTCGAGCGCGCGCGTGGCGTCATTGGGCTCAGAGGTGCCGCCGCCACACACGGTAACGGCGCTTACGCGCTCGGGATGTGCCAGCGCCCAGCGAGCGACATCGAGACCGGATTTGCCCTGACCCAAAACGAGCAGGCTAAAGACATCAGCAAGAGGCATGAAAGACCACTATCCCAACTGGAAGAACAAAGCAAGGCCAACGGCACCAAAGGCCGCAGCGATAATCCAAAAACGGATGACAACCTTGGTCTCGGCCCAGCCCTTCTTTTCGAAATGATGATGGATGGGCGCCATAAGGAAGACGCGCTTGTGCGTAAAGTGGAAATAGACAACCTGAATCATGACCGACAGGGTCTCAACGATAAACAGGCCGCCGATGATGAGGGAGACGACCTCGGTGTTGGTCATGATGGACGTGCAGGCAAACGCGGCGCCCAGGGCAAGCGAGCCGGTATCGCCCATAAAGATGCTCGCCGGATAGCAGTTGAACCACAGAAAGCCCAAGCAGGCACCGGCACACGCGGTGCAGAAGATGGACAGGTTCACGTCTCCGTGCAAAAACGCCATGGCAGCCATGGCGAGCATGGCAATCATAGAGGTGCCGCCAGCAAGACCATCAAGGCCATCGGTCAGGTTCACGGCATTAGAAAGACCGGCGATCATCAGCCAGCAAAAGACAATGTAGAGCCACGGGAACGAAAGGCCGCAGATGGTGGTCGAAAGAACACCGAGGTCAATCGTCAGGCCGCCGGGAAAACGAATCTCGGGGGCGACGCCGCACCAGTTGACGGCGAGCACCGTAAAGGTGACACAGATAATGGTTAGGCCGATCATCTTGGCATGAGGCGTCAGACCGAGCGAGCGCCCATGCGTAACGGAGGTCAGGTCGTCGATCAGGCCCAGCACGCCGGTCGCCAGCGTGGCGAGGAGCACGAGCACGAGCTCGGTGGTGAGCTTGCCCATCAGCAGACAGGTCAGCGAGATCGCGACGAGGATGACAACGCCACCCATGGTGGGCGTTCCCTGCTTAACCAAATGACGCTTGGGTCCGTCGGCACGAACCTGCTGGCCGATACCCTCGACCTTGAGTAGCTTGATCCACCACGGCATGAGCAGCAGCGCAATGGCGGCGGCGATGCCAAGCCCCAAAAAAGCCTGATACGTTGGATACGAGGGATTGCCGAACATGGGCTAGCACACACCTTCCACAAAGCGGTCGAGCTCAACAAAGCGGGAACCCTTGACCAGTACAACATCATGTTTTTCAAGCGCGCCGCCCATGCGGTCGAGCACCTGCTGATAATCGGAGAACACCTGGATGCGGTCCTCGTCCATGCCCATCATGCGCGCGGCATCGGCCATAAGCTGGGCCAGCTCACCACCCACGCACGCCAGCATGTCGAGCTTCTTGGCGGCGGCATAGGCGCCCACGAGCTCATGCATGCGAGGAGCCTCATCGCCCATCTCGCCCATCTCGCCCAGGATCGCCATACGAGACCCCGTGCACGAAAGCGAGCACAGCAGATCGAGGCCAGCAGCCATGGATTCGGCACTGGCGTTATAGGAATCGTCGATGACGCGGGCACCGCTCTTGGCGCGCTTGATCTCCTGGCGGTGACCGGTGATCGTGAGGCCTCTAAAGGCAGCATCGATCTGCTCGGGCGTCACGCCCAGGCGATAGGCAACTGCGGCGGCCTTAACGGCATTTGGGACGGACTGCACGCCGGGGATGGCAAGCATGGTATCGGTCGTCTCACCCTGGCCGAAATCGAGCGTAAAGACCGGACGGCCCTCGTCATCAACACGAATGTCGCGGGCACGGACCTCATCATCGTCCGAGACGCCGGCCAGCATCACATCGATACCAGCAGGCTGGGCGAACGTATCGCGAATGAACGGCGTAAAGTCGTCCTCACCGCCCAAAACCAGCAGTGGCAAGAAGTCGCCGGCGGCGCGCATACCCTGGACAATCTCGGCCTTAGCGCGGGCGATGTTCTCGCGGCTGCCCAAAATGCCGATGTGAGAGGTGCCGATCTTGCTCACGATGGCAAGGTTGGGATTGGCGGACTTGGACAGGCGCTCAATCTCGTGGAAATGGTTCATGCCCATCTCGAGCACCAGGACCTCGGTATCGGCCGGAGCGGAAAGCACCGTGAGCGGCATGCCGATCAGGTTATTGAAATTGCCCTTGGTGGCCCAGACACGATAGCGCTTGGCGAGCACGGCGGCGAGCACGTCCTTGGTCGTCGTCTTGCCGATGGAACCGGTAATGCCAACGACCAGGCAGCCAAGCTCCAGGCGATACGCGTGCGCCAAACACAGCAGAAACTCCTCGGGATCATCGGTCAGCAGGATGGCACAGCCCCTGTCCTGCGCCAGCGAGACCAGCTCGGCCTCGGGCTCACGCGTCATCACGACGGCGCCGGCACCCGACTGGACGGCACGGGAAGCAAAATCATTGCCGTCGACGTTTTCACCGGGAAAGGCGACGAAAATCGTCCCTTCCTCGACCTGGCGCGAGTCGATAACGCACCCGCGGCATACCCGATCGGCTTCTCCCGTCACGGTTCGGGCCCCTGTTGCGGCCGCGAGGTTGTTGACGGCGATCTCTATCATTGCAGCTCCCCTGTAAACCTAATAATGCTATCGGCGTATTGTATCCCAGCGCCGCACATGCGTGGTGCAGGGCATGTGAACACCCTCATATGGGACAACAAACAACGCCCCAAAGATTGTAACCCCCTACTTCGTGTGCGGGATACCCAGCACGTCGAGCGCGTTGGCCATAATGGACTGGAACGGCACCGCAGCGGCATCTGAGCCGCTCGGCGTTCCGTCGAGCGTGATATAGCACAGCACCTTGGGCGATTGTGCCGGTGCAAAGCCCATAAAGGACGACATGTAGTTCTCCTTGAGGTAGCCGCCGTTCTCGTCGGCACGTTCGGCCGTACCGGTCTTACCCGCCACGTCATAGCCGTCAACCGCGCCGCCAACGCCCGTTCCCCCGGACACGACCGTCTGCATGCACGATGTCACCTGGGATGCGGCATCCTCAGAAATCGCACGCTCGCCTTCGCCCCAGTCCTTCTCGTCGCCCTTGCTGGACTTATAGAAGTGCGGGGTCATCATCACGCCGCCGTTGGCGATACCGCCCACGGCACGTGCGATCTCAATCGGCGAGACGGACAATGCCTGTCCAAAACTCATCGAGCCCAGCGTGGCGCCGTCATACTGGTCACGCTCCTTGACGATACCCAGGCTCTCGCCCGGAAAATCGACACCGGAGCTGTGACCGATGCCCCACTTGTCCACATAGGCGGCAAAGTCGTCGGCACCGATCTTGCGCCCCACCAGGACAAAGCCCACGTTGGACGAACGGCGCATCATCTCGCGCACATCCATGGTCATGGCATAGTCGCGCTTGTCGGCATCGGTGACGGTATCGTCGCCCACCTTGATGCTCGCCGGCACCTCAAACGACGTACTCGATCGCACGACGCCCAAGTCGAAGCCGGCGCCCGCCACGAGCGTCTTAAAAACCGAGCCGGGCTCGTAGGCGTCGGTGACCAGGCGCAAGTTCATATCCTCGGTCTTGGCGTTTTCCAGATCGGTCTGGTCGTAAGTCGGGTACGAGCAGGCTGCCAAGATCTCGCCTGTCGTAGGATCGGTGACCAGCGCCGAGCCGTTCTTGGACTTAGTCTTCTCAACTGCCTCTGCCAGGGCATCCTCGGCCGCACGCTGGATATTGACGTCGAGCGTCGTCACGATATCAACGCCGTCGACCGCAGACACCTTTTTATAGGCACCGCCCGCGATATAGCTGCCGTCCCTCGCGCGCTCGCGTACGAGAGAACCGTTCGTGCCGGTCAGAAGCTTGTTGTATTGCTTTTCGAGACCCGTCAAGCCGTCGTTGTCTACATTCACTACACCCAGCACCTGCGATGCCAGATTGCCGTATGGATATACGCGCTTCATGGCCTGCTCAAAAAGCACGCCGGGCAGGTTCTTCTTCTCCAGCGCCGCAACATCGTCTTCGTCCACCTGGCGCTTGATATACACCCAGGTTCCATCGGACTCAACGAGCTTGCGGCAGGTCTTTTTATCGATTCCAGTTGCCTTGACCAGCGCCGACACCGTCTTGTCAACATCCTCGACAAGCTGCGGGTTCACGGCGATGTTGCGACATTCGACCGACGACGCCAACACGTTGCCGTTGCGGTCGTAGATGGTGCCGCGTTTGGCATAGAGGGTCTGCGCAAGCAGGCGGCGCGCATCGGCACGCTCGCGCAGTTTATCGGCTTCGACAATTTGATAGTCGGCAAGGCGAAAGACGCCCAAGCCCAAGCCAAGCCCGATGAAGCCCATGACGGCTTTGCGGCGAGGCAGAGGTGCGCCTGTGAGCCATTCGGTCGACGAACTCTTGCGCGACCTGGTGTTATGCACTTGAGGGCCGCCCGAGCCGCGAAGTCGCGACGCCGGGTCGTTGCCACGGGACTGCCCGGCGTTGTAAGATTGCCGACCCGTTCCTTGATAACCAGAACGTCCCCGCGACGAGGGACGTCCAGAACCGCGGCCCCCATCGGAACCGCGGCGATAGTCATTTGTCATACTCAGCTACCGTCTTGCTACTGAGCGGTCGCGGTCGCGTTGGCGCCCGCGGCTGCATCCTGCGAAAAGTCAAGTGTAACGCTCTCGCTGGGCTCCACCATGCCATAAGCGCCCGCAAGGTCGCGAATGCGCGTGTCGGCGCCATAGACCGAATGCATGACCTCCAGGTCGGAGCTCTCATCGGTCGCCTTTTCGAGCGTGCTGGTAAGCTCGGCGTTGCTGTTGAGCACCTGGGCCGTAACGCCGGCGAGCGCCACGCGGGCGACGCCGATCGTCATGAAGATAGCCGCAATGATGCAAAACGTTTTAAGAACGCTCATGAAAACCGGGCTTACCGCCTGGTTTGCCTGACGGCCCGCGCCCGTGTAGACATCAAAGCGCGGCGCGCGCTGCTCACGGGGAGCAACGGGGGCCTGCGGCGTCTCACGATAGGCGGGCATGGCGTTCATATCATAGGCGAGTGCTGCGCTTGAAGTGTTGTAGCCCATGATATGCCGCCTCCCATCCCGAGTACGTTGGTAGTGTGTTTAAGCTTCGTTTATGGTGCGAGCGGGAGGTCCAATATCGCGCGGTCGCGCCTACAGACGCTGCGCCACGCGGATTTTGGCTGATCTCGCCCGAGGGTTGCGCTCAACCTCATCAGGCTGGGCAACCAAGGGTTTGCGGGTGATGACCTTGAGTATCGGCACGTTGCCGCACACGCACACCGGAATCTCCGGCGGACACGTGCACCCCTGGCTCATCTCCTTAAAGTGGTTCTTTACGATACGGTCCTCGAGCGAGTGATACGAGATGACGCAGATACGTCCGCCCGGGTTGAGCCACCTGGTGGCGGCATCAAGCCCTCGTTCGAGCACATCGAGCTCGTGATTGACCTCGATGCGAATGGCCTGGAAACTTTTCTTGGCCGGGTGTCCACCATGCCGACGAGCGGCAGCTGGGATACCCGCCTTGATGATCTCGACAAATTGGCCGGTGGTTTCGATCGGTTCTTGCTCACGGCGGCGCACGATCTCGCGCGCGATCTGCGAGGCGAACTTCTCTTCGCCGTAGACGCGTAGAATCCGGGCGAGGTCGTGTTCGTTATAGGTGTTGATGACCTCAGCTGCGTTTAAGGTGTTATTGCCCGGATCCATCCGCATGTCCAATGGGGCGTCCTCGTTATACGAAAAGCCCCTGCCAGGGATATCGAGTTGCGGTGACGAAACGCCCAAATCGAACAGGAAGCCATCGACCCCGGGCACCTCGGCCGAGCAAAGCAGCTCGTCCAAGTCGCCGAAGTTGCCCTTCAGCAGCTGGTGCGGAACGCCGGGAACCTCGCGGTCCAGACGGGCGCCAGCGGCCTCGAGGGCCATGTCGTCCTGATCGACGCCGAGCAAAAGGCCCGTCTCCCCCACCTGCGCGGCCATCTTTACCGAATGGCCGGCACCGCCAAGGGTGCAATCGCAGACAACGGAGCCGCTCTTTAGCCGCAGCGACTCAAGCACTTCGCCGAGCATGACAGGTTCATGCCGATATTCTTGTGTCAAGATCCCACGCTCCATCCGTTACCCGTGCCTTGCCCTTACGAGAAGAAGAGGTCCAGCAGGGCCTCATCGTCATCGTCCTCATCGGCCGCGGCGCGATCCCAAACCTCAAGGTGGTCGTAGTTGCCCACAACCGTGACCTCGCGGTCGAGGTTCGCCTGCTTGCGGAGAGACTCGGAAAGACCGATACGACCGGCGCTGTCCACGTCCATCGACGTGGTGCGCTTGTTGATCGCCCTCATGAGCTTCTGGTCATTAATGTCACGCGGGTTAAAACCCTCGTGGCCCTCACGACCCGCGAAGAGTCCTTCGACCCACTTATCGAAGGCCTCGGCAGAGAACACGTACAGAGCATCGACATCCAGGGCTTTGAACACGCGAACGTGCTCTCCAAGCTCCTCGCGAAGGGGTGCAGGCAGGGACAGACGACCTTTTGCATCGAGATTGCGCTCGTATGCACCAGTCATTCCCATGTGCGCCCTCCCCTCGGTTACTCAGATGGCACGTACGCGGGGAACCACCCCGCCTGTCGACGTCATCAATAATATGGGGCTGTCTCTTATACACATCTGACGCTGCCGACGAACTC